>JAKVBG010000005.1 GCA_022447605.1 Mariniblastus sp.
GACAAGCAGAAGGACGACAAGCAGAAGGACGACAAGCAGAAGGACGACAAGCAGAAGGACGACAAGCAGAAGGACGACAAGCAGAAGGACGATGAAGAGGAGGAGGAAAAAGAATTGCCGATTCCCAAGATTGGCCCCGAACTGGACGACACGGCCATTCGACTCTCGGAGGACGGCGAAGAGAAATTCGGTTTTGTCTACCGCAGTCGACGCAGTTCCGGGACTACCGATTCCAAGCAGGACCAAGACGAAAGCAAGGCGGCCGAACGAAAGTCGCGGCCACGCGTAACCTGGTCCGAAGACTCGCAGTCGTTCTACATCACCCGCAGCGACTCAAGGGATGTCAAAGAACTTTGGGTCATCAATTCACTGGCCGAGCCCAGACCCACCCTTCAGTCCTACTCCTACCCAATGCCGGGTGAAGAGGGCGTGCGGGTTTCCCATCTGCATTATTTTTCTCGAGCTGACAAGAAGCTGAAACGAGTGGAACCGAAATGGAAGCATGAGAACTACCGCAACCTGCACTGGGAAGAGAAAAACCACCAGTTGAGATTCGTGCGGATGGACCGTTTGGTACGCAACTGCGAGGTTTGCGAGCTGAACCCGGAGACGGGTGAATTGAACTGCCTCATCGAAGATGGATTCGAGGCCGCCAATGTATCTCCCCAGTCAGTCCGCTACCTGGAGAAGACGGACGAGTTGATCTGGTGGTCGGAGCGTTCCGGCTGGGGTCACTTCTACCTATACGATCACGACGGGACCTTTAAAAACCCGATCACAGCCGGTGAATTCCGAGCCAGCCGGATTGTCGATGTGGACGAAGAGAATCGCCTGGTCTATTTCCAGGCCAATGGCCGTGAACCGGGAGAGAACCTCTACCAGCAACATCTGTACAGCGTTCACCTGAACGGCACCGGCCTCAAGCTGCTCGACCCGGGAGATGCCAACCACCGCTCGACCCTTTCACCGACCAAGAAATACCTGGTCGACAATTGTTCGCGAGTCGACATGGCCCCCGTGTCTATCCTGCGTGACGCGCAGGGCAACGAGGTAATGAAACTGGAAGAGTCAGACCTCTCGCGCATTGAGCAGGTTGGCTGGAAGATGCCAACCACCTTTGTGGTCAAGGCAGCCGATGGCATTACCGATTTGTACGGCAATATGTGGAAGCCGTTTGATTTCAAGCCGAATCGAAAATATCCGATCATCGCCCACGTCTACCCCGGCCCTCAAATGGAAGGGACATCCCACACCTTCTCTTCCACCTCCGGCAACCAGCAATTGGCACAGCTCGGATTCATCGTAATCCAGGTCGGTCATCGGGGTGGCACACCGCAACGTTCCAAGGCGTACCACAGCCACGGTTACTACAACCTTCGTGATTATGGATTGGCTGACAAGAAGGCGGCCATCGAACAACTCGGCCAGCGGTTTCCGTTTATCGATGTAGAGCGTGTGGGTATCTACGGGCATTCCGGGGGTGGCTTCATGACGGCCGCTGCCCTGCTCCAGGAACCTTATAACGATTTCTTTAAAGTCGGTGTGGCCACAGCGGGCAACCACGACAACAACATTTACGGCAACTACTGGGCGGAGCGTTACCACGGGCTCAAGCTGGTGCAGGGTGACGCGGAACAGTCAACCGACAAAGCAAAATCTGCCGTGAGGCGGAGCCAGTCGACCCGCTCAGGGGCTCCCACCGTGGCCGACCTGGAAGCGATCAGCGTGGAAGAATCCGATTTTTTCTACGAGCATGAAGGGGCGTTTAACCTCGATGGAGAATTCCAGGAGGCCAACGACCCGTGGCAGGACGGTCCCCAAGCATTCCTGAGCGGGCGGCTCGAGTTACAGGACAAGGAGAACAAACAGGAACAAAAGCAGGAGGAAAAGACGGAAAAAACCGTCGATTCCAACCGCTCCAAAGAATCGGACGAGCGGGGAAAACGGAAATCGGGTGGCCGGGAGAAGGAAGCCGAAAAATCGGAGCAGGAGGTCAAATTCGATATCGAGGTACCCACCAACGCGGAACTGGCTGCCAACCTGAAAGGCCACCTGTTTTTGGTCCATGGCGAAGCGGACAACAATGTCCACCCCGCCAATACACTCCGTTTGGTCGATGCCTTGATTACAGCCAACAAGCGATTTGATATGTTGTATCTGCCCGGCACGCGTCACGGTTTCGGTCGTTACCAGCCGTACGTGACGCAAAGGATGTATGAATTTTTCGCCGAGCACCTGCTGGACGACTATCAATCGGGAGTAGAACTCTCCGAACGGGAATAGCCGATCGGCCAGCGGGCCAACCTTTCCAAACGACAAGAACTCGCGGGAACCGACATGAACCGATCACGATGCTTGACTCTCTGCCTGATCTGCCTGCTGTGGCCAGCCGTTGACACTCAAACGGCGGAGGCCGTGATCACCCGGCAATCGGGGGATGACACGTATACGCCTGCCGACCAGCGGATGGCCATGTACCAGAAGCATGTCGAAATGGCCGATGCCTCCGAATTCAAAGACTTCAACTGGTACTTTCTCGGCCCAACCAATATCAGCGGGCGGGTTACCGATCTGGCAGCTACCAAACCCCGTTCCAATACCTATACGATCTACGCGGCGACCGCCTCGGGCGGGGTATGGAAAACGGACAACGAGGGAACGACCTGGAAGCCGGTCTTTGAACATGGCGCTTCGACTTCCATTGGCGACGTGACGATCTCTCCCTCGAACCAGGACATCGTCTGGATCGGCTTGGGAGAAGCGAATATCTTTCGCAGTTCGATGGCGGGTGCCGGGGTCTATAAATCGCTAGATGCCGGCGAGACGTGGCAGCCGATGGGACTGGAATGGGCCCACACGGTCCCGCGCATCGTCGTGCACCCGACCAACCCGGATATCGTCTATGTATGTGACTCGGGCCACGAATGGACCGACAATCCGGAGCGCGGCCTGTACAAGACTACCGACGGTGGCAAGACCTGGAAGCGGATTCTTTACATCGACGAAAAAACGGGCCCCATCGACCTGGTGATGGACCCGGAAGACCCGGAAACCCTTTACTGCGCTACGTGGCAGCGCGTTCGCAAACGCTGGAACGACCCCCGTAGCAGTCCCCAACACACCGGCAGCGGACTCCATAAGACGACCGATGGTGGAGCCACCTGGCAGGAAATCAACAACGGCCTGCCCGCACCCCATCACCGCGGGCGGATCGGGATCGATGTCTGTCAGAGTTCACCCAACGTCGTCTATGCCTTCGTCGATAATTACGACGAGGCGGAAAACCAACCGGAAAACCCGGGCAATGATTCGTATGGTCGACCGAAGGGAAAAGTCATCAAAGGCGCCGAGGTCTACCGTTCCAACGATGCGGGGAAGAACTGGGCGAAGGTGAGCGAATCCAACCGCTACATGCAAGGCCTGTCCTCCACGTACGGTTGGGTCTTTGGACAAATGCGAGTCGACCCGAATGACCCGGAGACGATCTATGTCATGGGACTGGCACTCAACGTTTCCAACGACGGGGGCAAAACGTTTCGTCGACTGGGGGGCATGCACGGCGACCACCATGCGCTGTGGATCAACCCCGAGGACTCCCGGTACCTGATCAACGGGAATGACGGCGGGATCAACATCTCCTACGACGCCGGAGAAAACTGGCGGTTGTTCGTCAAGCAGATCCCGGCTGTCCAGTTTTTCAACGTGATGCACGACATGGACAGTCCGTTCCGCGTTTATGGATCGGTGCAGGATCACGGAAGCTACCGCGGCATCGTTCAAATCAACACCGATCGCCGGGGCAACCGGACGATGCGTCCCGTCGAATGGGAACGCGCCCCCGGGGGAGAAGGGAGCAGTCACGCGATCGACCCACGGGATCCAAAAACGGTTTATTCGGCAGGCTTTTACGGGCAGATCAGCCGGACCGAAATCGGCTCCAACGCGCGGGGCAAACGGTTACTGCCTCGACCGGCCGAAGGCGAACCCCCGGTACGCGGTCAGTGGATCGCTCCCTTTATCCTCTCTCCCCACAACCCGGATGTCCTGTATCACGGGATGAACTTCCTGTACCGTTCGACCAACCGGGGTGACGATCTGCAGAAGATCAGCCCGGATCTGACCAACAACCGCTTGGAAGAGATCGGCGACATCCCTTACCAGACGATTTCATCGATCTCGGAATCGCATCAGAAGTTCGGCCATATTTACGTCGGCACCGACGATGGAAACTTGTGGGTCACACCCGACGGGGGTGAAACGTGGAATCGGATCAACAAAGGGATCAAGCCCGATCGCTGGATTTCCCAGGTCGAGGCATCGCGACATACCGACGGCACCGTCTACGTCGCTCAAAATGGTAAACGCTGGGATGACTTTACCCCTTACCTGTGGAAATCGACCGACGAGGGCAAGAACTGGACCAGCATTGTCGCCAACCTCCCATCGGGGCCGATCAACGTGATCCGTGAAGACCCCAAGAACAAGAACGTCCTCTATGTCGGCACCGACCTGGGTGCTTACGTCTCGACCGATGGCGGGCAGACCTGGCATGTCCTGGGCAGCCGTTTGCCAACGACCTTCGTTTCCGACATGGTGATTCACCCCAGGGAAGATATCCTGATAATTTCCACGCACGGCCGCGGGATGTGGGCGATGGACGTCCGCTCGATCCAGGATCCGGATTACCAACCGGCACCGCCCGAACGGCGCGAACGGCCTGACCGAGCGAGGCGGCGGGGCAACTAGTCATCGGTATGGACCCGCTGCAAGAAGGAAGCGATTGGGCAGAGTCACTCGACCAGTTTGTCGAGGCAGAGACCGCTCCGGCTCCCTACGTGACGGGCTGGAAACCGGATGTCAACGACCACAAGGCAATGGTGCGTGCCGAGTTTGTGGGCAAACCGCTCCTCTGCTGGAAACTGGCCCAGTTGATCATTGACATCCGACGCGAATCGGACACCGCCCGATTGGCCAGCCAGGTCGACCTGTTCTTGCAGGTCACCGAACGTTACACCGAGCCGCTGATGGAAAACCTGTCTTCGAGGTGGATTGTCTCGGTACTCAATACGTATGCTGATCATGCGAAAGTGGAGCAGGGCAAGGATGCGGCACTCATCGTGACCACCTTCATGGATATGCTGAAACTGGCCGACAGCGCCTGGCTGTTGGATGAACAACCTGGGCAGGACCTGGCCAGTTACCAACAAAACTGGCCCCACCACCTGGGTGACGGAATGACTTCCTACCACATGCAACACGGCAACCTCGTTGCCAACCTGCTGAAAAGGATCGACCAGGCCGTATCACCGCACCACGTCACCCGGCATGCCTGGCGCACCTTGCTGCAGCGCCTCCGGCAGCATGAGAATTTGCTGACTCGCCTGGCCCAGTTGAACGAAGAATTCTGGGGCGACCCGCTGGATCAGGCTCGCAGACAAAACGGTCCGAGGGTGGAACGCGACATCGAATCGGGCCAAAAAAAATGACCCGGAATGAACCGGGTCGGAATTTTTGAGCGGAGGACACGGGACTCGAACCCGCAACCCCGTGAGGGGCAATTGATTTCGAATCAACCTGCTTGCCAATTCGCTTATCCTCCGAGCAAAACAGCGGGCCGGCGACGACGCCACTGGTAAATTCCATTTTGCCGGTCGCAGCCAATTCCTCAAGCCTTAAATCGGAAAGCAGGCCGTTTTCCCCGGCGCTGCCAGGGAAACGGGTGAGGGCAAAAAACTGGCTTGCCCGCATTGGCAGAACCTGCACTGTTTCACTTCCCGGACCTCCCGCTGCAAACCCATGCAATTGGGTGGAGGTCGATCAGCACCCATCGTCAAGGTAATCGAAGCGCACCCGCCTGAGCCGCGACCGCCTGAACACGACCCGGGAGCGGGCAGCGGTCAACCAGCAGCTAGCGACTGCCCTGCTGGCAAGCGAATCGCCCTTTGAGCATACCTTTGAATGTTTTAATTTGTGATCAGGCCGAGAGTTGGCAGGCATAGGTTGCCGGGCGACATTGAGAAACGCCGGCAGCCATTTTTTCCTGAACCCTGGCCTCGCCTCAAAACGTATACCTGGGGGGCACAAGTTCGAAGGACCGAACTTGCACAACCTGATTCACAAAAGGACTGGAGCATGGAAGCTCGCTACTGTTTTCTTGTATGCCTCTGCGCGTCAACTTGGATATTCGCCGACACAGCCTGGGCGCAGGGTCAATACCGCGCTGCCACGACCAATTTTGTCATCACGGCGCCCGATCCCAATCTCGCACGAGAAGCAGGCCGCCTGGCCGAGCAATACCGTCGAGAACTTTCCAAGCAGTGGCTAGGCTACGAAATCGAGAACTGGAAAGAAAAATGCCCGGTTCAGATCAAGCTGGGTCCACATGCGGGCGGCGAAACCAGTTTTGCCTTTATGGAAGGCCAGAAGAGCGAGCCGATCGGATGGCAAATGAAGATTTTCGGCCCCCCGGATCGTGTCCTGGATGCCGTCTTACCGCATGAAATCACCCATACGATTTTTGCCACGCATTTCGGTCAACCGCTGCCGCGCTGGGCCGACGAGGGAGCATGCACAACCGTCGAGCACGAGTCGGAGCGGAACAAAAACCATGAGATGTTGATGAATTTCCTGACCGCCAAACCGTCGCGGGGGATTCCATTCAACCGGATGTTTACCATGAAGCGGTATCCCCACGACATTTTGCCCCTCTATGCACAGGGCTACTCTTTGGCCAAATTCCTGATCGCCCAGAAAGGCCATGTCCACTTCGTCAAATTCATTGAACAGGGACTGGGAGAAGAAAACAGGAATCCGCGCCCCAGTGCAACCAAAATCTGGGACCAGGCCACGCAGCAGTTCTACGGTTACCAGGATCTGTCCGATCTGCAAATTGCCTGGATTGAATGGGTCCGCAAGGGCAGCCCGACCGATGCCACCCTCGACCGGTTTGCCTCGGCGGCACGGACGGCGGAAAATCGCGCGGCCGCCAAAGTAGATAACGGGCAAGGGGACCAGGTCACGGTGAATCCGCTACAGCATGGTAACGTGGTGGAGCATGTCGGTGGCTGGTATGCGCAACAGACCGAAACGGCCGATACGCCCGATCTTCAGACGCATACGGCGACCCATAGCTTTGTTCCCCCAGCCGAAGCATTCCTGCCGGGATCGACGGCGCCTCGGCAACAACCCGCTGGCCCCACCGAAGAGCCAGGTCCATCATCGGTTTGGAGATAAACAACGCGGTCCGCCAACCGCTCAGCCTCAAGGACGAATCAGCCGGGAGACTTTTCTGCTAGGATAATCGTTTCCAGTTTCACCCAGGCCATGTGCGGTCCATGCTTGATTCGATTTTCGGAAAACAAGGTTACCGGCGCTTTGATGATTCCTATGCGCTGACTCGACCCAGCCTGTTCAATTCGTTGCGCGATTCCATTGAAAATCGGGCTGGCCCCGAACAGGTCATCTTTCTGGTTGCCCACTTTACGGATGTCTTTACCGAATTGCAGGACGCATTGGAGTCCTGGAACCTGCCATACGACATCATCACGCAAGTGGTGAATGAGCGTTGGCTTGAACAGGTGCCTCACGGAACCCGACCACCCGTCTTCTTGACGATGGCTGAAATGCTCGCAACGGAGATGTCATCGGTAAAGACCTCTGATACGTCCCTGTCCGTCGCGATGATGATCGTCGAACGTCACCCACTGGGACACTACGACCAGAAAATCGAGTCCTTTGCACGTCAACTTCCCTGCCCTGTGGAACTGGGGTATTTCCTGGCGATGGATGACGAGATCATGAAACAGTTCATCAACCAGGACATGATCCTTCTATTGAAACAACTCGGTTTGCGCGAGCATGATCTCGTCACCAGCCACATGGTGACCCGCCGCCTGAACCGGGCAACGAAGAAAATGGCAAAGCGAGTCAAACAGGAACAAACGGCCCTTTCGGCAAGCGAGTGGTTCCGTCTCAATCACGTGACCGAGGAACCGAGCAGGCACCCAACCGACTGAATTGATTGCCTGGCGCCAGACCACTCGTTCGTCCCATGAAAACCGGACAATCGCTTGTCCTCGACGGCCGACCCTGGCGAATGCGAGCAGACGATTCCAAAAAACCGTACGATGGAGTCAAGAAAAGTAAAGAAGACCGTGGCAAATTCGGAAACGCCAACCGAGTGTTATAACCCGCACAAAACGAACTCTTATCCTCTCTCCACTCAAAAAAACCTTAAAAAAACTCGGTTTTTTCCACCCACCGAACAAAATAGGGGCTTAAAGGGCCCGTCTCACTTTGCCCCCCTCAAGATGGGTGATTCCGTTTTTAACGGCCTCTTTTTCAGGAACTGCTTAAACTTGCCACCATCCTTGATTAAGGTATAGGAATCCTTGTTCATTCATATTTCAGGACTGTCCCCAATGACTCGTCGATCAAGAAAAAACAGCAAAAGCAAAACAAAACAGTTCGATTACAACGCGCTCGAACAGCGAAACCTGTTAGCCGTTGATCTTGGAATCAATGTAACCGGTGCTACATATCAAACCGATAGTTCGGCCTACCCGTCCAACGCGACATCCGATGTCGGCATGGACCACATCGTCGAGGTCATGACCGGTCGTCTCAATGTCTACAACAAGGATACGGCCACGCCGGTTTACAGCACGACACTGGACAGTTTCTTCACGGCGCAAGGTTCGTTTGTACCGAATCCCACCCAAGACCCGAATGTCGTCTATGACCAGCTGTCCGAGCGCTGGTTCGTCGTCGCCAGTGGCACCAAGGACCAGGGCAACTGGATTCACCTGGCCATCGGTCAAAATACACCGACCGGGTTGGAGTGGACAACTCAACAATTTGTAGGTGATTCAACGGCGCGCAGCCAGACCGGTGATGCGACGGTCGCCGTAGACGCCGATGCCATTTACATCACGACCAACAACTTTGGTCCTATTGTCGGTCAATCGGTTTCCATCTTCAGCATTCCGAAATCCGACTTGGTTGCTCCCGTTCCCACGCTTACCAATATGAGTCGCTTTGAGAACCTGGATCACACCGTCTTTGGTCAGTCGATCCAGGTTGCCTCCAACTTCGAAGCTTCTGATGGCCGGGCCCGCGCCGTGGGCATGATCCGGGGGGACTTCAATGAGCCACTGTTCGTGCAAACCGATATTCTGGATGCCGGCGACTCCGGTGCCAGCGCTAGTTTGGATGGCCCCTTTGTAATTGGTGATGACATCCTGCGGGAGTTTCATTTCCCGTTTGTCCTGGAAGCTCCGGATGTACGACAACCGTACCGTGATGACGTCTTCCCCGTGGATACCACCGGTTACGAACATCCGATCGAACACAGCAACTGGCTACTCAACGGTTCTGTCGTCGAAGCGGATGGTGGATTGTGGGTCGCCCACACGTTCAGTTACACCAATGAGTTGCTGCAGCTGACCGTCCCCTCATCAGGTATCCGCTGGTATGAAATTGACCCCGATCTGCACCAGGTGCGGTTAACCGAAGGGGACGCCGGCGGCTACAACATGGGTCTCATTGCCGACACGGCGGATGAAGACGACAACAACCAGGGTGACCGGGATTATTTCAACCCAACCTTCCGGGTCAATGAATATGGCGTAGCGGTTCTCGGCTACAACGGGTCCGGCTTCGTGGCAGAAGGTGATACGACTCGCAACCACTTGCCCAGCAATTATGTCTCCGTAGGGATCACGACCAACGGTTCCGATGCTCGGCGGACCCAGTTCGAAGCCCCCTTCGAAACCCACGCGGGACTGGAAAACTATGAGATTGAATTTCCTTCTCCTTGGTCAGAATACGCCTCGGTCCGGTTCGACCCGGAGTTCCTGAATACGTTCCTGACGACGCGGCAATTTGCCAACACGATTGATCGTTGGAGTACTCAGGTCGTCGAAGTGAAACCGGTTGACCTGGTTCCCCTGATTTGGGCCGACAACGGCAACAACGTGATTGTCATTCGGAAGAATGCCGCCTCACCCCAACTGATGGAATTCGAGATTGACGGCGTCGTCACCGACCTGCTGCCTTACGAAGTCCTGGATCGAGTCCGCGTTCAGGGTCTCGGTGGGGCCGACCGGTTTATCATCGATTACACCAACGGTGACCCTCTGGCCGACGCCCAGTTGATCCTCGACGGTGGCGCCGGCCCGGATGTCGTTCAGTCGAACAACCCGGGTGCCAATGAATGGGTTGTGATTCCAACCGAATTTGACCTCGGCTCACTCTCCGACACCGCCAAGGGTGATGGAACCCTTAATGGAACGACCGACTTTGTAAATGTGGAAGAGCTCTGGGGTGGCGATGGTCCCGACCATTTCCTTGTCACCCAGATCGTTCCACCGCCATTTCCCAATCCGTATCCCGGACTGGTAGGCTTCCTGGATGGCTCACTCCTGGGACGGGGTGGTGATGACGTCTTTGAATTCGCCCACAACGGCGCCATCGGTGACAGCGTCAACGGCGGTACCGGCTACAACACGCTCAAGTTCACCAACCGCGCTGTGAATACCGATATGGAACTGATCGGTTTTGGGGCCGACGCCGGATTCAACGGTCGAACGTTGGGAAGCATTGGAGCGGGGCCGATCGGTGGTGACCAAACGACCGATCAATTCCGCGACATCAGCCAGGTCATTGGCGCCGATGTGAACTACGTCGTCAACGGCAGCCGGATCTACGACACGCTGGACATGCTTCCCGAAGTAGCGTCCACCTGGACGATCAATGACGAACTCTCCCAGTACGAAGCGAATGGTGTCACCATGGACTTCTGGCAGGTTGACGAATTGAGCGCCTCCAACCTGGATGACACCTTCAACGGCATCCGCAACAGCATGGACCCGCTCGTCCTGAACGCCCTGGATGGTGACGACACGTTCAACTTCTCCTCGGACGCACCCGCGCTCGAGGGACATACGGATGACCTGCAAGGCTTGGTCGTCGCCAATGGCGGAACCGGCAGCAATACGCTGAACGTCAGCAACAAGAGCGGTACGTCATCCAATGCCCTGATTATCGCCGGGAACATCTCCGGTATGGGTGAAATCAGTTACACCACGGATGAGGACGGGACCTACGACGTCAATGTCTGGGGCTCCAGCGAAGACGACATCTTCCGACTTCACTCCTTCATGCAGAACAACACACTGAATGTCTGGTCTCTGGACGGGGACGACGAATTTGACATCCAGGATCTGAGTACGGCCGTGGTCAATGCTTTCGGCGGCAACGGTGATGACGTCTACACGATCCAGCGAATCCAGGGTGTCGACCATCGAAACCTGACGATCACCGACAGCGTCGATGCTGAAAGTGATCGCGTCCAACTGGCTGGAACGATCCTGGACGAAACATTTACCATTACCAACAGTACGTTTGAAGAGGACCTTGGCGACCTCAACTACACCGGCATCGAGTTTTTCGGAATCGACAGCCGCGGTGGTAATGATGTGATCAACGTCAAGGGTTCACCCTACAACCTCTACGTGGATGGTGGTGACGGCGACGATGTCATCAACGTCTCGTCCGATGCGGGCGATGTTGACGGCGAACTCAACGGCAACCTGCTGGGTATTGTCGGCCTGGTCATCGATGGCGGCACGGGGAACAACCGGCTGAACATCTCGTATGAATCCGGCTTGCAACGCAACGTCGTTATTTCTCAGAACAAGATCACCGGTTTGACCGACAAACCAATCTTTTACTCATCGGAAGGCGGTAATTTCTACGGCGACACATTGAGTGAAGGGATCCAGATCGAAGGCTCCCGTCAGGGCAACGACAAGTACAACGTGCTCGGGCTCGATGTGGAACACCGCATGCGAATCCAGGCCTATGACGGAATCGATCGCTTCACCATCCGCGCCGACGTATTCGGCGATGTTCTGGTTGACGGTGGAGCCGATCGGGATTTCTACACCACTTTCTTCAACGGCCAGGTCGATCGTACGGTTACCGTCCGCGACCGAAGTGACGAGACCAACCGACTGGACGCCTACGGGACAACAGCAGACGACGTGGTTGAGATCAACCCAACCGGAGTCTACCGGGGCGCCGAACAGGTGTTCTTCAATACCGACCTGCACTTCGTCGGATTCTCCGGGCTGGCCGGTGACGACGTGGTGACGCTCAACGACTCCGCTGCCCGAACGACCTACGTCTGGGGGCAACAGGGCGAGGATGTGGTCAATGTCAACAACACCGACAACATCGTCGGGGCGCGTTTTATTGGTCACGAGAACAATGATACGTTCAACCTGAATTCCGTGAATGTCGGCACCTACATCGCGACGATTGGTGGCGATGGGGATGATACGGTCAACATTTCGGCCGATGCCATGGGCAACGTCTTCAACAATGGCCAGGAAGGGTCCGATACGTACAACTTCGACCTTTCGACCACGGCCAATCGAAAACTCCTGGCCCACGACTCAGGTCTGGCTGGCGTTGATCGGCTCAACAGCATCGGCACCGACGGAGATGACTCCATTGAGGTTCGATCGACTCGAGTCATGATGGAAAATGACACGCACATGTTCACCAGCAATCTGGAAGTCGCAGCAACCTTAGGCGGTGAAGGAGAAGACTTCATCGAAATGTTTGCCTCGGTGGCCGGCGAAACACGACTGGAAGGTGGATTGGACAACGACACCCTACGCATTTCATCCACCGCGTTGGCCGACCTGGTCACGACGCACGGTGGCGAGGGTGACGACACGACCATCACCAAGGTCGTTCGGGACACAACCACGCTTCGCCAAAACGGCGATGCGGGCGATGACGTCTTTGTCTTCGGTTCCACCATGGCAGAGGACAACGGGAACCTGGGTTACCTGCGGGGCAACATCAGCGTAAGCGGTGGTGACAACTCCAGCGGCACTGCCGAGGACATGATTTACATGAATGATGCCGGCCTCGATATTCGGTACAGCTACTACTCTCACGAATCGAGAATCAGTCCATTGCCTGGTCCGGCCAACCTGCCGAGACCGGAATTTGCCGGAGTATCATTTGACGACACGGTTGAATTTGTTCACCTCGAAGGAACGCAAGCCGCGAACTACTTCACGGTTCACTCCAACGAGTTCACCCGTTTCCTGTTTAACGGGAATGACCCCCACCGAACGTCGACCGGGGACTTCATTCAACTGGTTGCCGAATCGGGCGACGGCCACGTGCACTGGATCTCCAATGCGACCGATGGAGACGGGTACTGGACGTTTGGCAACGGCAACAAAGACATCGAGTACAAGAGCATGGAAGGCTATTACAACCCACCCCAATTCATCATTTGGAATGGTGGTGGAGATGATGAGAATGATGACTCGAATCCAGGTGGCCCCCAACTCATCCAACAACCCGGGACCACGGATGACGTGATGGAACTCGACACGCTGGCCTCGTTCCTGGCGTCATTCGATATCAGTCGGCCTGACTCGGCTTCCAGCCTGAATTCGGCTGACAGCAGCTCGGAAGATCTGGATGCCAGCGAGCTGGATAGTTTCTTTGAACTTATCTGATCTGGCATCATCCATTTCAGCAGACGTAACCAAGCGACCCTGAATTCAGGGTCGTTTTTTTTTACTGGCAAACCGAAACGGAAACCGCTTGCCGGGGTCGCGGGCATCAGGAAAGGAAGCCCGCCAACAGGCAACCGACCAACAGAATTGAACTCGTTACGAGAATCCATCCGACCACCTTGGGACGCGTCCAATCAAGCAAGGGCCAAATCACGGTCATCAGGACCACGACACGGATGATCAGCACCTGGTTGAGCCGGAATCCGATCGCGTCATAGAACAGGGCCTCCATCGGGAGCCACAACAGCCCGACCACCACAACCGTGAACGCACTGACGACTCCGAGTGAACATTTCCACCAGTGGCCCAGAATCATTTGGCTGACAACCGCGACCAGTACTGGGAGGACAAACAGGTAACTGGCACCTGGCAGATAAAGCGAGGTCAACAAGGCAGCCACCCACCAGGCCAACCAAACCATCAGCCAGCAACCGGTGGTCGTACTGAAACGCGCCAGTCCCAGGCTCAGTGCCGAGGCCGTCACCAGGCCGACCAGCCAAAAACTGAGAACAATCGGCAACGGGTTGATGGGCCAGGGGTTGTCCAGTTGGCCATCACGCCGCAGGCCGAGATCACACAGCGATCCGGCCAGCCACAGGCAGAGAGAAAACAACAGGAAACTACCCGCCGCAAAACCGAACGTCTGAAAGGAGACTTCCTCCCGGCAGAAACTGGTCCAGGCAACAATCAACCACACCAATCCCGCAGCCACCGTCATCCCGATCGACCAGTAGGCGGGCCACCACAGCAACCACCTGCCCAACACATCGAAGTAGACCGCCTGACCCCCGGGCTGTGGCATCGCTTCGAGGTAAGCCAGCCTCGACACCAGGCCCCACATGTTCTCCCCATGATGCTGGAAGCTTCCCATATGGACATTGGCCAGGCTGTCATCGGGCGTGTGGTAATTTTTCACGTCACCAATGAAGGCAAAATTAAAACCCTGCATGCCATGCTTCTTGAAGATCGTAAAGTCTGTATCGTTGGGGAGCAGCTTGTAGATCTCGTAAAACAGCGAACTAGCAATCGGTCGACGGCTGACCTGGGAAAATTCCCGGACCAGCGACAAACTTTCCGAGCCCGTTTCAAACAGGATACTCGGGCCTTTCGTACCTCGCGCCTCGAGGTTGATGGCCCAGCCGACGTCACCGGCCCAGGGATGGTCCTCTACAAATTTCTTGGCTCCCAGCAGGCCGTATTCTTCACCATCGGTAAACAGCAGAATCACCGGTCTTTCGGGGGGGCCCCTCGTTTTCAACATGCGGGCAACCTCCAGCATGGCAGCCACACCCACGCCGTCATCACTGGCGCCCGGCCCATACGGAACCGAGTCGAAATGTGTCACCAGCATGATGGCGGGACCCTCACCGGCCCCGTCCAGGCGAGCCATGACATTGCAGAGCGGGATGACCTGGGGGTCGCCTGAGGTCCGCTTTCGAAGGAGTTGTGCTTCCGTTTCCTGCCGTTGAACAACATAACCAAACGAACGAAGCCGCCGGATGATCTTCTCTCTCACCACGCGGTTCTGCTCCGTGCCGGCCGGGTGGGGAAGGTTGTCGGAGACCAGGTCCTCCAGGAAACCGATGGCTCGCTCGGCCGAAAAACGGTCCGCCGCCGCATCGGCTGGAACCGGCCCGGGGGGTTGTCCCAACAGGAAAGCGATCACCGGGATGAAGGCCAATACCAGCAAGCTGATCAGCAGCGGGAAACCATTGCCCGAACCTCGGTTTCCGTGGACATCCGGAAGCAACCCATTCTCTTCCTGCCGATCAGGCTGATCTGGAACCATCTACTTTTTGCCCATTCTTCGCTTGCCCTGGAAAAACTCGGTCAACAAACTCCCACAAGCCGTGGCCTGAACCCCCGAAACGACTTCGCAGCGGTGATTCAAACGGGCATCATCCAGCAGGTTAAACATCGAACCGACCGCTCCGCCTTTCGGATCCAGGGCACCGAATACCACCCGGGGAATCCGGGATTGCAGAATGGCCCCGGCACACATGATGCAAGGCTCCAATGTGACATACAAAACGCAATCCTCAAGCCTCCAGTCACCAACCGATTCGGCCGCCTGCGTAATCGCCATCATTTCCGCGTGGGCCGTTGCATCGCGCAACTGCTCACACCGATTATGGGTCGCCGCGATCACGCGACCGGCCCGGACAATCACGGCGCCCACCGGCACTTCGTCCAGTTCAAACGCCTGCCGGGCCAATTCAAGCGCCTGGCCCATAAACACATCATCAGGCTGAATGTCCAATCGAAAGCTCCTAAGGTTTCTCGTTCGGGGGCTTGGAGGAATCGCCCGCATCGGAATGGGCCTCCTCTTTCGACGGGTCAGCCAGGTTCCGCAAGCGAACATTCCTGACCGCACACTCCGACTGAAATCCACAAATTCCCAACGGACACGAGGGAAGAACTTCATTCCGAACAGTCAGTTCTTTTCCAGAGACGTCCGTGTCGATCACCAACTCATCGTCGATCCAGGCAGAAATCTTCTCTTTCTGCACACGCACCCGAATACGGTACCAACGCTCGTTATCAAAATCGATGTGCCGCATGGTTTCATTGTTAACCGCATCCATTCCGTCAATGCTGGACAAACCGACCACCGTTCCACCCCAGCCGCCGACGATCAACGAACAATGGGATGCTTCTACAGGAAAAGTCAAACCACAGAAAAAATCGGTCCCGTCAACCCGCATCGCTTCCAATGAAATTTCGTAATCGGTGGTCGGCAGGGACTCGTGGACAGACGTCACACCCGTCATGGGATAACCCATGGCCAAACGGAGCACGCCGTTGGCAACCTCGATTTCGCCTTCCCCACCGAAATTGGTCGCTTCCCATCCGGCCAGGGTTTCACCATCAAACAGTGCCCGGGCCGCTGGTTTTTGATTCGAGTTGTCAGTCGATCCATCCTGGTCGGCCGATGACTGCCGGTCACTGGCAGCCACGTCACCCGGCGTAACCGCTGGAACTTGACGACCAGCACCCTTGTCGGTGGACAAACCTGTGGAAGTCTCGGAATGGCAACCCGCCCCCCCAAAGACCGCGAGCATGAACAGTGTTGCCGCCCGTGAAGTTGCACGCAAAATGGGACTCCTCATCAAAGTGGTTCCTCCGGGTCTTCACCAAGGGTGACAGAGTGTTTTGCTCCCGGCAGACAAGGCTTCAGGATACCACATCGGGAAAAGCGATCCCAGCGTTGGCGGTTTCAGCCCGCTTCATCCTGCCTGAAGCGAATGGGAAAACCGGCTATTTGGAAAGGAACTTCAACCAGCCACTCTTCTTGCCGGCTTCGCCACCCGCCCCGGAAGCATCATCGGCAGGGTCCCCGTCCAGCTGGCGAGCAAGTTCCGCAATCGAGTTGGTAATGGCCGCTTTGGGCGAATGCACATGCAAGGGTATGCCGTTATTACGACACTCGGAAATCACCGGGTAATTATTGGGGATATGCCAGAAAATCTCCCGGTCAATCGTCTCTTCCGCTTTCTTTTCGTTGATCTGACTCTTGTCAGGTGCCGTCCGGTTCACCACGATTTTGATCTTCTCGTGCACACCTTCATACGCTTCCAGCGAAGACAGCAGGCGGACCACATTGCGCAGACAGGGCAAGTCGAGCTGGGTCAGCATCAGGATATGATCCGACATCTGCAGGGCAGCGATATCCAGGTGGTTGTATGACTTTGACAAGTCAAACACGATATGCGTAAAGGAGGCCCTCAACAGGCCAATCACTTTCTTGAAATCTTCCGTTTCGATCGAGTTGATGTCCTGCAACTGAATGGGACGCGGCAGGAGAAAGATACCGGATTCATGCCGAGTGAGCGACTTCCTCATCAACGCCAGGTCCAATCGGGAAATATTCTGGGTGACATCCAGCAGCGTGTACTCCGGAATCATGTCCAGGAACACGTCGGCATCCCCTAATGACAGATCGAGATCCACCAGGACCACACTGTTGTTGGCGCCACGCCCCAATGTGCAGGCAACGTTGACAGCGACAGACGTCGTGCCCACGCCGCCAGAAACACCCGCCACCGAGATGATCGATCCCGATTTTTTGGGGCGACGGCTTCCGTCGGCCGATGTGGAAGCGACCCGGTCCAGGGCTCCCATCAACTCTTCGATCTGAAGCGGAGAGTTCAGGTATTCCCGGGCGCCCGCACGCATCGCACTCAGGATCAACTGGCCATCGGTACGGGAACTGATGGCGATGATCCCCGTTTGAGGAAACTTGGCATGAATGTTTTCAATCAGGCCGAGCGCGCTTTGCTCATTCGCGTCGAGATCAATCACGGCCAGGTCGGGTGTCGTCTGTTCGACGATCTCGACAAAAAACTCGTAGCGGGAACAATCGGCTTCCAGCCAGACATTGTCCATGCCCACCAGGTATTTCTTCAGATCATCCCGGCTGGTTTCATTCGGGTCGCAGATGGATATTCTTAAGGTTCCACTCATTTTGCTGCCCTTAAGCATGGACCCACTGAAAAACGACGTTCAAACTCTGTCCACCCATGGAAAGCAAATCACCTGGGATCACCGGCACGCGCGGTAGACTGGGCGAACTCTTCTTTGAAATTATACCTGATGGCTGGCCGACGGGTCGCTGGAACCGGCTCACTCCTGGCAGATTCATCACTCGGAACGTCCGATTCTTCCTTCGAATCGGGCACAATCAGCGGGGTCGGTTCCGCAGGGAACGTCATCGGCTGCCGGGCAGGCTCCGGCAGGTAACCGCTGCCGGGCAAGTTCACTGACGGCTGGTGGATCGCTTCCTCAAGGGCGGGCTGGATCTGGGGTGCATAGCGGGTGGCCGGATCATCGAACCGGTCGTTGGTTGGGCAATCGTCCTGGCACTTGGGCACCTCGACATAGCCATTGATATAGAGTTCATGGTTGGAAGGAGGATCGGTCAATTGACCTACCCCGACCTTGGAGGCATGAACCGGGTCGATATCGCTGATAAAGCGTGGCGTGAGTACAAACACGAGCTCTGTTTCATTAGCATTGTCCTCAACATCGCGGAAGAAGGCGCCCCAAATCGGCGACCGCATCAGCTTGGGAATGCCTCTTTTTTTTGTCGTTTGCTCTTCCCGATAATTTCCAGCCAGGGCCAAGGTGTGCCCAGCTCTCATTCGCACCGCTGTTTTCACACTGCGTGTGCGGAATCCTGGATTGCCAAATTCATCACGAATGTCCGTAGCGAGCTTTGACACTTCTGCACTAACGTCTAGGGTTATTTCGCCATATCCGTGGACGAGTGGGACCACGTCTAACTGGGTACCGAAAGGTTCAAATTGGACGGAGGTCGCACCCAGACCAGCAGCCTGTTGGAACGGCACCTTACCACCAGACAGGAAACTTGCCGGACGCCCATGCTGGGTGACCAGAGTTGGCTCATCCAATAATTTAGCAACGTTGTGTTCCTCCAGAGCTCGCAATAAGGCAACAAATGGATTGGTACTGCCTATCACGAAAGCCATATTCTGGCCTCCCTGAGTTGGCTCGCCTGGATTGAATGCACTCAACAAACCAGTGACACTCGAAGTCGCCTTGACGTTACCACCGAGATTAGCCCAGTCAACTCCCAGATTACGGAGCTTGGTCCGAGAGACTTCGTACACCCGGACCTTGATCGCGACCAACTGGGGACCGTCTACTTTGAGTTGATTGATCACGGTCGGGAAGTAATCCTCCGCCACGGCGACAATCTTTTCGACCTGATCGGTTTGGGCCACATTCCCTCCGAGGATCACCCCCTCATTGAGGGCCAGGATCTTGATCGAGCAGTCCGGGAAAAACGTCTTGAGAGCCGCCTCCAGCCGGCGAATATCGGCCGTCACGTTGACCACCAGGATTTGTTGATCCCCCGCTTCGTTTTCAACGGTCAGAGAGGAAACGCCCGGTTTGACACCCGTGATCCGGATCTCGTTGGGCGAAGGAGCGGTTGCGTTCAGTACGTCCGGGTTTTGTACGAAGACGTTGGAGATCTTAAATTCGAACCGGATGTTGCGACTAGCGTTGACCAACAAGTCGACCTGGTTGCGGGTCTCTTCCTTGACTTGGTAGCTGACGGGAACAACCTGCTGCACTGCGAGAACAGGACCGGCGGCCAAGGTAAAAAGAGCAAGCAGAAGAGCGGGCAGCCTGGTTAACACGCCTGATGGTTTGAAAATGGACATCCGCGGTTCCTTCGTGGCAGGCTATCAGACTGGTGAGAAGAGAGTCTCGCCACTTGAAGCCCATGACAGTTACACTCAATAACGACAGGTGGGAAACCAATCGCTTCGTTTCCCATGATCTGTTGTTCTGACACAGAAATTGAAAAGCCTGTGCCGTGTATAACTGTTTCGAACGGAATCTTCCGAATATTGAGATTATTCGAAACCACTTTCATTTTCGTTAGAACGGTCAAACTCAACGGAATCGTCAAAGTTTAACGCACCGGGCTTCACTTCGCCCGCGCTTTCCTGGGTGCTTTTCCCGGTGCTATCAACCGGCAGGTTGCCTTCGAATTGGAAGGTCTGGCCTTCGCCACCATGGTAAATCCGCATCGTATGTTCCGGCTTGGCGTCGGCGACCAGTTCTTTTGATCCCTCGGAAACAACCCCGCCCACACCGAAGATCCTCTCGAACTTGCTTTCGGCCATCGCCTCGTCAGCGGCCGAAACTTCCAGGCCATCGCCCCGCAGGACCAGTTTCAACTGGGCCACTTTCTGGATCAGGACAATTTTCTCAGACTGCCGCTCGTTGACCAGGACGCTGACGATCGAGTTGTTTTTCGCCCCAGTCAGTTCCCTGGCACCGCCGGCACGCATGTTTTCGTTGACCGAGAAGACGGTGATATTCTTCAGAAATGTCTCGGAAATTGTCGTGTTTTTCCCGCTATTGGTCTCGTCGCGAAGACGGACGACACCGATCACGTCGACCTTGTCACCCGGTGCCAACAACCCGTTGAACGTGTCATCCGCAGCGACTTTGATGGCAACCACCTTGAAACCGGGCGGAATCGCCAGGTTTCGAATCTCGTTCTTGTTGACAATATCCGTCTTCAGGATCGCCAGGCCTTTGCTCAAGCGAGTCGTGATGGCCATGTTCTTGACTTCCTCAAGATCCGTCACGGCATTTTCCGGAATGATCTGCAGCGGCCACTCTTCCACCTTGAGGTTTTCCTCGGTCAACGGCGTACCGTGATCAAACTGATTGGCCGCCACCAGAACCGGGCCCGTTTTCGGCGCGGGTGCTTTGGTACTACTGGAGCCCCCCATGACCTTGCTGATACCGATGGCCGCCACCAGGCCAAAACCGAGAGAGACCACCATCAGAATCATGGATTTGGATTTCATACAACTACCTCGGGTCAGAGTTTTCAAGTCGTATCGGGTCGACCGGTCGCAGATATCCGACAACGATCACCCGACTTCCGAAGGAAACAAGAGGTTACGATCCGTGCAATCCTCAAGGTTTACTTCCCACACATCTCTTTTTGCGGCATTAGGTGTGTGCTTGCCGGTCCATTATTAGTATTCGACTACCCATAACTTCTGGGCCAATAATGCAAGTTATTGGGTGACGACAGTCAAAACCCGAACAACCGGAAGTGGGTCGTCGATCGGGTCCGCCTGGCATCAGACCAGCATGCCCGTCCAGGCAAAATAAGTCACCGTGCCGATAGCCAGGGGAATTCCATAGGGCAACAGCCGCATGGAACTCTTCCGCTCCGACGCGATCGAGGCAAGTGTCTCCGGATTACGAATCGTCATGATCTCATTCAGGATGTACAGCATCTGGTTCCAGTGCTTCTTGGCCTCACCCGAATAGAGGATCATGAAAACCGCCAGGATGGCCCCGACAATGGCCGAGATACAGAAGGCATAAAACGTGGCCACACCGTAGACCCAGGCCCCGACGGCCGCCATCATCTTGACGTCACCGGCACCCATGCCACCGATCGAATAAGCGGGCAACAAGGTCGCCAGGCCCACGGCCGTTCCGATCAGGCTCCACATGAGACCCATGTACCAGCCATCAGCCGCCGCGGGTGAAATGGTCATGCTATAGATCCAGCCGGCAAAGATCATCGGGTAAGTGATCTTGTTGGGCACGCGCAGTTGCCGGCCGTCGATATAGGCGGCAACGATGACAAAAACGGTTACGGCCCAATAGGGCCAGTGATCAATCATGGACTGCAAAATATTCATCTCTCTCTCCCATTCCCGCGTTGATTGTCCCAGTCTCCAACCAACAAAAAAAACACTCCGCCATCAACAGGTCAGACTCGTGCCGCAAACAGAAAACTGGCAATGGCGGCAATGACCGTCGTAAAACAACAGACCAGTTCGATCGCCTGGCCATAACAATCGGGTGAACACAACCAGGTCATTTTCACCTCCTCTGACAAACCGCATTGCAACGGCCTGATTTCGAACCGCATTGCGGAGACGCAAAAAACCCACCCAGCCGGCGAAGGTCTGGGGGGGTCGTTTGCTCCTTGAACTTCAGGCCGCACATAAATGCCAACCCAGACCTTAAGGAGTTGCGCTGTCCAGTTCGTCGGCAATATTCTGGAATGCCGCCGATGCATTGGTTCCGATCGCTTGAATGGCGGTCAAGCAGACAATCACGATCAACGCCAACATAATGGCGTATTCCACAGCCGTCGGGCCGTCTTCTGATTTCAAAAAGCGTTGAACTTTAGTAGCAATAGATTTCATTTCTTCCTCCGAGGAGCGGGATTAAGCGTTAAACGAACGTGCGTTATTCTGGCTCTTTCCTGACAAAAAAAGGATCATTGGGTGCCCCTACATGGTGGCGCCGAATGACCGGTAAATTCAAAAGTTGGCATGCCAGGTGGTTTCCAGCACGCCAATCACTCGTGCAATCAAAACCTATGTCACAAATCAGGTCAGTCAAAGTTTTACAAATAAATTAGCCGTATATTTTTGGGGAGTCCTGCGGCCCGCCTTACCGACCAACCCTCACAACCGACAAAACGAGCGCTAAAAGTCGCATGAATGCGAGGCGTCTCACGTCGGCGCGGTTTGATAAGACTGGGGAAGGCCCGCCCAACCGGACCTTTTTTTCGGCGCAAACAGGCATCGGTAGTTCGCGGCGGCCGAAGCGTACCCTGGCGGGTGCCTGTCAAATCAGGAGCGAGGCTCGTTCGGCCCCGCATCGAGCGTCGACAGGCGTCGACGGTAATACTTGAGGCCGGAGAAAAAGAAACAGGCCGCCGAAACGAATCCGAAAATCACCATGGCGTAGGCGGGAAAGATCGCCATGACGATCGCCGTGGCGAACAGCAGGAACGCATGGCAATAGAACTGGCCAGAGAGAATGCCGGCCTTGATAATGAATGTCATCCCGGCCACAACCGCCAATAGGGGCGCCAATTGCAAAGGCCCCAGACCGAGATGGTATTCCAGCGGAAACATGAAAACCACCATGCACAGACTGGCCGCCCAGACATGGGCAATTTGACGTTCGACAAACGTCACCGGCCCCATCCGTCGCCTCAGCCACCAGAATACGGACACCCAGGCCCCGAACCCGAAAGTCCAGACCAGAACGTACTGGTAGACTCGGAAATCGTATTCAAACATCAACTGGGTCACCAGGCAGGTAACCAGCAAGGCCAAGCTGTGCCACATCCAGATCAACCCCCAGTTCTCGAGAACCGAGGCGTGATGAGTTTCCCGAAACAGGTTGGCAATCACGTGACCGATCCGTCCGTCGCGGGCCGAAGTCGATCTGTCGTCGAGAAAGGCCTGGAGATCCCGAGCCAATTCACCCGCCGTTTCATACCGCAGGTCTTGCGGTTTCTGAAGACAGCGCATGACCACCATCTCCAGATCCCGGTTGACCTGCCGATTCAGCTCCCGGGGCAAGACGGGGTCCTGTTCCAGGACCATGAGCACGGTTTCGACCGGGGATTCGCCCAGGAAAGGTGGTCGCCCGGTTAGGGCGTGGTAGAGAATGGCCCCCAGGCTGTAGACGTCGCTGACGACACCCACCTGGCCTCGCGCACCGGCCGCCTGCTCCGGGGCCATGTAGGAAGGGGTCCCCAGCACGGCACCTGACCGAGTCAGGCTCTTGACTCCCGTCTCTCTCTTGGCGAGCCCAAAATCGGCAACGTAGGCGTGTCCCGCATGGTCGATCAGGATGTTGGATGGCTTGAGATCCCGATGCAGCACCCCGTGTTGGTGGGCATGCTCGATCGCTTGACTGATCTCCAGCAACAAGCGGGCAGCCTGTCGGGGTGGCATCGGCCCAGCCGCCAGGCGCTCGGACAACGTCTGACCTTCGATCAGTTTCATGCAGTAAAACGCGCGACCCTCCTGATCCCCCATCTCGTAGACCGGGACGATGTGCGGGTGGTTCAAGCCGGCGGCTGCTTCCACTTCCCCGACAAACCGTTGCCGGTCCTCGGAAGTGGCCAGGTCCCCACTGAGGATCATCTTGATAGCCACCGGGCAGTCGTCGACTTTGCGCACGGCACGGTAGACGATCCCCATCCCCCCTCGGCCGATTTCCTCTTGCAGCAGGTAGTCACCCAGGTCGTACGGCAATTCAAACCGCGACTCCCGCCATTGCAAATCTCGACCGGTTCGGGTCGGGATGTCCTGCTGTTGTTTCCCGGCGTTGCGGGTCAGAGCGATCGTGGCCCACAACAGCCGCAAATCCTCTGCGAAAGCGGGGTACTGCCGACAGACTTCCTCCAGCGAATAATCCTCACCACGGCCAAAGCCATCGGCCAGTTCCGAAATCAGGTTCGCCAATTGCTGGTCGTGCTCGTTTCCCAAAGACTGGATCGATTCAGGCACTTATCGAACTCCGTCAGAACCTTTCGGCGCATCCTTCAAAAAAGTGTCTTTCAATCGACGAATGGCTCTCAGGTACCGCATGCTGGCAGCCGGTTCGGTCAGATTGAGAATCAGCGCCACTTCCTGGTTGGTCAACATTTCGTAATGCCGCATGACGATGATTTCACTATCTTTTTCGTCCAGTTTACTGAGCGACTGTTCGACTCGGCGCGACATCTCCTTCTGGATGGCGGCCGCCGCCGGCGTCAGCCGTTTGTCGTTGAGTATCGAAGCCAACTGCAATGACGATTGATCATATCCGGCGGGAGACCAGCGGTTTTGCTCACGGTCTACCGAACGCCTGGCCGTACCGCGGTGACGTCGGTGGGCATCGATAATCCGGTCCCGAGCAATATGGCGAAGCCAGAGGTGAAAGGGCATAACCGGGTTTTCCAGATACCGCTGGAAACGGCGATTGGCTTCTACCAACACATCCTGAACGACGTCGCTAACGCCGACCCTGCCGCGGATTTTCTGGTCCAAGCGAATCCGGACCAACTGCCGTAAGGAGTTCCGATGCCGCTCCAGCAGCTGGTTCACCGCAGATGCGTCGCCCGTCTGTGCCTGCGCCAATAATTCTTCAGTTTGGGGTGCATTGGACCACATGATTTTGTTCCCAGAAAAGACTTGTTTCCTCACTCTCGATTACGAAAACAGGAAAGAAAAGGATTCAAGATTCGGGGAATCTGGCCATTTTGTCACAGTTTCCGGCGCGGCCCGGTGGTTCTTCGAAAACGACCCCATCGCCGGCCACTACCGGATTTCACACCAGAGTGCCTTGACGAGTGTGTCGAGTTGCAGCTGGTTGTTGTAGAGGTGACAGGAAACCCGCACAAACCACTCGTTTTCGAAGTGGATGATCGGAACCTCAATCCGGTGGGACTGCCATAACCGCTCCTGCAGGTCAGTCCAGTCGCCCTGCGGCAGAGAAACGTGGGCCATGCAGCCATACCAACCCTGACCGGGCTCGGCCAGCGTGGTCCCGCCAAATTCTGTCGTCAACCGTTGACGGGCCTGGTCGGCCAGCCAGTACGTTCGGTCACGAAAGGTGGCCAAACCGAACGATTTCATGAATTCAATCGCATCCGGTACGGTCAAGTAGGCGCTTGGATCGCGCGTCCCACTCCAGGTAAAATCGTCATACCAATGCTCCGGCATGGCCGGCAGTAACCTTCCCCAGCTCTTGATCTGCGGCTCGATCGTGTCGTGCCAGCGGGGAGCCACAGCCAGGAAACCGCTACCGAGGTTCCCACACAGCCATTTATGGCAACTGGCCGTGTAAAAATCAGGTCCCATCTCGTCAATTTGCAGGTCCACCTGGGCCGGGGCATGTGGCCCGTCCACGCAGCTGGCGACGCCCCGCTGCCGCAGTTCGCTACAAATTTCTGCCACCGGCAGGATCAAGGCAGTCGGGGAAGTAATATGGCTGACCACGACCAAACGTGTTTGGGGCCCAACCCCCGATAACACAGCCTGGACGACCTGTTCGGTCGACTCGATCCTCGGGGGCAGATCGACGACCTTCAAAGTGGCCCCTTTTCTCTGGCAGGCCCGCTGCCAGATACGTTGAACGGCCCCGTATTCGTGGTTGTTCAACAAAACCTCATCGCCCGCCTCCAGAGGGAAATGATCGGCGACCACGTTCATTCCAAACGTCGCGTTTTCCACAAAAACCAGGTTTTCCCAGCCAGTTCCCACAAACGAAGCAGTCGCCTCCCGCGCCTGTTGCAAGGCGGGTTCGATCGTGCGGAGGTAAAAATCCATCGGCTGCTCGTCCAGCGCATCAATCCAGTTCCGGCGCGCGTACCTGACCGGGCCGGGCGGGGGACCAAACGAACCGTGATTCAGGTAGAGCGTATCGGGGCGAATGGCCCAATGCCGGGCACAATCCAGCCAGTGCTGGTCGTTGGTAATGTCACGTCGATTGGCTTCGTCCACAGGGAATCCCCGGAAAAAAACTGCCAGGCGTTCGAAAGAGCAAACTGCTAGCTTTTGCGTCACGCCTGCACAAAGATCATGCTGGCCGTCGGTCTCCGTTCGACCCGCAAACGAGATCGAGACAGGAAAAGCAAGTCTAAACGATCGGCCATAATCGAGGTACCGTCTGGCACACAAATTGCTTCTTGTCGGCGTCTTCCATTCTGTTCGGGAAAGCGTTGCGGACGCAATTTCGAGCCTTAATCCAACCCTCAGAAATGAAGGATAAATTACTTGACTCCTAAAGAAATTCTCGCCCTATGTAAAGAAAAAGACGTAAAAGCGATCGACCTCCGTTTCATGGATTTCCCAGGTCTCTGGCAACACACCACGATTCCGAGCAGTATCCTGGAGGAAGAGACGTTTGAGGACGGACTCGGTTTTGACGGGTCCAGCATCCGGGGCTGGCAAGCGATTAATGAAAGTGACATGTTGCTGATGCCACAGCCGGACACAGCCTTTCTGGATCCTTTCACCAAACTCCCCACGTTAAACATCATCTGTAACATCGTCGATCCGATCACCCATGAGGATTACAGCCGTGATCCCCGCAATGTGGCTCGCAAGGCGGTGGCCTACCTGCAGAGTACCGGGTTGGCCGATACGGCGTATTTCGGCCCGGAAGCCGAGTTTTTCATATTCGACGATGTCCGCTTCGACCAACGACCGGATGCGGGCTTTTTCCATATCGACAGCGTGGAAGCCGAGTGGAACCGGGGCCGCGACGAGGGACCCAACCTGGGATACAAGATTCGGCACAAGGAAGGCTACTTCCCTTGCCCGCCGATGGACCAGTTGATGGATATTCGAAATGAAATGATGCAAACCTTGATCGATTGCGGTTTGCAGGTCGAGTGCCAACACCATGAGGTGGGAACAGCCGGCCAATCTGAAATTGACCTGCGGTTTAATGAAATGGTCAAAATGGCGGACGAACTGATGATGTACAAATACATCATCAAAAACGTCGCCTACAAACACAACAAGTCGGTTACGTTCATGCCAAAACCCGTTTTCACCGATAACGGCTCAGGCATGCACGTCCACTTTTCCCTCTGGAAAGAAGGGGAACCCCTGTTTGCCGGCGACGGCTATGCGGGGTTGAGTCAGATGGCACTGCATGCCATCGGCGGGATCCTCAAGCACGCACCAGCGCTGTTGGCATTCACCAATCCAACCACCAACAGCTACAAGCGACTGGTTCCGGGCTACGAAGCACCGGTGAACCTGGCTTACTCGCAGCGAAACCGCTCGGCCAGCTGTCGGATTCCGATGTATTCCAACAGTCCCAAGGCCAAACGGATTGAATTCCGCTGTCCCGACCCCAGTTGCAATCCTTACTTTGCGTTTTCCGCCTTGATGATGGCCGCATTGGACGGGATCGAAAACAAGATCGATCCGGGCGAACCCCTGGATAAGGATATTTACGATCTGCCGCCGGAAGAGGCTGCCAATGTTCCCAAAACGCCCGGCTCCCTGGCCGAAGCGCTGGATGCCCTCGAATCCGATCATGGATTCCTGTTGCGGGGAGACGTATTTACCCAGGATGTCATCAATACCTGGATCAATTACAAACGGGAAAACGAGGTGGACGCCATGCGTCTCCGACCACATCCCTACGAATTCTGTTTGTATTACGATATCTAGGATCGAATTTGGGCCAATGGATCGTGGCTGGCGGTTTCCGGTCAATCGGTCCAGACCCGCAACAAGGCAGGGCGGTTTTTTGCCGTCACTGCCTTTTTTCGTACAGATTCCAGCCGTCCCAACCCGCCTCGAACCGGTCGGACCACCTACAATTCCGGGCGGAGATATGTCACATTGGAGAGACTCTGTCCCACCAACCACGATGTTCATACCATGGCGCAACGAATCCTCATCCTCTGTACCGGGAATTCCTGTCGGTCCCAGATGGCCCAGGTCATATGGCAGGACCTGGCGGGCGACCAGGTCTTGGTGGAGTCGGCTGGATCGGACCCGGCCGGCTATGTCCACCCGCTGGCCATCCAGGCCTTACAGGAACTTGAGCTTCCCACCGAAGGCTTGGTGAGTAAGTCGCTCACGCCCTTGCTGGACCAGCCAATCGACCTGGCCGTGACCGTTTGCGATCATGCCCAACAGTCGTGCCCAAGTTTGCCCCACGTGAAAAACAGGTTGCACTGGCCGTTTGACGACCCAGCCGACGCCGAGGGGACCGACGAGGAGAAGATGCAGCTGTTTCGACGCGTTCGCGATGAAATCAGGGAACGGGTGACGGAGTACCTCGCGTCGCAGCAGGGGAGTGCCCCCCCAAGCCCCTGACACCCAGGCCAGCCAGGTTTTCAAATGAATCAACCCTTTCCATTCCCCCTCGATGCCCGGGCCCAGGCCGACGCGCTACAACTGGTCGAACTGGCCTTGTTGGAAGATGTTGGGAGCCCCGATCTGGAAACGGCCGTCGATGGAACGAGCCAATGCCTCTTTTCCAGCCCGACCCCGGTCACAGCCGATTTTGTGGCGCGTCAGGCGGGGATCGTCTGCGGACTGCAAGTCTGCCAACTGGCGATCGAACGGGTGGCGCCCGGCGTCGACCTGGAGATCAATATCAACGATTCGGAGCCAGTCCGTGCCGGCCAGGCATTGGCCCGTATTTCGGGCAATGCGGGGGAGGTCCTGGTCCTGGAGAGGACCTGCCTGAACATTCTCTGCCACCTCTCTTCCATCAGCACCATGACCGGGGCGTTCGTCGAGCGAGTTGCCGGGACTGGGGCCAGGATCCTGGACACGCGAAAAACGATTCCTGGCTGGAGACGTCTGGAGAAGTATGCCGTTCGGTGCGGCGGCGGCAGCAACCACCGGATGGGGCTTTACGATGCAATCATGATCAAGGACAACCACCTGGCCATTCACAATCAAGCCGTCCAGGATCAACAGATCTCGCTGCCTGAGTCGATTCGGCGCGCCCGCCAGTGGATCGAGGCAAACGCTTCCTCCCTGCCCGACGGGCTCCAGACGATTGTGCAGATCGAGGTCGACACACTGGAACAGCTCCAGGTCGTGCTGGTGGCCGAGCCGGATATTGTCTTGCTGGACAATATGGCGCCTGCCCAGTTGAAAGAGGCGGTTGATATGCGCAACCGCGAAAACGGGAAAGTCCTGCTGGAAGCATCGGGCGGGGTCAACTTGGAGACGGTCAGGACGATCGCCGAAAGCGGGGTGGAGCGGATCAGTGTCGGCGCCTTGACCCATTCTGCCGGCAACTTCGACATCGGGCTGGACTGGCAGCCGACCTAGCGATCGAGCAGAACCCTCATCGCCTTCAACGGGTTACCCGTGCCGGGAATGTATGACGTGGTACCAGCAGCCTCGCCGCCGGCAGGTGCCCGTGCTCATACGACCCTCTCCGGGGAACTCCTCGGCAACCATTTCCGGGGTGGAACGAAACGTTTTTTCTTCCAAAAAAAAATCTGCCGGCACTCTTCCACCCGCTCAATCACGTTGATTTTCCCTTGAAAAAGAGAAATCCAGAGAATGCCGCCCCCCGAAAAAGTTCCCGAATTTTCCTAATAACCTGATTCGGCCGTCGAAGAACCCCTCAACAGTTTGAAATTCCTCAGATGAGAAACTTCCAATGGTCCAACCGTTGGCCCGCTCATTGAATGAATTTCAATGCAATGAATCCATGGCAATCAAATCAATCGTGTTTTTCCGCAGGAGGACCAGATGTTTAAAAAATTAACCCTGGGTGTTTTAGGGGTCGTGTTGATCGGTGGTCTGTTATTCGGCAATCGTATCGTGCCGTACGCCAAAACGGCGTACGAAAAAGTCCGGGCAACCGCCCAGGACACGGTACCCATTTCTTTTCAGATCGATGCCGCCAAAGAACAGCTAAAGAAAATCGATCCGGAAATCAAGGATATGGTTTGGCAAATTGCCAAGGAAAAAGCCCAGATCAAACGACTCAGCAGCGAGATGGTTCTCCAGGAAGAGAATATGAGCAAACGCTATGACGAGATGATCACTTTGAGGAAACATCTTGAAACAGGTGACGAATTTTACGTGGCCACCAACGGCAAAGCGTATGCGAACGATCGCGTGAAAGAAGACCTGGCTCATCGTTTCTCCGTCTACAAGACGGCTGAAAAGACATTCGAGAAATCGAAACAGATCCAGGAACTGCGAGAACAGGCCCTGGAAACAGCCTTGGTCAAACTGGAACAGGCCCAGTCAATTCAGCGTGAATTGCAAGTACAGATCGAGAACCTCAATGCCCGCCAGAGAATGGTGGACGTGGCCAAGACGGCGAGCAATATCCATATTGACGACAGTCAGTTGGCCCGCACGCAGGGCATGATCGATGAGATCAGCGCCAAGATCGATACCGAAGAGGAGATGCTGAACCTGGCGCCCAAGTACTTTGGACAGATCCCTGTCAGCCAGGACGAGATCGTATCGGACCGGGACATCCTCCAGGAAATGGATGACTACTTCAACCAGAATGACAACCAGGAAGTTGTCAACAAGTAGGCTCCGATCGGTCGATTGACTCAAGACTCGGTTTAGGCCCGTTGTGGGCCTAAACCTTGTTTTCTTGAACAGCAGTCGGCAACACGGTGCTAAATTTCAGTCGAGCGGGATTCATCATGTTGATGGCTTGGGACAATTGGAGAGCGGCGCAAGCCTACCTGCTGGGTGATATCAACCGCGCCGTCAGCCATCTGAAACATGCCAACCGAAACCGTTCGTCGGGCCGCAACCTGGCCCGCAAGTTGACCCGCAAGTTAATCGGTCGGGCCAAGCGAAATATCAACCGCAATGATTTTCCGGCAGCTTGGCGCGACCTGACTTCGGCGACCGAGATCGCCTGCCCGGCAGACCAGGATCGTCTGTCACGGCAAAAATCAAAACTGGTTGAGTTGACCATCGAATCAGCAGACTCGCTGCTGACCGCTGGCAAGATCAGCCAGGCCCTTGCCCTGGTTGCCGAGTTGCAGTCCAGGCATATCCTCGACTGGCGGAGCGACCGGATCGAGAAAACGGGCCGCCTGATTCAAGATGCCGACGACCTGGCAGCGCGGGGACAGGTCAACTTCTCCAACGAAAAATTAAAAATGGCGATCAACTTGCGACCCGATCTTGCCCTGTTGGAAGCCCGCCAAAAGGCGAATGAACACCGCCGGCATCAAATCGACCGTTTGTCCCGTGACCTGCAGCAAGCGCTGCTGGAAAACCAGTCGGACCGCGTCAGGCAGTTATGCGGTGAGATCCTCACGATTGCTCCCAGTTACCAAGTCGCCCTCGATGCCCAGCGTCAATGGAATGAACGGACATCTTCGCCCGACCGATCGATGGGCAACACGACCCACAAGCGGGTCGCCGCTCAGGAGACAAGTACGGAAGCCACTGCAATACCGACCGCAAGCCGGCAATTCCTCATCTGGGTCGACCAGGTCGGTGGATTCCTGGCTTGCCCCGGTGCCACGAACACGATCGGCGCTGCCCTTCCCCAGGCCAACATCCAGATCCCCATCGTGGCGGACCTCAGTCGCCGTAACGTGAAGGTCGAGCGAACCGCTTGCGGGCACTTGGTCCACCCACTCACACCGCTTGGAACGGTCACGATCGACGGACACCCAGTCACCCAATCCAGTCCATGGAAATCAGGACAAATCATGGAACTTGAGGGGAGAGTCCGGCTCCGTTACATCCAACCCCACCCTGGGTCCCGTTCAGCACGGCTGGACCTGGTCAGCCGACACCGAACGGAACCGTGGTCCGATGCCGTGTTACTGGTGACCGACACGATCCTGCTGGGACCCGATCCCCGCAACCATATCTGCTGTCCGCATTGGTCCCAGAATATCGTTCTCTTTTTCCAGCAGGGAGCTTGGCATTGCCAGTGCACTCAGACTTTTCAGGTCGATTCGAAACGGGTGCGGGGGACGGCCCGCTTGACCGACCATTCCAGGATCGCAGGAACCGATTTTTCCATCGCTCTGGAGCCGGTTCCATGATCGATGGACACGTCGATTCCGTCTACCGATCTGCCACCGCAAAACAGGAGGGATATCCAACGCGATTCCAACCGACTCGGGCAAGTGGGGACGCGACCGAGAAAAATATTGAATTCAGAGAGCAAAACAGACAAAAACCAAGGCAAATAGGATGATTGGGGAACGTGGGACGATGCAGGAACCAACCGCTAAGTTAGAATCAAACCGATCCAGTGCCGAAGCGGCTTTGGAAACGGCTGAAGAATCTTCTCACTTGGTACATCCTGAAACGGTCTCGCGAAATCGGCCTATGAATTTCACCCCGCAAGGTAAATTCGCTTATGCCAGTGGCTCCAAGCCACTGGACGGATACACAATCAAACGTGGGATCGGCGCGGGTGGTTTTGGGGAAGTCTATTTTGCCCTCAGTGACGCAGGGAAAGAAGTTGCGCTCAAACGAATTCAACGCAACCTGGACATCGAGTTGCGTGGTGTCAAGCAGTGCCTGAACCTCAAGCACCTCAACCTGATTTCCCTGTGGGACATTCGGACCAACCAGGCAGGCGAAAGTTGGGTCGTGATGGAATACGTTCCCGGCCCCAGCTTAAGGGATCTGATCGAAGCCCACCCCCATGGAATCCCCCCCGAACAAGTGCAGGTCTGGTTCACTTCCACGGCGTCGGGTGTTTCCTACCTGCACGACCAGGGGATTGTCCATCGTGACCTCAAACCGGCCAATATATTTTTTGACGAGGATCAACAGGTCATCAAGATTGGTGATTATGGCCTGTCCAAGTTCATTTCCTGTGGTCGTCGCAGTGGCCAAACGGAAACGGTTGGCACCTTCCATTACATGGCACCTGAAATTGGTAAAGGCGTTTACGGGAAAGAAATTGACATCTACGCCCTGGGAATATTGCTGTTTGAAATGCTGACCGGAGACGTCCCATTCAACGGTGAAAGCACCCAGGAAATTGTCATGAAGCACCTGACCACGGATCCGGACCTGCAGAAGTTACCGGCCGATTTTCGGCCGGCGCTGGGTCGCGCCATGAAAAAAGATCCGCAGCACCGCTTCTCAAACGTTTCGGAGATGCTGGATGCACTCCCCTGGCCACCCCGCACCCGCCAGGTCGCGCCGGCCGTTTCCAGGTCGGACAAGGAGAGAACCGATCAGCTCTCCGGAATGCTGATCAACGATGTCGATATTACCCTGGTCAAGGACGGGATCGCTTTCGGACCGATGAACGAGCAGGCAGGGGAATCGGAAAACAGAATGATCCAGTTTATTGAGACGTCGAAAGTTGCTCCCGCCGACGCCATGACGGTGGCGGGGAAACCAGAGCCCATCGCCCAGGCCTTCAAGAGCGGCTATTCGGGGATTACCAACTGGTGGTACACGGCCCCCCTCTCCACACCACTGAAGCTTTTTATCCTGTTGCTGATTGGCATCGTCATCGTCGCCAATTCGAATTGGTTGTTGCCGATGGCTCTCGCCCTGGCCCTGGTCTACCTGGCCTACTACGGTTTTCGTTCCTTGACTGTTGGCTCAAAAGCCGCTCTTGAGGCACCTCCGGATCAAGCATCAGGAAAAGCGGTTCCCCGGCGTCTCCTGAAACGGGAAGCCGAAAAAAACCGGCGATTCTACTACCGACGGCACTTGGCCAAGAAGTTGCCGGGAGACCGGTTCACGGAACTAATCGGTTCGATGCTGATCTCCGCCATCGCCTGTATCCTGTTCGCGCTGTTGGGGATCAACCTGGATGGGACGCTTTCCAGCAAAACCCTGGACGTCGAGGTTTTTGCCGTATACACCTGGCTATCGGTCAGCACGATCGTAGGCTGTTGGGCACTGCTGATCGCCGGCCAATGCTGGGAACGAGACGAGGGGGATCCCTGGTTGAGGCGATTGACCATGGCAGGCATCGGTTTACTGGTCGGACTGGTCTCTTTTCTCCTGGCCTCGACACTGAATATCCATACGACCACGTCAATCCATGAATTGGATACAGCATCGCCCGGCCCCGGACTCTTCAACCAGTTGCTGATGTTTACCCTGTTGTTTGCCATCGTCCGCTGGTGGAAACAGACGGACCCTGTGCGCAAAACCCGGTTGAGTATCTGGAGCGTCGGCATTTGCCTGATCTGGGCAGTTGCCTTGAGTAACCTGTTGGGACTGGATGCGTTCTGGAATTGCATGATGGCGCTGATGATCTCGGCATCGACCCAGCTGGCCGCCCCCTGGTTACAACCGACGGTGCGACAGCAGATTGCCCTGGCCTCGCTGAACGAAACACGGGTCGCGTAAGATGCAAGTAACCGTTTACCTTTTCATGGCGATCAAAAGGAGGCTGACGATGGCTATCCCGCTATTGATGTTGCTTCTGGCGTCGACAGCTTGCGGGATCCAGGCTGGCTCGGATGAAACGGATGAGACGCCCCTGCCCGCTTGGATTCAACAGGGAAGTTTTTTCCAGGATGGTTCGGATTATGTCTTGGTAAAAACCGAGGGTTGCGCCACAGCCCTGGACGCCAATCGCGAGTTGAATGCAGAGATCCTAGTAGTCGTTTCAGAGACACTGGATCGCAAGCTGGGCGAGGGTGCCGGCCAACAGGTCAACCTGGGATCGGAATACATCGAAACCTACCTGATACCAGACGGTCGTTCGATTGTCCGGCCCTACCGGGACGAATTCACGGATGAGATCGCACAGCGCCTGGGTAAAGACTATGGTGAATTTTTTCGTGGCTATGCACAACTGGAGTTGGACCAGGCATTCTACGATTTCGCCCGGCAACAGTGGCGGACTGAACAAACCCGCCTTCGCCTGATGGCCATTGCCCTGATCGGCCTGGTCGTTTTGGCACTGCTGACCACGACTTACGGATACTTGCGAGTCAATCAGGCGACCCGTGGCTTTTACTCGATTCGATTATTGACGATTGGCCTGGCCGTGATTCTCCTGTTGGCAGCTGCCATCCTGTGGCTGTTTGGGAACATTTCCCTCTAACGGCCACCTCCGCCGGTCTCAGTCAGAGCTTCTATTTCCTCTTGCTACCCCGACCGAAACGGCAAAGTCCAACACGACGGCAGACGATCACCGAACCGTTTCAGGCATTTTGATTGAACCGGAAACTGGGCTTAGAATGGAAGTTTCAACCCAACGGACGATTCTGGAACAAGTCGGTCATCATACGGATCCGGTAAGAAACGCCCCGAGAAGTCAACAGCGTCAGCTCGTCTGTTGCTGTGGGGCGTTCCTTTGATTTAGCCGGGCCCAGTTTGAATCGAATAACCAAAATCCGGGAGAACTTTCTGAACCATGACGTTGCGCGTCCAATGCCCTGAAGGTTGCCTGATCAGCACCCCCGTCCGATACGCCGGCAAAGTCGTCCGCTGTCCAGGTTGCCAGTTGGTCATCCAGATTCCCCGGGTGTCAAACAAGACGGTCGACGGTCAACCACCGAACACGATTCGCGCGACACGAGCCAAACAGGCCAGGGCTCAAACCAGTGAGCGCTCAACCGCTCGAGACGATCAACTGGCCGCAGAGCACGGCGAATCCAATCGGCAAGAAACACCAACCGAACCAATCGTCCGCCGATCAAAGGAGGTCCAAGGTGACACGTCGGAACCAACGTCCGGCATGACGGGACCACCGCCCGTTGTCATTCGGAAACGGTTGAGCACGCCTGCCCCCGTCCGCAGGAAGGGACTCGCGCCGGACGGACCGGCTGAACCGCCGTTACCCCGGGTCGTTGAGGGCGAGACGCAGCCGGACTCCCCTCCATCCTCCGACGGGAGCGAACAGCCGGGCCCAGCCTTTCTGCAGGAACAGGAGGATGAGGAACAGATGCTAAGACAGTTTCAGGCATCTACCTCGGATCGCAAGATCCTCGCACGTTTCTATTCGGCCTGTGTCTTTTGCACGGGCGTCTTCAACCTACTCCCGGCCATCTACTTCTGGTCAACCTGGGACCAGGTCGACCTCGATCCCGTTTGGCCAAGGTGGGCTTACCTGCAGATTTTCGTAGCCGGCTTGCACTTTATTTACGCAATCTACCTGTACCAGATCCCCGATTGGTCGACCCTGCGAACGATTGCCGTCGCCATGCTGGTGCTGGCCATGATGTACGGTGTCGTTTCCAGCGGCCTGCTGATCGGGGGCGGGCAGGGGACCGTTGCCCACTTCCTGATGCTACCCAGTGCCCTTTTGAACCAGGCTGCGATATGGTGTGTTGCCATGCTTTGCCTGGCCACCTTGATCAGCTACTTGACCGGTCGGGAATCTGCCTTGTGGTGCCGAACTGAAAAACTGTTGAACCAGATCTTGACGGGATAAGACCAAATTGAATGTCGTGGATAAACCGGGTTACCTGTTTTGGCGTCGGGGTGAGACGGGAAGATGTGGGGAGATGTGGGGCGAGGAGCACTCCATACGCTATCAGAAAAAGCCACGGCGACCGGTTTGACCGACATTCCCTCGACCCGCCTGGAAGTGCTTCCAGGTTAAATCAATAGTTGATATTGATCCAAATCTGTTTCCCCGGAATAATTGGCATCCCCTGGGTGGTTGCTGGCGAGCCATCGTTAACGTTCGACACTCGCTCAACCTCTGACCGGCGTCCGGTCCAACCGCGGATCCCCCGTCCCAAGCGAGAAAGGAGACTCGTTGCATATCCTTCAAGTTGTATCTGGCCGCGACCTGAACGGCGCGATGGTCTACAGCAGATTACTTGCCAACACACTGGCAAGAAGGGGCCACAAGGTCTCCCTGCTCTGTCGACCCGGGTCCTGGCTACTGGAACAGGAGTACGAAGCAGAGGTCAGCCTGTTCGAATCAGAAATGAAACGCATTCCTACGCGGGACCTGCGGCAGGCAGCGCGTTGGGCCAGATCAAACCAGGTCGACCTGATCCACACACACATGACACGGGGCCATTCTTTTGGTGTCCTGTTGAGAATGATGACCGGGATTCCCGTGGTGGCAACGGCTCACTGCAGGAGTTTCCAGTTGCATTGGAAATTCAACGATTTCGTCATCGCCAACTCGGCATCGACTGAGGCCTTTCAACGGCGCGTCAACCGGGTTTCTGCAGCCAAGATGAAGACGATCTATTGCTGTTCCGATTTGGAACGTTTCAGCAACCTGTCCTTACCACAGATCCGCATCGCCCGACGCGTCATGGGAGTCCAGGCCAATGAACCCCTGCTCGGCATTGTGGGTGACGTCTGCGCGCGGAAGGGACACGACTGCCTGTTCGAAGCGCTACCGGAAATCATGTCCCAGGTACCCGATTTGAAATTGGCTGTCCTCGGCAGGTTTCGTCGACGCATTCCGTTTACCATGGAATTGCGGCAGTTGTTGCTGAAACACAACCTGCAGGACCGGGTGGAATGGCTGGGGATCCATAACAATGTGGAAGCCTTCATGTCTCTGTTTGATGTCACCGTGGTCCCCTCCATCGAAGAACCCCTGGGCCTGGTCGCGATCGAATCGCTGGCAGCCGGAACACCAGTGGTGGCCACCAACACGGGTGGATTGCCGGAAATCGTCAAGCACGAAAAGACCGGTCTGTTGTTCCCGGTAGGCGACCGTGAGGCGTTGGCTGCCGCCGTGCTGAGGTGCATTCGCGACAAAGAGCTGTCTCGACGTCTTGGCGACACGGGCAAACAGTATGTTCTGGACCGTTTTTCTCCCGATTCACTGGTTTCAGAGATCGAGTCGATATACGATCAGGTCAGTTGCCAGCGCGCGGCTGCCTGAATGTCCGGCTCTTTACCGAGCCATCACCCAGCCTGAAAAACTCTGCCCCGGGCGGTCAATTGAACGACGACTGGATCGGCCAGTCGCCATCATCCCGCTGGTTAGTTGTCAAGCTTCGGTTTTGATCGTCCAATGCCCTTGCGACGCTAGACCGGGGACGACGTAACGAACGGGACCCACCCTGTACCAATGGAAGACGTCAAAAAAAAACCGAGGTTCACTGCCGAACAGGCAGAACAGGTCGCTGCCCAGACCTTTAGGCTGTACGGTACGGCGTCGGCCCTGCCCAGCGAGCGGGATCAGAATTTCTTGATCGAGACTCCCAGTGGCAACTATGTTCTCAAGATCGCCAACCCGGAAACCGCCCTGGAAGTACTGGAACTGGAGAACCAGGCGATCAGGATTGCCCACGCCATCGACGATTTCGAAAGTCCCCAAATCGTCAAGTCGGCCGACAACCACTCCATCATTCCGTTGACCGAAGCTGGACAATGCTGGCATGTGCGATGCTTGACCTACCTGCCAGGGACGCCCCTGGCTTCGTTTCCAAACCACACTCCGGAGCTTCTCTCGGAACTGGGACGTTGCCTCGGGCTGCTCGATGGCCAACTCCAGACACTGGACCAGAACCGTGTGGCGCGGCGTCAACACCGATGGGACCTGACGCGGGCGCCGGAATCGATCAAGCGGGCACTGCAAGCCAAGCCGGAATCAGACCGACAGGACCTGCTGCTCTATTTCCTTTCACTCTACGAAAGCATCGCCCCGCGACTGCCGGCATTGAAGCAAAGCGTGATTCACAACGACGCCAACAATTACAACGTGATCGTTGCGGTGGACCCCGTCGACGAAACCGCAACGATCGGCCTGATTGACTTTGGCGATCTGCTTCATTCCCGCACGATCCACGACTTGGCGATCTGTGCTGCCTATGTCATGCTCGACAAAGCCAACCCGCTCCAGGCGCTGGCGGCCGTTACCGGTGGCTACCATCGCAGTTACCGGTTGAACGACGCCGAAATATCCTGCCTGTTCCCGCTGGCCTGCCTGCGACTGGCACAAAGCGTCAGTATTTCGATCGAGCAACAACGCCGGGACCCGGAAAACGAGTACCTCGCCATTTCCGAAAAACCCGCTTGGCAAACTTTGAAACAACTGAGCGAAATCGAACCGGGTGAAGTACGCGAACGACTCTGGGATACGTGTCATCATCAGGTCGGGCGCCCGGTGGGCAGGGACGCCTGGACCGCCAAGGAAATCATCGCGTCAAGAAGACGTTACGTCGCTCCCTCGCTCAGCCTTTCATACGATCAACCGATCAAGATCGTGAAAGGTCAAGGCCAGTACCTGTATGACCAAGACGACATGACCTACCTCGACTGCGTCAACAATGTCTGTCACGTCGGACATTGCCACCCGAACGTAGTCGAGGCAGCGAGTGGACAGATCAGCACGCTCAATACGAACACGCGGTACCTGCACCCGAACATCGTCTCTTATGCCGAGCAGCTGAGCGGGACATTACCCGATTCGTTGTCTGTCTGTTTCTTTGTCAACTCGGGCAGCGAGGCCAATGACCTCGCCTTGAGGCTGGCGCAGAATTTCACCGGGCAACGGGACATGTTTGTGATCGATCATGCCTATCACGGGCATACCTCGGCCTTGATCGATGTCAGCCCGTACAAGTTCCAGGGACCTGGCGGCCCCGGAAAGCCAGAGCATGTTCATGTTCTCGATCTGCCCGACCTCTACCGGGGCAAGTACCGATCCCCGCAAGAGGACGCCGTCAGCCGTTACGTAGCCGATGCCCGGGCCAACATCGAATCCGTCACTTCCAACGGGGGGATCGCCGGGCTGATCGCCGAGTCACTCCTCAGCTGTGGCGGTCAAATCCCCCTGCCACCCGGCTACCTGGCGGCCGTCTACCAATCGATTCACCAGGCCGGCGGGATCTGCATTGCCGACGAAGTCCAGGTCGGCTTTGGGCGCGTTGGCAGCAGCTTCTGGGGCTTTGAATTGAGTGGTGTTCAGCCCGATATCGTCACGCTGGGTAAACCGATCGGCAACGGCCATCCCCTGGCCGCCGTGGTGACCACGCGTGAAATTGCCGACGCCTTCCACAACGGGATGGAGTACTTCAACACGTTTGGTGGCAACCCTGTATCGTGCGCCGTTGGCATGGCCGTCCTCGACGTGATTCAAAAAGAGAACCTGCAACAGAACGCTCTGCAGGTCGGCAACTACCTGCTGTTACAACTTCGCGAGCTCCCGCCACGTTTTCCCCGGGTGGGCGACGTCCGTGGTTCCGGCCTGTTCCTGGGAATTGAAATCGTCAAGGACCTGGCCAGTCGCGAACCGGACGCCCGCGCGGCCAAGCAGATCGTCGAAAGGATGAAACAGCAGCGAATCCTGCTGAGCACCGATGGTCCCGATCATAACGTGATCAAGTTCAAGCCGCCGATGGTGTTCGATATGGCCAACGCCGAGCGGTTGGTCGACAATTTGAAAAAGGTACTCGCCGACCTGGACCAGTCCCCGGCAAGTGGGTAAACCTGCTACTCGTCCAGCGAGGACGTCTCCAACCGCTTCATGGCAGCTGCCGCATCGCGGGCCACATCGATATGGGGGTGCTGGGTAGCGATAGAATGTAACAGCTTGCGCGACATCCGATCATTGACCAGCTCCAACAGGAAAACCGAGCGGTGCAGCCGTCTCAGCTCAGTCAAGCTGGTCTTGGGGCGTGTCACCTCGGTCTTGAGAATTCTCGTCAGCCGATAGCGAACCTCGGCACTGGTCGTCGCCCGCAACGCCTCTTGCAACAGCGCATCGGCGGGCCCACGCGATTTCTGAAGCTGCAACGTCGCTTTCTCGCGAACCGAAAAAATCGGATCGTCCAGGTCACGGATCCAGGCCCGCAACTGGTCAAGGCTGACCATGCTGTTGAGGGCGCCAACCCGCTCTGCCACGAGCGGGCCAATCTGCTCGATCGATCCACGCAAATCGTTCACTGCGTTCAACGCCTTGTCGGCAAAAACACTCCCCAGCGCGTCCCAGGTCTCGGCAAACGACTCGGCGGTCACCGGTTTCGGTTGCCGGGGAAACAGGAACTCCGCCAGGTCCCACAGAATGACCGAGCTATCCGTTGGGCCAGAGGCCCCGGTTGCCAACTGAAGTCCCCGGGGTGAAAACGCACTCGAGTTGACATACTCGCTATGGCCCCTGATTCGCTTAACGGGCTGGCGGGTCAACAGGTCCCAGACAATCGACGTCTTGTCCCAGCTGGTAGAAACCAGGAAGCGGTTATCCGCCGAAAAAGCGATCGACTGTACCGTCTGATCGTGGCCCTCGAGACGAAACTTCAACTGGTGCGGATCGTTCAGGTCCCAAATGCAGATTTTGGAATCCCTCACGAATATGGCTGCCAGCCATTGCTGGTTATCAGAAATCAAAAGCGAGCGGGGTTGAAGGGTCGGACCATCCAGCATGATATGGGAATCGTCCTGGATATCGGAAACCTGGCACTGGTAATGCTGGTTCTTGATCGAACGGTACGAGGCAACCAGTTGGCCATCTCGAGTGACCGTCATCGGCTGGTCCGCCTCGTTGCCCCATGGGCGGCTGGCCGATAACGTGCCACCTGGCCAGGTATAGCGATGGACTTCCCGTTCACCGAGCAGGATCAATTCCCGCCCATCGGGACTGAACCGCGCGCAGACCGTATCGATCGGCAGTGCCTTGACCAGCTTGCCCGTTTCGGTTTCCCAGACTTTTGTTTTCTCTCCTACACCGGGTGCCGAGGTCACGAAGAACCTGGAGTCCGGAGAAAATTCGACCCGCAAAACCCGGGATTCATGTCCCCCGATTTCGCACAGCTGGACCCGTCTTTGTATGTCGTGGATCTCGACCAGGTTATCCCGATTCCTGGCCGCCAGGTAATGACCGTTGGGAGAAAACTGCAAATGGTAGTAGCCGTTCGATTCGGATTCGGCTCCCGTCTTGCCAAACTGCCAGACGACAGCCGTCCTGTCCAATACTCCATCCGCCTCGGGAGAGCCCGGTTCCTGTCCAGTCAGTCGGCCACCCGACCAAGCGGCCAATCCGACGCTCCATGCCAAGCAGAGCAGGGATCGGATCAGCGGTTGTCCCGCCAGCGCGACGGGGCGGTAGCGACGCGGCAAATCGGCAGCGACTAGGGGCGGTCCGGGGATTGGCTGGAATTGCATCATGGAAAACTAAAAAATTATCAAGCCTATCCTCGTCCCGTCATGTCACAGCCCCCCAGGGGCGAAATGAATAACGTCGCTCGAATGCTTGCCATGCCGATCATAATGCGCGAAAATGGGGATGTGGATTGCTTCTTCCCTGGCCGTTCATCTTTTTCAGAAAAGCCGGGCGAAACAGGGAACTCAGTTACGACACCGGCCGTCCAATGCCAGTTCCAGGAAACCGCCTCCCCGTGTGATTTTATTCTATGAAAAGAAGCTACTTGAAATCCAGTCTTTTATTGGTCCTGCTGGGCATCTGCCTGGGAAACCTGGCCCGAATGATCCTGGGAGCCCCCGATGACGGACAGGAGTTCCCACGTGAGTTCTCCCGCCCGCTCCCTGAGAACTTTCAACCGACCGAGGAAGACCACAGCCCCGATATTCCCCTTGGCCAAAGCCCGCCGGACGGCGATGCCTTGGTGCCACCGATTGGCCCGGCATCCCAGTTCACTTCGCTCAGCAATAAGGATAGCGAGCCATATCGCTCTCCGTTTGACCACGATGAGCTGGCCATTTTTGAACCGCACGGCGACCAGGTCTGCGCCTCGGGCTGTGCGCTCAGTCGCCATCCGACCGGAAAACTGACGGCCGGCCGTTTTCAGGAACTGCTGCAGCAGTACTCACACCAGCCGGTCGACCTGGCCAGCCCGTCACTGGAAGAACTGCTGTATTTCGGCCCCCAAACCCTCGCTCTGCTCGAAAGCCAGGACCACGACATTCTTGACATGGAACACGCCGACCGTTTGCGGCGTGAATTGACCCGAACCCACGCCAGGATCTCGATCCGGGTCATCGAACAGGATGGAACGAAACGTTGCTGGCTGCCACCTACCCGGGTCCCCTTCGACCGGCGGCACGTGTTTGAAATGGAAACAGAATCGCTCCAGCCATTGGTCACCAGCGGTACGATCAAGCGCGTCGGCTTGCACCATATCTGGGCCCGCTTGTGACTCGAGGGGGTGCACTTCGTGGCAGGTCCGTGGTTCGCGGTCCACCAAAGCGGTAATGACTGGCAAAAATTGGACCAGGTCTGGATCAGCAATGGCGATCGGGATTGCCAGGGGCAAATTGAAATTCGAATTGAACTGGAAGAAACAGATGACGAATCTTAAAACCAAACTCAAGCTGTTCAGTTATATATGCCTCGCCGTTTTTACCAGTAGTCTCATCCCTGGGCGTCTGCAGGCCGACCCGTGCGGGATGGTCCCACCGATCTACACCGGGCCCGGTTCCCCCATCACGCGAATCGGGCTGCAACAGACATACGTCTTTCACAAAGACGGTGTCGAAACGTTCGTGATCCGGCCCGGGTTCCAGGGGAAGGTCGACAACTTCGGCATGCTCATCCCCTTTCCCACGCCCCCTGCCCTGCGAAAGGTGCCGGACAATGTCTTTGCACAGATCGCCAACGCCGTCGACCCACCCGAGGTCGTGCTGGACCTGAGAATCAGAATGCGGAAGCTGGGCAACAGTGCAGGCGGAGGAGGTGGTCGAGCAATGCCCGAAGGACTGGCATTTAACGCGATGGCGAAAGAAGAAGTTCGCGTCTTGAAGCAGGAAGCAGTCGGCATGTACGAGGTAGCCGTCCTGCAGGCGGGCAGTGCCCAGGCCCTCAAGCGCTGGATGGATCAGAACAAGTTCGTCTATCCAGACGGAATGGACACGGTGACCGAGGACTACGTCCAGCAAGGCTGGTGCTTTGTGGCGGTCAAGACGAAGGTCGGCAACAAGGGAGCAGTCGAACCGGCTCCCGGACAGCGACAGGTCAACCCGACGCTGCCGGCTGGCAGTGTGTTCGACGGGAACGTGCAGGGGATGGGATTCCGTTTTAAATCCGACGAACTGGTCGTGCCGATGCGACTCAGCGCGTTCAATCCGGGTGAACTGAGAAATGTCGTCTACGTACTGACCGACCAACCGAAGAAGATCCGCTCGATCCCCGAGCAATTTGTCGTCCGTCAAGTCAAAGGCCAACAGCTGTACGATAACCTGACCCAACCGCTCCCCTTACGGATCATTGGCGGAACAATGAAAGACGTGGGCGAATGGCAGAAAAAAAATCTCAAAACACAACGTGATCCCAAGCCAAAAAACGGGGTTGCGGCCGAGCTGTTTGCCTCCGACCTGCTGGCCGTGGCCAGCGGCGAGCTTTCCCTCGGCTATGAAGAGACCGAAAAGGAATACCTCCGCATTGGCGAGTACTTCGGCCTGCGGGGCGCTGATTACGATCAGAAGATTGCTGCGGCCAGCAAGGTGGCCGCCCAACAGGCGGTCAACGACAGCCTCGACGCGCTCAAGTCGATGACACTGACCGTGATCGACGGCGATTTCCCCCGCCAGGTGATTGCCAACCAGAACCTGACCTTTGCCAGCTACAACATGCCGGAGCAACAGAACCGGACCGAGGTCTATGACACCAAGCTGCACCAGAAACCACCCAAGCTCGAGGGGAAACGGGTCAGCGATGCCGATTTCCAGAGGTTCCTCAACGGCGACCTGGAGACCGGGCCCTACCAGGTCGCCAGCATGTTGCCACTGGCCAGTCTGCTCGGCTTCAGCTGGTGGGCTTCCCACGCGCGGCGCAGAAGGAAACAACAACCAACGAACCACCTCTGATAAAAACGATCAAACCGGGGGCGACTGACGAACTGTCCTTGCCGGGTCGATCACCAAAAAAAATCAACCGTCCAATCACCAAGGATCTGATCATGTTATATCGCCATCTCTCCAGTAGCCTGACCGGGATCATCGGGATCGCACTGTCCCTGCTCTGCTTCTCGCCAGCGGTCCAGGCCGACCCGTGCGGGATGGTCCCGCCGATCTACACCGGTCCCGGTTCTCCCATCACGCGGATCGGGTTGCAGAAAACGTATGTCTTTTACAAAGACGGGATCGAGACGTTTGTGATCCGCCCCGGGTTCCAGGGGAAGGTCGACAACTTCGGCATGCTCATCCCCTTTCCCACCCCCCCCGCCCTGCGAAAGGTGCCGGACAATGTCTTTGAACAGATCGCCAACGCCGTCGACCCACCCGAGGTCGTGGTCGACTTGCGTTTCGAAATCGCGGAAATGGAGCTGGCAGACAGTGCGATTCCTCCGGCCGCACGGAGGATGGAATTCAGTGCCGACAAGGTCGTGGTCGTGAAACAGGAAGCGGTCGGCATGTACGAGGTAGCCGTTTTGCAGGCAGGCAGTGCCCAGGCACTCAAACGCTGGATGGACCAGAACGGGTTTCAGTATCCCGACGGAATGGACGCGGTGACCGAGGACTACGTCCGGCAAGGCTGGTGCTTTGTGGCGGTCAAGACGAAGGTCGGCAACAAGGGAGCGGTCGAGCCGGCCCCCGGACAGCGACAGGTCAACCCGACACTGCCGACTGGCAGTGTGTTCGACGGGAACGTGCAAGGGATGGGATTCCGTTTTAAATCCGACGAATTGGTTGTGCCGATGCGGCTGAGCGCCTTCAACGGCGGCGACCTGCGGAATGTTGTCTACCTGCTGACCGATGGCCCCCGCAAGGCCCGTTCTATCCCGGAACAGTTCGTCGTGCGGCAAGTCAAAGGTTCGACCCTGATCAAGAATGTCACCCAGCCGTTGCCCCTACGGATCATTGGCGGGACCGAAAAAGATATCCCCGACTACCGCCGCAAATCACTGACCGAGGAACGGGACCCGACCCCCTACAACGCGATGGCCAAGGAGCTGTTCGCCTCCGACCTGCTGGCTGTCGAAACGGGCAACCTGTCGCTCGAGCATGAAGAGACAGAAAAGGAACTGCTGAGAATCGGTGAGCATTTTGGTTTGCGGGGTCCGGAGGTGGACCAACAGAACGCGCAAGCCCTACAGGCACAGCGCGATCAGACCGTCAAGCGAGGACTCGACCTGTTGGCCGACATGACCTTGACGGTCGTCGACGGGGACTTCCCCCGCCAGGTGATCGCCCAAAAGAACGTCACCTTTGAGCAGTACCGCATGCCGGCTGACAAAAACAGTGCCGAGTTCTACCAGGCGCCCCTGTTCGCTCCCGGCGGTCAGAAGGAAGGGATCCTGAAAACGAGTTTTATCGATTGGCCCGACGTACAACAGAGCGTTCGCCGCGAACACGTGATCAGCCGATTTGTCGCCGCGCTGCTGCTGGGCATCGGCTTGGCCGTCGCCCTGTCCTGGTCGTTTTTCGGCAAGCCGGGCAAAACCGTGCCGCTGATCCTGATCGCTCTATTCGGCTTGACGAGCGTAGCCTGGGCCAACCCGGCGGGGCCGCTATCCACCTTCCAGGACGAGACGGAGACCGAGCCGACGTTGCCCGAGATCCTGGCCAATTTGAAGAATTCGAAAACCGCAACCACCGGCATCGACCAAGCTGTTACGTTTGCCAAAGGAGGTGATGCCCCGCGTCAGCAAATGATCGAGGCCCTGGTCAAGCTAACCAACAGCGGTGACGAGATCGCACAGAAAGGTTGGGCGATTGCCGCCCTGGCCAAAATCGGGGGACAGGATGTCGATGAACAGCTGCTCGATATTCATTCCAACGGCGCCAACCCGGCCATTGTCAGGACCTGGGCCGCCGCGGCTCGCGTCAGTATGACACAATCGGTCAACGGGCTGATTGAGAAGGCCAACCTGATCAACCAGTTCCCGGCCCTGGGGCGACCGATCGGTCTGCGGTTGGTCGAAACGATGAATGATGGTCAAAAGTCGGTCGACCTCGCCAAGGTGATTGGCATCACCGTAAAGGTACCTCAGTTGGCCGCTGGCCTGGCCCCCGCCATCATGGCCTTTGGGCCAGAGGCGGTGGCCGAGGTGGCAGCGCATGGACCCGATAACAACATCCGCCGGACAGCCGCTGGCTACCTGGGCGCGTTCGCCAACCAGGGCCAGAGCCAGGCCGTAGCCGAACTGGTGACCAGTCAACTGAAATTCGATCCGGATGCCCAATCGGTACCCTGGAAAGGGGGCGCCCTTTTCCTGCCGGCCATCCAGTGGAGCAAACCGGAGGCGCAACAACTGGTCGGGCAGTTGATCCGCTGGTACGTCTGGTGTGGCAACCGAGGAGACAAGGAGAGCCACAACCAACTCTACAACAATTTGCGAAGCATTCAGCTGGCCCGTGCTGCCGGTTACCAGGTAGCCGCGCCGGGCAATGTGAGCGCCTGGCTTGAGAGTTGGGGAAACGTCGTTGGCAAAGAGAAGATCCAACAGATCCTCAAGGAACAAGGTTTGCTGGACAACCCGAAATACGCAGCGGTCCTGAAAGACCTCGGAGACAACAACTAGGTCCCAGGTTGAACGCGCACATAAGGCAGGTGAGGGTTCCGCAGCCGAGGGCAGCGGAACCCTTCGCCGTTAGATGCGGACAAAAACGTCCCCCCAAAAACTCGCGCGGAAAAATCGACCAAAAACCGATAGCCCTTACTGATTCCCTACCCTACCGTCTGAACAAATCCGGACAATTCTTGGCCCGCGATCGACCCGATTTCGTATAATGGAACGATTGAGAATCTTTCCGGTACCAGGTTTGCGATGCACCCTTATTCCGAATCCGACGTTCATGAACTCTCCGAGAATCGACCTCAGGGGCAACTTTCCCTGCAGGAGATCACGCCGGCACCCGTGGAAATGGCCAGTCACGGCATGGCCCGACTATCTTGGTTCTTTGTCAGCCTGGTCATGATCCTGCTCGCCTGGTACCTGTTACCGATGATGATCGAACAATACCAGTACGCCGCCACCAAGGGGAAAATCCGGGCAGAGTACGACAACGCCGTCCGCTTGCTCGAACAAAAACCGCTGGAAAGCGTTTCCAACGCGTATGAGCTGGTCGCTCAAAAAGTCCGTCCCAGTGTGGTCAGTATTCAAACGGCTGTACCGACGCAATCCTTCCTGCGCAACATGGCAGGGCAGGGCTCGGGCGTGATCATGAATTCGAATGGGCATATTTTGACCAACGCTCATGTGATTCAGGGCGCCGAGCAAATCCGTGTCGTGCTGCATGACCGACGAAGTTTCACGGCAACCCAAGTCGGTGAAGTCGATGTCCTGAATGACCTGGCAGTTCTGAAAATCGATGCGACCAACCTGATCCCGGCCGAATGGGGCGAGAGCGAGAAATTGAGTGTCGGTTCGATCGTCTGGGCCGTAGGAAGTCCTTTCGGCTACGACCAAACCGTTACTTCGGGGATCATCAGTGCCAAGGACCGAATGCGACGCGGCAATGGCCATCAACAGATGCTGCAGACCGATGCCGCGGTTAACCCGGGTAACAGCGGAGGCCCGCTGGTCGATGCCCAGGGCCGCGTCGTCGGCATCAACACAGCCATTCATGGTGAACAGTTCCAGGGGATCAGTTTCGCCGTGCCGAGTGAAATTGCCAAGTTCGTCTTCGACCAGGTGATCGACAAGGGATACGTCGACTTTGGAATCCTGGGAGCGTTCCCGGAACCCGTATTCCAGAGTGATGCCGAACGGTTGAACCTGCCCGACATCAACGGTGCTCTCATTCGGGAAGTGATCCTCGATTCACCGGCCGACAGCGCCGGCCTGCAAAAGAATGACGTGATCCGATCCTGGGACGGGAAACAGATTATAGGCCATGGCAATCTGTTCCGTTTCGTCGATATGACGACCCCCAACACGAAGATCAAGTTGGGCGTTTTTCGTAACGGCCAGCAGCGAGAGCTGGAAGTGACCGTCGGCTCGCGCCGCCAAATCATGGAATCGATCTCCCCGGACCGTTCCTTCCCGCTCAAGGAGTAGCGGAACGTGCCGGCAAACCATCAGGGGAGCGGATCGCCAACGCCCCACCCCCCTGGCGAACACAGACTACCCACCTCGAACAACCGTCCCACCTGCTGAAGATTGGATGAACCGAAGATGCCTGCTCAAACCACACTGATTCAACAGACCCTGCTGCTTCTCCTGGCCGCAATCTTGCCGGCAGGGATCGCCATTGGCCAGGAAACAGACCAGGCCGCACCGGCGGACAACCACCTGAAAGTGATGTCCTTCAACATCCGTTATGGGACCGCCAGGGATGGTGACAACCACTGGGACAATCGCCACGAGCTGGTGATCCAGACGATCAAGCATGATTCGCCCGACCTGCTGGGAACGCAGGAGACCCTGAAATTCCAGGCAGACTACCTTCGCAAAAACCTGCCGGATTACGCCTGGTTTGGCCGCGGCAGGGATGCGTCGCCGGACAAGGGCGAACAGTGTGCCGTGTTCTACCGGAAGAGCCGATTCGAGAAGTTGGCCGAGGGCCATTTCTGGCTGAGCCCTGAACCGGATAAACCAGGCTCCCGCGGTTGGGATGCGGCCTTACCGAGAATGGTGACCTGGGTGAAACTACGAGACCGTCAATCGGGCCAGTCCCTGTTCTGGTTCAACACTCATTTCGACCACCGAGGGGCCAATGCCCGGCTCGAGTCGGCCCGCCTGCTGGCCCGCAAAGTCAAAGAACTGGCTGGCGGAGAGTATTTTGTCGTGACGGGTGACTTCAATGCAAAAGTTGAATCGAAGCCGTACCTGGCAATGTTTGGCAAAACGGATGATGCCAAGTCCGACCTGGTCGATACGTTTCGACAAGCCAACGGTAACCAGGCGCAGGATGAGGGCACCTTCAACGGCTTCAAGGGAACCCGGAGTGGTGCCCGGATCGACTGGATCGCCTGCTCGCCCCGTTTCAAAATCGTGGCCGCCGCAATTGACGACTTCGAGGTCGATGGCCAGTACCCATCGGACCACTTCCCGGTCACAGCCACCTTGGAGTACACCAAGTAGCCGGGCCGTCGAAATCTTGGCCAATCGGTGGCAGAAGCGGGAAGGGGCGGAAGATTTCCACGAAGAAACAGCAAGCCGCCAACAAAGCTGAAATAACCGTTTGACGTACGGCCCGCTCTGGCATAAAACTTGAGACCTGTCTGCTGGAGAGTGGGCCCCGCGAGGGGGAGCCGCGAATCGGGTCAGGCCTGAAATATGGAGCAGCCCTAAGCGGGGTACTCTTGTGCGGGGCCCTCTCCCCGGCAGACCAGGCATCCTCTGGGATTGGCCACTCGCCCGGGAAACCGTGAATCAGGGTTTCCCCACCTCCGTTTTCCCGCCTGGCTATATCTTCCCCACCGAGATCGGTTAAAATTCTGGCAAGGAATCTCTCTCTCGACGGTCCCCTGTTTACCGATGAATTCTCCCGAGCAATCCCAATACACGGTGGTCGCCAGACGCTATCGCCCCCAGTCGTTTACCGACCTGGTGGGCCAGGGGCATATCGCCCAGGCGTTGTCCAATGCGATCCGTCAAAACCGGGTTGGCCACGCCTACCTGTTCACGGGTGCCCGGGGAGTGGGCAAGACCTCATCGGCCAGGATCTTTGCCAAGTGTCTGAATTGCGACCAGGGCCCCACCATCACACCTTGCAATGACTGCGACATCTGCCAAACCGTTTCCCTCGGTGAGGATGTCGATGTGTTGGAATTTGACGGGGCCAGCAACCGCGGAATCGAGGAGATCCGCCAGCTTCGGGCCAATGCCAATGTTCGCCCCAGCCGGTCCCGCTACAAGATCTATATCATTGATGAAGTCCACATGCTGACACGGGAGGCCTTCAACGCATTGCTGAAGACGCTGGAGGAACCACCGGAACATGTCAAATTCATTTTCTGCACCACGGACCCGCAAAAAATCCCGGTCACCGTTCTTTCCCGTTGTCAACGATTTGATTTTTCACCGGTCCAGACAACGGAAATCACGCAGCGACTGGAAGAGATTTGTGCCAATGAACAGATCGAAGCGGATCCCTCCGCCCTCGCCCTTTTGGCCCGCCGAGCGAGCGGTTCAATGCGGGACAGTCAATCGTTACTGGAACAGCTGTTTTCCTTTTGCGATGACAAGTTGACGATTGATGATGTCAACCAGTTGCTGGGAACCGCCGACATGGGCCGGGTTTCTGACCTCGCCTCTTCAATGGCGGCAGGGCATTCCGGGGAGTGCCTGGGCAAGATCTCCGCAGCGATTCAATCGGGCGTGGAAGTGGGGCAATTGGCCCAGCAGACGCTCGGTTACTTTCGAGACATGATGGCAATTCAAGTGGGAGCCAGTCCCGACATCCTGCTGAGCTGTTCCGAAAACGACACGGAACAGCTCCAACAGCAGGGCCATGAACTCGGCCTGGAGACGATCCTCTCCATCGTCCAGATCCTGGACCAGACCGTGGTCCGAATGCAATCCAGCCTGCACACCCGGGCCCTGCTGGAGGTCGCCGTGGTGCGAATCTGCAACCTGGAACATCTCGACTTACTGGCCGACCTGGCCAACCAGTTGGGTCAGTCCAAAACGGCCCCTCCCGCACCGGCCCGCGCCAACGCTGGACAGGCCGCAAAAAAAAACGGAACGCTTGACGACCTGACCCAAACAGCAAGCCGGCCACCATCGGCCAGCGACGCGCCATCGGCCCGACAGGCTCAACCCGAGGCAACACAAAAACCGGCACCGCCAAAACCGGCCTCGCCCGTAGCCCGGCCAGCCGCAGGCCAGGACACGGAGGCATCGGGAAACGCCGGGCAAACGGCAAGTGAAACCCGCCAGGAACCGGTGGCCAGCTCACCCGCCATGCCCATCAACAAAGGCAATCTGGAACAGGTCTGGCAGAAGACAATCGAAAACTGTGGCGACATGACCTCGGACATGGCCTCTCAATATCGCAAGCTGGAACTGCCCCAGCCAAATCAGCTTGTCGTAACTTTCAAGGACAAGTACACGAGCGACATGTGCAGCCGTCCTGAACGAAAACAGAAGCTGGAGGCCGCCTTGCACAAAACAACCGGCCAGTCAATTCGAATCGACTTTGCAGCCAACATGGAATCCAAGCAGGAACCAGTGCAACCTCACATGAGCCGCGTGCAGAGGATTCGAGAATTGGAAAAGAATCCACTCGTTCAATCGGCTTTGGAAATTTTTGATGGCGAGGTTGTTGATTTCCAGCTGCCGGGCAAAAAAAATTGAACACCATAAAACCAAAATGAAACCGGAGTCTTTCCAGATTCCCACGCAACGGAGAAACCGATGTTTAAAGGACTCGGCAATCTTGCCGCCCTGATCAAGCAGGCACAATCGATGGGCAGTCAAATGCCGGCCAAGACGGAAGAGCTGAAGCTGAAACGGGTGACGGGAAGTGCCGGCGGCGGGATGGTAACCGTCCAGGCCGATGGGCTGGGAATGGTTCTAAGCGTTACGGTTGATGACATCCTGCGTGACAAGGGGGACATGGAAATGGTACAGGACCTTCTGCCCGCCGCGATCAATGATGCGATGGCCAAAGCCAAGGCATTGCATGTCGAGATGATGCAGGAATTTACCGGCGATATCCCCATGCCTGCCGGCTTTGACGACATGCTAAAACAGATGTCGGGACTGCAAGCCACGGCCGATCCCCAGGACGGGGACAGGGACAAACACGACACGGAAAACGAAGGCGATCTCTAGTGACACAACTGTCTGAATCGGTACTGGATGTCATTGAACAGTTTTCCAAGCTACCTGGCATTGGACGAAAGTCAGCCGAGAGGCTCACCTATCACATCCTCAGGGTCAATGAATCGGAAGCGTTGGCCCTGGCAGATGCCATCCGCAACGTGCGAAAGAATGTCCGCTACTGCGAGACCTGCTTCAACCTGGCTGAAGGGCCAATCTGTCGAATCTGCGATGACCCAAAGCGCGATCAACAGCTGCTTTGCATCGTGGAACAACCCCGTGATCTGATCGCTCTGGAACAATCGGGTACGTTCAACGGCCTGTACCATGTCCTGCTTGGGCGAATCGCCCCGTTGGAAAACACGGGACCCGAGCAACTGACACTGGATGACTTGATCGACCGGGTGGCCAACGGGAAATTCCAGGAAATCATCCTGGCCACTAACCCGACGGTCGAAGGCGATGGCACCGCGCTCTATATTTCCAACGCACTGTCTGATTTTGATGTCCGGCTGACGAAGCTCGCCCGTGGCATCACCCAAGGCAGTATCCTGGAATTTACGAACAAGGAAATCCTGGCCGATGCCCTTAGTGGACGACAGCCACTTTAGCGGTGCGAAAACGAAATGCACTGACTGGATAATGACAAAGCGATGGCCGAATCCAAAAGTCAATCAACCCCTCACCGCCGCACTCGCAATGATCATGCCACGGAAACGGCGGAGGATTATGTCGAGGCAATTGCCGATATCATGGAAGCCAAGGATTCCTGTCGTGTGGGCGACCTGGCGAAGCGGTTTGCCGTCAGTCACGTAACCGTTTCCCGGATCATCAGACGACTCCAATCCGAGGGCCTGGTCACCACGCAACCGTACCGGCCGATCGAGCTGACCACCCGAGGCAAACGATTGGCCACCCAGTCGAAGCTCCGGCATGAGATTGTCCATCAGTTCCTGCTGGCGATCGGCATTGATGAAACCACGGCAGCGATTGACTCGGAAGGCATCGAACATCACGTCAGCCCGAAAACCCTGGAGGCGATGCAACGATTTGTCCGGGGTGCCCAGGAAAATCCGGGCCGTTAACGTTCTGAAGACGGGGCTCAATCAAACCGGTTCACCCCGCGATTGCCCCTCAGCCGGGCCGGGTCGCGACCAACACCTCGCGTTTCCCACCCGGGGGCCCTTTTTTCTTGCTAACCTCAAAACCGACATGACCGAGTAAACGCTGAATACTCGACTTCACACAGTAAGTCACCAGCCTTCCCTGCGGCTTGAGCTGACCAAACAACCGCACAAACAACTCCTGACTCCACATCTCGGGTGTCGCCTCCGGGCTGAACGGATCGTGAAACACGGCATCCAATGCACCTGGCAATTTGGTCGTGTCAGTCACATCCCGGGTCACCAGATTCAAACTGACTGAATCCACCCGGCACGACAACTCACCTGTCGCCAAATCGGGTGAGTCGAGGATCAAAGTAGAAAACCGATCGTAGGCAGGCTGACACTCCCCGATTTCACCATGGTTCAATTGGGCCAGGACCGTGGCCGGCATCAGCCGGTGCTCGAAACTGGTGTAGTCGAGCTGGGCCTTACCACGGCAGGCGGCCGAGGCCGTCAACCAGAAACAGAGTCCTGTCCCAAACCCGATCTCAAGGACCCGGGTCACCTTCCCCTGCTGCAACCGCTGATTGACACCGCTGTTGTCCAGGTAAACATGTCGGCTTTCCGCCAGTGCACCCGACTCGGAATGCCAGGCCAGGGAGGAATCCGAATCCAGCAATGTACGGGAACCATCATCGGTCACCACAACCCGGATTCCAGCCCGGGGAGTCGGAAACGAGGGACGTTGACGCGAAGGGTGAGACGGTTCTCCTGACAAGCAACCAACCTGGAAACAGATGAAACTGGCGAAAGTAGACGACCTTATCAAATTGCCATCTCCCGCCCCATTCGTCAAGTTGCGGACAGCGGTTGCCCGCTATTCAACCGCTGGCTAGCGGGCTGGAAAGGGTGAACGGCCGACCGAAAGAACTGGCGCAGACAGCTGGAACCTCGCTCTCCGACTGTCTTTTCTGCCGACCGGCCATTACCATGAGTTGGACGAAAAACTCCCCTGATCAACGTTCGATACCAACCGATACCCGATGCCTGACAACGGTTGCCCACTCTGCCAAGCGGCAGGCGCCATCCTTTTTTTTGAGGATGACTGGCGTCCCTATTTCCGCTGCCGGACCTGTCATCTCGTGTTTGTACCTTCCGAATTTCACCTCAGTCTGGAGGCCGAGAAGGCGGAATATGATCTGCACCAGAACTCACCCGACCAGATTGGCTATCGCAGGTTCCTGGCCCGATTGCATGACCCTGTGGCATCCCGCCTGGCAGAAAACAGTTACGGCCTCGATTTCGGCTGTGGACCGGGGCCAACCTTGTCCGTCATGTTCCGAGAGGCTGGTCATCGAATGGAAATCTACGACCCCTTTTACTTTGATGATCCGAAAAAACTGGTCCACGACGAAACGGGTTCACCCGGAAATCAACCGCCCTATGATTTCATCACGGCCAGTGAAGTGGTCGAACATTTGCGGGATCCAGCCCAGGAACTCAACCGCTTGTGGGCCTGTCTGAAACGGAAGGGAATACTGGGTATCATGACCAAGCAGGTTCTGGATCAGGCCAGTTTCGCCAGCTGGCACTACAAGAACGACCGAACCCATATCTGCTTCTTTTCGCGGCCGACCTTTCAGTGGCTCGCCCTGCAATGGTCAACCCGAGTGGAATTCATCGGGTCGGATGTCGTCCTGCTGGAACGCCCTTGAATCAGCAGCCGCCCAGCCAAACCAGGACTGCCGCTTGCCATGTCAGGGTGATTCGGCCAAGATGCCGGCAGCCGATACGCAACTCCCCCTGAAACCCACTTGGTAACCAACCCTTGGATCCTTCACCCCCAGCCCCGTTCCAGATCTGGGTCGACGCCGACGCGTGCCCGCTTGAGATCAAGACGCTCCTGTTTCGATCGGCCCAAAAGCGCCATGTAACAACGATTTTGGTTGCCAACCAGAGCCTGCGGATCCCTGACTCACCCTACCTTCATATGCGGACCGTTCGACACGGCTTGGACGTGGCCGACCAGACCATTGCCGATTCGATGCAACCTGGCGACCTCGTGATTACGGCCGACATCCCCCTGGCCGCCCAGGTCGTCGCCCAGGGAGGACTTGCCATCGGCCCACGTGGCGAGCTGTTTGATGAAAACCAGATTCAAGCCAGGTTGGCATCGCGCAATCTGATGGACCATCTTCGTAGTAGCGGACTGGAAACGAGTGGCCCCCGACCGATCAGTGGCAAAGATGTCCAGGCATTTGCCAATCAGCTTGATCGCATCCTGACAAAGCGACTAGCAAAGCATTCATGAACCGGGCCTGGCACCGAAAGTCGAACCGCGCTCAGTTCAAGCGGATCGCCCGCTGGATCTTGATGTTTGACCCGGCCTCCCCACTGCGGATCAGATCTCGGTGAATCTTCAACAACGTCTTGTGACCCTGGCTGACCCTTCCCAGCGTCACCCCTGGCAGGGGCGTGGAGTCGGCCACTCCCCTTCCCTGCTCAGGCCGTTGCAGCCAAACAACCAGGGCGGGCGTTTCAGGTTCCCCCTTTGCCCCGGCAACGACGATCCGTCCACCTTGTTCCCCGGGCGGTTCCTCTACCAGTTGAAGCATGGCAACCTGGCCCGGGTTTGGCAACTCGAGCGAATCGGGCAGGACCAGGCTGATGTTCCCGTCGGAATAAGTCCCCTCATGGACCCGTTGCAACAACCTGGCAACCCGCTTCAGTGCCCGTCTCGACTCAAACTCCAGCTCAAAATCTCCAGCCGAGGTCTGGAACAGGACTTTGCTTTGGCTGGCAGCCGGTTCGTCGCGCCACCGGAAGCGGGGCAGTTTCTCGAAATCGAATCCCGCTAGGTGACTTCTTTCCTCGGGCGATCGCCGGAGCGGTTTCTGGTACGTCCAATCCCGTTCTCCAAACACCTCCCGGCAGAGGTCGGCCAGGGGAGCATCGTATGCGATCAATTCCTGACGTGTATTGACGTGGTTGTGCAGTGAATCTTCCTCCCGGTTATTGCCAAACCAGCTCTGCACAGCCTCAGCCCAATATTCCTGGTGGTTGGAAATGGCATACGTGTTGGCCCACAGACCGTTTGACTTCGCCCGCCGGTAGGCCCTTTTTAACCGGTCATCGAACGTGGGATCCAATGACACCATGCCCATTTGATGAATCGCGTGGGCAAACTCATGGATACAGATATTCTCGGTCGAGTACGGGTCGCCCGGGAAGCCAAGCAGGTTCTCTTCAGCACAGCTGACTGCTGGAGCCCTCGGGGTAGCCCCCAAGCCCCGGGCACGACGGTCCCAGTAAACGCGAGGTGCCAGATGCCGGTGCTCCGGTACGTCGGTCGTATACTCATCAAATGCCATAACGGCCATGCGGGTACGGTTTTCAGCCATCGCTTGGAGCAGGTCGGGGCGATGACCGATCATCTTCTCAATGATCCAGGCCGCTTCGAGCATGGCTGCATCCGAAACCTTGTCTGAGCCGAGCACCGGGAGCTCGCCCGCGTCCACATATTTCTGGTAGTACGGGTCCAGGTCGAATGAATCACGAAGCGATTCAGGAATCGATTCTACCTGACCGCCAACCATGGACGTATCACACAGCACCAGCAACAGAAACGTCACCAGGATCGATTGGTTATGCAGGCAGCTACGTTTCATCGGGTCGCACCTTTTTGGCAATCCGGGAGTGGCCGCGGCAAGCGAGCCAGATCAAGGCGATTGCCGTCAACAGGCTGATCAGGATAACCAGCAGTTGGCGGACCTCCGCATCGGCCAAGCCCTTCTTGAACAACGCCTCGTAAATAAACCACCCACCCACGACGAGAAGCGAAAAGATGGCAACAGCATGGGCCAGGCGAAATTGATCAAACCAGTACAGGGCAGCACTCAGCCAGGCGATGCCTCCCATCACCAGCCCAAACCAGAATCCGGTCGATCCACCTTCAGCAAAAACAATGCGCCAAATGCCGCTCACCATGACGACGGCACCGTACAGGAAAATCGTGATAGAACTCGCTTTAGCCATGGTCGGGAATAAAGAACAAAACTCTCGATCGTACCGCGCCAATTTCCCACAGCCGGGGCCCGTCGCCGATCTGCCCGAGCATCACCCGGGAAAACAGCGACGTTCTGAGTTGCCGTTCTCGATTTGAGCATTCGGGCCGGGCAATGCTCCGGGGATTATGAGGTTTAACCGTCAACCTGTTAATCACGGCCAAGAAAAATTGTCAGGTAATGGGCTGAATAACCTCCTAAATGGCGCAAAAAAACGAGACTTTTCTGCCATTGAGGTCCCACCGTCCCATTTATTTCGCAAATGGCCTGAATTTTAACGTTACAGGACAGGATTTTTCCTTCAATGGTCCTAAAATTGCATGGGACATCCACTCGATGTCCGACTCTTCGTTTTTCTCACTTGACCGACGAACATGAAAATTTCTCTAGGCCAAAGCCTGCAGCAATCCCAGACGCAAAAACTGGCTCCCCGGATGATCCAGTCGATGGAGATTCTGCAAATGCCACTGGCGGCTCTGGAAGAGAAAATTGAACAGGAGTTGGCAGAAAATCCCGTCCTCGAAGTCAATGCACCCGAGGCCAACCAGAGCGAAACAGTCGAAAAAAATGACGAGGTAGATGTCGATCAGAAAGAGCTGGTCATCGATGAGCAGAACGCAAACGCCGATGACTTTGAACGACTGATGAGCCTGGACCGGGAGGTCCCCGACCACTTTGACGGACCGCGCCCGTCCTCCAATCGAATTCAGGAAATTGGTGATCGGCAACACGACATGATGGCCAATGTCGTCGATCGGAGTGAAACGCTTCAGGAACACCTGCTGGACCAGTTGGCAGACTACGATCTCGATCGAAAAACCTATCGCATGTGCCAGAGGATCATCTCCTCTTTAAACGCAGAGGACGGGGGTTACCTGAGAACGACCCTGGTGGACCTGCTACCGGCCGATGCCAGCCCTGAAGATCTTGAAATTGCCGAAGAAGCGTTGGCGATCGTGCAGTCTCTGGACCCTGTGGGAATCGCGGCCAGAGACCTGTCGGAATGCCTTCTGCTACAACTCAACCCGAATATCAAGCACCTGAAACGCGTGCGAACCCTGATCCAGGATCACCTGGATGACCTGCAACACAACCGCCTGCCTCAAATCCAGAAGGCGACCGGTTACAGTATTGAACAGATCCGGGAAGCGTGGGAAGAGTTGAAAAAACTGGACCCCAAACCCGCCAGTTATTTCGCCGACAAGTTCGTTCCCTCCGTGACCCCCGATCTACGTGTCAAGCAGGATAGTCAAGGTAAGTATGTCGTCGAGATGGACGAGGGCCCGGCACGGAGCCTGTACATCAGCAAGTACTACCGGCAACGACTGGCCAACGGCCAGGCAACACCGGAAGAAAAGGAATTTATCAAGCGAAAGATCACGGCCGCCCAGTGGTTGATCGAGTCCATTGAGCAACGGCGATCCACGCTGACTCGCGTCGCCCAAGCCATTGTCGACCATCAAACAAAATTCCTGGATGAGGGTCCGGAACACCTTGAGCCATTGAAGATGCAACAGATTGCCGACAAGGTGGGCGTTCATGTAACCACCGTCAGTCGCGCGGTGGATGACAAGTGGATCGAGACGCCGCGCGGAATCCTGCCGCTGAAACGTTTCTTCGTAGGCGGCACCACAAACGACGCGGGTGAAGATATCGCCTGGGACAAAATTCGTCTTGCCCTGCAAAAGCTGATTGACGAAGAGGATAAATCAAAACCGTACAGCGATGATGAAATTGTCAAGCGTCTCAAGTCGATCGGCTTGAATGTGGCCCGGCGAACGGTGACGAAATACCGTCAAAAAATGAACATCCCCAGTTCTCGGCAACGACGTGACTGGTCTCAGAAAAAATAGATTGCCCAGGGCCGAGGGGGTCATTCTCCCTCCCCTTCGCCTTGACCCAGGGGCGGCACTCCCCTGGTAACATGCCGCAAACTCTCAAATTTCACCAAACCATCCGGGCAGACACGGGGTACTATCCGAGGCGGACGGATTTCACGGGGGAGTTGGACCTCCGGTACGGGGACGGCCCGGCCTCTCCCGAACTTGCCAAAGTAGTGGCTGCCAGTGAAAATAAGGGGTGTTTCTGATTTTCTGGTGGCCGGCCAAACGGGATCCTTCATGTCGACCCTTGACTCCAATCCAGCCACCGTGCCACCTGGGGAAGCGATCGTCGGCCCACGGGGCCTCTCACCTCGGGCGGTCGTCGATAACCAGCTGTTGGTGGCGACCCCCGAAAACATCGCCTTCCAGTATCAGGTGGCAGGACCATTCCGCCGCGCTGTCGCATTCGTGTTGGACGTCATCATTTCGCAGGTTGCCTACTGGGTTTTCGCGCTGGGTGTCCTACTCCTCTTCACGCTCCTGCTGATTCCCATGGCGGGGGGACCGGCCGGCAATTGGGCCGTCTCGTTGCTCGGCATCCTGTCTGGCCTGGTCTTGATCGGTGCCTTTGTCGTCTTCTGGTTTTACGGCGCTGTCACCGAAACCTACTTTAATGGCCAGTCATTCGGGAAAATGTTGACCAATCTCCGAGTGCTATGTACGGATGGCAATGCGATCAACGGAACGCAGGCTACCCTTCGTAATTTTTTTCGCTTACTCGACGCCTGGCCCGCCATCCCTCTCGGTTTCCTGATCGGCGTCCAGGATTTGGATTCTGTTTTTGTCCCCACCTTCATGCTCGGCCTGATCATGATGACCCTCAGTCCGAAATACCAGCGGATGGGTGACCTGGTAGCCGGCACCATTGTCGTTAACGAAGAAAAAAAGTGGACTCACGGACTGGCAAAATTCGAAGACCCGAGGGTCGCTCAATTGGCTGAATTGATCCCCGCTGACTTTGAAGTGTCTTCCAGCCTGGCCCGTTCCCTGGCCGATTTCACGGATCGACGGCAATTCCTGGCGCAACAGCGAGTAGCGGAAATCGCGGCCCATCTCGGCCCGTCACTGATCCGAGAATTCGGTTTGCCGGAGGATACGAATCACGACCTGTTACTCTGTGCGCTGTACTACAAGACGTTTGTTGCCGACCAACTCGACAACCTGGAAATGACCAGCAGGAAACGGACCGTGGGGATCGGTGCCCAGTCAGCGGAGCAGCCAACAGCAGTCGCTCCCGCCAGTCAGGGAGGTGCGGCCGAATGAAAGTAGCCCAACTGATCGAGCGCCGCCAACCGAATTGGCGGGAGCTGGAAGTCCTCTGTGGTCAAATCAACAAGAAATCCGGAAAAAGAGACCCCCAAGTCGTGGCCCGGTTCTCGGAGCTGTACCGGGCCGCCTGTGCGGACCTGGCCTTGGCCGAGGCCTACCAGTTACCCCCAAAAACGGTCGACTACCTTCATCGCCTCGTGGCCAGAGCCCATAACCAACTCTACCGCAGTCGGAGTTACCAGTGGAAAAAATGGTACAGCCTGGCGGTTCATGAAACACCGAGAAGAATCTTCAACGACTCCTGTGTTCATTTTGTATTTCTGGTTTTTTGGGGACTGTTTTTTATTTCTGGATACCTGGCCTATGAAGACCAGCTCTGGCCAGATTTTGCTGCCGACGTGATTGGTGAAAAGCAACTTGAGCAATTTGAGGAAATGTACACCGGGTTCGGAACGCGTTCCGTTGGCGGCAACTACCAGATGACTGGCTTTTACATCTTCAACAACGCGGGGATCGGCCTGTCATGCTTTGTGTGGATGCTGCTCATCTTGCCTGGCCTGGTCGCTTTGACATTCAATGCGGTCTACCTGGGGGCCGTCTTTGGCTACATGTTTCGTCCTGACATGGGAGATGCCGGACTGAATTTCAAGAACTTTGTCACGGCTCACGGTCCCTTTGAGTTGACCGCCATCGTTTTGGCCGCCGGCGCAGGTTTGAAGATCGGCTTGAGCTGGTTGAATACCGGTGGTCTGAGCCGTTTTGATTCGCTGGCAAAAACGGCGCGGGAAACGTTGCCCGTCGCCATGTGCGCCGTCATCCTGTTTGTCCTGGCCGCGTTGATTGAAGGTTTTGTTTCGCCGTTACCCGAATCGGTGCTCCCCTGGCGGGTCAAGGGGTTGGTAGGGGTCGCCTCGAGCTGTTGCCTGATGGTTTATTTTGTTTGCCTGGGATATCCCCGCCGCCAAAACACGCCGGGAGGACCGCTGTTTTGATTTTCGACCAAACCTTTATTGCCATTCGACAGCGAAATATTTTCGAGATCCTGGATCTTTCAATTCATGTGATCCGGAATTATTGCCTGCCTCTGTCGGTCCTGTTGTTGATCAATGCACTCCCCTTCTTCCTCCTCGACTGGTTACTTTTCCGCTGGATGCTCACGGGAATATCGGCCTTTGGTTACGCCCCTCTTTATCTCTGGTTGACCAGCTTGATGGTCGCCAGCCAGGCACAATTGGGAACTCTGCTGATTACCGGCTACCTGGGAAAGGCCCTGTTTCAGGGGCATCCCTCGATCAAGGAGACCATCCTGGCCGCCCTGCGAATCTGGCCGCAGCTTTTCTGGATCCACGGCATTTTACGAACGGCCATACCCACCATCCTGATTGGCCTCTACCTCAGCCAAACCGAAAGCACGGGAGCCGTGATCTTGTTGACGCTGGTCGTTTCGGTTGGCCTGCTGGTCCGCTGGCTTCGCCCGTTCGCGACCGAGATGCTTTTGCTTGAACAGAACCCGCTTCGCAGCAGCGATCCCGCCACCATCACTTACCGGATGCGATCAGCCGCCTTACACAACATCGCCTCATCGACGATTACCGGGCGATTCCTGTTGATTAGCCTGCTGGCCTTGCCCCTGATCTTTTCTTTCTATTCGTCGATCCTTCTCACGGATCAGGCGATCAACCTGCATATTGACCCGGATGCCACGCTGATCACCTTTTACTGGCCTCTTTCACTCTGGCTTGTCGCCGGTTTCCTGGCCGTGGTCCGCTTTCTCTCCTACCTGGATATTCGCATCAGGCAGGAAGGTTGGGCCGTGGAGTTGAGAATTCGAGCCGAAGCAACCCGACTCAACAAGAACCTTTTAACGCGATGAAATCAATACGATCGACATCCCGCTCCCGATTGTTGGTCCAGCTCCTCTTGGTCTGGTCAGGGGGGGTGGTTTGCGGCATGACCCACGCTCAGCAAACGGATCCTGTCGAGGCTGGTTCGACCGCGCTCAAAGACGGAAAGTTCCCCTGGTACGACAGTGATTCCAACACAGCCAAGCCGATCGAATCAGCTCATTCCCGATCGGCCGCATCTGCCAACCGTGGAGCTGTAACGCCCCACGCGAAATCCGCACCGGCGGTGAACGCCCAAAACTGGGGCAGTTGGATCAAGCAATTATTTGACGGACTCAGCAGTCTTTCCTACGTGTTACTGACTCTGCTCGCCTCGCTGATCGTCGGTCTGCTGGTCTGGGGATTGATTCGTCGCCGACCCACCGAACCGTTGATGCCTGACGATCCACTTGGCAAAGAAGCGGAATCCATGATGGACCGTATCGAGGAATTGCCATTCCAGGTAACGCCTCAAGCGGGTGACAATTTTGAGGGACGGGCCCAGGCCGCTGCCGAGGCCGGTAATTACTCAGAGGCAGTGATGTTGCTGTTCAGCTTTCTGCTACTGAACCTGGATCGAAAAGGCCTGATCCGTCTGCGTCGGGGGACGACAAATCGACAGTACCTGAATCAAATTCGTCATCATGACCGCTTGCCTGATTTTTTCGTACAGCTGATGGAACCCTTCGAAAAATCATTTTTCGGGGGTCACACTATTGATCAGACAGCGTTTGAACAATGTTGGAGCAACTTGGAATCGGCCAAGCAACAACTCGGCCAGGGGGGCGAACGCTGATGAAATACCGACAGTCAGTTTGCCCTCCATCCGTTGGTGCTCGCCAGGGCTTCCTGGACCACGCCAGAGCGGTCCTGTCGTTCCTGCTGGCCGTGTCCCTGGTCACGTTGCTGGCCGGTTGCCAGGCAGGAACCAGAGAAGAAGTAGAAACGGGTTACGGTCGATTGTCTGGCGCCGGATACCGGACAAGCGTCAACGGGACGAGAGCGCTGGCCAATATTCTGGAAGCGATGGGCAAAAATGTCGATAAGACGACCCGCTTGAATCCGCGTATCGATCGCTACAACACGATCATTTTCTTTTCGCAGGACCGTTCCCCACCCAGTCAGGAGGCAATCGACCGGATCAACACCTGGTTGAGCGAGGACTACTTCCGAACCTTCATCTATATAGGGCGTGATTTCGACGCCGAGATCGATTACTGGCAAGCGATGCTGCAGCAACCGGACGAATCCCAAAAAGCCCACGCCCGCCGCCGATTGGCGCAGGCCATGGCGGACCAGGACCAGGCACGTCATTCAAGCGAACTGACCTGGAACCCCGTCAGTAAAGTGCTCGAACCTCCACCGACTGATTGCGACTGGTTTCAAGCGGCCTCGCATACCGATCAGAACACGACGTCACTAAAAGGCCCACTCTCGGTCGGTGTCGACGTGCCAGAGAGCCATTTGTCCTACCACACGCTCCTCTCGCCCAACCCCGACAAACCGGGTTTGACAGAATCACTTCTGACTGTCGACGGCAAGGTTTTTGCGTTTTCATTGCACCGCGATGAGTGGAACGACGGCCAAGTGATTGTCATCAGCAACGGTTCATTCCTGCTCAATTACCCGTTGATCAATATTGAGAATCGGGTGATGGTGGGCAACCTGCTTGACCTGACGATCTATTCCAACGATGTTCTGTTTCTGGAATCCGGTTCCGAGGTCACCATCAGCGACACGGAATATGAGAATCACAACCGTTGGGCCTGGATCACAAAGCCACCGTTGAAATACATTGTCCCGCAGTTTTTTTTCTGGGGCATCCTGTTCTGTTTTGTCTTTTTCCCGATTTTTGGTCGTCCCAGGATGAGTCCCAGGAGATCACCGAGCAACTTCAAACACCACATTTCCGCTTTGGGTCGGTTGTTGGCACGTACAAAATCTCCCACCCAGGTTCTGGACTGGGTTCAAGATTATCGAACCAGTTCCTCCAAGCAACGCAACCGCCCTGAAAACCGTCAAGAAAAAAGTGAAACCGAGTAACCTTAAAACCGACAGATCTGCAAGAAAATCATGAACGAATCGCAAGCAAAGCATGGAACCCCGGAATTTTTTGAATTCGATTGCCCAAGCTGCAATACGCGGCTCAAGGTGGCCAGGGCCAATGCGGGCAAACAGGCCCGGTGCCCCCATTGCCAGGCCGTGGTCGATCTTCCTCATGAACAACCAGCAGCTGTGGCAGGAACCCCCACCCAGGGTACCAGGAAAGCACCCGACGAAAACGCGGAGCATCCTAACACGCCGGTCGACAGCGGCCTGACCCCCGGCCCAGGCGAAAACCCGACCAAACGGCCTGATACCAGCAGGGATACGCCGACGCGACAACTCTACCTGAAAATCACCGCCGAGATTTCGAAGTTATTTGTCGGGCAAGAGGAACTGGTCCAAGGTACTTTGGTGGCGTTGTTTTCCGGAGGCCATGTACTGATCGAAAGCGTGCCTGGCCTGGGCAAGACGCTGTTTGTAAGGACCTTGGCACAAGTCCTGGGATGTGAATTTGGCAGGATCCAGTTCACGGCTGACTTGATGCCTTCGGACGTCACCGGGGCACCGATCTACAATATGAAAACGCAGGAATTCGACTTCCGGCCCGGCCCCGTTTTCACACAACTGTTGCTGGCCGACGAAATCAACCGTTCTCCCGCCAAAACGCATGCCGCCCTCCTGGAGATCATGCAGGAAAAGAACGTCACAGTGGACGGCACCACCCACCAGCTCGCCCCCCCTTTCCTGGTCATGGCAACACAAAACCCGATTGAATCGGAAGGAACTTACAACCTTCCCGAAGCCCAACTCGACCGGTTCATGTTCAAGCTGGTTGCCAACTATCCGACCGAAGAACAGGAAGTGAACATTCTCCAGTTGCACGGAGGTCAATCCGACCTGGACGAGCGGTTATCGGATGACATCCAGCGGATCACCAACCCAGCCGAAATCGTTGACATCACCCGAAAAAACAGCACCGTAACGGTGGATCCCAGCCTGGTCGATTACATCAACAAGATTGTCAGAAAAACGAGGACCTGGCCTGCATTTTACATGGGCGCCTCACCCAGGGCAGGGATCGCCTTGATCCAGGGCGCAAGGACCTTGGCCGCGTTCCATGGACGCGATTACGCGGTACCCGACGACGTGGTGGAAATTTCACTTTCGGTTTTGAGACACCGGGTGATGCTGACCGCCGAAGCCGAAGTCGAAGGACAAAATGTCGACCAGCTGCTGGGTGACCTGATCCGAACGGTCGAAGTACCCAGGAGCAAAAACTAGCGGAGACCTTCAACCATGTCCTGGATCGAACTGACTGTCGATTTCTTCATCAACCGGCCGCTTGTGCTGATGTTGTTGATGGCGATACCCCTGGTGCTGATCAGCTACCTCGGCCAGCGATATCCGACACGTCGCCTGTTCTGGATCCTAGGCATTCCGACATTGATCTCGCTGTTCATTTTGCAGGTCCCGCAAGTCGGATGGTACCTGGTCTTGCTGGACATCGCCATCTTGGCGATCGCTTCGTATGATCTGTTCACCATTGTCAGTTCCCAATTTTTCTCTGTAGAAAGAGAAGTGATCCGGATCGCGTCATTGGGGAAATCCCACGATTGTGAATTGACCGTCACCAACCGGTCACCGCATCCATGCCTGCTGGATATCAAGGATGATTTACCCGCCAGCTTTGTGGCCGAACCGGAACAATTTCAGCACCGCCTGCAGCCGGAATCCCGGGCCTTGATGCGTTATAAATTTACCAGCCACCAGCGAGGTCGGTTTGTCCTCGAATATGTCTATCTGAGAGCCGCCAGCCGACTCGGTCTGTGGCAGGCCTATTATCGAGTTCCCCTCCGATCACCCATCAATGTCTATCCCGATCTGAAACAAATCGCCGAGTATGACCTGTTAGCGCGCACCAACCGCCTGAACCTTATGGGCGTTCGTCGAACTCGAAGGATTGGAGCGGACAATGAATTCGAAAGGCTGAGAGATTTTCGCCAGGATGATCATTACAAGTTTATTGACTGGCGAAGCACAGCGCGGCGCAACAAGTTGACGGTTCGGGATTTCCAGGCCAATCAGAGCCAACGGGTTATTTTCATGATTGACTGTGGGCGGATGATGACTGGCCAATCAGGCAATATCGGCATGCTCGACCACGCTTTGAATGCCATGTTGATGCTCAGCTACATCGCTTTGCGCCAGGGAGATTCGGTTGGATTGATCTGTTTCAGCGACTCGATTCACGCTTCGATTCCACCGGGCAACGGTGTCAATCACCTGAATCGACTGCTACACGCTTCCTTCGATCAACATCCCAATTTTGTTGAATCAAGATACGACCAGGCCTTTCTCTATTTGAAAAACCATTTCCCCAAGCGCGCCCTGGTAGTTTTGATTACCAACGTGATTGACGAAATCAACTCGCATCAGATCGAACAGTACATGAGCACTCTGACCGGCCGTCATCTACCCTTGGCCACGCTGTTGCGGGACCACTTGTTATTTGATGCCATCGACGGTTACCAGGAAGGTTCCCGGGAGATGCACGAAGCGGGAGCAGCCGCCAAGATTGCCACCTGGCGGCAAGAAGTCATCACCGATCTTCAGCATCAGGGAGTCCTCACACTGGATGTCTTCCCTGGTCAGCTGACGACCCAGTTGGTAAATCAGTACTTGGCTATCAAGGCAAAACACCTGTTGTAGCCGCTTCACCAACTGCCGCTGACAGCGTACCACTCCACGCCAGTGATACGCGTTATCCACCCAGTTCATCGAGTGCCCGCTGAGCGTCCGACCTGGACAGTGCATCGCAACAGACGCGCAGTCGCCCTGACTGACTGGCCAGGCAAATAAGGGGCTGATCAGGGTCAGGGTGTTTTGGAATCAAGCGGTCAATCAACGTATCGAGGAACCGGGAAACACCCTCTCCCGAGAGGGCCGATAATGGCAGTCCTGCGGGCCGATCCGACTCGACCGAAACGTCATTCTTGTTGAAAACCAGCAGGTCGACGGCTGGCTCCCGGGACAATTGCTGATCGGCATCACTCCAGGTCCGTGACGCGTCAAACACTGCAACCACGCCATCGGCATCCTCGATCAAGACCCGGGCATTCTGAATACCCGCCGACTCGATCGGGTCAGATACCCCCACTCGCAGGCCCGCCGTGTCCTGCAGGACAACGGGCCAACCGTCAACCGCAGCCAACTGGGAAACAATGTCACGCGTCGTACCCGGCGTGTCGTCGACGATGGATCGTTCAAAACCGGCAACACGGTTTATCAGGCTGCTCTTGCCAACATTCGGTTGACCACAAAACACAATCGAACGTGGCTCGAGCAGGTGACGCCCGTAGTCTTCCCAATCCAGCGTTTTACGAATCTCCCGGGCAGCCTGTTTGAGTTCACCGTTCGAGATAAGACCGCGCAACCGGTTGATCCAGGACGGCAGTACAGATTGCTGATGCAACAGGATCTGAGCCGTTCTTGGTGTGCTCGCTTGCCCCAAACAGACATTTGCCTCGGCCTGCCATCGGCTACCACACCTTGATGTTTCAAAACCAAGAAGATCCACCCTCTGCATACCCTGCTCGGAAAGGACACCGGCGATCAGATCGATCGTTGCCGTCCCTCCATGGCAGTGGATTTCGACGTTTTCCGGGTCGTGGGCAACGACCAGCAAGTCTTCTCCGGCTCCGGTTGCCATACGCCAGTGCCCGTAGGTCAAAGTCGACCAGGGGCGGTCTTTCAAGGGTTTCTTACCGACCGTCATCAAACACCGGTCGACAATCGTCAGGGCCGCACTTCCACAACAGGCCAGCGTGGCGACCGCCCCGCGACCAGCAGGTGTGATCTGAGTAAATACGGTACGCGTCGCTTGCTCGCTCATCGATAAAAATGAAATCAGGTAGTGACCCGACCCAACAGTTTGGAACCAATCACGCGCACCCCCCGCAAGACGAGATCGGGTACGACCTTCCAGTTTCTCGGCAAGTATTTTTCCAGCGCCAAGCCCCCTCCCCCCGTGGCGTAGACCGTGCAGTCCTGGTCGTACTGATCCACCAGCGAAGAAGCAATCGATTGCATGCTGGTTAACTGTGCCTTGTAGACTCCCAGCAACATCGCCTGCTCGGTATCCTGCCCGAACGCCAGCCGTTCAAGGTTGCCAATCTTGGACAGAGCGTCGGTACCCTTGTATTCGGGAAGGGCCTCGGCGGCTTGGGACATCTGCGCCAGGCTGACCGTGGCCCCAGGGAATATCAGGCCTCCTTCAAAAACCCCGAATTCATTCACGCAATCGATGGTAACCGCAGTCCCGGCATCCACCAAAACCAATGGGCCCTCGTTATCCGACAGATTCAAGGCCATCCAGGCACCGATTAAACGATCACAACCAACCTGCTTCCGCGATTCGACATTGGTTCGAATGGTGATGTCGGCTTCCGATATCAGGTGGATCCGGTCACCGGGCCGGTGGTCGAGGATCCAGCGCCGCAGACGTTCGAGGCTGGCATGATTAACGCTGCAAATGGACCAAAAGGCCGGCGCTATGGGCAAGTCCAACTGGATCGGGTCGGAATTACGATAGACATACTGATCACACCAGCGACCGTTCGCAGCTTCTGTCTGCACCACTACTTTGATAGCAGTGTTCCCAATGTCGACAGCAATTAATTGCATACTCGATATTCTTGCAAGGACTGTAAAATCTTGCGCACCAATTCAGGCAACCCAGAACCGGTTACCGCGGAAATCAACAAGACCGTTTTGCCAGTCCTTTCGGCAAGTTCACGGCGTACCTCTTCGGCAACAGGCAAGTCCGACTTGGTCACCACAATGATTTCAGGGCGACTGCCCAACTGCTCATTGTAGCGGACAACTTCCTCACGAATGGCAAAATAATTGTCGATCGGACTGGACTGATCCATCGGCAGTGGTTCTACCAGATGAACCATGATGCCGGCTCGCTCGATATGCTTGAGGAAATCGTGGCCCAAACCTGTTCCCTGATGAGCACCCTCGATCAGCCCGGGGATATCGGCAATCACAAAGGAATGATTCCAGTCGACCTGGACAATCCCGAGGTTTGGGAATTTGGTGGTGAATGGGTAATTGGCGATTTCCGGCTTGGCACTTGTAATTCGACTGAGCAGGGTGCTCTTGCCCGCGTTCGGCTTGCCCACCAATCCCACATCGGCAATCACCTTCAATTCAAGAATGACCCGCTTGGACTCTCCCGGCCCCCCCGGGGTCCACTGTCTGGGCGCCTGGTTGGTTGAGGACTTGAAACGTGTATTCCCCTTACCGCCTTTGCCACCGCGGGCAGCGATCACCGAGTCACCCGCTTCAGTAAGATCCTTGATCACCAGCTCGTTTCCCGCGTCGATCACGACGGTGCCGGGAGGGACTTCGATGACCCGGTCCTGGCCTGCCTTGCCATGACGGTTGGACCCCATCCCATGAACGCCCTTGTCGGCACGCCACTGTTTACGATGGGAAATCGAAACCAGAGAATCGACTCCGGGCTTGGCCTGGATAACCACATTTCCACCAGCCCCTCCATCGCCGCCATCCGGGCCTCCCTTGGCGACGTACCGCTCACGTCGAAAACTGACACATCCATCGCCACCCTTGCCCGAGACAATTTCGATTTCAACACGATCGACAAACATGGAACCATCGCAGACTGGCACGAAAAAGGGATGCCCATCGGCATCCCGGCAGCAAGTTCAAAGTGTGAACCCGTTTTTTATGGCAGCGACCGAATGAAACAAGCCGTTCCCCGGATCAGTTGTTTTCTGCCACGATATTGATGCGGCGACCTTTTTGGTCAAAAGCAACATGACCATCAACGAGGGCAAACAGGGTGTAATCCTTACCCTGGCCGACGCCACTACCGGCTCGAAACTTGTTGCCGACCTGGCGAACCAGAATATTGCCGGCACGGACTTGTTCGCCACCGAATTTCTTGATGCCTCGCCTCTGGGCGTTGGAGTCACGACCGTTGCGGCTGGAACCTTGTCCCTTCTTATGTGCCATTTCTACTTCTACCCGAAATCAACAACTGGAAAATTTGGAAGGTAGATTTTAGCGGTAGATCCAGAGGTAATCAAGGCTTTTGATGAATCGAATTCCCTCGAAGTCCTTTTCCCAATATTGGGGCTCGAGAACGACCGTGTATTTCTCGGTTTGGTCACCAGCACCAAGGGTGAAAGACCATTTCTTTCCGGGAATCGCTGTGTTTACGGCGGTCGCGGGAGGAACTTCGACACCGATATTGGCAAAGGCGGCAATCAGTTTTTCAGGGAGTTTCCCCTGGTCCAACTCCGGTGTCAGGGCCGATTGGAAATCCTTCAAATTGACTTCCCCGTCGATTTCCGCCACCAATACCAATTGGTCAGCCTGAGGGCTGTCCAAGTAGGCCCGCAACAGTGGGCCAGGCAAATCGTAACGCTTGCAGATTTCAATCTGTTCATTTGGCTGATCCACCAGTGGAATCCCGTAGTCAACCCGGTCTCTCTCCTGGGCCACCGAATCGCCGGGGCGCCAAAAATTCAACTGGAGCGTTTTTCGACGGAAAGTATTTTCGCCATCCGCATTCGGTTCAATTCGAAACGCGTTGGTCAAACCACTGACGTAGACCGATACATAATCGATCTTGGGATCGACATCACCCCAGATGGCAACTCCCCAGACACCGGGATCGGTGGGACTCTTGATGGCCGGAAGCTCGGCGTTCATCATCTGGACCGTATCAAGCAATGGTAAATTGGGGTCTTCCAGGTACTGGATCTTCTTCAGAATCTGTGGGCGAATCTGGTCCCGATAGACTTTGTGGACATAGCCTTTGCCAGGTTCCTCGACCCAGCCCTCCAGGTAAAACCTGGGAACAAACTTGTTGGCCACCACGAAATCATTCCGGTCCCGCTTGAGCTCTTTCTTGATATGCTCAAACTCGGGATTCTCTTTGACTTCCTCGAACGAGATGTTCTTCCCGATGTTACGGACCCGGTAAACCATATACCAGAAATTCTGAGGCTTCTCCTGGCCATCGGCCTGGGTCACATTCAAACGGACTTGCCGCAGGCCGAGAAAAGCAAACTCGTACTGCCAGACATCACGGAAAAACACGACGGACTGGGTTTGTCCAAACAAGGTCTTCTTATTGGGAACATAGGCCCCCTCAAACTGCGTGGCATTGACGCCCGGCAATTGCAGGGGAATCGAGTAGCTGTCCCGGATATCCAAAACGGGGGGAATGACGTTCAACACGCCCGCACCCAGCTGCTGCTGGCCAGAAACTCCGGAGCAACAAAAAGTCGATGAAACCAGTAAGACCAAGACAGGCAAAATACGTTGCATATCAAAACACCATCAGAATAAATTCAACCGGCTGAGACCGCTCGCACGGCCCGGACACTGGAACATTCGATTTGCCTTGAGAATTCCAGCAAAATTCCAGTAGTTAAGTATAGTTGGGGCAAATAAAAAGGGTCAATATTTACCGACCGCGTAAGATCATTGTCGAATCAGGGCACCCCAATCCAGCAGAATTTCCAAGTTCTACCGGTTTTTCCGTTCACGGCTGGATATTCAGGCCGCCCAAACGGCTGAAAACGGCCCGTGTTCATGACACGATTCAGGAAATTCCACTGCCAAATTCGTCCGCCCCATCCTTTTTCGCCGTCTCGGCCGATTCACCAGATGCTTTGTGCGGTCCGGACGTCGTGCCTCCGGCGTGAGGCATATCGGCCCGTCGCGGCGGCGATTGTGAACGGCTGACTGTCTCTACGTCCTCCGGCCCCCAATCCGATGCGTAATCTTCATCGTATCGGGAGACGTAACCGGGCTGGCGCGAAAGTTCCAGTTCTTCCTGGAACTCATCGATCACACGATTCTGAATCATCTCTCGGCAGGACGCATTGACCGGATGTGCGATATCGGCATACAGGCGAGCTCTCCCAGAATGATCATGGGGAATGCTCTCGATTTTTTGACGGACCCCACACTGGTTGCAAAAACGGGCCCGCAAGTGATTCTTCGTGCCACATTTATTGCAATGCGACGATAATTTCCGGCTCGGCATCGCCACGAAAGGACCGTTGTTTCCTTCAATGATCTTGAGGTCCCGGACCACAAAGCAGTCGTCAAAAGTGATACTGCAGAATCCTCTCAGCCGATCCTCAGAATTCTCTGTCAACTTGATCCGAACTTCTGTAATTCGCACAGCTTACTCCTTTAGCCCAACTGCGATCAGAAACCTGATACCCCCCCACAATTGAGAGTCTGGCCCAACAGAATGGTTACGTCTCCCAACCGGTTTGACAAGCATCCTGCAGCTTTTCTTGCTACTTTTCGATTTGGGTAAATACCGAAATAACAGGAGCCGGAACCGGTCATCTGTTGGCCGACCGGATGGGTGCGCGAAAATTCATACCGAAACCGTTCAATCCACCCAGTCATACCCGCAGCAAATGGCTCGAGGCGGTTAAACATGAGATTCCCGATACTCTTCGGCTGCCCCGAATGAAGCGCTTCGAGGAAAGAAAGACTGCTTTGGGGCGATTCGGGGACCTGGCAGCGGGCGTAGACCTCCGCCGTCGAGAGTCCGACAGGTGGCTGGGCAATCAGGACCGGCAGGCGAAAATTGCAGGGAATCGGCCTGATTTTCTCTCCCCGACCCGTACAGTGCGCGAGTTGCCGACTCAAAAAAAAAGGAACATCACTGCCGATACTCGCCGCCAACTCGACCTGTTTGCTCATGGGCCAACCAAGTCCCCACAACTCATTAGCTGCGATTATCGAAGTAGCCGCATTGCTGGAGGCTCCCCCCATGCCCGCGGCGACCGGGATATTCTTGGTTAACCTGATTTTCAGACCTGGAAGTGGACCTTTCCCCTCCTGGACAGCCAATTGCTGCACGCGCTGAAGTGTGGTCAGGATCAAATTCCGCTCATCCGTCGGGATTCCCTGTTTTTTGCCAGACAGTTCCAGGCGGAGATCGGGTTGGTCGGTCAGTCGAAATTCGAGTTGGTCGCAGATCGACACAGGCGCCATCACCGTCTCAATTTCGTGAAAACCATCCTCCCGCTTTCCCAACAGCTCGAAATAAAGGTTGATTTTCCCGGGAGAAGACAACGAAAGTCGTTTTTCAGTAACCGGCATGTCGTATCGACCCCAGATCCTCAACCCGTTTCCCCAAGAGATGTTGGTCAATTTAACAGGAATTGAAGCCCGGCACAGGGATAGAGAGACGTAGATGCGTGTCCAGGGATTGCAGAGGAGAACGGTTCTATGGCCAAGCAGCTGAATTATATTGAATATTTCTGCCTGGCAATTTTAAATTGGCCTGTTCCCCCGGTTGCCTACCTCTTCTGCCAGGCAGGAAGATAGTTGAAATGCTTGTAACCTGATTTCAACGGTTAGGGCGGTAGGCCCCGGGACGCACCCATGCCGACCCTTCAGACCTTACCAACTTGCCCGTGACACCGCTCCCTGACCAGGCCTGACCGGGCGTCAGACAACCAACCATGAACAGACAGGTCAATTCGAAATCGCCAAATGCTGGCCCTTCGCAACGTGCAGGCGAACCGGACACAAACGAAGCAAATGGGGTGCTCGTGAGCCGGTCTCTGTACGGCGGTTTCCTGATGGGCCTGGCCAACCTGGTACCCGGTATCAGTGGCGGGACAATGTTATTGGTCGCGGGAGTCTACCCCCGTTTTATTAAGGCGATTGCCGAGCTGAGCCGTTTCCGGTTCCGCTTCCGATCCATCTTGGTATTGGGTTGCGTTACCCTGGCAGGGGCGCTCAGTATCCTCCTCTGTGCCGGCTTTCTCAAGGAAATGGTGGTACATCAGCGCTGGTTGATGTACAGCCTGTTTATCGGATTGACCTTGGGCGGGATCCCCGTGGTCTGGAGGATCGCCAAGCCAGCAACCTGGTCGTTGACACTCCCGGGTCTGATCGCCTTCCTGGCCATGGTCCTGTTGGCCATCCTGCAATCCAACAACGTCTCGGGATCAAGCAGTTCTGGCATCGTCATGCTGTTCCTGGCCGGCTTGACCGGGGCCAGCGCCATGATCCTGCCCGGGCTGTCTGGGGGATACATTCTCCTGCTGTTGGGCCAGTACGTACCCATCCTGTCTGCAATCGATCAATTCAAGGATGCGATCAAGGCAGGCGACATGATGGCGGCAGTCGACCCGGCTGTCAGCGTTCTACTACCGGTTGGAATCGGCCTGTTGGCAGGAATTGTCGTGGTTGGCAATTTGCTGCAATGGTTGTTGAAACGTTATCAAAAACCTACGCTCGGCCTGTTGCTAGGTCTGTTGATCGGTTCGGTAGTCGGGATCTACCCATTTCAAACAGCTTATGAGCCGAAGCCGGGAGACGTGGTCAAAGGTCAAGTCGTGACCCAGCAGGACCTGGCGGAGGGACGCATCGACCAGGAAGACTGGCCCGTCACCTATTTCCAGCCCCGGCCTGACCAAGTCGGATGGTCCCTGCTACTCATCGGACTGGGACTGGTGACGACCATTGGCGTAGCCAAGCTGGGAACCTCTCGTTGGAGCGGTCGCCCCGGTGAATCACCTGAAGATTAAGAGGAGTTGAGGTCAACCGGTCCCCTACGTGAACCAGCCACCTTTCTCCATGGCGTCAATCGCCTTGTCTTCATACCTGCTGACCTCGAACACCTTGCCAAGGTTCATCAATTCAAACAGCTTTTCAATATTCTCATTGATGTTGCAGAAGCGGAGCTTGATATCCGCTGCCTTGCATTTCTTGGCAAACAGGATCAACTTGCCAATCATGGAAGAGGACATGAAGCTGACGTTTTCGAAGTTCAGGATGATCTTCTCGTAGCGGGGCCGAGTCGCCAATTCAGCAAGTTCTTCGCCCAAGCTCTGGATTCTGGTTTCATCAATAATTCTCGCGTCTTGAAAATACGCAATCAGAATATCATTATGGGTTCGAGTGAGTAATGTCGCCACGAAGGAAGCCCTTGTCCGTTTCGATTCAATACCTGGCCATGAAATAACAGAATCAGCGATTGACCCACTGAAAATTGTAGACAAGCATGATCGGATGTAAAGCGAAACTCCCGGCGTACAGGCGGTTTGACAAGTCACCGGTTTCGACAAACTGCAAGCGCTGAGGCACTGGCCCGACCAGCCCCACACACCCCACCGATTACTCCCGGTTTGACCATTTTCCATTTAGGTTCCCCAAATGAAAATCCTGATTTTCGAATGGTTGCTGGGCGGGGGCCAATACCTCGATCAGTCGAGTTGCAACCAGGAACCTGGGATGCGAACCCAGGGGGGCCAGATGCTACGGGCCCTCGAGCAGGATTTCTCCGCCATCGGTTTTGAAGTGATCATCACGCTTGAGTCCGGTTCCAACTACACTTCCCAACCTGGCACACGGTGCGTGCCGATCTACCCACACGATTCCCTGCCAGACGAACTCAGGCAACTCGCGGGCGAAACTGATTTCCTACTGCTGGTTGCCCCGGAAACCGACGGGAAGCTTCTCCGGTGTACTCAGTGGCTACGCGATTTCCAACCGAAGTTCCTCTCTCCGCAGCCGGAGGTGGTTGAGCTCTGTTCAGACAAATCGGAAACCTGCAGGTTCCTGGAGCAGCATTCCATACCGACACCGGAGGGCATCCTGATCGAACCGAATGGCCGGAACATCGACCATTACCCCTCGGAACTGGCTGCCCTGTTACCGGGCGTCCTCAAGCCGAACTGCGGCGCCGGGGGAGAAGCGACTTTTTTCCTGGAGGACAGAGATGCACTGCTGCAGATCCTCGAAGAACAGGCCGATCACCTGGCTCGGCCTATGCGCCTGGAAACATGGGTCACGGGAATCCCGGCCAGCACCAGCCTGATTTGCGGACCGACCGGCTGTGAAGTGTTGCCGTCTACACGCCAGGTATTTCGCGGCCAGCCGCTAGGGGCCTATGCGGGGAACCAGGCAGACCTGTCCAATGATCAACAGGACCGAGCCCGTCATTTGGCCGGTCGCGTTGCTGACTCACTGCCCCCAACCTGTGGCTATCTGGGCATCGACATGATCCTGGGAGCAACTGCCGAAAAGGACGTTGTGGTCGAAATCAACCCTCGCCTCACATCGTCATACGGGCTATTGCGGAGCCTGACTCCCGGCAACCTGGCGGAGACGATGCTGAGCCGTGCCATGAAATAGCCGGTGGAATGCCAAATCAGGAATCGGCATAGATCTCCTCAGCCATCTGCTTCAGTTTTTTCAGATCGAGCTTGCCACTACCCAACATCGGCAACGCATCGACCTGGTGGAAACTGTCAGCCGATGGAATGAAAATGTTCGGCAACCCTTCCTGGTTAAGGATTTCCCGCAACTGTTCAGGGGTTTTGGGGATTTCGGTATGCAGCACGACCAGCCGTTCACCCTTCTTGGCATCCGGGACTGCCGTCACGGCGATATTGGGCTGGTCATCATCCGATGCATCATCGGGCGTTGGATCGGCAAAACGAGTCAAGATTTCTTCGATCTTCAGGTGCGGTACCATTTCACCGCCAATCTTGGAAAACCGGCTGATGCGCCCGGTGATCTTTATGAACCCGTCATTGTCAATCATGGCCACATCACCCGTCTTGTACCAACCATCCACAACGACTTCGTCGGTCAGGTCTTTTCGATTCAGGTAACCCTGCATCACATTGGGCCCTGTAATCCAGAGCATCCCGGACTGATCATGTCCCAACTTTTCACCCGTATCCAGGTCAACCACCTTGGCAGCACAATTCGGGATCGGTCGCCCCACCGTCCCGACCCGTTGGTCCGTCTGGAATTTATCGGTAATTCGCGATTCCGGTATATTCACGGAGACAATCGGCGACAATTCGGTCGCCCCGTAACCTTCTACCGGGTGCACACCAAATTTCTCACCAAACTGCTCGGTCAGTTCTGGCGGCAAACGCTCCGCTCCGGCGACCACGATATCCAATGAAGCAAACTCTTCCGGTGTGCACCGGCGCAGATAAGATCTCAAAAATGTCGGTGTGGCAACCAGGATAGTACCCTGAAAACGTTCGACCAGCTTGCCGACCTGCCGCGCATCGAGCGGACTGAAGTGGTAAATACCACGCAGGTTGCACCCCATGGCAGCCCACAACGTGGCGGTATATCCAAACGAATGGAAGAAAGGCAAGATACCGATCATGGCATCCGTCGGACGAAACGAGGCGCACCGTTCAATTCCATCCATATTGGTCGCAATATTCTCTTGCGTCAGCATGACGCCTTTCGGGGTCCCGGTCGAGCCAGAGGTGAAAACGATCGTCATCAGATCATGGCGCCCAATCCGCCCCAGGCCGAGAAGTCGATTCAACAGGAATGCCGGCAGAAGATAAGATTGAATTGCACCCACCAGCTTGTCGACCAACTGAAGTTTCTCGCGCATCTCTTCTAGCAGGACAACTTCACAGTCAAACTCGAAATCAAATTTATCCAGCACTTTTTGCGTGGTCAGCACGTGCTTGATGCCTGCCTCTCGGATACAGAAATTGATCAACTCCGAGGTCAACGAGTAATTCAGGTTGATCACGACCCGCCGATCCAACGTCAAGGCCGCATTGACGAGCACTCCGCCATTGGAAGGAGGTATCAGGACCCCAACATTCGTTTCGTCCGCATCCAGAACATGTTTTTTAAGCAACCTGCGAGCGATCAGTGTCCTCATCAACGCGGCGCCACCCGTCACCGACTGGCCGGTTGAATCGCCTATCTTCTGGGAAAACTTCCGCTTCTTGCATTGCTTGACCAGGCGATGCGCCGGTGTTTTAAACTTACCGTTACGGTTCTCGACCGCTTCGGCACTCAATTCCTGAACCGCCTGGCGTATTTCGAACGCCGATTTGGGATTTCGGATCGGCTTGCCGATCGTGAGCGTGATAGGGCGACGAATGGAATTGGGAAATTTAAAGAAAGCCTTGCCGCCGTAGTAACTGAAGATACTGCCCCAGAGTTCATCGATGTAACAGGGAATCACGGGGACATCGAGACCGTCAACAATTTTCATCACGCCTGGTCGAAACGTCCGAACCTGAGCCGATCGAGTGATTCCACCCTCGGGAAAAATGCCGACCAACCCGCCCTGCTCCAAGGTTGTCTTGCCCTCCTTGAGCCCTTGGCGAATCGACTTGGGCCCGGCCGTCATCAAGATCAGCCCGCAGAACTTGGCCCACAAATGGAGCAACGGATTCGCAAAATTGCCACTCCAGGCAATCGGTCTCAACCTGCGCGGAATCAAGGTCAGGATGATCGCTCCATCCAGCCAGCTGGAATGGTTGAATACGAGTACGGCCCCTCCTTGCGCTGGAATATTATCCAGACCTCGAATCCGAATCCGGTAGAGCAGCTTGAACAACAGCCAGAAACCGAAGTGCACTATTTTTTGTGGCAACTTCCATTTGACATATTCCTTGGCGCTCAATGCGAATCCCTCCTCGTTAACCGGGAGCAACTGGACTCAACCAGCTCCCAACCAGACAATCCCTGCTCGCTCATTGTGACTTAGAATACAACAAAACGGCAAACCTCACGATTCCAATCATCACCAATGTAACCACTCCCCCTACCACTTCGCCACCTGAGTCCACGATTCCGGGTTGCGATCGAGAAAGCCAACAGTGAAATGCGGGCCGTTTCCGCTCTCCGAACCTCGCGAAATCGGCCCTCCCGACGCATCGGCCAGGTGACTTTTCGTTGCGATCGACAAATCTGGAAAGATCGGCCAAAACGGGTGACTCGACATAATGGGTGGACCCCTATCGTTGCTGGAGTCGACTCATGCTGCTACACGATAAAGAAGGGAAAGCGTTGTAGTGCATGTGTAACGAGAAACGGAGTTCTTGCCTCACAAACGCCCTGCGGAGTCCATTCGTTTGACTTAGAAATAACAGGCGATCTGATGAGTCGTTCTTCCATCATGACCAACGGAATCTTGCTGGTGCTGTTCGGGTTCCAGTTGAATCTTGTTGACACGTACGTAATGACACCCCAATTTACCGGCTTTTGGAACGAACGTTTCAGTGGCCCTCTGTTTGCCGAGGAAACCACGGCGCCCCAGGTCGCCCAGCAGGAGAGCTCCGGGTTCATGTCCAGCTTCGGTTTTGGCAATAGCGACCAGAACCAGGCCTCTGCAGTACCCGTTTCCCAGGCATCCTTTTCCCAGGACAAAAACGCGGCGGACGCAACCATTTCAGACGATAGCCTGAAGCAGTTCACTCCCCCCTCATGGATCTGCTGGCCGCTGATTTTCCTGGGCGCTGTCCTGTTTTTACACGGCGCGGCTTTTGGGCGTGACAACTAGCGCGCGTTCCCCACGGCGATGAATTCGCCCTCAAGTGCGCGGTAAGTTCTCCAGCGAATCGACCTGTTGCCTGCTACGTGGCCCGCTCCACAGGGGAAGCCACATCCTGCCCGCCCGGAAAGCGAGCCGGACGACCCCCTGCGCTGAAACGGCAAAACATCGGGCAAAAAGAGCCACTCTCAAACAGGCGCCCCTCGATCCAGCGCCTTTTCCATACCCCGTTTTGAATTCTGGTGTTGACCGTTTATCATGAACTGCGTTGGAAAGCGAACGGATTGATTTCCAGTTCGGTTGAAACTCGCTTCGAGCGGGCCGCTTTCCAGTAAAAGCAATTTCATTCAACCTGGACGGGCCAAAATATGGCGTTTGATTGTATTGAACTGGAAGACGTTCAAGAGATTTCTGTCGTACGATTCAAGGACGAAAAAGTGATGGACCCCAGCCGCATAGAAAAGCTGGGAGAAGAACTGATGTCCCTGGCCGGCGAAGAGGATCCTCGCAACCTGCTGATTAACTTCGAAGATGTCCGCTTCTTCTCCAGTGCGGCGATCAACAAATTGATCGTTTTGGAAAAGCGGATGCGAGCTGGCGGTGGTGAGATGAAACTCAGCAATTTAAGACCGGAAGTACGAGACCTCTTCAGCTTCACCAACCTGGATGGCCTGTTCGACATCCGGGATGAGCAATCCGAAGCACTGCGATCTTTTTCCAGTTCAGCCGACGGGTAAAGTAGCGTCATCGTTTCCGTCATCTACCATGAGCCATGAAGAGATTGTCTGGCAAGAACAGGCCACCATTGCGAGTTCCGCTAACCGGGCCGTGGAACTGATTGGCAAGGTGGTTGAACAGCTGGAACAACAGCAGTGGGGCGAAAAAAAGGTCTTCGGTATTCGCCTCGCCCTGGAAGAAGCCTTGATGAACGCTATCAAACATGGCAACCAGGGCGACGCATCCAAGTTGATTGTGACGGAATTTGAATTGACCGAATCGCGGTTTCGCGCCCGGATTACCGATGAAGGGAGTGGCTTCAAAATTTCCGAGGTTCCCGATCCGACAAATGAAGAGAACTTGGGGCTGCCGACCGGCAGGGGGTTGGCCATGATCCGGAATTACATCGACGAAGTCGAGTACAGCGAGAAAGGCAACTCGTTGATTATTGTGGCCCACCGAGGTGATGGATCCCTCGACCGCTGACGTGAAGGCAATTTGCCTATTCAGACCCTTACGAAAGTCGTACCACTGACACGGCGTACCAGTCGGCGGATTTCCAACACGCTGATCGTGGACAACACGCGCGCTACTGGCAAAGCCGTGACCGCCACCACCTGGTCGAGCTGGGTCACCTCGGAACCGATCGCCTGCAGGATCAACTGTTCCTGGTCCGTGAGTTTCAGTTCTGCCGGGTGACGGATTTCCCTGCCATCCGGGTGAGCAGCAGGCGCTGAAAGGGGACCCAACTCCTCCAGGATATCCTCAACCGTTTCCACCAGCTTGGCACCATCGCGAATCAGTCGATGGCACCCCCGCGACAGGCGACTGTCGATTCGACCGGGAACGGCAAACACTTCGCGATCCTGTTCCATCGCCAGTCGAGCTGAAATCAGCGCGCCGCTCCGCTCGGCCGCTTCGACCACAACAACCCCCAGCGACAAACCACTGACAATCCGGTTTCGTTGTGGAAACGCACTTCTTCGAGGCGGGCTGCGGGGAGGCAACTCCGACAGCACGGCTCCCTGCTGGCAAATCTCCCTGGCGAGGTCATCATGTTCTGCGGGGTAAAGATCCAACAAACCACTACCGAGTACGGCCACGGTCCGACCGCCGGCGGCCAGGGCGGCCCGGTGCGCCACCGCATCGACTCCACGGGCCAACCCGGAAACCACGGTGACCCCCGAACTGGCCAGGCCCCGCGCCAGTCGCTCGGCGACCTTTTTCCCGTAGTTGGATGCATGCCGGGTGCCGACCACGGCAATCGCCACCTCATCCTGTGGAAGCAGTTCACCCTGTTGATACAGGATATTGGGAGGGTCGTGAATCTGTTTCAGCAATGGGGGATAATTCTCGCAATGTCGATCGAGAATCCCGATCGAATGTCTCTCACAATCCTCAAGGATTTGGCCCAACTCGATCTGCTTGGCGTTGCCGATCTCTCGGGTCAACTTGCTGCCAACCCCGGGAACGGCCCGCAATTGGTTCGGGGTAGCCCGCAGGACATTCTCAGCGCTGCCCAGGCAATTCAGCAACTCGTTAAAGATCCGCGGCCCCACTCCTGGCACCAGGCTTAATCGCAACATGGCTTGGCACACCGAGGAGCGGCCCGCTGAGGCGTTCGCATTGGCATCTTGATCTCTCAATAGAACCTCGTACCAGCTTAGAACCTCGTACCAGCTAAACGTCTGTAATGGCCCCGCCCCGGTTCAATCGCTGCCCTGCACCCGTCAACCGGAACCAGTCGATCGAGCCATGCTCGCCAAGATCTTTTCCTCGTCCGGGGCTGCCACAAGCTCGACCAAGCCGGCCCGCTTGGGCAACACCAACCGGAGTTGCCCGGCCTCCACTTTCTTGTCGTTCTGCATCGCTTCCAGCAAATCAGGACGGCGATCGTCCGGCAACCTTACAGGTAAATTCAGATCCTCCAGGAGCTGCCGCTGTCTCAATTTCAGGTCATCCTCGACGAAACCGATATCTGCCGCCAGTTCAACCGCCATCTGCATTCCGATGCTGATCGCTTCACCATGCAGGTAAGTACCGTAGCCGTAGACCGTTTCGATCGCGTGCCCAAAGGTATGACCATAATTCAGGATGGCCCGCCGGCCGGAAATCTCGCGTTCGTCCTCGACCACCACTTCGGCCTTGAGTTGACAACACCTGGCAATCATCTCGGCCAGGAGATCGGGGTCACGAGAATAGATGGCCGCTACCCGGTTTTCCAGGAATTCCAGAAAAGCTTCATCCATGATCACGCCGTATTTGACGACCTCGGCCAAGCCTGACGTGTAATTCCTTTCATCCAGGGTTTTCAACACGCCGGGGTCGATCAGTACCTGGTCCGGCTGCCAGAAGGCGCCCACCATGTTCTTTGCCTCGGCCAGATTGATACCGACTTTCCCGCCCACGCTGCTGTCGACCTGGGCCAACAGGCTAGTCGGGATCTGGATCAGCGAAATCCCACGGGCAAACGTGGCGGCAACGAAACCGGCCAGATCCCCGACCACCCCGCCCCCCAGGGCGACCACGACCGATGAACGATTGGTTCCCAGGTCAACCAGTTGATCCCAGAGCTGCTGCGCCTGTTCGACCGACTTCGACGCCTCGCCGGTCGGTATCTGAATCGAATCCACACGCTGGACCGTCTGTTTCAGATCCTGGCAAACGGCCTCTTGGTAAAGCTCACCAACCTGGGTGTCAGAAATTACCAGCGCATGGGGACAGGCTGGCAGATGTTGCGATAAAGCTTCCAGAACACCGACTTCAATATGAATCGTGTACGGGTTGGACGGTAATTCTACGGGGACAAGGGTAGGCAATTGGCAACACCCATTACAGGAACGTTCTCTCCTCCGGCGAGCAGCCGTACCCTTTCATTGTCACTGCCCCAAGCAAATAAACAAGCAGACCTGTGCGACAGTCGCAGGTTGCCTGTGGCCAGTCACACAATTCAGAGGAGATGCTATTTTTTCTGGACCAACCCGATGCCCGTGATTCGAAGTTTCTCCTCGTACACGACAATCCCGTAAATCGCCTTGCCGGAAATGGCATTCAGGCGGAACTGCTGGGCGCCTGTCTCCTGCCCGGCCCAAGCACTGGTTTGCAGGTTTTGCATATCCATACGGCTCTCTTGACCCGGCGCCAGCAGGGCCTGGATTCCCACGACCTGGTCGTCCTGCAGGTTGACCTTGATACCGGCCAGGTAATACCCCTTCTGGTAATAGAGAGAGTCGGAGTACTCGGGTTGACCGTGAATCGGCAGGACCAATTGGAAGGGAGCCTCACTCGACGTGGACGATTTCAGCGTATCCAGGCCCCGACAAGGTTGACTGGAAAAGTAGATCCAGCCGAACTTGGTCTGTTTGCCGGCCGTTTCGCTCAGTTGGTACGATTCAAACTGGGCCGCATCCTGAATTTTTCCCCCGATCACCCGGATCGGCAATAGGCTCTTTTTCCGCTGCAACAGGGCGGCCCGTTTCTCTGGGTAAGTCAGCAGGTCGCGCACCACGTCCGCCTGGGGCACTTCCAGAACACCCTGGGGCACTTCCAGAACACCCTCATCGGCAAGGCTGCGCGCCCTGCTGTTCGAGGCGGATTCAGCAGCATTCATCGATTTGAAAGGGTTCGCGTCCGTCTCCCGGATGAGCTGGTCTACCGAAAAGTCGGTGGCCTGATCCTCGGGGCGAAACGCCTCTTCCGATCGATCGGCGGCCTGGGCGACCGGTTGCAGGGGGAGCGACCGGGCAATTGGTGCTTTCTGATTTCCCTGATTTCCCTGCAACTGCTCAGCTGTTCTGTTGCGACCGGAATCCTTATTTGGTCCAGCAGGAGACAGCCGACGGAGCATGTCTCCTCCCGGTTGATTCCGTTGAATCGGCACCGCAGAACGACGGTCTGGTATCGGTTGCACAGCCACTCGCTGCTGGGCGATCCGTTCGGCCTGCCGCCTGGCATCAACCGAGCGGGCATTCAGAAAGCTGCCAATCCCTGCGCTAACCAGCAACAGGGAGACCAGCAAGGCGAGCCCCTGCACCCTGAAACGTGAACCGGGCAGCCTGCTGGCGGCGAGGTACGTTCCAACAATTCCGAGCAGTATGAAATAGAACACGCCGAATCCACCATCGATTCGGAGCGTCATCCCGTCCAGAAATCGAAACCGGTAGCCCATCAACTGGGCCACGATAGCGGCCAAAGCGAACAGGACCAGACCAAAACCGAACCGCCGCCACTTGACCCGCGACCGCTCGGCACTCTGTTGACGCTGTTGCAGCCATTGTTCGGCTTTGGCTGGAACTAGCTCCCCATCTTCAGAACGTTCAACCAGCGTCCCCTCGATCACTAGGTCAGCAGGGGAACTGGACAGCGCATCTGGTTCGGCCTGCATCAAAGCGACTTCTGCCGGGTCGAGAAGATCGTCCGGGCTGGCCTTGTCGGGGGGCGGCGAGTTCTCGAGAACGACTTGCCACGAAAAGATCTGCTGCCAGGCAAAGGTATGCTTGCAGGTTGGACAGACAATCTTGGGGCGCAATTTTTGCGCTGACAATTTGAGACGGGTGTCGCAATTGGGGCAGGAGAGCTTGATAAAGTCATCTGACATTGAAAATCTCACTCGGGAAGCCTGATTATAACTCAGTATGACTGCTCACAGAACCATGAAAAACGATTTCTGCCCATCACACAAAAAAAGCGGGAATGAGAAGAAAGTCTCTGGCGCTGCGAATCTGAATCTTTCAGGCAGCCTGGCGGCCGCCGGCATAGCCGCCAGGAGCGCGCAGGTCGAGCGACCCTTTATACCTCGGGCTGATAGAGAAGGGGGAAAAACTGGCCCTCCAGCTTTCCTCCTTTTTCGATCGGCGGGACACCGGCCAACAATTCGTCATCGGTGGCCGAGCAAACCCCGTCACGACAGACATTCAACACCACGGCACGGCGCGGGAAAGGCGTTTTGTTGGCATGCGATCCATGGACCATCAAAGGGTGATGAAAGGAACATTCACCGGCCGACAATTCAACAGGGACCGTTCCTGAAAATTCACTCAGCTGCTCTTCCGTCAGAACTTTCTCCAGTCCGTCCATGGCGCCGGCCAATTCGGTCGTCGGCAACAACTGCCAGCGGTGACTGCCGGGAACATAATGCAAACAACCATTTTCGCTATGGCTGTCATCCAGGCCAATCCAGCAGGTCAGGTGTTCCATCGGGGTGGTGCGGGTCCAGTACGAATAGTCCTGATGCCAGGCGACCACCCCGCCATGATGAGCCGGTTTGCAGAACAGCTGATCGTGCCAGAACCTGACAGCCCCATCAAGCAACTGACTGGCCGCCATCAGGAAAGGGGCATTCCAGAGAATGTCATGGAATCCGGGGCGCAGGCGCCAGGCCCCCAGCGCGTGAAACAGGACCTGTTCCGCCTCGGTCGACTCGTTCCGATGGTACTCGTACCAGAGTTCCTGCCCGTCATGGCCCTCCTCAAAGAACTCACCCAGTTCATTCCTGAGAAAATCGATTTGCTCATCACTGAGCAGGCGGACCCCCGCCAGGTAACCATTCTCGTGAAAGAAATCGACCTGCTCATCCGACAGGCGGAGCCTGTCCCATTGTTCCACCGAATCGGGATGGGGAAACAGATCGGAAACAGGGGAATGGTATTGGGAATAGTCAGTCAATGGGTGACCCTCCATTCAAAAGACCAGATTCTGTCTGCCGCTAAGACATTTTGCAATCGGGATCGATGGCAGAATCATCAACCTGGGCGTCATTAGAGGCCTTGTCCGTTTCCTTCATTTGATTCAGCCGGACTTCCTCGGCCAACTGGTCAATCCGCTTCTGCAAATCGGTCAGGTCCGCTTTCCGTTCACGATATTCCGCGCGCAGGGCGGCCAATTTTTTTTCCGGTTTTATGCGGAAAAACCGATGGAAAAACTCAAACAGGATCAATGCCCGCAGGACCTTGACCGCCAAACTTCTCAAGCGGTAGATACGTCCAATGCGCGCCAGGTGCTGGACCTGGGCGAACTTGGCCAGCTTGACCGCCCGCAAAACCCGAAGCGATCGCAGGAAGGAAATCAACGGCAACACAACAATCGCCAAGTCAATCCAATTCTTTTTGACGTACTCCAGTTTCCGATGGGTGGCACTGAAACGGATAATGAACTCGACGGAAAACGCGAGCCAGATCAGGCCGGTACTGATATGCAGGAGCAATCGCAGCCATAAATGCTGGCGGACGTACCCTTGCATCCCAAATTCGACAATCAGGACAGGCAATATCAAGGTGGCAATCACCAACATCGGCTTGCTGAACGCCTTTTCCAGTCGCTTGCTCAATGCGCGACCCGGCATTCTCCAACCGAGCCAGGGCAACCAGATTCGACCACCCTTGCCCGGGATGGGAGCCGACATTCGCAGCGGTGGCAGAAAGCAGATCAACAAGCGTTGGAAATCATGTTTCCAGAACGAACGGCCCACTCGTCGCTGTGAAAGAAAACAGAACAGGAACTCGCCAATAAACACCAGCCACAAGAGAAAGATCAGCTTGGCAATCTGGCTGCCCAACTGCAGGCTGGCCAATTCGAAGTCGAGGGTATCCGGATTAACTGTTACTGTTGTGCCGGGCACTCCATCCGAACCGGACATGATCTCGACCCGCGGAATATCCACCCACACGACGATCAGCGCAGCCAACAGGACCAGAAAAAGTAACGACAGTACAAACATCGGTCGTGCCAACCAGTCCGCTGTCGAGTTTACTACGTATTGAATGCTCGGTTTCACGCCCCGCGATTCTCCTCCTCTGCCTGATTCTACCAAACGGATCCAGCCGGTCACCTCTCCCCGCCACCAACCAGGGCTGTCCGGCGCAACAAAAGTCCTGAGAACGGTTATTCGTCCAACAGAACCATTGATTGCCCTTTTTCAGGAAACAAAACAGAGGGAGCCAAATATCCTGGCAGCACACCAGTGAGAGCCGCGCGCCAGTCGGAGGCACCGGGTCACTTTTCTATCTCGCGCTCCTGGCACGTCTCCTCCAACCAGGTCTCCAGCAGGCCGGACAACTCGGCTGCCAGAACCGGTTGCTGCTGGCTCAAGTTGCTCTGTTCCCCAGGATCATTTCCCAGGTGATAGAGCTCGGGAGCTTCCTGGCCCCGACGTAAGAGCAGCTTGTAGTCACCCCGGCGGAGAGCGCTGGAGGGGGAATGCCCGGAGCCATGGTTATGAGGGTAATGCCAGGCCAGGAACCGTTCCCGGGTGGACGGGCTGTCCTGGCCCCTCAGCAAGGGAGCCAGCGAAACCCCGTCCAGGTGCTGTTGCGGTTTCAGATCTAGACCGACCAGGTCCAGCAAGGTCGGGTAGAGGTCCATCGTGATCGCCGGATCGTTGATTTCCTTGCCAGCGGGTACATGGCCAGGCCAGCTGACCAGGGTCGGTATCCCGATCCCTCCCTCATAATTCCAGCCTTTTCCCGCCCGCATCGGCAGACACGATGTGGGACCGATTCGACCGTTTTTTAACGTGCTCAAGCCCCCGTTATCGGAAGTCAGTACCACCACCGTGTTCTCAAGCAGCTGTCGATCCTCAAGACATTTCAGCAGGCGGCCGACATTATCATCCAAGTTGGAGACCATCGCCGCGTAGGCCGGGTTGTCCTGGCGGGGACGGGAACCGGCGTTGTTCTTCTCAGGGATCACCTCTGCTTTCGTATCGCCGTACACCGTTTGCCGTTTCTGTTCAAAACGGCGGACCAGTGCCGGGGGCGACTGGATCGGCGTATGGACGGCATAATGGGCCAGGCAGAGAAAGAACGGCGATTGCCCTCCTTCACTGATAAACTCGATCGCTGCATCCGTCAGATGGTCGGTCAGGTAATCACCCTGCTGGCCATCCTCGAAATCGGGGACATCCCAGTAGTTCTTTTTTTGCTGATTTGACTTGCGACGGTAGGGGAAAAAATAGGAGCCGGGCGCCCCAGCGCGGTTGACTCCCCGTTGCCAGTCAAACCCGTGATTCAACGGTTGCTGGTGATCCGCTTCGCCCAGGTGCCATTTACCGATGTAACCCGTCCGGTACCCGGCCGACTGAAACGCTTCGGCCAGGGTCGTTTCCGCATGGGGCAAATGGACATTACTGGGCTGCGGAATCCACTGCGTGATTCCGACCCGCTGGGGGACCTTCCCCGTCATCAGCGCAGCGCGGGTCGGGGAACAGACCGGGTGGGCCGAATAGAATTGAGCAAACTGGGCACCCGATCTGGCCAAGCGGTCGATGTGGGGGGTCTCGTAGAATTCAGAACCGTAACAGCCAAGGTCATGCCGTCCCAGGTCATCCACGAACAAGACGAGGACATTCGGGCGCGCAACCGAGTCATCCGCTGCGCCCACCCGGTTGATTGTCACCAGCAGTAACAACACGAACAGGCAAACCGCAAACCGTTGCGAGCCGCTCCGCTGAAACCCACTCAAACGGAGTAGGCCAGGTTTGGATTGACCCTGCTTGGAGTCGTACTTCAAATTGGCATGAATCATGTTCATTCGATTACCCATGTTGGCAAAAATTATACGTTTTTAAGGAATCCGGGCAAAAAGCCGGGTATTACCCCAATTTCGTTAGTTGATACCAAGAATGCCGTATTTACAATGAGTTCCAGAGCCCCGTACTTCCTGCCCACCCGTAGTTGGGCTCATTTTCATCTCTTTTCAGAGTTTGTCAGATCAAGGATCACAACGTGAAGAAGAACCGGAAGAAAAAAACCGCGTCAAAATTACAGAGACAGCGCCGGCGCCGTCGAGATGCTGACCTGGCACGAAGCTATGAATTGATGGAACCGCGTCGTGTACTGGCAGCCATTTTCCCAGCCTACGTTGATGGGACCTTTACGCTCGGGGATCCTTCCGGCGCCAGTCCCTATCAGCTAGAGGATACGTTCGAGCTGGAAAGCATTCCCAATGCGGACAAGGTGATTTACCTGGACTTCAACGGTCACCATTCCGTCTTGAATGCGTGGAATCATGACATCGTATTCCCGGCCTTTGACCGGGATGGCGATGCGAATAATTTCAGTGATGCCGAGTTGATTGAAATTCAGAAGAATTTTCAGAATGTATCCGAGGATTTCTTTGCCTTTGGCATCAACGTGACCACTAAAGATCCGGGCATCGATTACCTCACGAAGCTTGACAATTCGGACACGACCTATGGAATCCGGGTCGTCTGTACTCAGGCTACGGACGGGTTTGGTGGTTTCGGTGGGATTGCCTTTTTGAACAGTTTTGACAGTCACCTCGATGACCCATGCTTTGCATTGAACAAGGGGGTCAATGTTGGTGCCATGACCCAGTCCCATGAAGTCGGCCATACACTCGGGTTGCGACACGACGGACTCGATGGGAGCGCCTACCATCCCGGCAGTGGATCGGGAGAAACTTCCTGGGGACCGATCATGGGTGCCCCGTTCAGTGCCAATTTAACCCAGTGGTCACCCGGCGACTACGATGGTTCCACGAATACGGAAGATGATTACGCCGTGATCACCAAGAGTCGCAACGGCTTCGATTTCAAAACCGATGACTACGGCAGCACCCTTGAGTCGGCCAGTCCCCTCATCGTCGAAAACAACACCGTTTTCATGTGGGGGAATATCGAGACACAGTCGGATGTTGACGTCTTTGAATTCACCACCTCCCGAGATGATGTCTCATTTGAACTCAAGCCTTTTCAGGAGAACCCCAATCTCGATATCCAGGCCACCATTTACGATTCAGACGGGGCGGTTGTGGCGGTCAGCAACCCGGCCGACCAGCTCGATGCTTCATTCAACCTGTCACTGGAGGCCGGCACCTACTTCCTGGCCGTTGAGGGGGTTGGGTTGCCCGGAGAATATTCTGACTATGGCAGCATCGGCTTTTACACCATTGAAGGCACCGTCATCAATCTGTTTGGCAGTGACATCGGGGAAGCCGGCCATGTGACCATCAATCACAACTGGACAACGGTTGAACTGGAACGAACGTATGAGGACCCGGTCGTAATCATGGGCCCATCCAGCCGCAATGGGGGTGATGTCCTGACCGTTCGAGTCAACAACGTGACATCTGAAAGTTTTGATGTCCGATTGCAGGAATGGGATTACCGCGACGGTCGGCACGTACCTGAAACAGTCAGCTACATCGTCATGGAAGCGGGTGAGTACACGCTGATGGATGGCACGAAACTGCGAGCCGGCACCAACGAGAGTGGCGGACGCTGGAAGACCTATGATCTCAGTGAGTCGATCTTTGATTCCACACCGATGGTCTTCTCTCAGGTGATGACCACCAATGGCGAAGAAGCGGTTACCACGCGAATTCGCAACGCGTCGGCCAACAGCTTCCAGCTGAGAGTTCAGGAGCAACAGGCCAACGGCCCCCAGCGGCATGTCAATGAAACAGTTGGCTATCTGGCCATCACCCCCGGAGGAAGCGGTAGTGAATCCGGAGGGAATTTCGTTTACGAAGCGGGCAACACGGGGATTGCCGTAACCCACAAACCCTACCAGATCGATTTCGAACAGACGTTTGTCGAAGCCCCTGTACTGCTTACAGCGATGCAGTCGCACACCGGTGGTGATCCGGCTACCGTCCGCTTACGCAGTGCATTGTCGACCGATAGTGCCACGATTTTCATCGAGGAAGAACGATCCCACGACTATGAAATGCGACACAACCCGGAAGACGTCGGTTATTTCGCCATCTCCGTGGGGGATATCCTCGGAGAAGACGAGGATGGCGATAAGCCACCCGAATTCATTTACGCACCGGGCTACAAACCTGGATTTGCTGGCATGCCAGGTTACTACTCGACCGACAAGCCTGAAATTTGGGCCGCGTTGGCAGTCATGGAGTCCTGGGGTGACGAAATCGTAGGTGATCACGAATGCGGTTGCTGTACCGATTCCGTCTCGCTGGCCGGCGCTCTGAGCGATTCCGGCTCCAATGACTATGGCCAGGCAGACAGCGTGAGCCACGATGATGATCCTTGCTGCACCTGTGCCGATTGCATGAGTGCCATTGGAAGTGAACTCGGCTTGACTGGTTTTGTACCTGAGGGAGAGTTGGCCACCACTACGGAAGAGGTCACGGAAATTGCCGCGCCTGGCATCCATGACCGAATCCGTAATCTGGCTGGAGCACTCGACCTCGAACCCAGCTCCCATCACTTTGCATTTTTCAGCTCCTTCGTTTCCATCGGTGAAGACACCACCGAGCAGGAACTGGATGAAGTCGACTTCTTCAATACGATGCCGTAACCATTCGCCCTGCCTGGGCAATGATTGCCAAACCGTAAAGCATGGTTTAAAACCGGTCGTTCTGGCCGGTTTTTTTTGTTGCTGCGGGGTTGGGGTATCGAGTCATGGCACTGCTTGAACAGGCGCTCCGAGCATTCGAAGAGAGATTCGGCTCAGGTCCGGAAATCGCGGCTCAGGCACCGGGTCGTGTCAACCTGATTGGTGAACATATCGATTACAATGACGGCCTGGTTTTGCCGATGGCAATTGACCGTTACACGGTCATCGCCGGAGGCAGGACAACTGGCGATGGCTATCATTTCTACCTGCCAGGCCGAGACCAGTTTTTTTCAGCACCCGATTTAAAGCTGGGAGATCACTCCCCACCCTGGGCCGGTTATGTACTGGGCGTACTCAAGCAGTTTGAGTTGGCAGGGTTTCCCGTACCACCGTTGCGAGCCGTGATTGTTTCCGACGTTCCCCCGGGCTCAGGGCTGTCCAGCAGCGCTGCCCTCGAAGTGGCAACCGCCACACTGGCAGAACAGCTTACCGGCCACATCATGGCGCCGATGGAAAAGGCCTATCTCTGTCAGCGGGCCGAACACGAATCGGCCGGTGTGCCCTGCGGGATCATGGACCAGGCGAGCGCCATCCTTTGCCAGCGGGACTCGGTTCTTGAACTCGACTGCCGGGACCAGAATCACCGGCAACTCCCGTTTGTGCCGGAAGGCTTGGGGGTCCTGGTCACCAACAGCAAGGTCCAGCACAACCTGGCTACAGGGAACTACGCGACCCGCCGCCAGGAGTGCGAACTCGCTGCGTCCAAACTGGACATCGCCTCGTGGCGCCACCTCACTCCTGACCAGTTTGACCAGATCTCCGCTTGCCTGCCGGAGACCTTGTTACGCCGGGGACAACATGTCGTCTCGGAGATCGCGAGGACGCTTCAAGCGAGTGAGGCGATCGAATCGGGACAGTGGTCGTCGCTGGGTGAACTGCTGTACCAGAGCCACGAGTCGCTGCGCGACCATTTCCAGGTCAGCTGTCCGGAGTTGGATCTGCTGGTGGACTTTACCAGTGATCTACCTGGCGTCCTTGGTTCACGGATGACGGGAGGCGGGTTTGGCGGATGTACGGTCAGCTTGATCGAGCTGGCAGAACGACCCTTCATTGAGCGGGCCATTGTGACCAAGTACCAGGCCGCCACAGGCATGGAACCGGAACTGTTTGTGACCCGCCCCTCGGACGGGGCCCAGCCGATCTCCCTCTAGAACCAGGTCGGCAATCCCAAGATTCAACTGCCCACGATCCCTCGGTGAACCAGGTTATTCAAACGACGGGCGACAGTCACCAATCCGTCAACCACTACCTCGTTGTAGGAACGACCATCACGGGTATCGATTCCGTGCCCCGGGTCCAACGCCCGCAAACCGGCCAGAGCATCATCCTCGTGGTGAAACACCTCGACAAAAACGGTTTCCAGTTTACCTGTCCCGGCGCAGGCGGCCAGCAAGGCGCCGATCCACCCATCATCGGTGGAGAGACAACCGCGGGTGGTTTTCGAGGACGCATGAAAAATCCCCAGCGCGTCAGCCGCGGCAATTTCATCAATCAACGCTTCATTTTCAGGAATACTCAGCGGCGAGTCACCACAATGGGCCGCGTCGACCATGACCTTGAAAAACGGCCGCCCCAACAGTTCATTGGCAGACTGTACGAATTGCCAGATGCGACCCATGTCAGTGAACGTCTGGAATTCCCCACCCCGCAGGAATTCGATATGCCATGCCTTAACCGACGAACCCTCCAAATCCGCTTGCTTCACGGCCGAGGTGTGCACGCGAACATTCTGGGCGACGGCCGCGTCGAAATCGGCTCCCTCTTTACGTGTCGCTCCCTCCTGCATCCACGCCTCGACCGATGTCGAACTGACGTCCTGAATCCCGTGTTGCTTGGCTGCCGTTAAACCGTCAACCAGCATCTCGATTACCTGCTCCTCGTCAGCCGGGTTCATCGGGTCGGCTCCGCCAACCATCAGGATAAAATGAACTTTCAAGTCAAGGGCTTGAAAGCCTTCCACCATTTCGGTCACATCGGATTCATCAAGCCCGGGGAAGTAGGGGATCTGGACACAATTAGGGCGAACGGGTGATTGGTCAATGATCTCTTTCATGTTGGCAACCACGGCCAATTGACCGGCAACATTTCTCGGAATCCTGCCGTCCTCATCCGGGACCAAGCCACCGACAAATTTCAAGTGCGTAGGAACGACTCCCAAATCAACAGGCGCCAATAATTGAATCTGGTCCGACATGAATGGCCTCAATCAAATTCTAAAGGATAATCACTAAGCAAATCTGAAGCTCGTTCGTAGACACGTTTTCGAGCCGATGGAATCCAAGTCAGAATCTTATCATCAAGTGTCGCCAATTTCACCCGATCGAGAACATTGTTTAACCGAAACAGCAACCCCGGATCGTTCAGGTAATCGAACAGGAACCTGATTTCGAGAAATCTCGAAATGTAGTACACGAGTTTTTGGGTCGGCTGGGTCGCAAAACGATTGATCTTCTCTTGGAGTGTTTGCGGACAGACACGGGCCACCTGGTCGTAATAAAATTCCAGGCGGCCTGGAAACTGCTCGACCAGGAACGCATCGAGCAGCAGTTCGACGATAATATGCCCCAGCAAGGAGGCGCGAAAACCGGCCTCTCCACCGAGCAGCTCTCGGATCTCGACGGCAAAACGAAGATTGAGTTCGGCAAAGGCCGGGGTCTGATGAAACCAGCGGTCGTCCTGATGATGCTGAATCACGCCCCGGGCGACGGCTGCGAGCAGCGGATCCGGATCCGCCACGAACTCCCGAGCCGCCTTTTCACGTAGCCGACATTTTCGATCGACCGCGCCCAGCCAGTCCGGCAGGCAACAACCGACCATGAAGGGGGGATCGTCCAGGAAGGGCAGGGCATGGGTAAAGCAGTTCATCTCGCCTCACTACGGAAACAGTCTCGCCCATCCTACAGGCCACTTTGTCCGCCCCCACGCCGGCTCGTCGCCGAAGACAGGCAAGCGTGCTTATCATGGACTGCGGCAATCCTCAACCGCGTTCCACGGGTCACAGCCGAGCCAAAACTCAGCTTGTGGCGAGGGTGCCGTTAGACATCCACCCAGGCCTCGGATTTTGCACTGGCCAACACCGCGTCACAGACCTTCTGAGTTTCCAAGGCATCCCGAAACGTCGGACCTGCCGGTTTGCCATCTGCCAGGCCGGTCAGGAAATCGGCCACCTGATGCACGAAACTGTGTTCGTAGCCCAGGCAGAGACCCGGCACCCACCAATTCCCCAGGTAAGGGTGATCCCCATCGGAAATATGGATACTCCGCCAGCCACGAACCGGGCCGTCATCCGCGTAATCGAAATAGTCCAAACGGTTCAGATCGTGCAGGTCCCACTTCAATGAACCGTTCTCGCCATTGATCTCAAACGTGTAGAGCGCCTTGTGGCCGCGAGCATAACGGGTTGATTCAAAGAGACCGAGTGAACCGTTATCGAACCGACACAAAAAGGCGCAGGCGTCGTCGATACCAACCGGCTGGACTTCGCCCGTTTCATTGTGAACCCGCTCTTTGACAAACGTCTCGGTCATGGCAGAAACATGATTGATCGATCCGTTCAGCCAGATGGCCGTATCGATACAATGCGCCAGCAAGTCCCCCGTCACCCCGCTGCCGGCAGCCTCCACGTCGAGTCGCCAGAGCGCGTTGCCTCCTTGGGGCAGATCCTCGGCGATCGTCCAGTCCTGCAGAAAGTTGGCCCGGTAATGAAAGATCTTGCCCAGCTTTCCCGAGGCCACGATATTCCTGGCATGGGTCACAGCCGGAATCCGGCGATAGTTGTACCAGACCATGTTGGCGACACCAGCGGCTTCGACCGCCTGGCACATCTCCTCACCCTCGGCCGTGTTCATGGCGATCGGCTTTTCGCAAAGGATCATCTTCCCGGCCTCGGCGGCGGCGATGGAAATTTCCTTGTGCAGGTTGTTGGGGACGCAAATGTCGACCACATCAATGTCATCACGGGCAATCAACTGGCGCCAATCGGTTTCGATGGACTCATACCCCCACTGGTCGGCAAACTCCTGGGCCGGCCCTGCATTGCGGGCGCAGGCAGCCTTCAGGACAGGGCGGTACTCGAGGTCAAAAAAATCATTGACCCGCTTGTACGCATTGGTATGCGCACGACCCATGAATCCATAACCGATCATTCCAACATTAAGGTCTTTCATTTTTTATTCCCGTGTAAACAAGTCTGACAATCAACAGAGTGTCCTCGGCCATCGAGTTACTTCCGGCTGGGTGCATCAAGCCTTACTGCCAACCGTGTGCGTCGCGCACGTCGATCATCGTCTTTAAAATCGTGTTCCAGGTCTGTGGGTTTTGCAGGGTCGAGTTGGGGAACATGCAACCGTCCCAACAGATATGCTGGATTCCCCGCTGACCGGCATCCTCCAGCCAGTAAGAAGAACATTTTACGATATCCAGTTTGCCTGCCGGGTCATCTGCCGGGCAGTGTCGACCCGTCTTGTCATGATCCCCCGTGCCATGCACCGAGCCGTCGTTCTGGGCCACATGAAAATCGATCGTCCATGGCCGGAGCGCATCGGTCATCTGTTGATAGGATTCCCAGAATTCCTCGTCGGTATGCTCTTCCTGCAGCAAAGCGTTCTCCGGCGAGTTGTAGCCAAGCAAATAGAGATACGTATGGGCCAGGTCCGCCTGAAAACCAACCGTCTCGGGCATGCCCACCGCTTCGAGCAATCGCAACATGTCTTTCCAGGAATGCATGCCTCCCCAGCAGATCTCTCCCTCAGCCGCCAGGCGTTCACCGTGGTCGGCCGCTACCTGGGCGGCCCGGCGAAAAGTCTCGGCAATCGCTTCCGTGCCGGTCGCGGGATCCTGAGCCCAGGTTTCCACGCCTTCGGCCGAGTCGATCCGAATCACGCCATACTGTCGCACTCCATGTTCGTTGAACACCTTGGCAATACGACATGCCTTTTCTACCGCCAAGACAAAATTATCCCGGTCCTCACCCGTACCCATCGAGGATCCGCCCACCGTCCCCGGCCAGACCGGGGCCACCAGGGAGCCCACCTTGAGGTCATAACTGGCAATCTTGTCGGCAATCGCCTTCAGTTCGTCTTCACTGGCATCCGGGTCGGTGTGGGGGTGAAACAGAAAATAGTCGATCCCTTCAAATTTTTGCCCGTCCACCTCGGCAGCGGCCGTTAACTCCAGCATCGTATCCAGGCTGAGATCCGGTTCATCCCCACCCTGGCTGGCTTTCCCGACAAGCCCCGGCCACATGGCGTTATGCAATTTTGGGTAAGTGTTACTCATCGATTCTTCTACCTCGATTTAATGGTGGTTTTTATGATCGCCTACTGCCGGCATCTGGGGATGGGCATTCGGTCCAAAGTAGCGAATTCCGACCAACGGCTCGGAACCGGTGTTCCTGATTTCGACCCCCCGCCGAGCCGCTTCACTGGAAATAAAGACCTCGTCTTCGGTCAATTGGCCAAAACGAATGAGGACGGGAGTTTGCAGGTTCAGCGGACCGATTTGACCGGTTCCCTGAACCGTTATCCAGCCACTGGCGCCCGGGTCCTGCAAGGTACAGCTGGCCCCCGGTTGCACGGTCAGCTCCTTGGCGCTGAACAGCTGCTCCCCATCGACGTGACCATAGACAACCCAGCGATCCAGCCATCCCTCACCCTGATCAGCGATGATCGGCTCCAGGTAATTGTGATCCTTGAACTGCGGGTCGACATTCTTTTCCCAATCGAGTTGACCGATAATGAAGTCCAGGTCCTGCTGCTTGTCGGCAGGAACGTCCTTGACCAACAGGTCCCAGGGGACATAGCGACCTTCTACGATGTTTTGGAACATGCCAAAAACGTCACTTCCCCATTGCGGTTCGTACGTACAGAGCGACCCGGGGGCGTGGAGCACACCCGGAGGAATCAACCAGCCGGTACCCCGTTTCAAGCGGTAAGCTTTGGACAGGTCCAGGATGCCGTTATCACCGGAATTCCAGTTTTCCAGGCAACGCCTCAAGTCTTGAGGCGTGGTGCCGGGCTCCAAGCCCATGAACGTGTGAGGAAAATGGTTGTCGCAATTGTTGTATTGGGGAGGAAAATAGTAAGCCTCCGGCTTGCCTTCACGACCCACCAGGGCGGCGTCTTCCTGGCTTTGATGCATGTGGTGGGGGATGGGCCCCATGTTGTCAAAAAACTTGGAGTAGACCGGCCAACGACCATAACGTTCCCAGATGTCGGCACCGACCAGTTCGGCCCCCGCTTCCGCCACGGCATCGCGCAACAGGAACTGCTGATCTTCGAATTGGCAAAAACTGAGCCCCTCGTGCCACAGTCGGCCCTCGTTCGCTGCCTCGGTGGTACTGGAAAACCACCGCTCATCAATCCCGCCCCGTTCGGCACCCAAGGCGTAATAGTCATCCGGGTGCAGTCGAATCCGTTTGCCGGGATGCAGGAAACTGCGGGGAACCCAGGTCGGCGTCAACCGCAACAGGCCCTCACCGGCGTCAAGCGCCTGTTGCAGGATCTTGCCAACATTGTCCGTTTCAACGATTTTCATTTGCGGGATCCACTCATATCAGATTGCCAGGCAACCAATTTCAAACAGAGATTCTAGTTGGTCAGACCAGTTCGACGCAAGTTGCAACGAGTGCGGTTTTTTTGGAACGCCTACGACCGAGAAGAAGCGGACCTCGGTCCTGGTAAGGGCAAGCAGTGGTCGAAAGAACGACGGGATGTGCGGGCAATCATCAGGACCAGTGGAAAGGACTCGCAGGTATTCGACTCAGGCGTCGCCGTGAGAGAATTCGATTTCATGACCTGAATGGTGGTCCGTTGAAAACGTCTCCTGCCCCTGCTCCTTGCGAAACACCTCGCGGCCCATCACCCAGGTCTGCACCACAGAGCCCTTCAAGGTCACCCCATCCCAGGGACTCCAGCCACACTTGGCCTGCTGGTTGTCATGCGAAACCGGGTGCGGTGCATCCATGTCGATCAGGGCGAGATCTGCATCAAAACCTTCCCGGATGGCGCCCTTGTTACGAAGATGCCAAATCCGGGTTGGTTCAACGCACATCCAGTGCACCACTTGCCGAATGTCGATACGCCCCTGGTTGACCTCGTTCAACATCAAGGCCAAGGAATTTTCCACCGCCGGCAAGCCGGAAGGACAAGCCGGATAAGGTTGCCGTTTTTCCTCCCGGGTATGGGGAGCATGATCGGTCGCCACCACTTGCAATTTGCCATCAATCAACGCCTGCCAGAGCGCCTCGTTGTCTTCCCGGTTCTTGATCGACGGGTTCATCTTCACCAGGGAACCGAGGCGTTCGTAGTCGTCGACGTTGAAAAACAGGTGGTGCGGACAGACTTCACCCGTGATCAGGTCACCCGCTTGATGAATCTCCTCAACCTCGGCCGCCGTGGATACATGCAGGACATGGAATGGGTGCTGGTGACGAAGCGCCAGGTCGATCGATCGCCGGGTCGCAATCAGAGCGGCCTCATGATCTCGAACCCGAGAATGAAATGCCACATCGGTCTCTGCCGAATATTTCTCCGCGTTGGCCCGGACCGTTGCCTCGTCTTCACAGTGAGCGCATATCGGCAATCGAGTCTCTGCAAAAATGGCTTCCAGGACCTCTTGGTCGTCAACCAGCAGATTGCCCGTACTGGAGCCAATGAAGATCTTGATACCCGGTGTCCTGGTAACCGATTTCAGCTCACTCAGGTTGTCCAGCGTCGCCCCGATATAAAACCCGTAATTGACCAGGCACTTTCCACGAGCCATTGCCAATTTTTCTTCCAGGGCCTTTCGGTCTACCGTGTTTGGAACGGTATTGGGCATCTCAAGAAAACTGGTCACCCCGCCCTTGGCACACGCCCGGCTGGCATGGTGCAAATCCTCCTTATGGGTCAAACCCGGTTCTCGAAAATGGACCTGGTCATCCACCACTCCCGGTATCAACCAACGTCCGGTGGCATCCAGTTCGATATCCGCACGGGTCTGAATCGCCGGGTCAATCGACGCGATGGTCGTGCCATCGATCAACACGGACGTCACAGCAGTCTCGTCGGGCAACACGACGTGGGCATTTCGAATTAAGGTCTTCATCTCGTTTCCACAGCACGATTGACAACGGACTCCTGGCCACAGGGCAGGGTACACGATAACCGATTTAACACGAACGCTCTACCGCTCAGCAGCACAACCAGACGGCTTCGATCAGGGCCACGGCAAGCTTGCCCGGACCGCCTGAGTCCGCGCTCAGCCAGGTTGTTTCAACATCGACAGGGATTCACACAACTGATCCAGATGCTCTTCCGTATGCTCCGACGAGAGGCTGATGCGGAGCCGGGCCAGGCGGTTGGGTACGGCCGGCGGGCGGATGGCAGGCACAAACAGGCCGCGGTCCCTCAATTGCTGGCTGGCAGAAACGGCCAGCTGGTTATCTCCCAGGACAATGGGAATTATCTGGGCGCTCGAGTTGCCAACATCCAAACCGATTCCTTGCAACTTTTGTCGCAATTGCCCAGCGCGCTCCAGCAGCCGGTTTCGCCGTTCCGGCTCGGACCGTATCACCTCGAGCGCCACCAATGAAGCGGCCGAGATGGCCTCTGGCTGAGCCGTGGAAAACATGTACGAGCGCGACCGGTTGTAGATCCACTGGATCAACTGGCGAGACCCGGCAACATATCCCCCCATACTGCCAAACGCCTTGCTCAAGGTGCCGACTCGCAGGTCGACATCCGACTCGATATTGGCCTGCTGAGAGGCTCCCCGACCATCCGCTCCCAACACGCCGGTTGCATGGGCCTCATCAACCACGAACATCGCCTGATGTTGATCTGCCAACTGAGCGATCGGCTTCAACAGTGCCAGATCACCGTCCATGCTGAACAGGGCATCGGTCACAATCAAGCGACGGCCGGAGGCCGGAGAAGATTCAAGCAAGTCCGACAGGTGGTCCATGTCATTGTGTCGGTAGACACAGATCGTTGCACCCGACAGTCGACAACCGTCAATCATACTGGCATGATTCAACTGGTCGCTGAAAACCGTGTCCCCGCGACCGACAAGACTGGTAACCACCCCCACGTTGGCAGCGAAGCCGGTGGGAAACAGCAAGGCCGCCTCCGTCCGGTAGAAATCTGCCAGTTCCTGTTCCAGGCGGCGGTGCAGGGTGCCCCGACCACTGACCAGGCCACTGGCACCCGAACCCCATCCGAGCTGGCCGCTGTAATGCTTGACCGCGTCGACCAATCGTTCATCGGCAGCCAATCCGAGATAGTCGTTGGAACCAAAATTTATCAAGGACTGGCCATTCAGTTGAACCCTACCCGCCACGGGGGGACTTTCACGGGTCTGCAAATGGCGCAACCGACCGTGTCGCTCCAGCTCATCGAGTTGCTCGTCAATCCAGTCAGTCCGTCTTGCCATCGTTCTGCTTGTCAGTTCCTTGAAAACCAGCCCGGTGTCGGGCGAATAAGAATGCCAGCCAGCTTGATCATTGATCACGTTTGTGTCACAAAGACCTGCCCATCCACCGACCTGAAGTATACCTTTCACGACCGGGAGAACCATGGGAAGATCGATGAGATCACGCGATTACCGGCGAGGTCAAGCATGAACATGCGGATCGATTCGCACCACCACTTGTGGGATCGCGAACGCGAGGAATTCGACTATTCATGGCAGGAAACCGACAAACTCCAGAAGATCTGCCGGAGTTTCCTGCCGGGAGATCTCGAGCCTTTGATCAAGCCGGCGGGTGTCCGTGGTACCGTCGTCGTGCAGACACAACACAATTTGCAGGAAAACCGCTGGGCCCTGCAATTGGCCGAAGCCCATGACTGGATCCTGGGGGTAGTCGGCTGGGTCGATCTGGCCAGCCCGCAATGCGAAGCGCAGTTACTAGAGTTCAAGGATCATCCGAAATTTGTCGGCGTCCGCCATGTCACCCAGGACGAGCCGGACCCGGACTTCATCATTCGTGACGACATCAGCCGGGGACTGTCCGTACTGGAAAACCACCAGGTCCCCTTTGACCTGCTGTTCTACCTGAAACATTTAAAGCATACGGAAACGGTTGCCCGCCGATTCCCCGGCCTGCCCCTGGTGATCGATCACCTGGGAAAACCGGATATCCAGTCGGGACAAATCGAGCCATGGAAATCCGATTTGAGCCGGGCCGCCCAGCACCCAAACGTCCATTGCAAGTTATCCGGCCTGATTACCGAAGCCGATTGGGAATCCTGGAGCATTGACGACTTGCGACCGTATGTAGAGGCTGCCATCGAATTATTTGGGGCCGAGCGATGCATGTTTGGCAGCGATTGGCCCGTCTGCCAGTTGGCGGGCTCTTACCAGCAGGTCCTCGATTCGCTGCAAACGTGTATCGCTGGTTTGAGCGAACCGGACCGGCAGCAGGTGATGAGCAAAACAGCGGTTGATTTTTATCAGTTGAAAACCGAGTGAACAGGCCCTTATCCACCGCTTATCGAATCTATCCTGGCACGTCGTCTGCAATAAAAAAGACCGCCCTTCAGGGCGGTCCATCTTATCTTGGCAGAGCGAACGAGTCTCATAGCGAATCAGTCTTCGACGGCTGTCGATCAAACTAGAACTCTTCCAAAACCATACCATCTGAAATATCGAGCAACTTTTCGTAGGCCCCGTACTGATTCACGTCGGGAACGCCCAGGTTGACGCGGTACCAGGAATCGATACTCTCCGTGACAAAATCGACGTGACCATCGGCAAAAGCAAAATTGGCCCCGGTCGCATGATTGCTCGAAACACCCTGACGTTTCCGGTCGGTATCGGTCGGACTGGCCAACGTCCCTTCGCCGGTCAAAGGTCCGTTGTGGTTCACGCCCCCCCAAGCTGAAAACGAAACATCGACGGTTCCAAATCCAGCCTCGTCATACGCTCCCAGGCCGCGCGAACCGATGATCAATCCGGCACCAGAAGGTTCCTCGTTCTGCCTTGTTCGGACTGTACCATACGTCCGTTCCGAAAACAGAATCGTATTCGACGAACCGTCAGACAACTGTTGCATTCCCGCTGGCATGGCGGAACAGAAAGCTCCCCGGGGACCCGAGTTACCCGAAAACGAATAGCGGTTTCCCGAGCAGCGGTGGACGTTGTTGGCCGCCACATAATTGGACGTGGCAACGTCATACGGACCATTGCCAATGAGATCCATAACACCCCCATCACCGTAAATATCCATCGAACCGCGATGGATATTCAACATCTCGGCCGAGTCCGACGGGCAACGGAAGACCGGGAAACTTTTCTGGACAAGATCGTACAGCACTGGCTGCGCGACCACATCGTCGAGTCGCTCACCGTAGGAAACACGACGGGGATCCAGCTGGTCATAAGCGTTATTAAGTTCGATATAGGGCATCAGGAGTGTACCCCAGCTCCACAGCCCCTGAGTTGGATTCGCCCCCAAACCGATACTGTCATTGCGAATGCCAATTGGTAGTTCCTGCAAAGCAGATTCGTAGTTCAATGTGGCCAATGCAAATTGACGAAGGTTGTTCTTGCAAGTGGTGCGCCGCGCTGCTTCGCGGACTTGCTGCACCGCCGGTAACAGCATACCGATCAAGATTCCAATAATGGCAATGACAACCAGGAGTTCGACAAGGGTGAAGGCAGGACGATACCGTGAGGACATGGTATTCTTCTCCGAAAAGGTAACCGCCTTGGGAGCAATGGACGGAGTCCATAAGAAATGAGACAGGGACCGCCAAGGCGTGGCTAATTTTAGGGAAGAAGCAATCGCCAAGCAAACTCGATACTTCTCCTCAGAACGGCAACCGGATCGTTGGTTTGTAATCCACCACACATTTCTCGGGCCAGTTGCTACCTTTCGGCAAAGAACTTGCGGTGGCTGACCCTGATTGACTCAGAACTGCTGCAGCAAAGCACTCATGAAATCAGCCTCAATCTCGTCATTTCGTTTCGGATTCATCTGCACCGGCAACAGGACATTATCCATGCGGGCCCAATCCCCGTCGACAAGATTCGAAATTTGTACCCGGACATCCCCCTCATTCAGTGCGATTTGATCGAACCACTCCGGTTCTGATTCGGTCAACAACATGACTTTTGGTATCTGATCGAAGTACCGACGTGCGGTCTCGCTCAACGGTTCCACAGCCGAGCCTGAGAACAGGACGACCGCATCGACCTCCTGTCGGAGCAGGAGTGTCTCGGTAGCGTATTCAAGAAAAGCAAATCCGGGCTGTTGGCGGGAAAGATCGACGGCCGACGGGAACCCGGTATTCATGGTCAGCACATCTTCGGCGGCAAGTCGATTGCCCATCGGATCTGGGAACAGGCAAAACAACCTGACGTGACGATTCATCTGGATGACCCACTCGGCCAACCGATCATAACACGCCTGACCGGGATACCCGTCCGGTCCGTTGTTACCCATGAAACAGGCAGCCGAGTTTTGTTGACACAACAACTGGACCAGTTCTTGCCACTGGTCGATGGGAACACCCGTTGTTGCCAAAACCGTTTCCGGATCCAGATTCAATTGGGCAGCCAGGGCATGGCAGGTAGCCAGGGCATGATCGCAAAACCGGGGGTCCAGTTCGATAAAAGAGTCTGCTCGCCCCGAAGTCCAATCATGTGGCCCCACAACCACCAGGCGCTTTGCTTCCACGTGGCAGCGCTCCATCAGGCGTTGGTGGCTGGCGGTCGGGTCAAAACACCAGAACAGGACGAGTTCGGCCCGGTTGCGGACTTCGCCCAACGTCGCCGTGACTCCCCCCGTTCGCTGGAAAGCAAATTGTCGCTCACGATCCGGATTCCCGTCGATATCAACGATCCCCGAAATATGGCGCGCCAATTCTACGGCCGACTGCTGGCGTTCCATCGCCACCCCGCTCAACCCTGTGACCAACGGCATTTTGGCCCGCTTCAACAGGTCGGCCGCTGCCTCCACCGCGCCCTCGATCGTCACCTCGCGTGAGCCGAGGAAATAAGCATCCGGAACAACGTCCTGCCTTTGCTCAAAGAAAGATTGGCCTCGCTGACAGGCATGATGAAAAACGGGTTGGCCCGATGCATCCCGGGCGATCTCGATATCATCGCACAGGCAACTGCACGCCGGGCATACGACGGGCAACACAGGTTCGCGCTGGTCAGCTTCAGGCATCGGATTCGGACTCAATCCCGGTCATTAATTGCGCTGGCATTTCCAGACGTTTCGACTCCAGGGAGGCGGTCGGAAACGAACAGTAATCGGCAGCAAAATAGGCGCTGGGTCGATTGTTTCCACTCAATCCACACCCACCAAACGGCATTTTGCCAGTCGCCCCGGTCGTCTGGCGATTCCAATTCACAATGCCGGCACGTATCTCACTAATGAATTGATCAAAGTTCGTTTGTCGGTCACTCAACAAACCGGCCGACAAGCCGTACTCCGTCTGGTTGGCCTCGGCGATGGCCGACCCAAAATCGGGGACCCGGATCAAGTTGAGCAGCGGACCAAACAACTCCTCATCAGAGCGGTTCTCAAGTTCCGTAACATCAAGCAGACCCGGTGACAACAGCGCTTCACAATCATCCAGACTGGACAGTGACACCAACGGCCGCGCACCGTCTTCGACCAGCTGCTGAAAAGCGTTCACCAGCTTGCCTCCCTGCTCGGCCGTAATCACCGTCCCGGCGAACGGCTCGACCGATTCCGTAAATTTTCCGATTTTCAGCCGCCCGATCATGCGGATCAACTCGGCCATAAACGCGTCACACTCCGGCCCATCGACAACGATCAATCGTCGAGCACAGGTACAGCGTTGGCCGGCCGTAATGTAGGCCGACAGAACGGACAAATAGGCGGCCGCTTCCAGATCTTCTACCTCGTGGACAATCAGGGGATTGTTACCCCCCATTTCAAGTGCCAACATCTTTTGAGGGTGTTTACCGAACGCCTCGTGCAGCGCCTTGCCGGCGGCGCTGCTGCCCGTAAACAACAGACCGTCCAGTTCATGATGACTGGCCAGTCCAGCGCCCACTTCGCGGCCGCCCTGCACCAGGTTCAATACGCCCTCGGGCAGACCGGCTTCACACCATTTCTCCGCCATCCATTGGCCGACCGCCGGCGTCAGTTCGCTTGGCTTGAAAACGATCGTATTGCCGGCAATCAGGGCGGGTACGATATGACCATTGGGCAGGTGGGCCGGAAAATTGAACGGTCCCAGTACCGCCATGACCCCAAACGGTTTGAACCTCGTCACGGCCTGCAACTCACCCATCTCAAACGAGGACTGGTCACGTCGCTGCCGAAAGGAATCGATCGACACCGATATCTTTCCCACGCAAGCGGCGACTTCCGTCTTCGACTCCCACAGGGGTTTGCCCGTCTCAGCCGAAATCAACTCGGCCAGCTCATCACCGCAGGACTTGACCCGTTCGGCAAACGCTTCCGTATAGGCAATCCTCTCTGCCACCGGCCGCCGACTCCAGGAGCCGACCGCTCGCCGCGCCGAGTGAAAGGCCTCATCCAACTGGCCTCGGCTGGCCACGTGACCTTGCCAGACCACGCTCTGATCAACCGGGCAATCGGAAACGAGCTCCGATTCACCCGAGGACTGCCACTGGCCCCCGATCAGTTGCCCCTGGTCCTGGAGTGTACGAATTGAGCGGTTTGGTGTTTCGGTCATCTGTTCCCTTTTGTGGGGGGGCGTAACTCGACAGTTCTCAGCGGGTCACCTGGTTGCAGGCGCAACCCGGTCGCGGTTGCCCGATCGATCACCGCCCCGGACTCATTCCATTCTATCGGTCCGCGGCAGCAGCGGAAATCGAGCAGGGCGTTGGAGATCACCCAGTCCCCGGGGCCGGGCAACTGCTCAACCACCTCGGCCACCTCACCATGCCGGCTGTCGCGGACGGCCCGGATTTGTGATCGCTCGCAGTGGAGCGTCGGTCCCCCGTCAAAGATGTCAACGAAATTGCGGAATTCAAAGCCCTCTTTCTCCAGTAGCGCCTTGGCCGGTTCCGTGTTGCGATGAACGCGGCCAATCACATCCTGGGCCGCCTTGGCAAGCAGCGGGATATAGATCGGGTGCTTGGGCATCAAGTCCGCGATGAACTTCTTGGATTGCGAAGTCAGCGTTTCAGCCCGGGGGAAGTCAATCTGGAAAAAATGCGAACCGATTGCTGACCAGAAAGCCGACTTGCCATCGGGCTGGACGACTCCCCGCATTTCCGCAATCACCTCCGTCTCAAACCGGTTGGAAAACTCAGCCATGAACAGGAAGCGAGTCAGGGAGAGCACCCTGCCCAGACCCGCCCCCCAATAGTCAGGGGCCAGGAACAGGCTGCCAATTTCAGTCGGCCCATTGTGCTCGGCATTCAGGTGCAGCACCTGGATTTCCTTGTGCACTTCCAATTCGGTCGATTCATGGATCGAGTTCTTGATCCGATACGAATAGAACGGCTCAAAACCTCCCACCTTGGAATAGATCGCCGCCGTCCCCACCAGCTTGTCCGCCTGCAGGTCTTCCATGACAAAGACGTATGGCTGGCCTTCCGGCTTGGCCACCTCCCGGCTGAAAGCAAACACCGACTGTTCAATCCGGTCCAGGAGTTTCTGCTTGGAAATGGTCAGGGATGTGAGCCCCAGTTCCGACTGACCAATCAAGGTATACAGCGGTTCAAGATCGGATTCACTGACTCGTCTGACAACCAACATTTAGCCAACCTAAGATTCGGAACTCATTTCTTCGGCCACCTGCTCAATGATCTGGCAAGCGAGTTCGATATGACCTTCCTCCACCGAGCCGAGTGGCATCAGGAAGCGGATCCGCACTGGGTCCGAACCGGCAATGAACGACATCAAGCCAGCGTGGTACAGTCGATTGACCATCTCCTTGGACCGCTCAAGTTCCCCGTCGAAAGGCGTGAAGGCGACCATCCCGCCAATCCCGTAAGGCCCCGAAACCGCGCCGGGCAACCGTTCGGAAATTCGCTCCAGGCCTGCCTGGAAACAGGCATGCAACTGCTGGTTACGGCCCTCGCTGCCATAATGTCCCCCGTCGATCAACCCTTGAATGATTGCCTGGGCGGCGATGATGGCCCAACTACTACCGGTAAACGTCTGACTGATCAGCCCTGGCTTGGGCTTGTAATCATCCGTGTAAAGCGTGGCACAAACCTGACTGATCTTGCCAATCGTGACCAGGTCAACCTGCTGATCGAGTTCAAAATGCTGAAATGCATACAAGCGACTCGTCCGCCCAAACGTCTGGACTTCATCGGCGATCACGGCAATCTGGTTCTCCCGGGCAACGGAGCATAACGCGCGGAAGAAATCGGGGCTTCCCGGGTAATAGCCACCCTCTCCCTGGACCAGTTCCATCCAGAGCGCGGCAATTTTTCCAGGGTGTCGCTTGATCTGCTCCCGAAAGCGGTTGACCGCCAACTCGGTACTGCCGGCCGGATCATCGGGCCGGTAAAACGGAATGTAGTCAACCGTGATCGTATCCGGCAAACCGACCCGGTTACCCGGCTTGTCGGTTACCTGGGACAAGGCCAGTGTGCGGCCGGCGAAACAGTGGGAAAACGCCACCACGCGGTTGGCCGGTTGATTTTTCTGGAAAGCAATCTTGAGGGAATTTTCATTCGCCATCGCGCCGCTGGTCGACAGGAAACAGTGGTTCAGCCCGCCACCGGATTCATTCGCCTTTTCGGTTAACAGTTTTACCAGCTCAAAGCTCTCCGGCCCCTGTTGCAGATTCCCCTGCATGACCGTGTCCGACAGGGCGGCCTCGATACCCGCTTCCACCATACGGGGATGACTATGCCCGTAACCATGGACACCGATCCCGGTGATCATATCCAGCTTGACACTCCCATCGGCCAGTTCGACAAACGGCCCATTGCCCAGGCCGCTGGCCAGGTAGGGGAAATAGAGTGACCCGCCACGGATTTCGCCAAAGGCCTCCAGCATCTGCTGGTAAGCCGGCTCCCGTTCCGGGTTGGCAGGACGGACGTTGACCAAGTGCTGCTGGTATTCGGCCACCGCGTCGAGAATCAACTGCTTGGCCTGGGACAGCCGGGGATCCAAACGTAGTTTTTCGGCGAAGGTCATCGCTTCCTGATTGTTGCTCATGGCATTTCCGAGGTGAATGGCGGACGGGACAGGCGGACAGGACAGGGCAGCCCTGCGAACGGCCTTACCAGCATCATAAGTCCTATCGCCGAATCCAAAAAGAGAGGTCAATTCGCCGTCAGGCTCATCAGCAGCAAGGCGGCCAGCTTTGCCCGGGGAACCAGGCTGTCGGTCAACAGGTATTCAGCCGAGCTGTGGATCAGGCCACCCCGGGGTCCCAGCGTATCGATATTGGGTAACCCGGCTGCCGCAAACTTGTTGCCATCACAGGCGCCTCCGGTCGGTCGCCAGCCAATCTCGATGTCCAGCCAACGACCGCACATCTCCACCCGCTCCTGCAATTCCCGGATTTCCGGTGTCATGACCTTGGGCGGTGATGTAAATCGCCCGTATTGTTCAACCTGAATCCCCTCCAGCGGACCCTCGCTGGAGTTGTAATGGTCGACCAGATCGGCCAGCAAACGCTCGGCCTCCTGTTGCTCTTCACGCGAAACGGCGCGAACATTGATCCTCCCCACAGCCAGGTCGGGAACCATATTCAAGGCGGCTCCGCCCGTGATGCGACCGACATTGAACGTGGCTCCCGTGCGCTCGTTGAGATGCCAGATATCACTCATCATCTTGCAGCAGGCCACGGCCGCATTCCTGCCCGCTTCAAAATCCCGCCCGGAATGGGCGCTGCGCCCGCGGAAAACAAACTCGAAATTACCGGTCCCTTTTCGGGTTGAGACCAGCGTGCCATCGGGCAACAGCGGTTCAAACAACATCCCCACGTCGGCTTGCCCCGCACGCTCGGCCAGGAACGACGCGCTCCCGACCGAACCGATCTCTTCATCCGGGTTGATGATGACTTCCCAGCCGAGTTGATCGGCCCAGGGACTCGACTCCAGGGCTTGCAGCGCGTAGAGCATGACCACCAGCCCCCCCTTGGCATCGGCCACACCGGGACCATTCAGTCGATCCGGTTTCTCCCACACGCAGGCTTGGAATTCATCCTGAGCAGCATAGACCGTGTCCATGTGGATGCAGAGCAGAACACGCGGTCGAACCTCCGGACGCTTGATCAGGTGCAACAGGGAACCGAGTGGGCGGGTGACCAGTTGCCCGGAGTCGTCCACGCAGGTTTGCGGCTCGATTTCACAGACCTGAATATCCGCGCCGAGTCGGGCATACTCGCCTGCCAACATCTCCCGTACGACCTGCAGGCCATCCAGGTTATAGGTCCCCGAATTCTGGTTACAGAGCCGCTGGACGAGCTCCACCATTTCCCCCTGGCAACCATCGAGGCATTGCAGGTGGGAAACCATTTCTTCAACCGGTAATGTCATAACAACCATTCTCCCTGGAGAGGTGGTCCGCGCGATCAGCTACGGCCCACCCCCATCCGTATCCCGCTCTGACAACGTTTCGATTTCCACTTTCCAGATTGGCTGCCTGGCAAATTCGCTGGTCGTAATCACGGCCTGGCCGTCCATTTCAAAGCAGATTGCCTCACCCTGCCGCTCAATGGGCAGGGGGACCAAGCGGGTTTGCCCCCGCTGGAATCGCTCCTGCCAACTCTCTCCCTCTCGGCGCTCCATCAGGTGGGCTGCCAGGTAATCGCGGATGATGACCTTTTTCGAATCGGCTGAAAACGCCATACCCGTTACGTTGCGGACCGGGAAATCAGCGACGCGACGAATTTCATGCCGGCCCCGCTTACGACCCGCAGGAGCGCCCTCCAGGAACGGCTTCAAGTCAAGCGAATAGACACCGGGATTCGCACCGGGACTGCCCAGCGGTTTTTTTTCCACCAGGTAGAGTTCCCCACTCGCTCCACAAACGCCAATCGCCTCGCAGTTCCTGGCGCCATCTTCGTAGACCGCCACAATTTTTTGCAGGATCCGAACCGGCTGTTCCACAACCTTCCCGTCTGCCAGTTGCAGGGCGGGCTCCTTGATCAGGTAAAACGCAATATTCTGTCGCCGCCCCCGGTTGTCACCGACATCACCGACCACGAGGTAGGAAGTACCCTTGATTTCAAAAGAACCAATATCTTCCCAATCCGCATTTTGCGCCCTGGAAACAGGGCATCTCGCCAAAACCGTTCCATCAGTTCGGACCAGGTAAAGTGTCGGGGAATGACCGGAATCGTTGTGGCACCATACAGAGTCTGGATAAAGGTGGGAACGGGCAATTCCACTGTTTTCCGTCAGCTCGTTTCCCCGAACGACACCCAGCTTTGTTAGAATATCCTGGGTGGATTCGCGATCATCGTATTCAAAGGCATCGGCCAGATTCACAAAAAACAGCGTTCCGGTGCTGGCGTAAATGAGGGCGCCACAACCGGCCACGACCATGATCAACAGGATGCAACTACGGTAAGGATTCAACTAGCTTTCCCTGAACAGACTGCCTGCGATGAGCCTCGTGCCACATTATAACCTCAAATCCCGCTACGAAGCGACGCCCGGTTTTCCCTCACCCCGATACGAACTGGCCGGCTTGACCGAATGGACGGAGGCTGGGTGATGGCGAACAAGAAGATAATCAATCCGGTCGACACGGCCATCGACCTTTGGCGCAGTGGCGTCCGCTCGGTGGATGCCCGTCGCCTGATTCAGGACTATGTTCGCGTGGATGGCGACCGACTGGCCATTGGCGACCAAAGATTCGGCCTGGCTGACTTTGATCGGATCCGCGTCGTGGGGGCGGGCAAGGTCGCCGGTGTCATGGGCGAAGCCTTGGAAGATGCCCTGGGGCCCAACTTGATGGTGGGCAAGAATGTATCCGGCCTGGTCAACGTTCCGTATGGCAAATACGGGGGCCGTATTTCGACCGGCTCCCGGGTCTGGCAATTTCCAGCGCGTCCGGCGGGTGAAAACCTGCCTACTGCAGCCGCCTTTGGTGCCACCCTGCTGATTGAAGACCTCGTCGAACGGGCGGGAAGCAGGGAACTCTGCTTCTGCCTCCTGTCGGGCGGTGCCTCGGCTTTGCTGACGCATCCCCCCAAGAAAGTCAAACTCCAGGACAAGCGAAAATTGATCCAGTGGTTGAGCCGATCGGGGGCCAGCATTCAACAAATCAACACGGTTCGCAAACACGTCAGCGATGTCAAAGGTGGGCGACTGGCAGCCCGGTTCAAAGGGTTCCACATGGTCTGCCTGTCGATATCCGATGTCATCGGCAATCAGCCTGGACTGATTGGTTCCGGTCCTACCGTGGCGGACAGCTCAACACCAGAAGACGCGCTGGCCATACTGTCACAAATTGATCCGAAGCTGCGCCACACACCCGTATCGATCCAGCGTCATTTGAAACGCACCAAGTCTTCCCCGGTAGACATTCCCGACAATGTCACGAATCACATCATCGGACATCTGGAACAGGCGATCGAACAGACGATGGAATTCGGCCTCTCCCAGGGTTTCCATTGCCTGTCAGAAATCCAGACCGATGAATTTGAGACGGTTGAAACGGCCGGCCGTCGCCTCGGGCAGTGGGTTCTGGACCAGCTGAAACGTCGTCCCGGAAAGCCGCAGGTAATCATCTCCGGAGGAGAGCCGGTGATCGAGGTTGCGGCCAACCCTGGAACCGGGGGAAGAAACTCCCACCTCGTGCTGACCGCTTTACAACACCTTCTCGATTCCGGGATTGACCCGAGTCAACCGTTTGCCCTGCTAGCCGGTGGTACCGACGGCGAAGATGGAAATGCGCCGGCAGCCGGGGCCTGGATCTCCAACCAGAGCCTTGCGCGGGTCCAGCAAATGAACCTGAATCCAGCCAGTTTTTTAAGGTCCCACAATGCACACCAGTTCTTTGCCCGTTTAGGGTGTGGAATCTTCCATGGCCTGCCACAATATCGAACCAATGTATCGGACCTCAGGATCGGATACGTGGGGGCCGAGCCTCCCGGCGGACCGCCGGCGAAAGTTTGATTAGAGGAACCAAACCCCTAGTCGTCGGTTAAGGTGGGAATACCAAACCACAATCAGGCGCAACTGGCCATGCGTCCCACCCATCCTCGGCGGTTCCCGGGTCCGGGCAGCCGTTCTGTTTAGAGAAGTTAACAAGGGCATTTTAAGAGCCAGTATCTTTTCGCAGACCGCCCCGTCTGCTAAACTGATTCGCTCGGAATTGGTCGGCCCGGCCCACTATTGCATAGTGCCATCCACCGCATGGAACCCCTGTTCCGATCGCGTTCGACGACCGCGTTGGCCGACCGACCCGCTTTGACTCCGGTCAGGCAACAAAAAAACCTCCAGGAAACGAAACCCCGTCGGCGCTTCAATCAACATGGCCGACGGGCTTTAGAATATTGATCCTTAAGTGAAGGCAAACAAATGGCGAAGAAAGCAAGTTCTTCAAAGAAGAAAATGACCTACTACTTTGGCAAGACGCGATGTGACGGTCGCGGGAAAAGCAAAGAGTTGCTAGGTGGTAAAGGGACAAACCTGGCTGAAATGACGGCGATCGGTTTGCCCGTCCCTCCCGGGTTCACGATCACGACCGAGTGTTGTAACGCGTATTACCAGGGTGGCAAGAAACTGCCTGCAGGCCTGATGAAGTCGGTCGAGAACTCGGTCAAAATCCTGGAAAAGGAATTGGGCAAGAAATTTGGCGACGACAAGAACCCGCTGCTGGTCTCGGTTCGTTCGGGTGCAGCGGTATCCATGCCGGGCATGATGGATACGATCCTGAATCTCGGCTTGAACGATGTCTCGGTCAAAGGCCTGGCCAAGGCCACCGACAACCCTCGCTTCGCCTACGATGCCTACCGTCGCCTGATCAACATGTTCGGCGGGGTGGTCATGGAAGTTCACCACGATCATTTCGAAGCTGCCTTTGACAAGATCAAAAAGAAATACAAGGTAGCACTCGACACCGAGGTACCCGCCGAGGGATTGATCGAGCTTTGCGAACAGTACAAGAAAGTCTACAAGAAACATACTCGCAAAAACTTCCCTCAGAACCCGTTGAAACAGCTGGAACTGGCCGTGGAAGCCGTCTTCAAAAGCTGGAACACCCCCCGGGCCATCAGCTACCGTCAGAAGGACGGGATCCGGGGCTTGCTCGGCACAGCGGTCAACGTCCAGGCCATGGCGTATGGCAACATGGGTGAAGAATCGGGTACCGGGGTCGCGTTTACGCGGAATCCCTCGACGGGAGAAAACAAGTTTTACGGTGAATTCCTGATCAACGCTCAGGGGGAAGATGTCGTGGCCGGAATCCGGACCCCTTTGCCCGTCGATCAAATGCCCAAGTGGAACAAGGCTGTTCACAAACAACTGCTGAAGATCAAGGGAATCCTCGAGAAGCATTACAAGGACATGCAGGATATCGAATTCACCATCGAAAACGGCAACCTGTTCATGTTGCAAACCCGAACCGGCAAGCGAACGGGTGCTGCCGCCCTGAAAATCGCCTGTGACATGGTCAAGGAAAAACTGATCAACGAGAAAACAGCCGTTCTCAGAATTCCGCCCAACGACCTGACCCAGTTGCTGCTGCCCAGCTTTGATCCGGCTGCCAAGGCAAACGCAGATGTTCTGACTACCGGCTTACCGGCCTCCCCCGGAGCAGCCGTCGGGAAATTGGCGTTCACGGCCGACGAAGCTGTCCGCCGCACCGAGGATGGTGAAAAGGTCCTGCTGGTCCGCAAGGAGACCAGTCCGGAAGACGTGGACGGTATGCACTGTGCGGCCGGCATTTTGACCAGCACTGGTGGCATGACCAGCCACGCGGCCGTGGTGGCCCGGGGCTGGGGACGTTGCTGCGTCGCTGGCGCTGGCAAAATTGAGATTGATGAGAAGAGTCGCAAGATCCGTGTCAACGGCAAGGTTCTGACTCACAAAGACACTGTATCCATTGATGGTTCAACCGGCGAAGTGATGGCGGGTAGCATTGCGACACAGCAACCGAAACTCTCGTCGGATTTCAACAAGGTGATGAAATGGGCTGACAAGTACCGAAAACTTGGGGTTCGAACCAACGCCGACACGCCGAAGGATGCTCAGCGAGCTCGTGATTTTGGAGCCCAGGGTATCGGTCTCTGCCGAACAGAACATATGTTTTTCGAAGAAGACAGGATTACCGCGATGCGGGAGATGATCCTGGCCGAAGATGAGGTGGCTCGCCGAAAAGCACTGAAGAAACTGTTACCGATCCAGCGAAAGGACTTTGAGGGGATATTCAAGTCGATGAAGGGCCTGCCTGTGACGGTACGGCTACTGGATCCCCCGCTCCACGAGTTCCTGCCCCACGACCAGAAGGGCCAGGCCGTGGTCGCCAAACAGCTGGGGGTTCCCACGTCGGAAATCAAACGACGGGTCGCGCAGCTGCACGAATTCAACCCGATGCTGGGCCATCGCGGTTGCCGCCTCAGTGTGACCTACCCGGAAATCCTGGAGATGCAGGTAACGGCAATCGTAGAAGCCACGATCAACTGCCGCAAAAAGAAGATTGATGTCAAACCTGAAATCATGATTCCCCTGATCGGCACCGTCAGTGAGCTGGAGCTACTGCGGAACTTGACCGAAGAGACGATCAAGTCCGTCAAGAAGGCGAAAAAAGTGACGGGCAAGTTGCCCATCATGATTGGAACCATGATTGAAATTCCACGGGCAGCCTTGACTGCGGATGAAGTCGCTGACCACGCAGAATTTTTCAGTTTTGGCACCAACGACCTGACGCAAATGACGTTTGGGTACAGTCGGGATGACATCGGTAGTTTCCTGCCGGAATACTTGAACAAGGAGATCCTGCCCACCGACCCGTTTGTCTCGATCGACCAGAGTGGCGTGGGACAGCTGGTCGAAATGGGAGTCAAGAAAGGGCGATCCGCCCGGAAAAACCTGAAGGTCGGGATTTGTGGCGAACATGGAGGTGACCCGGCTTCGATTGAATTCTGCCACCAGGTTGGCTTGGACTATGTCAGCTGTTCTCCCTTCCGTGTTCCCATCGCCCGTTTATCCGCCGCACAGGCTGCGTTGCTCAACGGTCGTTAGACCAAACCGGGAACTCGGTGCAGATTCCAACGGAGGCCGGAATCCTGTCTCACAGCCAAAACCGATGATTGATATTTAACCCTTGTTGAATAAAGAAAATCCAATGAACGAAGATGCAATACTGGCACTGGAAAAAGAAGCAGATCAGCTGAAGTCCGACGGCAAACTGACAGAGGCGATCGAAAAACTGAACCAGGCGCTGGAACTGGATGAGCGTTTTGTGCGAGGTCACATGGCACTGAGCGTGTTGTACCACCAGCTGGAGGATCACTCGAAAAGTTGTCAACACGCGGAGCGCGTGGTGGAAATTGAACCGGAAGATCCTTTTAACTGGTCCGCCCTGAGCGTCACCTATCAACGCGCCTTCGAAGGGACCCGGGACCCGTTGTTTATCCAGAAGGCCGAAGAGGCAATGGCCAAGAGCCGCATGAACTAGGCAGGGTCAGCCCGATCCTGATGGCTGGCAGCAGGCCTGTTTGAGCAACGGATCAGGCCTCTTTTTCGAGGGCCCTGTCCACGACTTCCCGGGCCGTCAACAGGCGACCGGTGGGAGATTCAAAAATCAACCGGCTGGCCGAGGGGTGCTGGACGTTCGCTTCAAACCGGGTAATCAGAGCGTCCAGATCGACGATACAGCCACTCTCGTTCCTGATCTTTTCCACCAATCGTTCCAACTCCGGGCGGCCTAATTTTCCCATCGCTTTTCCCTCATGCCGAAAGGCAACCACTCACATTCGACCCGGCACGGCACCCATTCTACTTGGACACCGCGCGTTCCTCGTGAATCCGGCGCAGCCAACGGTGCCGGGAATGAATTCAACGTCGCAAAAGCTGCCTCGGGTAAACGACGCCCGGCACACTGTAATAACCGGCCGGCTGGACACCCCGATCATACGGGAGTTGGTAATACGGAGGCCGAACCCGGTTGGCCCCGTAATCGAATCTGGACTGAGGGTGCCGATGGGTCGTCTCGGGATACGATGCCGTATCCGGGTTCAAGGTGGCGGGCTGACTGCTCGGAATCGGCTGGACAACCGGGTAGGGGTTGGCATGAAAACCAGAAGGCTGCACGGGATACCTCAGACGCTCTACGTCCTGCTGATCCTGAACCCGACCCTGGCTGGATGGAGAAACCGAGGATGGGGAGGACGGGTTGGCTTGTGTCAAATTACGCTGGTAAACCAACCCGGCAATTCCGACGAAATCACTCCGGACTTGAGGGGTTATGTTCTGCAAACGTCCCGCCATGCGTTGGACTCCGGCACCGTTCTTTTCCGTGGTCTCATTCAATCGCTGAAGGAAGTTCAGGGACTCGACAAAATTATGGTCGGCTGTTGAACCAACGATCGGGTTCAGTGTCCTGGCGATCAGGCTGGCAGTAGCATTTTCCACTTTCAGGAAAACATCCAGGGAACATTTGGCTTTCAAAGCACCCTCAACACCCCGTTCATATTCCGATCGCAAAATCATCACACAGCGACCATGCAGTTTCTTCTTGAGAATCGGCCCCTGGTAACTGCCCGTCGCATAATAAACGTGAATGTTATTGTTGCCGTAAACCAGTTCGACCTGGCTCGTCGTCCCCTCGCCGTCACTCGAATTCAGCTCGTAGGGCCCGATCCGTTCCGTTTCCATCTTGGTAATCCCCATGATTTGCCAGATATTGACAACCACTTCGGGGTGACGAACCAGGAAAACAAAATAGTCCGGATCAATATCGATCTGCGTGATGGGCAACCGTCGATAGATGCTCGGTTTTTCGAGGACTTCATTAATCTTGCCACTCATGACCTGATTCAGCTGGCCAAACGGCACCGACTGGATCGCCTGCTGACGGGCCTGCTTGGAAGAGGTGCCGGACGTGAGCTGTTCGGTGGCGTGCGCCGTTCCCAGGGTAAAAGGCGTTAGTAACAAAAGGGTTGCCCAAAGCGAGACAAGAGGAATGCAATGGGACAATCGTTCGTTCATTCGAGCTTCCGGAGCGTGGCAATGGGAATCGTGGAGATTCCGGGTCCAAGGTAAAAACGCAGAGACGCTTAGTACGAATATTTCGGTCGCCAGTGTTCAGCTGAAATAGTTTTTTTGGCGACCTCTTCCCGGATGGCGACAAGTTGTCCGTCTGGCTGCCAAGGCATCCCTGGATCCCGCCCAATCGCTAGCAGCACCTGCTGTCTGACAGCATTGCTGATCAGAATCTCTGTCTAAGGTCGGTTCAAAAAGGGACGAGAAGCGTTCATACAGTTGCCATGCGCCGCCGGTCAGGAAGCCGTAACGTGCTGACCGTTTCAGTACCGAGGTCGGTTGCCTCTCGAGACCGACGGTGTCATGGAGAATCAAAGACCAAATGCCAGCAGGCATCGAGGGGAATGGAAGAGGCCGAACGAGGGTTCAGGGGGATTTCTGCAGGACGACCACACGGTCCACCGTCACATGATCAAGACGCAGTTGCTGGTGATAACCACGCTGTCCAATCACGCCCACTTTCTGACGCAAATAGCGATGCAAATTCAAGCCGGGAGCCGGTGATACATGGTGGGTTATTTTACCTGAATCATCCTTGATGACGAAGGTTGACGGTGAATTACCAGAATCGCGCACAAGCTTATCCAACCATCCATAAGCGTCGTATGTGGTTCCCATCTGGACCTCGAGATCAATCCCACTGCCAACCGGCTTGTCAGACCTCGTGGGACGTGGGCCGGAAACGGGTTGAGATCTGGAGTGCTCTACCTTGAACTTGAGCTGTTGACAATTTCTCAGCTTGTTCAACAGTCGCTCTGCCTGAGAACGTTCGTTGGGGTCTTCCGAACCTTGGTAAATCAACTGGGTTTGCTGAATCAACGGGACCAGCTGCCAACTGGAGGGCGGGTTCAGCATTTCCCGCGTCAGTGCCAGTTCCAGATCGGTCAGCCGTTGTGACAGATCCCCGATCTTGGCCATCATCGGAGCATTGGAACCGTTTGTGCCAGGCGACCTACCTGCGGTTCTTCCGTCCAGAGAAGGCATGACGGGCGTTGACTGGATATTGGCAAAACGGCTATCGGCAAAACGTTCAGGAGGTCCAATGGCAGTTGCCTGGTTCGTCAGAGGATTCTCCGCTGGAAAAGTCGGGTTGGCAACGCGCATCGGCTGACGGGCGCGACGCCAGCCCGAGTTGAAGCTTCCCACTCGCTGGTTCGATCGCGCGGGTGAATCGATTCGCGTGGGCGTGGCAAGGGGTTGAGAAGCGGAACCACTGACCCGCGTTCCGTTCGCCTCCAAATCAACCGTCGCTCCGATTGAACCGGAGCCTTCCGAAGCAAATGTTCCCTGCCCTTCGGACGGAGTGGTGATGGAATCCGGTACTTGGACAATTTCCTGGCGAAGTGTTTTCGAGTACTCGATCTCGGAACTTTGGATCCAACGAAACTCACCCGACGGGGGAGATATCTGGTACCAAGGCTGCGACTCGCCATCGGCTGTTTCCCAATCAAGCTGTCCCTGGATCTCCACTTCTTCGCCACGTTTCAATTTGACTTGCCACATCGGCTCAGCCACATCGGCTAACCGTGTTCCCACCCAGGCCTGGGTGCCCTCTCGGGTGACTCTTCCCAATCCCCCTTCGATCGATTCCACTGAATCAACGGGGATCATGCTGAAACTCCCTACCACGGGGCGTATGGCGCACCAGCCACCCGGGTCATGGCGATAGACTTCCACCATCGTTCCCTGGGTCAACTGATCAGTCGGGTAATGGAGCTTGCCGGGGCCGGAATAGACATGGACCCCGTCGTTCTTGACCGTCGCCTCGTAGGGCAAAGTTTCCACTTCCTGCGCGCAGGTCGTTGCGACTCCCGCCAGGAGCCCCAGAATCAATGTCGAAATGAAGACTGTGAGCAAGCGCATAAGTCCTTGGAATCCTCGATTGGATCGGCCAAACACTCTTCCCTGAGCCGGACAGAGGCAGCAGGCTGCGGGTTTGTAGCGGAATCGAGATAGGCGAACAATACGAACCGGGAAAAACAAGCTATCACCGGACCGAAAGCAGCCTGCCTGGCACTTGGAAACGATAGCCATTTCCAAGCATTCCCAGGGGATGCTGACCTGATCGAGGCTCTGAATCGAACCGATAACCACCCGCCTGCCACTCAGCGGGCGACTCTTTCAAAACCGGAAACCGGCCTGGGGTCCGGCCTGGGTCACCGTCATGACCTCGGGACCCGTCTCCGTCATCAGAATCGTATGTTCAAACTGTGCCGAAACCTTGCCATCGACCGTGCGCACCGTCCAACCGTCCGACCTGTCACAGACTGTCTTGGCCGTGCCACCATTGATCATCGGCTCAATCGTAAAACAGGTCCCGGGGTACAACCGTTCCTGGCGTGATTGCCGATTGGCGACGTGCGGAATATTGGGAGGCTGGTGAAACTTCTGCCCAATCCCGTGACCGATATATTTATCCACAACCCCGAAATCGGGAAAATGCTGTTGAACGTAATCGACAATGGCATCACCAATATTGGAAATCTGGCAACCAGGTTGAATCGCCTCGATGGCCAGGTACAGGCAGTCAAAAGCGCACTGCGTGACATCCTTGACGTGCGGCGGGACATCCCCAATCAGGAATGTCTCCGACTGATCCCCATGCCAACCATCAACGATGGAGGTCAAGTCGACGTTGGCAATGTCGCCAGGTTGCAGTTCGTACTCGCCGGGGATCCCATGACAAATCACGTCGTTGACGCTGATACAACAGCTCTTGGGAAACGGGAATTTCTCGCCTGGGTAACCGAGACAGGCCGGTGTGTGACCGTGGTCGAGGGTAAATTCGTGAACCAGCCGATCAATCTCGCCAGTCGCAATGCCCGGTTGAATATGCGGTCGAACAAAATCCAAGACCCGCGCATTGAACTTGCAGGCCAATCGCATCTTTTCGCGCTGGTCTTCGGTTAACAGGTACTTGGAGCGTCGACGAATCACGGACTATCTAAACCGCACCAGGTGAAGAAAATTGCCAGCAGGAATGGATGTCGGGTTGCCGTGACACATCTGCAGCAGGGACAACCTGACCCTCTTCCAAGATCGTCAAGTTTACTCAATCTGCCCGGAAAAACCTACTATCAAAACGGCAAATCAGGCGGGCCGACTCTTCTCTCGCGCAGGGAAGGACAAAGGAATCGCAAGCATTACCCGCAAATGGCGCATGCCCAGAGCGGGGCAATTTTGGTAGGATAGCCGGTTTTCAAACAGGACGGTCCGAGCCTGCTTTTGATTGACTCGACGGGCGACGCCCGGCCACTTGATCCGGAAACTGGAAGGATTGTTTAGGTGCCACGATATAACCCAGCAGAAATTGAGCCGCGGTGGCAGCGATATTGGGATGAAAACAAGACGTTTCAAACCCCGGACAAGGTAAGCGACGACAAGGTCTACATCCTGGACATGTTTCCGTATCCCAGCGGATCCGGTCTGCACGTCGGCCACCCCGAGGGCTACACCGCAACCGATATCGTAGCCCGTTACAGCCGAATGCTCGGCAAATCGGTCCTGCACCCGATGGGTTACGATGCGTTTGGTCTGCCGGCCGAAGAGTACGCCATCAAGACGAACACGCCACCCCGCGAATCGACAGAGGCCAATATTTCCACGTTTCGCCGGCAATTGAAGATGCTCGGCTTCAGTTACGATTGGGACCGCGAACTGGCAACGACCGATGTCGAGTACTTCCGCTGGACCCAGTGGATCTTTCTGGTCCTGTTTGATACCTGGTTTGACGAGGAACGTAAGCAAGGCCGTCCCATTGAGGAACTGCCGATTCCCGAGAGCGTCGAGTCAGCCGGCCCTGCCGCAGTTGCCATCTATCGCGACGAACACCGTTTGGCCTATCAATCCGACGCGCTGGTCAATTGGTGCCCGGCGCTCGGAACCGTACTGGCAAACGAGGAAGTGATCGATGGCCGTTCTGAGCGGGGGAGCCATCCCGTTCAGAGAATCCCTTTGCGTCAGTGGATGTTGCGGATCACGGCTTATGCCGACCGCTTGAGCGACGACCTGGAAGACTTGAATTGGCCCGATGGCATCAAGAAGCTGCAACGCGACTGGATCGGTCGAAGCACGGGCGCGGAAATCGATTTCTTCGTCGGCTCACAAGATGACGCCCAACCATGGCAGCAGGATCGAGCCACGGGGGGATTCCCGCGAAAACCGACCGACTGTGAAATTCGTGTTTACACGACACGGCCCGACACGCTGTTTGGGGCAACCTACATGGTCATCGCCCCGGAACACCCGCTGGTCGAAACGTTGACGACCGCAGACCAGTCCGCCGCCGTACAAAAATACTGTTCGGAAGCCGCATTCAAAAGTGACCGCGATCGACAGGATGACAAGACCAAGAAAACGGGGGTCTTCACGGGAAGCTACGCGATCAATCCGGCCACGCAGCAGCCGATCCCGATCTGGATCGCCGATTACGTGTTGGTCAGCTACGGAACCGGCGCGATCATGGCCGTTCCGGCCCACGACACCCGGGACTTCCAATTCGCCGAGACATTTGGCTTACCGATCATTCCGGTTTACCAGCCGTCCGACGGAGCGGACGTCGATGTCAAAAGCGTGTTGGCAGGCAAGGCTTGCTACACCGGTCCGGGAACGGCCATTCACTCCGGTTCGTATGACGGCATGGACATCGAGCAGTTCAAGCGACAGATCATTGCCGACATGGTCGCGGCCGGTTGGGGCCGTGAAGCGGTCAACTACAAACTGAGGGACTGGCTGTTCAGTCGCCAACGGTTCTGGGGCGAACCGTTTCCCATCCTGCATGAACTGGATGACGAGGGGAACAAAACCGGTGTGATCCGCGGCGTCGATCCAGCCGATTTACCAGTCGACTTGCCTGTGCTTGAAGATTTCCGACCCCATGGTCGACCGGAACCACCCTTGGAAAAAGCGGACGACCAATGGCTTTACCCGGTAGTGGATGGCCACCGCTACAAACGTGAAACCAACACCATGCCGCAGTGGGCCGGATCCTGCTGGTATTATTTGAGGTTTATCGACCCCCGTAATGACCAGGCCTTTATCGATGCGGAACTTGAGCGGAAGTGGATGCCGGTCGACCTGTACATCGGCGGGGCTGAGCATGCCGTGCTGCACCTGCTCTACTCCCGCTTCTGGCACAAAGTCCTCTATGACCGGGGGTATCTCTCCTGTCCCGAACCGTTCGGACAACTGGTCAACCAGGGAATGATCCTGGGGGAAATGGAGTTCACCGGTTACCGCAACACAAACGAACAGTGGATCAGCTCGGTCGACGTCGAGACGAATGAAGAACGCCAGCCCGTTTCCAAGGAAGACGGCTCGCCCCTGCAGGTCGTCAAACTGGATTCCGACCAGACAGAAAAGCGGGGTGACTTCTTTGTCCTGAAATCAGCTCCGGAAATCCGGATCGACTCGCGGGCACACAAGATGTCCAAGGCGCGAGGCAATGTGGTCAACCCGGATGAAGTCGTGGCCGATTACGGTGCCGACGCCCTGCGTCTCTACGAAATGTTCATGGGCCCACTGGAACAATCCAAGCCGTGGAGCATGGCGGGTGTCAGTGGTGTGCGGAATTTCCTGGATCGTGTCTGGCGCATGGTCGTCAACGACCGGGCCGAAGAATACGAGTTGAACGGGGCCATCACCGATACCGAACCGACGGAAGACCAGTTAAGAGTATTGCACAAGACGATCAAGGCGGTGACCGAAGACATCGAAACGCTCAGTTTCAATACGGCCATCGCCAGGATGATGGAATTCGTCAATTTTTTCACCAAGGAAAACGAGCGGCCGCGGTCGGTCATCCAGCCCTTCCTGCTAATCCTCTCACCGTTTGCACCCCATCTGAGTGAAGAGCTCTGGCTTCGCCTGGGAAATGGGCAGACACTGGCTTACGAGAAGTGGCCCGTTTTTGACGCCTCGCTGATCGTTGAACAGTCGATCGAGATCCCGATTCAACTGAAAGGGAAGGTGCGAGCGCGGATCCGCGTGGCAAGAGGGTTGGAACAGGCAGAACTGGAAAAGGCAGCCCGTTCCGATGAACGGATCAGCCAGCTGTTGGAGGGGAAGCAGGTCCGCAAGGTCATCGTGGTCCCTGATCGACTGGTCAATTTCGTAGTCTCGGATTGAGGTCGCCCCGAACTTGCTTGGAGCATCTGCCGGGACAGTCAATGCACCTTGGCATGTTTTGTATGACTGAACTTCTTGTATGACTGAACTTCTGAATCAGTTTCCGGATGCCACTTGCCTGGAGTCACGATCGGGATTCCAGAGGAAACTGTTGAAGTGGTTCGACCGAAACCAGCGTGATTTACCCTGGCGCCGGAACCGGAACCGGTACCGTGTCTGGGTCAGCGAAATCATGTTGCAGCAGACACAAGTCACCACGGTCATCGATTATTACCGCCGGTTCATTCAGCGTTTCCCCAATGTCAAGACATTGGCCCAGGCCGACGTGGAAGACGTCCTGAAACAATGGGAGGGGTTGGGGTATTACCGCCGGGCTCGGCAGATGCATGCGGCCGCCCGAGTGATCATGGAAACCCACAAGGGCCGCTTCCCCAGAGATTACCAGGCCGTCTTGCAGTTGCCTGGTATCGGCCGGTACACGGCCGGTGCGATCCTGTCGATTGCTGATGACCTCCCCCTGCCCATTCTTGAGGGCAACACGATACGACTCTTTTCCCGGCTATTACTACTGCATTCGGATCCCCGTTCGAGCCGCAACCAGAAGTGGTTGTGGGAATTCGCCGAGACCCTTCTGCCATCCCAGCGGACCGGCGATTTCAACCAGGCGCTGATGGAACTGGGGGCTCTGATCTGCACTCCCAACGCGCCCGACTGCCTGCACTGTCCCGTTCAATTTTGTTGCCCAGCCTTCGCCCAGGGCAAGCAGGGGGAAATCCCGGTGCGCGTCAGGAAAATCAACTACCTGGAGACGAACGAGGCGGTGGTGCTCGTCTCCCGCAAACGGCGTTTCCTGGTGCGAAAATGCCTACCGGACGAGAGGTGGGCCGGCCTCTGGGATTTCCCCAGATACTCCCTGGACGACACACCCAGCGGGGAGCGACAGCGCTGTGGCGCATTGCAGAAACAGCTTCAGCAGGACTACGGCCTGCAGACAACCGTGGCTGCCATGGACCAGGAAATCCGCCATGCGGTCACACGATTCCGCATCACTCTTTCATGCTACCAGGCTCTGGACGTTCGGGGGCGCCTGAAAAAAGACCGCCGCGAATCTTGCTGGGTATCGCCCGATGAAATTCGCGAACTGCCGTTGAGTGCCACCGGCCGAAAAATTGCCGAACGCCTGATCCGGCAAGACGGCTGAGGCGGCCTGGCCGAAAGCTGTCAAACCAGCCACTCCATTCGGTATCAGGGGGGATCGTGACCACCGGGGTTAAATGGGTTGCAGCGACAAATTCGCCAGATGCCCTTGGCCGAGCCGACAATCGCTCCATGCTTCTCCACCGCTTCGATAAAGTAGGCGCTGCAGGTCGGTGAAAACCGGCATTGCTGTCCCATGATCGGGCTCAGGAAAATCTGGTAGAGGCGGACCGATTTGATCAGCAACCAACCAGGCAGTCGCCAGAGGGCTTTCATCCAGGATCGCATATCAAATTAAAACCATTTTTCTGTTCCAAAGTCGGCACCTCCAGGCGGTCAGGTACACCCACATCGTCCTATGCCTTCTCCTGCTCGCCGCGCCGCAGCCTGTGGTGCAGCTGATCCACCAACCTGGGCAATGACTTGGCAACTTGCTGATAGTCACAACGGGCCCCTCGCCGAGGGCGGACCACGAGGTCCAAACCGGTTGGCAATCGTTTTCGCTGCAAACGGAAAACTTCCCGGATCACACGTTTCCAACGGTTGCGAGTCACGGCGCAACCGACCCGCCGACTGACCGACAAACCGAGACGTGTCGCCCCCGCTCCATTATCGACCGCTTTGATCACTAACGTCCGGTCGGCCACGTAGGCGTCCGATTGGTACACCCGTTCGAAATCGGCTTGATTCCGAAGTCGATTCGATTTGCAGAAGCGGAAATTCTGGTTGTCCGTCGGTTGATTCATGACAGGCACTCTGCCGAACGGGGAAGGGATTCAATGCGATTTTTTCCGGGGTGAAGGGCAGACGGATCTCACCACTTCAATTGCTTCCTGACCGCTCGGTCATGCCAGGCACCTCCAAGCCCGTTGATCTTTTCACGATCCGTGGCGGATATCTGAGAGGGGATATGGATTTGAACTTCCGCTAGCAAATCACCCGCTGCCCGGTCGGTCTTGATCCCCATCCCCTTGAGCCGCAACAGTTTCCCGCTGCTCGTACCAGACGGTACGGTTACCGTCACCGTACCATGAGGAGTCGGCAGGTCAATCTTGGCCCCATCGACCGCCTCCACTACCGTCACCGGCAATTCCACACTCAGGTTAAGCCCCTGTCTTTTAAAGACGGGGTGCTGGGTCACATTGACCTTGATCAGCAAGTCACCCGAAGATCCGCCATGAGCGCCCGGCTGACCTTGCCCACGCAAACGGATCTTCTTACCAGATTCGATCCCCGCCGGAATTTTGACCGTGATCGAGTCCGTGGTACCGTCCTGCTTCCGCAGAGAAACCACATGCTCTCCACCGAGAACCGCCACATGAAAAGGGACCGTTATCTCATACTCCATGTTTTGGCCTGAGACAGGTTGTGGCGCCTGTCTGCGGGATTGATGCCCCCCCTGGCCACCCGAGCTGAATTGTCGCAAGATCTCTTCAAACCCACCCGGCGAGCCTTGCTGTCCACCTGCGCCTCCAAAAATTTGACTGAAGTCGACATCCATTTGCCCAAACGGCGCACCACCGCCCTGAAACGGGTTTCCAGCTGCGCCCATCTGTTCAAAATTGGCTCCAAACTGATCGTACATTTTCCGCTTTTCGGCGTCGTTTAACACGTCATAGGCATGTTGAATTTGTTGAAACTTCTGCTTCGCCTCCTCCTTCTCCTTTTCCGATTTATCGGCGTGAAGGTCGGGATGATATTTGCGAGCTAACTTACGGTAAGCCTTTTGGATCTCCTCCTCCGTGGCGCTTCGAGAGACGCCGAGCTCTTTGTAATAATCGTCTGCCATCTATGATTCAGTCTACGCTCAAAAGCCATTAATGATTTCGTGAGGATGCCAAGGCCTAATTCTAAGCCATAAGGCGACCAAGATTGAGGCCCAAACCCATAATCGATTTGAATTAACCCGGCCATTTGACATTACCAACACCTGATTCGGTCAAGCGAACTCTCAGTAGGAGAATCCCCTCAAAAACGGGAAACGGGCTCCGATTGAGTCCCGTTTTCGGAACAAATTGTCTCATTTAGGCAAACAGTGTGTTGATTTAAAGCAACACATCAACTTTTTGGAGCCCCCCAGTTTTCGGCATAAACCAATGCAGTTAAACGTTTTATGACTTTTGCTCGTTTTTTATTCAGGGGTGGCACCCAAACTGCATAGTCTGCCTCGAAACACACATCTCTGACTTGCACACCCAAGATACACACCGAGGATCTGATGCCACGAGCCAAGAAGAAGCCCGCTTCCGATTTCGATTTTCCATCACAAGAGGAAATTACCGCTGACTCCGAGCAACAGGAGGAGAAACCGGTAGCCAGTCAGGCCAAAGAGGATTCGATTGACGACCCCGTCCGCATGTACCTGATGCAAATGGGCCGCATCCCGCTGCTTTCCCGCGACGAGGAACTCTCGGCAGCCAAAAAGATCGAACTGACGCGGCTGTTCTTTCGCAACAACATGTTGGCAACCGATTTTATGTTGCGAGGTGCTTACGAGTCACTGCAACAAGTCCTGGCTGGAAAATTGCGACTGGACCGAACCATCGAGGTTTCAGTCACCAACAAGGCCGAGAAGCGGAGGATCATGCTGCGGCTGGTCCCCAACCTGAAAACCCTCAAGCACCTGCTCGATCTCAACAAGGCAGATTTCCAGTTCGTCATTGACAGTAAAAACCATTTGACGAAACGTCGAACAGTCTGGCAGAGATTAGCGCGGCGACGCAACAAATGTGTCATCCTGATCGAAGAACTCAACCTGCGATTCAGCCGTCTACAACCCCTGTTCGAACAACTCTGTGAAATCAATCAGCGGATGCAACAGCTTTATCAAATGTTGCCAGAGGCTGAAGAAACAGGATTCTCCGGCTCGAGAAATTACGAGGAAATCCGGGCCGAGTTGCATTATTTGATCATGCAGACGTATGAAACACCGGCAACGCTGGATCGGCGAGTCAAAAAAGTGAAGCGACTGCGTCAGCGACAGGATGCCGCCAAGAGAATCTTGTCGGCTGGCAACCTGCGACTGGTCGTATCGATTGCCAAGAAATACCGAAACCGCGGCCTCAGCTTCCTGGACCTGATCCAGGAGGGAAACACCGGTTTGATGCGTGCGGTCGACAAGTTTGAACACCAACGCGGCTACAAGTTCTCGACTTACGCAACCTGGTGGATTCGGCAGGCGATCACCCGTGCCATTGCCGATCAAAGCCGCACCATCCGTGTTCCGGTACACATGATCGATACGATGAGCAAGGTCCGCAATGTGATGCGGGAGTTGGTCCAGGAACTGGGACGTGAACCGTCTGCCGATGAAACAGCCATACGGGCAAACCTCTCCCTGGACGATACGCGCATCATCATGAAGATGGCCCGCCAACCTCTCTCACTTGATCAACCGGTGGGAGACCACGAAGATAGCTACTTCGGGGAATTCGTCGAAGACCATCGCGAAATCGACCCCCTCTATGACTCCAACCAGGAGGCCCTGAAAAACCGGATCGAAGAAGCGATGGAACACTTGAACTACCGCGAGCGAGAGATCCTCAAATTGAGGTATGGCCTGGCCGACGGATACTCCTATACCCTGGAAGAGGTAGGGAAGATATTTTCGGTCACCCGCGAACGTGTCCGGCAGATTGAATCCAAAGCAGTCAGGAAATTGCAACAACCTTACCGTGCCAGATCTCTCGCCAGTTTCCTCGATGGTGTGGAACACGTTACCGATTATCCGGCAATTGAAAACTGATCCGTAATCTTGTTAACAACAGGAAAAATCAACACTAGTCTCTGCATCACCTGATGCGTACTATTCATTGCGACACAAGAGGTGTGTGTCTCCTTGTGATGCACCGGTTGGCCGGCAACAGCCAACCGGTGTTTTTTTTGCGCCGCCACCTCCCAGGGATCGATCGTGCTAACCCTGAAGAGGGGCCAAAATGACGGCCTTCCCGTCCGCCCGGTCTCCCGTCGGACGAGACTCTCGAGCGGAACCTCTCCGCGACCAATCGAGCCCCGGAAGTGGCCCGACCCACTCAATTGCTCCTGGGGTTTTGCGGGGCTTGCCTGACAATTTCCATCTCACGCAAACCTGCTAAGATAGGGACGACCAGTTCACAAAAAGTCGCTTGAAATTCTGGATCCAATCGGCCTTGCCTTCCAAACCTCGTGAGCCTTCCATGAAACACCTCCGACAAGCCATGTTTGTTTTTCTCTGTGTCATCCTCCAATTCAGCGGGAGCCAATTGGCAGCTGCCGCTCAAGGAGACGATCCTGATCGACCCAACATTATCTACATACTGGCGGATGACCTGGGGTATGAAGAGCTGGGAAGTTATGGCCAACAGAAAATCAAGACACCCCATCTGGATGAACTGGCAAAACAGGGCATGAAATTCTCACAGCACTACAGTGGTAGTGCTGTGTGTGCCTGCTCGCGGTGCGTGTTACTGACTGGCAAACATACGGGAAATGCCTTCATTCGAAACAACCGCGAAATGGGAGGCTGGGGCCCGGAAGAACCCGAGGGACAACTCCCCTTGCCCGACGACGAAGTCACTCTGGCTGAGCTGTTGAAAGAGCGTGGTTATCGAACGGCCGCCATCGGCAAGTGGGGGCTGGGCGGACCCGGGTCAACCGGCCACCCCTGCTACCAGGGGTTCGACAAGTTCTATGGCTATCTCTGCCAACGGGTCGCTCACAACTATTACCCAACCCACTTATGGGATAACCATGATGTGGACGTCTTGGGCAACCCGCATTTCAAGGCCCACCAAAAACTTGACGAACCGCCCAGTGACCCGGCCGACTGGCAAGATTACACGGGACCGGTTTACGCAACGGACCGGATGATCGATGAGGCGGTTGAATTCATCAAGGAGAGTGGTGAGCAACCATTCTTCCTGTACTATGCCACACCGATCCCCCACGTGGCGATTCAGGTTCCGGAAGATTCACTGCGACCCTACCTGGGCAAGTTCGAGGAGACTCCCTACCTGGGGGGCAAGGGCTACCTTCCCCATCCGGCGCCGCGAGCCGGGTACGCCGGGATGGTCAGCCGAATGGACCGGAATATCGGCAAGATCATGGCCACGGTCAACCAATTGGGACTGGACAAAAACACGCTCGTCATTTTTTCCAGTGACAATGGCCCCACTTTCAATGGCGGTTCTGATTCGGATTTCTTTGAATCGGCAGGCCCCTTGCGCGGCTTGAAAGTCAGTCTTCACGAGGGTGGCATCCGGGTCCCGATGATCGCCTCATGGCCCGGCAAGATCCAACCGGGCACCACCAGCGACCTGATCTCGGGGTTCCAGGACGTCCTGCCCACCCTGACCGAATTGACGGGCGCTCCAACCCCCAGCGATGTCGATGGCATCTCGCTACTACCGACCTTGCTCAATTCAGGGAAACAGCAACAGCACGACTACCTGTACTGGGAATTGGGCAATCAACAATCCGTCCGATCAGGCCCGTGGAAACTTTACCGCCATGCCGACAAAAACGGCGAGATCCGAGCCGACCTGTTCAACCTGGAACAGGACCTGGGCCAGAAGAAAAATCTAGCAAAGGAGGAACCGGAGCAACTGAAAAAAATGGTCCGTATCGCACGCCAGGCCCGGGTTCCATCAGCCGAATTCCCCAGTCGCTTCGATTCGGAACAGCCGGACTAGGCAGGCTGTCCCCCCGGGGGATCACCGACCAGGCGATCGGCCCACCGGGTCCTAAACAACGCACTCAACATTTCAATGGCCGTAACGTTTTGCCCTCCCCCCGGGACAATCATATCGGCCCACTGGCGAGTCGGCTCAACAAACTCGGAGTACATCGGCCGCACGGTTGCCTGAAACTGCTGCACGACCGATTCGCGCGTTCGCCCCCGTTCTCCCGTATCCCTGGCCAGCCTTCTTTCCAGGCAAGTGTCGAGCGGCACATCGACAAACAGGGACAGGTCGAATTCAGATCGAACTTCCGGGTCATGCAAAACCAGGATCCCCTCGACCAGCAACAGATGGGGAGGCTCCACCCGTGTTGTTTGCCCTTGGCGGAGATGAGCGGCATAGTCGTACTGCGGCACCTTCACCGGTTTTCCCGCTCGTAATTGCTGGAGGTGTTGGAGCAATAACGAATGTTCAAACGCCTCGGGATGGTCGTAGTTGACCTGGCTTCTCTGCTCCAGGGTCAGATCAGGGCGAGAGCGGTAATAGGCATCCTCCGACAGGACCACGACCTGGGGACTGCCCGGTTCTTCTGCCAGACGCCTCGCCAGATTCTCGGCCAACAAGCTCTTGCCTGAACCGGACGCGCCGGCGATCCCAACCAGGGTCATTCCCACGGTCATGGCGGCTAACCTGTCATTTCGTGAAGTAATTCGAGCACGCTCGGTGGTATCGTCCGATGGGAAGCGAATGTATCGACCAGGGGTGTCAACACACATTGATCGTCTCGTGTCCCCGCCATCATACCTGTCTGGCCATTCAGGATCGCCTTGACGGCCGCCGCTCCCATTTGGGTGGCCCTGCGGCGGTCCTCCGGAGTCGGTGTGCCACCGCGCTGCAAATGCCCCAACACGACCGTTCGCATCGGATAGGGGCAACCCTCGTTTTCCAGGTGCTCGATAATCTCGCTCACGCCACCGCGCTCATCGCCTTCGGCCACGATCATGATCGTCGAATTCTTTCCCTGGGACTTCAGGTGCTGCAGGTACCTGACGATCCCTTTGCAATCCGTTTCGGTTTCAGGAATCGCAATCGCGTCGGCACCGGTGGCGATGGCCGTGTAAGCCGCAATGTAACCGCTATGGCGCCCCATCACTTCGATCAGGAACATTCGGTCGTGACTCCAGGCCGTATCACGGATTTTATCCACCGCTTCCACCGCCGTTTGGACGGCGGTGGAAAACCCGATGGTATAGTCGGTTCCCACCAGGTCATTGTCGATCGTCCCGGGGCAACCGATTATTTGTCCATCCCAAAATTTGGATAGCGCCACAGCCCCCTGAAAAGTCCCATCACCACCAATCGCAATCAGTCCATCGATATCGTGGCGTCTCAATATTTCAGCCGCTTTCTGTTGGCCCTGCTCCGTCCGGAATTCGTCGCTCCGACTGCTTCGCAAAAAGGCACCGCCAAACTGGGACCAGACCGAGGCGCGGCGCAACGTCAAAACGGGCTGGCCTGCCGTGTTGAGAAAGAAGTCCTCTTCCAGCAACCCCTGGTACCCTCGCTTGATTCCTACCACCTGATGCCCATGGTGATTGGCCGCTCGCACCACCGCCATCACGCAGGCGTTCATCCCCGGAGCATCACCACCGCTGCAAAAAACGCCAATTCGCATCCATCAACCTCTTTCCCAGCCCGTGACACCCAGGTGGCAGCGACCTCCGCTAACTCGACGCGACCAGGTTCGCCCGACCCTATCGGCCAGTTGCCAAACGCCCTTTTTACACGTTTTTCGGCCGTCCGCACATCGCTTGGTGGCGGCCAAAAAGGTTTTTAGCCCTTGTGGCCAAGGGCTTCTCTTCCTATAATTTTTCGTTCCTAATTCAAAAAACCAAGGTTTATTTCGATGACCATCGACAAGAGTCTAAAAATCAAGGCGGGCGGCATCAAGCAGCGAAATGTGCTGACTCGGGGCGAACGGCTGGAACGCCTGGCTGCCACCGATCGCTGGAAAGAAGGCGATTCCGTTCTGGGAATCCCAAAAGTCCGGGTTCAAAAGCTGGCGCTCAAGAAGAAGAAGAAAGTCAAGGAAGCCGAAACGGAAGACGGCGATACAGCAGAAGCGGCTCCTGCCGACAAGCCGGAAACCTAAAACCCGGCAACTCGAACTCAAATTCACCCAACCGTGGCCCATTGCTGGCCACGGTTTTTTTTGTGCCCACGAGAGCGGGATCCCGTGGTTGCTGCCGCTGGCGGGCTCAAGCGGCCCGACGGGCGGAATCGGCTGGCAGGTAGATCAGGTCGAGCGGCTGATCACCACCAAATACCTCGATCACATCGGAGCCGATCAACCAGACAGCGCGAAATGCTCCCAGTCGAAATTCCAGCCCATAAAAGAAATCATCCTGCATCAGGAACGACCGGCTGACCGGGGCGCCGGAGGGAACATGGGCCAAACGGGCCAGGTGAATCTGGCTCAGTTCACTGACCTTGGAAACGACATCCTGATATTGCGGCTTGAGATGGGTCATGGGCGTGCTAGCAATTTCTTGACAAGGGATAACACGGTGCATATCGGTCATCTCGGTTCGCCGGGAACAGGCACAGATAGTCAATCCCTTTTTCTTTGCGCATCCCGCACAATAGTCATGGGCAAAAACTTCTTTTCGCTGAAAGAGATGGAGAAAAAGAGAAATGGGCAGGGCGCCGGGAGGTTGGCAGGCGTTCCCACTTCCGTTCCACGATCCTCAACCGCCGCTATTGGGCCCCGTGACTCCCTCATTGTAGGGACGTCAAATCGGTCCATAATGAAGGGTGTAAATCACTGTCGGCACGGCCTTGGACCGCCGCTAAACCACCGCAGGCGATGAGACCTCGCTCGGTTTCAGCTCCCGTCCTTCCTCAACGCAAACGTTTCGCCCCCCTGTCATCGACTTGCTATGAACACAACACGGCCAACTGAAAACCCGGATGTTATCCTGATCGGCAGTGGCATCATGAGTGCCACTTTGGGGGCGTTCCTTAAATCTTTAAAACCGGAGCTGACGGTACAGCTCTACGAGGTAGCCACGGACTTGGCTCTGGAGAGTTCCTATGGCTGGAACAACGCGGGCACCGGGCATGCCGGCATCTGCGAAGTCAGCTACACACCGAACCGAAAGCCGGACGGCGAAGTCGACGTGGCCAAGGCGATCTCAATTTTCGAAGAATTCGAACACTCCAAGTATTTCTGGGCGTACGCGGTACGCCAGGGGATGATTTCGGACCCCAAAACGATTATCAACCCCGTCCCACACATCGCATTCGTCTATGGCCAGGAACAGGTCGACTTCCTCCGCTCCCGCTACAAGGGGATGAGCCAACACCATTTTTTTGAAAGCATGGAGTACACCGAAGACCGTGATACGGTCGCCGACTGGGCGCCCCTCCTGTTGTCGGGTCGGGAATCGGTCCCGATCGCTGCCACCAAAATGGACCGCGGTACCGATGTCAATTTCGGTGCCATTGCGCGCCAGCTGGTCCAATGGCTGGGTAACCAGCCAGGCTGTAGCTACGCCTGCCAACACCGCGTCACCAACCTCTCACGAACCTCACACGGCTGGGACGTCGAGGTCCGGGACCTGCAGGGCCAGCGAACGTTTACGCAATCGGCAAAATTCGTTTTCATCGGGGCAGGCGGAGGGAGCCTGCCGCTGTTGCAGAAATCAGGGATTGCCGAAGGCAAAGGATTTGGCGGGTTTCCCATCGGTGGCCAATGGCTGGTCTGTCACCAGCCGGAAATCGTCGAGCAGCACACGGCGAAAGTTTACGGGCTGTCACCCGGAGCGGCCCCCACACTGGCGGTACCCCATCTCGATACGCGAATCATCGACGGTAAAAAAGCCGTCCTCTTTGGGCCGTATGCCGCCTGGACAACGAAATTCCTGCATCAGGGAGGGAGCATCTTTGACCTGCCCTCGTCGATACGGTGGGACAATCTTGGATCCCTGATCAAAGTCGGAATGCACAATATCCCTTTGGTGGCCTACCTCATCCAGCAAGGGACCCAGAGTATGAAAACTCGCATGAAAGAACTGCAAAATTTTTATCCCGATGCACAGACAGACGATTGGGAATTAATCGATGCGGGAATCCGGGTCCAGGCAATCAAGAAAGAGGACGGGGACGCGGGAATTGTTCATTTTGGCACCGAGGTGCTCTCGGATCGTGACAAGACTCTTTCGGTATTGCTGGGAGCTTCACCGGGAGCTTCCGTATCGGCCAACATCATTCTCGAAATTGTCCGGGACTGTTTTGCCGATTTGCTGGCAACCGACGACGGCCATCAACGCATGAAAGAGATGATCCCTTCCTACGATGAGTCGCTTGTCGACCCTGCGATGGCCGATCGACAGGCCGGTTTAAGTGAACAGGCAGAACGCACCCTGCAACTGATCTAGCTCCGATGGACTAGCGGAAAACAAGCCTCCTTTCCGCTGACGGGGCGGTGAAAAAGTCTCCGCCGATCGTAACGGTTGTAGCGGAGTGAACTTCCCGGACCGATTGAATCGCCCAAGAAACCGGGGAGTGTCCCTCTGACCCGGACCGCAAGCCTACCAAACTGGCCCTGACAAACGGCCATTTCGGCAGGAGATAAAAAACCTGGTGACCGGCTCATGGTATCATAAAGGGAGTGGACTGACGTGTCACATCCCCCCCCGAACCGGGACAAGCGTGACCGAACAGCAATCGACTTGACCAGCCATTGATTGACAGCATGCATCGAATCCCATTCTATTTTTATGGACTGCTCTTCCTGCTTCATACCAGCCCGCCCTATCCGGTGACGGCTGAAGACGACACATCACCAGCGATTACGTATGAAGTCGATTTGGCCGATGTCAAGAACCACTACATCCAGCTTCGCATGCGGGCAACCGCCACGGGCGAAACAACCGAGTTGATGCTGCCCGCCTGGACGCCCGGTTCCTACTTGATGCGCGAGTATGCCAGGAATCTGGACAGCCTGTCGGCAGAAACCGTCGATGGCAAACCACTGACCATCGAAAAGATCAGGAAGAATCGCTGGCAGGTCAATACAGAGGGATTGAAAGAGTTCATCGTCAACTACCGTCTGTATTGCCGCGAGGCCTCGGTCCGAACGAATTTCGTCAACCACGAGTATGCTGTGCTCAATGGCGCGCCCACGTTCCTGACCGTTCCCGAGCAGATGGACTCACCGCACGAGGTGACGCTCAAAATGCCCCCACATTGGCAGCGGTCGGCAACCGCGCTGCGACCGTCAAGTGAAAAAGCCAACGTGTACACGGCCGATAATTACGATGAGATCGTGGACAGCCCGATCGTGGCCGGCAACCTGAGATTCTACCCGTTCCAAGTCGCAGGTATTTCCCATGTCCTGGTCAATGTGGGTGAACAGGGGAATTGGGATGGTGAGCAAGCAGCCAAAGACCTGGCCAAGCTGGTCGCTGCCCACCACGAAATCTGGGGAACGATCCCTTACCAGCAATACCATTTCCTGAACGTGATTGGCAACGGGGGGGGTGGCCTGGAACATGACAACAGCTGCCTGGTGATGACCGGGCGGTGGAGCTATCGGGACAGGAGCCGTTATAGGCGTTGGCTCTCGCTGGCCAGTCATGAATTTTTTCACACCTGGAATGTTCGCCGGTTGCGGCCCCGACCCCTGGTCAAGTACGACTACGAGAACGAGGTCTACTTGAAGTCGCTCTGGATTGCTGAAGGGGTGACCAGTTATTACGAGAACCTTGCCTTGGCGCGGGCCGGCCTGATTTCAACCCGTGAACTGATCTCCAATCTCTCTCAGGATATCCAGACGGTGCAAAGCACCCCCGGCAGAAAAAAACAGAGTCTCAAGGAATCTTCGTACGATACCTGGATCAAGTTCTACCGTCCCGACGAGAATTCTTCCAACACCCGGATCAGTTATTACAGCAAGGGCGCCGTGGTCGCTTTCCTGCTGGATGCCAAGATCCGCTCGATGACCGATGGCCAAAAGAGCCTGGACGACGTGATGCGACTGATGTTCGAGCGATACCAGGAAACGGGCTACCTGCCCTCCGACTTCCGTTCGGTCGCCTCGGAAGTGGCCGGTGGCGATCTCAACGCTTTCTTTGTTTCGACCGTCGATCGGACGGATGACCTCGATTTTGACGAGGCCCTCAACTATTTCGGCATGAACTTCTCGGGCCGCCCGCGGCCAGCCACGCCTGGTGATGAAAATAAAAAATCGTATAAGACAACCATAACTCCGGTCTCGAAAATCCCCTGGCTCGGCGCCAAGACGTCCGACAACATCGTGACATCGGTGGTTGTCGATTCGCCAGCGACCGAGGCGGGGCTGAATCCGGACGACGAGATCCTGGCGATCAACGACTATCGTGTTAGCGGCTCGGTCGACTCCTGGGTCAGCAAGTTCCAGGTCGGTGACGAAGTCGATTTCCTGGTCGCCCGGGGGGGCCGCTTGATCCACCTGCCGGTGACGTTCGCTCCACGTCCCAACAACCTTTGGCGGCTGACCACGGATCGGAAACCTTCGGACGAGCAAAAAGCGCGGGTCAAGGCCTGGGCCGATAAAAGCCAACCGCCGCAAACTGAGCCTGCCACCGATCAGTCCACCGATCAGTAAAACGCACCCCGCCGAGTCTCATCAACCCGAGCCTAGTGGGTCAAGGCCGGCAAATACGGAAACCGAGCAATCTCAAAGCCCCCAGACAGGTAACGATCGCCACGGCAAACGAGAAGGGAACGACGTCAACCAGGAGAACCGCGTCCAGCGCACGAGCGTCCAAGGGCCTACGAAACCCGTCTGTCTGAACGGGCAGGAAAATGATGGTGGTCACGAGGATCAGTGCTGTCGGCCAAAGACAGGCCCACAACCAGAAGCCCCGCTCGCGCATCAGCCGCCCGACGGCCGTCACCACAAACAACAACGAAAACAGCATGGCAATGCCAGAACCGATGCCGGCGATCCACCAGTTCGGCAGATCGGGAAGCGTAAGATTCACCACCTGCAGGGAAGCGAGAACCAGGGCCGTCATCGTGGTAAACAGCAGGATACCTCGAATCGTAATCACGGCGCGATCCGGGGATGTCGCTTGCCATTGGAACCGCCTGCCCAGCAGCAGGTGGTAAGCCAACAGTGGCAGGCTGCCGCCCCAGATGAACACGGGGGCAAACAAAATCGGTGACTCAAGGATCAGGCGGCGCAATTGCCCGAGCACCGTCCGTCCCTCATCCATTACAAAAAAAGAGAAGCCCAGGAAACCGATCGACAGGATCGCCATGAACAGGCCTGCACAGGTTGAGAGGCGCTGCCAGATCGAACCGGTTCCCAAGATCAACCAGATCAACAGGATAAAAGGCTGGGCCAGAACCAGCCCGAGGTTCAGGGCAAAAAAAGCAGCTTCACCCAACTCGAGTGTACTGATGTATCCCAACAGGTAAATGGCGACCAGATTGGCCAGCAGGCATGCTCCGCCCACCAGGAACAACAGACCGATCCCCGTGCGGCGCTGTACCTGCGGCTTCCTCAGGGCATCCAGCACGGTCGGTTGTGACATCACTGACTCCCAACTCAGGATCCTCGAGAGACCGCCCCGTTCAGACGGATCGCCATTCGGCCTGATAATTCAGACCGAGCGTGATAATCTTTTGCAGCAAGCTTTCGTATCGGATCCCGACTTTTTCAGCCGACTCGGAAAAATCTTCGCCAAACGAGAGGTTTGGGTTCGGGTTGGCCTCCAGAATGTAGACCTTCCCCTCGTCGCTCAAACGCAGGTCCATCCTGGCGTAACCGCTCAGGCTGAGTGCACGGTAGACCCGCTTGCACGTCTTGAGAATTCTCTGCTCGGTCGAAGCATCAATGCCGGTGGCTGCCAACGTTTCGATACCGAGTTTCTTCTGGTAATCGAGATCCCACTTGACGCGCGCGGTCGCAATCTGGGGCATCCCGGGCGGGGCATTTTTGAAAACCATTTCCCAGATCGGCAGTGTGGTCAGACGGCGGTTACCCAGAACACCCACATACAATTCGCGTCCCTCGATGTACGTTTCCACCAAGGCGTCCGTCTGGGTTTCCTGGTGAATGTACTCGATCCGGTCAAACAACTTCTGGTCATCGTGGACAATGGAGGACTGGGTGATCCCGAGCGAAGCATCCTCGGAAACTGACTTGACCAACAGGGGAAACTTGTAGCTGGCAGGGCGTCTCGGCTTCTTGCCCTTGGGAACGACGTAAAATCCGGGCGTGTGAATCCGGTGAAACGTCAGTATTTTTTTGGCCAGCGGTTTGTCGTGCGACAGCAGCAAGCCGCGCGGATTACAGCCCGTGTAGTGCTGTTTCATCAGCTCCAGGTAACTGACCACATGATGATCGTAGACACCGACCCCGTGGAACTCTTCAAGCAGGTTGAAGTGAACATGCGGCTTGAAGTCGACGATGGCCCGGCGAATGTCGCCCAGGTCGTCGTAGACGCCTAAGGGAAGGACTTCATGTCCGTTGTCTCGCAATGTATTGACGACGTCAAACTCGGTCTTCCATTCGAGTATCTCTTCCTCGGTGTAACCTTCAATGCTCTCGGGTGGAACCAGTGACTCGTGCATCAACACCAGCACACGCAGTTTTTTCATAGGGCAACCCGGTTCTGTCCTCCATTCAAGTTTTGCATCGTGTGCACGGTCAGCATGGCGATCGTATTTTGCAGGACTTTCGTCTGGCCACCATGGGTATGCAGCTTTAATTCCGAACAACGGGAAATCATTTCCCGCAGCACTTGGTCGGTATTGTACTGGTATTCGCCGGTCCAATGGGTCACAAGGTCGCTCAACTCCCCGCGGTTTTTGCGAAGAAAATCAGCGGCTGGCTTATTTCGTGTGTTTTTGGCCTTCTTGACGAAAAGTTTTTTCAGCTCACGATCCAATGATTCGCACCAACTGACATCGTACTGCGCCAGACGCTCGGCATAATGTTCGCGCAAGGTCTGTTTCATCCGATTGACCGGGTCGACTTTGGCTCGCGATTTGACTTTGGGGGATTGGGCCTTCAACTCCGTCATCAACTGGTCCACGTATTCGATTTTTCGAAGTGCCTTCCAACCGGCATAATCCCGCCGCCAGTTCTTGCGAGGTTGCAACCAGACCGCAAAGGTCTCGGCAAAATCCTCGGAAGGGTGGCTCTGTGCATACCATTGCTCCAGATGAATCACATAGCTCTTGGATTGCGGTTTCGGTTTGTAAGTCTCAGGGTAGGGCTGCGAGTACTTACCGAAACATTCACGATATTTCTTACGGCGGTGCAATCGGAAAGCCGTGTCCATGGCATGACCTGCTTCATGCCTGAGGATCTGCATGCACCAGGCACGGGTGCCACCTTCGACTTCCAGCATCTGGTTCCGTTCCAGTCGCTTGAGTCGCGGATGTGCCATGTAGAAGGGGACGGCGATGCCAGGGATACCGTCCGGGGAAAACCAGTCGTCACTCAACCAGAAGTGCGGTTTGAGCCGCAGCCCGCGGCCCTGCATCTCGCGATGCAACTGCTGGAGGCACCGCTCCACGACGGTCCCTTCCAAGGAAAGTTTCAGATCGCAAATTCGGACATCAAGTAGCTCTTCATTCGGCAATCGCACCCATTCCGGACCGCTCGATTTCTTCGCGCGACGGGACCTCGATTTCTTTTGTCGGCCCGTTTTACTTTCAGTTTGGCGGGAACGTGTGGCCATCGAGTTGCCGTTGATCGGGACGAAATATCGGGAGCTGTGGATCACTGGGGAGGAACCGGATTCTATGGGTTTCTGTCCATTTTCCAAGCGCTATTTTAGTCATTTTTTTTGTTTGGCAGCAGGCAGATCGAGCAACTCCAGGAGGAACCTGCAGGCACTGGCGAAAGCTTCGGTCCATGGCCAGGTGGGTTGCCGACCGGCATTCACGCAGTAGGGCCTCGGGTCCCATCAATAACGTGGCCCGCCGGAAGACGAGCGGGCCGTGGCCGCCCCGCAATGGGGCAGCGGATGAGACGGCCGACTCGAGGTTTCAAAAAAAGCACCCGCCGGCGGACGGGTCAAGAAGGCAATTGACGTCTGACCATCGCCTGCAAAATCAGGGATAATTCAGGCCCAGCCGGTCGGTTGGCCTCGCCAGGCGACAGATGTTTGTCTATGCTAGGCGCCCATAAGATTTCGTCCCCTCAACCCTTCCGCCTGAACAGGCCTGCGAACCATGAATGACCTGAAGCTGACCGAAGAGTTCCCCCCCGGATTTTTGCTCTTTTGCGGATACGTCGCATTCCTGATGAGTATTGTCGGTTTCTGGATTTTGCGGATGTGCTGGATCTAGCCATCCGGCGGCAGTGCCCAGCTGGCAAATGCCATTCCTAGCAAAAGACCCAGCAACCCAACCCCGGCCTTGCCTTGGGCAGCCTCTCTGACAGAGGGCCGTATTCGGCTTAGAGCTTCTTCTTCGGGCGGGGTACTTTTTGGGATCCACCCTTTCGTTTGCGGCCGCGACGTCCTTTCTTGCCATATCCCGATTTGGTCTCCGCGATCATCGAGATCGGTTCCCCAATCTTCTCCCTCATCCGGCTGATCTGATCACGCAACATGGCGGCCTTTTCAAAATCGAGATCCTCGGCGGCTGCCAGCATATCTTTCTCGGCCTCGCTAATATGCTCCTCCGTAATCAAGACAGCATCTTCGCCGCGGCCCACCTTTTCCGTCGCTTCCCGATGGTCAGTCAGCTCCGAGTCAATACCGGCTCTTATACTCTTCTGAACCGACTGGGGAGTAATCCCGTGCTCTTGATTGTGATCCATCTGTATTTTGCGTCGCCGGTTCGTTTCATCGATGGCGTTTTTCATTGCCAACGTCACCTTGTCACCGTAGAGGATCACCTTGGCATTGACGTTCCTGGCAGAGCGACCAATGGTCTGGATCAAGGATGTTTCACTGCGCAAGAAACCTTGCTTGTCCGCATCGAGGATCGCAACCATGGAAACTTCCGGCAAATCGAGCCCCTCTCTGAGAAGGTTGACGCCAACCAGTGCGTCAAATTTACCCGCCCTCAATTCCTGCAATAACTCGACCCGCTCAAACGCATCCAATTCGCTATGCAGCCACTGGCAAGCGACCCCGTTTTCGGAAAAGTAGGCAGAAAGATCCTCGGCCAGGCGTTTGGTTAAAGCCGTTACCAACACCCGTTCACCACGATCACGCCGCTGCTTGATCTGGTCGAGCAGATGGGCGACCTGCCCCTTGGCTGGCACCACCTCGATCTCGGGGTCGAGCAGACCGGTCGGGCGGATAACCTGTTCAACCAGCTCCCCACCTGTTTTTTCCAGTTCATAACTGCCGGGGGTGGCCGAAACAAAGACGGCCCGTTTCACGCGGTCCTCCCATTCCTCGAACTTCATCGGCCGGTTGTCCAAGGCGCTGGGCAAACGAAAGCCGTGCTCGACCAAGGTGGTCTTGCGGCTGCGATCACCCGCATACATGGCACCCACCTGGGGGACCGTCACATGGGATTCATCCACAAACAGCAGGAAGTCATCGGGAAAAAAATTATAGAGCGAGGCGGGCGTTTCCCCCTCCTTGCGACCTGCCAGTGGGCGGCTGTAGTTCTCGATCCCGGGACAGTGACCGACGTGCTCCAACATTTCGATATCGAATCGGGTCCGAGCATTCAAACGCTGTGCCTCCAGCAACTTGCCATGCTCCTGGAACCATTCCAGACGCTCCTTCAGTTCTTGCCGGATCAACTGGACGCCCTTGGCAATCCGCTCCTCGGACGTCACAAAATGCTTGGCGGGATAGACAAACACCTGATCCTGCACCGATAGCGTTTCACCGGACACCGGGTTGATCAGCGCCAGCTGTTCGATTTCATCCCCCCAAAATTCTATCCGGTAGGCGTATTCCTCGTAGGAAGGCCAGATTTCGACCGTGTCACCCCGCACCCGGAACTTCGATCGCTCAAAGGCGATGTCATTTCGGTCGTACTGGATATCAATCAACTTGCCCAGCATTTCATCCCGGTCAATCGTGGCTCCCTTGCGCAGTGCGACCATCATGTTCTTGTAATCTTCCGGTGAACCAAGGCCATAAATACTGGAAACGCTGGCCACGATGATGACATCACTGCGACTGACCAGGGAACTCGTCGTGGCCAGTCTCAATCGGTCGATTTCGTCATTGATCGAAGCATCTTTTTCAATGTAAATATCGCGCTGCGGGATGTAGGCTTCCGGTTGATAGTAGTCGTAATAACTGACAAAGTAATGGACCGCATTGGCCGGAAAAAACTCTTTGAACTCCGAGTACAACTGTGCGGCCAGTGTCTTGTTATGGGAGATGACCAGCGTCGGCAATTGCATTTGCTCGATCACATTGGCCATGGTAAACGTCTTGCCCGACCCGGTGACTCCCATCAGTACCTGGTGGCGCTTGTTTTCCCTGAGCCCGGTGACCAATGACTCAATCGCCTTCGGTTGATCACCGGCTGGTTGAAAGGGGGCTTTAAGCTGAAACATTCGTCTCTTTTTGTTTCCGTGACGTGACAACGACTGATCGCACAGAACAGCCATGACTATTTTATTCGGAGTCGGGCCGCGGGGAAATCGGTTCAGGAATCGGGGCCAGATACGGACAGATTTGCTTCAACTTACCAGGCCCAATGCCCGCAATGGCCATCAACGCCTCGTGGGAACGAAACGGACCGTGCTGCTGGCGATACTCAACAATCGACCTGGCGTACGTTGGGCCAATCCCCGGCAGATTGGCCAATTCCGGCCACTCGGCCGTATTGATATCGACCTTGAAATGGACCGTCCTGCTGGGCGCCCGATCGATGTCTACCAGACCAGCTTGCCGCGTTGACTGCAACCAGAAATAGCCCCCCATCCCCAAAAGGGCAACCAACATAAGGGCAGCCACCATCGGTTGGTCAGATCGACGCAGAACGAGTGGATACCGCCCAACCGGAGAGGATTCAGAGAGTCCTTTGCCAGGCAACTTTTTCAATGGCACATCCAACTCCCCCTCGATCCAGTCTTTCCAAAACGACCGATCAACCTTTTCTGTCCCGTGGACTGTGGGCCGCCACCGCTCTTTGAGACGCATTCCCCTCCCCATCACGGTTCGGCCACGGTCAATTGAATCATCGGCCCTGCATAGTGGTTATGGCTCCCCCCTTGTCATACAGGAGAGGGCAGGAGAATCATGTAACACCATTCACAGAAGAACCGGTTTGCCCAAAATAGCGCAGCACCGGTTGATTTCAAACAGAAAAAACCCGAGCGGAATTAACGACCGGTCCACTCAGAACGAGTGATGATGCCGTCGTTGTTTTTGTCTTTCTTCTTGAACTCCTCCAGTGTATCGGCATCCCAATCCCGTGCAAATTCATGCATCTGCAGTTGGCCATCCTTATTGGTGTCATTGCCAGAGAACGAGACACTTCGTGAGGAGGATCGGCTACTGGAGGAAGAACTCTTGGAATCCGAACTGCTTCGACTGCGATCGGAAAACCGAGACCGAGAGGTGGAACGCGAAGATCGCTCCTCGCTGCTGGACGAACTGGAAGATGAACTCTTCGGGTTGGAAATCGAATCGATCAACTCATCCCGAGTAATCATGCCGTCGCCGTTACTATCCGCCTGGCTGGGCGGACGACGCATCGATTTGACTTCCGACTTGCTCAGCTTGTTGTCCTTGTCCTTGTCGTACTGTTTCAGCAATGCATCAGCGTACCGCTTGTACCGGTCCGAACCTGAATTGTAGGCGTTGGACTTGGATTGCTCCGATTTTTCAGGGCTGGACTTGTCATAACGGCTTTTGACGTCCGACTCATACCGGTCCATTCGGGACTTGAGGTCACTGCCTCCCGACGAACGGCTGCTACTGGAGCGACTGCTGGAACGACTGTCGCTGTCGCGTGATGAACTGCGCCGGCTAGACGAGCTATCCCGATCATTCGAATCGTCCTTCTTTTCGGAACTGGAGGAGCGGGAACTGGAGGAACGGGAGCGAGCCGCATAGCGTTCGGCTAATTCACTGCGAGAGAGTCGACCATCCTTGTTCGCATCCGACTCCTGGGGCGTGGGACGTCCCCAGCGGGCCGCAGCAATTTCCTGGCTGTTCAGGGTTCCACTCTTGTTGGTATCGTAACGCTCCAACGTGCTGTCCACCTGCTGCATGACACCCTTGCCATACTTCTCCTCCAGTGAACCAGGGGCGATCGGCGCAGCCCCGGAAAAATCGGGAACCCCTACGACCTCTGAACTACCCTCATTCTCAACACCAAAACCGGGAACAAGCCGATTCGCTTCCAGTTGTTTCCTTCTTTCTGCTTTTGCTTTAGCAGCTTTATCGCCATCAACGCTTCTCATCGCTGTGCTGAGTTTAATTGGACGACTCGTATCCAGTCCAAGACCTCCGAGCCAGCGTTTGGTTCGGTCGGACATCTCATCGAGCTCTAAAACCTGACTCTCATTTCTATCAAGTCGTTTCAGGTAACCCTCAATCTGTTCCCGAGAATATTCACGCTTACCCCGTTCCCCGCCATCGCGATCTCGACTGTCACGATCCTGCCCGAACAACACTGCAGGAACGACAAAGAAACTTACAATGAACCATACCAAGCAAGAACGTGGAACTCTCATATTTCACCTATTCTCAATGCGGGTGGGAGGGCAAACGGCCCCACCGAACGGGTCAATATTAAACAATTTAACAGCTATAAAGTTACCGACTTTCCGTCAATCGGGGAAAAGTGTCGCGAAAGTCGACAAATATACGATCGTTAGGGAATGACCGGCTCGCCTACCTATTTTAGCTTTGGCGTCCAAGTTACCTTAAAATCTTGTCGAATTTTGCACCAAATCAGACCATTCACCTCCCTTTTTTTCGGTTATCCACGTTGAAATTGTCAAATCACTCCATTCGCGCCGAGGCGGTGCCTCCTCGTTTACGGAGAAAAGTTGACCCCTGAATAGGACTACTCGATAATAATTGGGCCCGGCAGGCGAAGTCGCCAGATGACCGCCCCGCACACCACTCGAACGTAACAGAGACGATTGATCCGATTCGGTTTCGCTCCATGTCCACTCTTTGCCCAAACTGTCAGCAACCGGTGCCGGGGGATTCCAATCCGTGCCCACATTGTGAGGGAGAAGCCAATTTCCTGGCGGACTCAGATGTCTCCCGGGACGACCCCCTCGACCAGGTTGTCTTGAAGACGGATTTGCACATCGACGAGGCCCTGCGCTCGGTCGAAGAAGAAGATTTCCAGGCTGCCCTCAGGTCCCTCAATCGGGCTGTTCTGGACGCCCCTGAGGATCGATTGGCCGAATGTTATTCTCTGCGCGGTTACGTCTACCTGAAACTGGAAGACTACCAGCGAGCCGAGGCCGACTGTAACGAAGCGATCTCCCGCTACTGGCCAGAAGCCCAGACGTATGCCTGGCGCGCCGCGGCTCACGGAGAACAGGACAATTGGCCACGAGCGTTCGACGATCTGGCCACGGCATGTGATATGGCAGGTGATAAAAGGGATCAGTACCTGCAGCTGATGGATGCCTACATTGAAACTGCCAGTGAATATTACCGGCAGCAGATTGTCTCAGGCAAGGAGTCCGCTGATCTTTTTTTCGATCGGGGTTGGGTCTATTTCAGGGCGGGGCGCAAAGCGAAAGCGGAACGGGATTTCCAACATGCTTTATCCTTCCAGCCCGAACACCCACAGGCGTCCTTGGGTATGGCCGGATTGAAACTCGAGTCGGGACAAGCCGCCGAAGCGCTTCGCCTGATCGAGGTTGTGATAGATCGCGCTGACGAAGAGACATTGATCGATGCGCTGGTGATCCGCACCCGTGCGAACCAGAAACTGGGTAACGCGCGCCAGGTCACCTCGGATTTGAACCAACTCAAGGTCCTGGCGGCGGCCGATGTCCACCGTCTCCTGGAAATTGGCAAGCTCCGTTTGAGCCTGGGGGAAAACGCCCGGACGGTCTCTGACATGACAGCCCTGATCAAGCGGGCTCCCGAAATGCGCGAGGCCCTGCTGATACGGGGAGAGGCCTACCTGGCGATCCAGGATTTCATGCTGGCCATTAACGACTACTCGAAATACCTGCGGTACGTACCGGATTCTCTGGCAGCCCGATTGCAACGGGGAGAGGCCTACCTGAAAACCAACCAGCTCGAGCGGGCGATCGCCGATTTCGATCGGTCACTCGAAATTGAACCGGTCTGCGGACAGGCCTACCTGGGCAGGAGCCAGGTTTTTGTCGCCATGAATCGGCTGGATGAGGCCTTGACCGAGTGCCAGAAAGCATCCCGCCTGGACAATCAGCAAGCAGAGGTTTTTGGCACCCTGGCCGAAATCTATTACCAACTGTGCGACTACTCCCGCGCGGTCGAGGAGTTTGTTCGGGCTGAACGTCTATCCGATACAAAATCGAGAAAAGCGCATTTCAGTTACCGCCGGGGGAATGCGTACTATCAATTGAACCAGCTGGAAAACTCCCTCAAGTATTTCCGCAAGGCGAGCCGGTTGGATCCCAATCATGCCGGCGCCTGGATCTGGAAGGCGCAGGTTTGTGCCAAACTCGAGAAATGGTCAAAAGCGATCCTCAGCCTGGAACAGGCCATCCGTTCCAGGCCGGTAGCCACCGATACCTATCAGGAACTGGGAAAGCCGGTAGCCGAAAAGGCGATCAGGCATTATGCCCGCATGGAACAACGGGGTAGCGAGTCGGATGAACTCTACCGCAGTCGTGGCCTGGCTCACCAATTCCTCGGCAACCACCCGCAGGCGTTTGAGGATTTCAGCCAATCACTGGAACTGACCGAGGATCCCGACGTTCGCCTGCGCCGGGCCCAATGCTCCATCGAAATGGAAAATCTCGACCAGGGCTTGGCCGATTTGAAACGGGTGCTCGAAACGGATGCAGATAATCCGGCAGCCCGCTACTGGAGAGCGATCGCCTACTCGAAATCAGGAGACCCGGACCGGGCTATCTCCGACATCATCAAGGGGATCAAACAGCAGGCCAATGACCCGCGTTACTTCCGGTTGCATGCCGAACTGGTTGGTAGCAAGCAGGAGTGGACCAAGGCGATCCGTTCGCTGGAACAGGCGATCCGCCTCGACCCACTCGATCCGGTCCTCTTCCAGCAAAGAGGTCTGGCTCTCCTGGAGACCGGAAACTACGGGCGGGCAGTCAGCGATTTCACGCGCAGCCTGGAATTGTCGCCTGGTCAGACCGAGCTGCTGGTGGGGCGGGGGCGGGCTTACGCGGCCGAGCAGAATTTCGACCTGGCCATGGCAGATTTCGAAGCGGCACTCGGCCAGAACCACCACTGTCTGGAAGCATACGGAGAGCGGGGCGCCGCCCTGGCTGCCAACGGCAAAGGTGAACTGGCTCTCATCTGGCTGACCAAGGCACTGCATCGGTTTTCCGAGCCCCGGCAACTGGCCTACCTGCTGTTCCAGCGGGGCAAAGTCTTTTACCGGATGGGACGGGCGGCCCGGGCAATCAACGACTATTGCCAGGCCCTGGACCGGGCTCGGGACGATCGTTCGATGGTCTGTGATATCCGCCTGGCACGTTCGGCCGCTTTGGCTCAGGAAGAGAAATGGGACGAAGCGATCGGAGACCTGAGGCGGGTCCTGAAACGTCACCCGGATCATCAGGATGCGCAACAGGCCATCGAGTGGATCAGCCAATCCGACAAGAGCGGAAATCGGCCGCCGCTACTCTCCCTGCCGGGCGAATTGATCCGTCCTCTGAGACCCCCCCAAGCCCGTCAACCGATCGAGGTCAGCGCCAACCCGGAGCTCGACGCTGCACCCCCCTTCGACATGTGGCTGGTGCGGGCAGCCGACCGGAAGGAATACGGTCCGGCAAGCCTGGAGACGCTAAGCCGCTGGGTTTCCGAAGGGCGACTGGGCGTCAATTCGCAGGTCTTACGTTCGGACTGGAACCAGTGGAAACGGGTCGAGAAGCTGTTCCCAGAGCTCGCCACCGAGGACTTCGTCGAGAGCTTTCCCGAAATCCAGACCCAGACGGCTGACCCATCGCAAGACGATGCCCAGGCCGATGTGGCCGATGTAGCCGATGTTTGAAGCGACGGCCAGCGAAACATTTTCCCTCCAACCGTATTCGGCGCAAAAAAATAGGCGTTGACCTCGAGGCCAACGCCTATTGTTCTTTTGACCGTCCCCCTCGCTTACGGAGGTGGCATCAGTGGGAATCCTTCAGCCAGGAACTGGAGATAGGTTGCCTCCAGCTCAGGACCAACTACCGACTCGTACGGAGTCGGGAACTCGAAACCGTTACCCACGATGATATCGTCAGTGATATCGCTGTCAGCAAATCCGTTGGTCACGCCGTCCAGACCGATACGGAAGCGATTCGGTGCACCAAAGTTAAAGAACGCTTGTACATCGGTAACCGCCGGGTTGATGGCGATCGAGTTATTGGACATGGCCAGGTTGAACAGACCGTTGCTACCGCCCGCCGCCGAACCATTAACAAACACGATATCCCGTTCATTGGCGATCTTGGGAATATCACCGTCGGCCCACTGGTCGTTACCCGTAATGGCATTGTTCTCCAACAGGGCATGCAGCTGGGCCGCATTAGCAGCCGGGAACGTCGTCGAATCGACATGCATGGACAGTCCCTCTTCGGCGTTTCCGGTAATCAGGTTGTTGGACATGTCGAGGGTGAATCTTGACCGGTCATAGGCCGCAATATCAACACCTCGATCGTTCAACTTGACGTACGTTCGCGGCGCGAATGGCCATGGATCGAATATGAATTCGGTGAACCCATTTCCATTCATCACGTTGCTGTCGACCGTGGCATACAGGTTGGCCTGCTGACGGCTCTCCATGGTCAAGCCTGAACGAGCGTTCGTGTTCATCTGGCTGCCATAGATCTGAACGCGGGTAAAGTTCTCTTCGGACGGGACAATGATGCCCGCCTGAGTCGTGGCCGTCACATCGATACCAAAACCGGTACGGACGATCGGGGTACCCCAGATCGGTGGAGGTGTCCTGGCCAAAGTTCCCAGGTTGCCGTTAAACGTACTGCCAGTTACCAGCAGGTCCGTCTTGCCACCGTACGTTCTCAGCGTCAGACCGTTGCCACCGTTCACGTCCATGATACTGTCCTTGACGATAATCTCATTGACCACCGATGGGAATTGTGGCGGCTCATCTTTGGCCCGCACATCCACGTTCATCCCGTGGGCAGCGTTACCTGCCGCAAGGATGTTCTCGGCGAACACCTTGACGTGGGCAGCATCGGAGGACGAGATATTGATACCGTGGTTGCCCGAGCCAACGGCGGACACGTTTCGGATCAGGGCATCGACATACGATTGATTACCATTCAGGTCATTGGCGGCAAGAATGTCGATCGCACTACCGCCATTGCCACCCAGGTCGAGCAGGGTCGGACCAACCGCTGCGGCCGAATTCTCGATGATCGCCCGATGCGTCGAGCCACCCAGCGAGGCGACCGTGATCCCGTTGGTACCGTTGCCAGTAATGGCAAGATTGTCAACGATGCTGGTGTTCATGACGAGACCTACTCCGTCGACCGTCGCCCGGATACCCGCCCCATTATTATCATTGACCGATGCGTCCGAGATGACCAGGTTCTGATTCCATCCTGGAACAGGCACATTGGCGTTCCCTAGCAAGACCTCAATACCCCGACCGTTTCCGGAAATAACCGAGGAAGGCCCATCGGTCCTGCTTGAGATGAGGGTCTGGTCGACAGTCGGTTGCCCATTCCCATCGAGGGTCTGGTTGGTCCAGTTCTCAACTCGAACACCGGCACCCGCATTGCCGGTGCTGGTGGTCTCCAGAATTCGAAGGCGACCTCCACCCAGAATGCCAACTCCGCTATTTTCCAGTTCATTGAACACATTGATACCGTTGGCACCATTCGACGTAACCTGGTTGGCGACAATATCGATATCGGTTGTACGATTCGTAATGGCACCCCTGGAGGTGAAGTAATTCGGCAACAGGAACCCATCGTTCATGTCAAACAGGTTTTCGCTGAGGCGAATTCCATCTCTCAGGTTATTGGCAACAACGTTATCCTCGATCAGGACACCCACCTTCTGCAGGTATTCCGGCACGCTGTGGTCACGCTGTCGAAGTTGATAGGACTGCACCGACAAACCATGGCCACCCAACACGCCATCGCCGTTTCCGACCAGGTTGTTATTCTGAACAATCAGCTCTCCTTGAAGTGGATCAATGAAATCTCGAATATAGATACCACTGCCACCGTTTGGTCGATCAGGCCCTGGGCCGACGGAAAATTCGCCGATCACATTACGTCGAAATTCTAGACTTCCTTCGGCACCCCAGATTTTGACTCCGTCGAGAAGTGCCCCGTTGATCACGTTGTCTTCGATCGTTGCCGAGTCAATCTTATGACCCGCCAAGAGGACGTCGCCGTAAATACCATGCCTCATGCCGTCGGTGGACTGGTTGCCGTCGATGAGGAAGCCTCGCACGACGTTTTGGCTATCCAGGGTAACCGCATCGCCCAGGTTGCTAGGCGAGTTACCGGTGATGGCCGGCCGGTTGTTGTCGAGGTTATGAATCAGCTCGTAAAACGGTCCCCAGGCAGCTCCATTGTCAATCGCAATTCGGTGTCGCACGCCATCGCCCAGCAGCATCTGGCGTTCTTTCAGCTGGATCCCACGGTCATAACCGGTGGTCGTTCCATCCCCCTCGTCCACGAAGATGATATCATCCACTTGCGAACTCGCTTCGGCCTGGGCCAAGGTGGCATAAGGATTTTCAAAGGTACCATTTTGCAACGCCAACGGATCTAACGTGTCGTTCTTTACATGCCATACCGTATACGGCCGTCCGTTATCCGGATCGATGGCATAAACGACTTCCTGGTTGTAACGGACAATGTGGTCGTTGCGAACGGTTCGTTCCAGGTCGCGGCCAATGCCGGCATACTCACTGCCGCGCGCATTGAGACCCCAGACGTAGCTTAAGTTGACCCCACCCGTCAGGTCGAAACGATCGTCATAGGAAAGTTCACCCGAAACGATCCAACTATTCCAGAGCTGAGCATTCAAGCGGGCGCGACCACCGGCAAAGAACTCGATGATGTTTGAACTGTAACCATAGGCACCCACATCGATCGAGCCATTCAGGTGCGAGAAGGCCCGGGGGCGAACTCGAAACGTCGTATCAAAACCGGTCAAGGCGCTGTCGATACCGGGGACCAGAACGATTTGGTTCTGGTAGAACGGAACGATGCCATTCGGATCGCCCTGGGTATACCCGTCCCGATTGGTCGGGAAGTAGCCGTTTCCAATCAAGTCCCAGTTAGGCGACTTGATCGAGGCATTGATACCCACCTGCCAGTTGGCATGACCAAATTGATGATTGGTCGCATCGTCGTAATCCACCCAGGCGCCAACCGTGATGTCAGCGTTGGCAGCGTCGATCGAAAAGACCCGTTCCAGGCCGATATTGCTGAAGAACCCACCCCCTTGGTCCCACGGGGCAAAAACTTTGTCGTCATGTTCCAGTGATTGGTGTATCCGAAATTCCGTCAACCAGCGGCCGTCCAGGCGATCTTCAAACAAGCGTGTCTTGAGACCGAGCGAAAGGTAGATCCCATTGAAACCGACCGCTTGGTCGGCGATATTCGTTCCAAACCAGATGCGCCCCGGGAAAGGTGCTTGATAAGCGGCCATCCCTGTGGCAATACCGTTGGCTGGTTGAGAAATTTGGCCTCCTGCTCCAATAGCACCGTTGACATACGGTTGCTGAGCACCGCAGTTAGGTGCAAATACCATCATCGCTATGGCAACGCAGTAGGCGAAACTTACGCTCGTCTTCATTGATGTCTCCCGACACTGGGCAGTTAAAAGCCCTAAAAACTCGGTTATATCCCGTTAGCGGCGCATTCTTGGCGCCTGCAAAACAGGTACACGTGTTAGGAATGTTCGACATCGTAAGCTCGCCGCCATTAGAAATTTCGATACAATTCGGATAATTAGTAGATCTTGACACCCCAAATTAACACCCCATCCGCTGGCAATGACACAAAACGGGCCACGACGAAAGCGGCCGATCGAATCCGGCTCAAGAAACAGATTCTCCGGACCTGTCCTGCTGGCAGATCGTACGCTGGCAATGGAAGTGCTGGCGGCCCGGGGTGGGATGCAACAAATGGGCCGCTACTGAAAGCGAAGCAGTGCGTATTTTTTCTTGCCCCGGCGGAGTACGATCATTGTTTCACTGGCCAGGTCGCTTCGCTGCAAGGTCGCTTCCAGGTCGGAGATACGTCGGTTGTTGACATAAGCTCCACCTTCCTTGATCGTCCGACGACCTTCCCCCTTGCTCTTGCAGAGGCCTGAGTCGGCCAGCGCATCGATCAGCGAGTAACCCGGCTCCTGCAACTGGTCAAAACCGACCGTCAAACTGGGAACATCGGAGAAGATCTGTCCCAACTCGCCATCGGACAGGTCCTGGATTTCGGCACCAAAGAAGATCTCGGTTGCCTGCCGGGCCTTGGCCAGGCCCGGTTCCCCATGGATCATCAAGGTGATCGACTCAGCCAACCGCTTCTGGCTTTCACGCAGGTGGGGCGACTCCTGACGTGACTGATCCAGGGCCTCGATCTCCTGGGGGTCCAATTCGGTCAGGAACCGGAGACACTTGCCAGCGTCCTCATCGGCAATATTCAACCAGTATTGGTAGAATGTGTAAGGACTGGTCCGTTCGGCCGAAAGCCAGATCGCGCCCGACTCGGTCTTACCCATCTTGGCCCCGTCGGCCTTGGTGAGCAGCGGGCAAGTCAATCCGTATAACTGGACACCGTGCATGCGCCGCGCCAAGTCGATCCCGGCAGTCACGTTGCCCCACTGGTCGCTGCCCCCAATCTGCAATTCGCATCCATACTCCCGGTTCAAATGGGCAAAATCGTAAGCCTGCAGGAGCATGTAACTAAACTCGGTATAACTCAAACCGGCTTCACTGGTCAGACGGCTCTTGATCGAGTCTTTGGCCAGCATGACGTTGACGGGGAAATTTTTGCCCACATCCCTCAGGAACTCCACGTAGCTGAACTGGCCCATCCAGTCGTTGTTGTTGACAAGGATGGCCGAAGTATCGCCGCACTCAAAATCGAGCAGCCGCCGCATTTGTGACTCGATCCCTTGCAGGTTCTCCGATAATTGGCCAGCGGAAAGGAGATTTCGTTCAGCACTCTTGCCACTCGGATCGCCAATCATCCCGGTCGCACCTCCCGCAATGGCGATCGGTCGATGACCCGACTTCTGGAAACGGCGAAGCATCATCAGCGGCAAAAGGCTACCGACGTGCAGGCTGTTGGAGGTCGGGTCAAAGCCGGCATAAACCGTCCGACTCGCCGAATTCAACCAGGCTGGAAGCTGGTCGTCGGCCGTCGTTTGGTGAATCAGCCCCCGCCACGTAAGGTCGGAAAAAATGTCGTTCATGACTTTCCAGAATTGACAGTTGAAATGTGCAATCGGTTAGCTCCATCCTACCGCACCCGGGCTGTCTACGGGGAGGGCAGGTGGGTAAACCGCATCGGCACCGCTGGGTGAACGTGGCATCGCGCTCGCTCCGCTTCAACGGAAATACCGGGAAACGGGCTGATCCGGTGGCATACTTGGTATCTGTAGCACAATCGTTGAAAATAAATCGGAGCGAGTCCAGCACTGGACGGCAAATTGGCCCCCCCTCACAAAATTTCGCGATGTCCGGAAAACGATTGCCACCCACTGAAACGGCTGCCGGCTGGCTTTTCTGTTTGCCCTGGATCATCGGATTCCTGGCCCTGTTTGTTTGGCCGTTTTTTGCATCTGCCTGGTGGAGCTTCTGCCAGTACGACATGGTCAACCCGCCACGTTGGGTGGGCGGAAGTAATTACGGCCGGCTGGCAAGTGACCTGGTCACGCAGCAGGGATTTGGCCAGGCACTGACCAACACGCTTTATTACTCTCTGCTCTCGGTTCCATTGTCGGTCATCCTCGGGGTCCTGCTGGCCGTTCTGCTCTCCGCCCCACTGCGCGGGCAGGCCATTTACCGCACACTCGTTTTCCTCCCCTCAGTCATCCCGGTCGTGGCGGCCAGTATCCTCTGGCTCTGGCTGCTGAACCCGGAGAGTGGCATGGTTAACTACCTCCTCTCCTGGGTCGGGGTTCCCCCGCAAAACTGGTTGAACCAGGCTCGGCCGGCGATCAGCATGGAAACGATGGAAATGATTCGTCAAGGCGGAATGGTCAGTTCCTTCAAACTGTTTGGCAGCAAGGACGCCCTGGTCCTGATGTCCCTCTGGGGCGTCGGCAATTTCGTCGTGATCTATCTGGCCGCCATTAGCGATATCCCCCGCTCGCTGTACGAAGCGGCCGAAATGGACGGTGCCAGCCCGGGCCGAAAACTGCTCCACGTCACGCTTCCCATGCTGTCCCCGATCATCTTTTTTAATCTGGTCATGGGATTGATCCGCAGCGTCCAGACATTTACGTCCATCTATATCCTGAGCGAAGGGACGGGTGCCCCGGCCGGTTCCCTGAAATTGATTTCACTGGAGTTGTTCCTGTCCGCCTTCAGTGACCTCGAAATGGGTTACGCCTCGGCCATGGCACTGCTACTGTTTATCGGCCTGGCGTTGGCCACGTTGCTGCTGTTCCGAACATCCCGTTACTGGGTTCATTACAGGATGGTGGCATGAACGGGTTACGAATCCTGACAAGCTGGCTGGCACTAACCTGCCTGGTCGCCTTAACCGTGGCAGGTTGGCAGTCAAGAATCACAAACCGCCCCTCCCAGACGCGGCAGGAAGTCCTGTTTTGGCACTTCTGGGGAGGTCGCGATCGGGCCGTGGTCGACGATGTGGTGCACCGTTTTAACGAATCTCAGGACCAGTTTCACGTCCGCGCGATCGCCATGCCCGGCAACAACCTCCAAGCCAAGCTGTTCCTCTCGGTCACCGGCGGCGATCCACCTGACCTGGTCAACCAAGACGACCCGGTACTTGCCGATTGGGCCAAACGCGGGGTGATCCAACCGATCGCGTCGGTGGCAACCCGCGGGCAGATCAACCGGTTGGACGACTGGATGTTCGAGTCCGCCCGCCGTTTGTCCAAGGTGGGATCAGATTATTATGGAGTCTGTAACGGTTTGGACATTCGCGCGCTGTACTACAACAAGACGCTGCTGGACCAGCACGGCTTGGAACCACCAGGGACCCTGGAGCAACTCGACCGGATTGCCGATCGGATCACCCCGGACGCTGCGGCGGCCTCGGGGGGCCATTATGCGTACTTGCCTGATTCCCGGCGACTATGGGCCTGGGGCTATGTCTTTGGAGGTCGATTCTACGACCCGCAAACCGGCCAGGTCGAAGTCGATTCGGGCCCGATCCAGGAAGCGACCCGCTGGATGGCGAGTTACAGTCAGCGGTATGGAGCGGATAACGTCGCCGCTTTTCGTCAGGGTGACCAATCGTTACCGGGCAAGACGTTTCCCCTGTTACCGACCGAATCCGATTCGCTGGTCGGTCGGTACGGCCTGATCATGGATGGCCAGTGGCGAACGCGTGACCTTTTGGATTTCCAAAACGAAAGGCGGCAGCTCAGCCTGCCCTCGCCCGAGTTCGGTGTCTGCCCTCTCCCGCCTCCTCCCGGCGGACGCTCCCGGGCAGGCTGGGTCAATGGAAATTTCTTTGTCGTTCCGACCGGCGCGAAATGCCCTGAAGGGGCCTGGGAGTTTATCCAGTTCTGGATCGGGTTGGAGCACCCGGAGGCAGCTGCTCAAACGTGTGCGGCGGGCGGATGGATCCCGGTCTCACAACAGGTAGTCGAGACAACCGAGTTTCAAGCGTACCTGGTCCAGAACCCGTTGTTCGGCCAATTCGTGAACCTGGCCGGAAGCCCTAACCAGTTCCCGGTACCGTCCGTACCAGGAGCCGCCATGTTCAAGCGGACAGTAGAGTCAGCGGCCTACCAGGCCATGAGTTACCCGGATCGCCCTGTCGGCCCGATCCTCCGCCAGGCGAACCAGCGAATCCAGCAACAGTTGCAAAGGGCCGGCGCAGAATGAAACGACAACGGGCAAAAAAAAGCTTGATGTACCTGCTGGTCTGGTTCACCGTAGCTCTGTTTTCTCTCCCCCTGCTGGTCATGGTCAGTGGCTCTCTGAAAACGAGCGGCCAATTGACCCGGGACCCGTACGGTTTATGGCCCGACGGATGGAACTGGGGCAACTACCCGGAAGCCCTGGCCAGCCTGCCGTTCCTGGTTTACCTGTCCAACACGCTCTTGCTCTGTGCCGGCTGCGTGATCGGGACGACGCTCTCCTGTGCGCTGGCCGCCTATGGTCTTTCACGGGTCAACTGGTCGGGTCGCCGCTGGATGTTCGGATTGGTGATTGCCACCATGTTGCTGCCCTGGCACATCACGATGATCCCCCGCTTTGTACTGATCAGCGAACTGGGCCTCTACAATTCACTTTGGGCGATCGTGTTGCCGACGTTCCTGGGTGATGCGTTCTTCATTTTCCTGCTCCGACAGTTTTTCATGACCATCCCGGAATCCCTGCTGGATGCCGGCCGAATGGATGGACTCTCGCCATGGGGTCTATTTTGGAAGGTCGTCATCCCTTTGTCCAAACCGGCACTCGCCACGGTGGCCCTGTTCCAATTTGTGACGACCTGGAATGATTTCGGCGGACCATTGCTTTACCTGAGCGATCCGCAGAAATTCCCCTTGGCTTACGGGCTGGAACGATTTGTCAGCGCTTATGGCGACCAGACCAACCTTTTGTTGGCCGCCGCAACCCTGTTCACGTTGCCGATGATCCTGATTTTCTTTCTGGCCCAAAAGACGTTTATCCAGGGGATTTCCACGACTGGCATCAAAGGATGATCCTGGCAGGCGACCGCATTTTTTCGGTCGTAATGATCAAGCCGACCGGAATGACCCTCTCTCAGATTTTTCCCATTGAATGGAGGCTCTCAGCCGGAAATCCGGGTTACCTTGGACGAGGGAGGGGACACTGGACGCGGCGGGGTGACTGTCCGGTTTCTTCCCGGGCCAATTCAACCTACATTCTAATTGTTGCAAACTGTTCAGGGTGAAACCGATGTCGTTGGTCGTTCAAAAATTTGGTGGTACGAGTGTTGCCGACTGCGAGAAGATCCTGTCGGCCGCGCGGAAGGCCGTTCGCGCCCACCAGGAGGGACACCAGGTCATCATGGTCGTCAGTGCCATGGGAAAAAATACCGACATGCTGGTCGAAATGGCCTCTCAAATCAGTGAATCCCCCCCGGCTCGGGAAATGGACATGCTGCTCTCTACGGGTGAGCAAGTCAGTGTGGCCCTGATGGCGATGGCGATCGATTCACTGGGATACCAGGCCGTCAGCCTGACCGGCTCCCAAATTGGCATCAAAACAGACAGCTCCCATACCAAGGCGAGAATCAAGAACATTTCCACCGAGCGAATCCTGTCGCTGTTGCACGCGGGGAACATCGTCATCGCGGCCGGGTTCCAGGGGATTGATGAGAACCTGAACATCACCACGCTGGGACGTGGTGGTAGCGACACAACCGCTGTTGCCCTGGCCGCCGTGCTGCAGGCGGAGGCGTGCGAGATCTATACCGACGTCGACGGCGTCTACACGACCGACCCCAGAATCCTGCCCGAGGCGAGGTTGATTGACACGGTCAACTACGACGAAATGCTGGAACTGGCAAGCCTGGGAGCAGGGGTCATGCATAGCCGAAGCATTGAATTCGGCAAGAAGTTCAATGTGGCAATCCGGGTCCGCAGCAGCCTCAGTGATGCCACCGGCTCGCTGATCATTGACCACGCCCAAACCCGCGAACTGCCCGTCAGCGGTGCCGCCCTGACACGGGACGAGGCGCGAATTTCCATCCGGGACGTCCCGGATGTGCCGGGAACCATCTACCAGTTGTTCCTGAAATTGTCGGAAGCCAAAATCACGGTCGATATGATTGTCCAGAACGTTTCTGATGACGGGACCGCCGATATTTCCTTTACGGTTCCCCGTGACGAGTCGGACGAGACGTTGCAGGCGTTGCTGCCCGTGGTCAACCGGCTCGGTGGCCGGATGGGCAAGACGGACACGGAAGTTTCCAAAGTGTCGGTCGTCGGCATGGGAATGGCCACCCAGGTCGGGGTTGCCAACCGGATGTTTCGGGCCTTGGCCAATGCCAATGTCAGCATGCAGATGATCACGACCAGCGAAATCAAGATTTCAGCGCTGGTCAGCCGCGACCAGGCGCTGTCAGCTCTGAGAACCGTCCACGCCGAGTTCGGCCTGGATACCGGGGCCACCGACACTCCTTCGTTCTCCTACGAGCCGACCCCGCAGGCCCAGATCGACGCGGCGGATGTCGTGGAACGCCTGCAGAAAACAGGAATGGAATCGTTGACCATCGACGACATTGTACTGGACGATAATCAATCAAGAGTCACGCTGACAGGAGTCCCCAATCAGCCAGGAATCGCAGCCGCTGTATTTGACCGCGTTGCGGAGAACGGTATTTTCGTGGACATGATCGTTCAGAGCTATGCGGATGATCGGAATGCCGATATCAGTTTTACGGTGCCAACCGATCAGTTTGAGACTTGTCTCGCCGTGGCTACCCAGATCAAGGAAGAATTCGGTTGCGACGGACTGAACCACAAACGGCGGATTGCCAAGCTGACCGTATCCGGGATCGGCCTCAGAAGTCACACCGGAGTGGCCGTCGAAATGTTCCAGGCCTTACAGGAAGCGAAGATCAATGTCGACATGATCAACACCAGTGAAGTCCGTGTGAACGTGGTCGTCGACGGAGAACAGGGCCAGGCAGGACTGCAGTGCCTGAAACAGCAATTTGAAAGCGCAATGCGGTAAACGGCCACCTTGACCGACATCAAGGCTGAACACAGGTTTTCAGACGAAGACCGAAATCGCGGACCAGGCAAAAAATGGCCCGCGACCCTCGAAAAGAACAGGCTCGTCTTAACGCCGGCGGCGAATCAGGCCAAAACCAGCGATCACGGCAATCATCGCCAAGCTGCCCGGTTCCGGAACGGCAGAAATCGAAGCAGCTCGGATACTCAACCAATCCGGGTAGCCACCCCAAGTCTTGGGAGGTCGTCGTCCACTCCTGATCGGATTATCCTGCTCACCATTGTTGATACCATCCACGACGAACCAGAGATCAGCAAAACTGCCGAAGGTTGAGCCACTGACAAACTGCTGGGCCGGCAGCAGAGCTCCCAGCATCAGTTCCGCGCGCCCCGTGGTGGTGGTCTGGTTGAAGAAAGGATCATCGTCGTCCCAGTGGGATAACGCTGTCCCACCGCCACCATCCTGCTCAAGCGGGATAAAGGTTGCGCTGGTAACGCCAGACTCCTGGCGGTATTTTTCCATGGCATGGCCGTCATAACGGTATTGCGTGACATCATCCGCATCGGCCCAGGTCACATCGTTCTGCTCCCACAGTGATCCGAAACCGAGTGCGTGAGCCATTTCGTGCATCACGACATCGACCAGATCACCACTGGTTTGCAGACCTGGCAGGTCGGCAATATCGAAGTTCATGATCCCGGCCTGCGATATGGAAATCGACCGGCGGGTACCAAACTTGTCAACAGCTCCCCCGGCAAAATCAACCGTACGTGTCGGAGCAGCCGAACCGAGGATGCCACCTGCACCATCAATAAAGGGTGTTGTGGCAACGATATTGATATCACCAAGCTGTCGCCGGACGAACCTGGGAAGCAATCGAGAGTAACCAATGATATGTTTGTCCCAGAATGCTTCCGCCTGGTCGAAGGCAAAACGATACTGGGGGGCAACGCCGGAAGTATCAACGTTGATAATATCTTCAGACTTAGCCGTTGAAGTGGCACAGAGTGATAGCACGAGGGCTACCAGCAGAGCCTTGGCTCCCACGAGTGACGGGTGGAAATGCATCGATGTTTCTCCTTGTCGAGCTGATGTCGCACCTATTTCGGAACAATCCACTGCCCCGGCCCATACGACCGCCGAGCCGAATATCAATAATCAGGCACAATATCGCTGTCCAAACTAATCAGCTGATAGTTGAATTGCAACGATTTATCTGCCGATAAAACCCCCACAGCCGATAAATTCTATTATTTCAGGACAAAACCCGGCTGTTTGGGGCTGATTTTTGTGAAATACCGTAATGTTCGTCAAATTTTGACTTTCTTATTCAACCCGTACAAACCAAACGCCCGATAAGTTCACCAACACACGCTCTCTCGGGGTTTTCGGAGAGTTATTTTGCACGCTGAATTCAGCAGGACTAAAACGCGATGGCAATTAAAAACCTGATCACGATCGGTGCTTTGTTTGGTTTATGTTTGAGTGCAAACGTGGCGGTTGGACAAATCAATGTCCCCGGCCCCGTTTTTCGCTACCAACAGGTTGAGACTACCGAATCAACGCGACCCTTCGCAACACCAGGCATCTTCAATTACGACGCACAGATGTTTGCACCGCTTCAGTTTCCCATGACTCCAGGTCAAGAACTGGGACCGAGAACTGGCTTCTTCGCTTCGATGGATCGCTTGTATGTGAACATGTCGCGAGCAAAAATTGCGGACAACAACAGTAACGATGTGCCAACCGGCACTAATTACATGTGGGGCAACCGCTACAACGTCGGCTGGATGACAGAAGCCGAAGACGGTTGGTCCTTTGAATACTCCCAAAGCGAGGGATCATTCTTCTCCTCCGGGCAAGACATCCTCGTGGGCAACCCGATGCTGACGTCAACCCGCTTTGCCAATGTCGAAATCAATAAGGTATTTCGCCAGCGTCTGAAGCGGGGCGGATGGTTAGAGCCATATCTCGGCTTCCGCTTTGTCAACCTGAGTGATAAAACCATCGAAGATGTCTCTCCCATCGCACCGGACGTGTCGCTCCGATTCAAACAGAACGTCACCAACAACCTGTTCGGGGTGAACGTCGGCGGATCTTATATCAACCGACGCGGGCGATACCGCAACGAGTTTGATGTTGCCGTGGCAGTGACATACAACAACCAGAATTACTTTGCAACGGACCTGACCTTCTCCCCAACCGGGAACACAGTTCTGGAGAGCTACTATACGGGCAACGCATTCGTACCCGTCCTGGATCTCAACTACGAACTGGCCTATAGCCTGACCCGCGACTTCGGACTTCGGGGAGGCGTTCAGTTCATGTGGCTGTGGGATGGAATGGCTCGAGCCAACACGTTGACTCAAAACCAGAATCCGAACTCCGACTTCTCTTCAACCCTTGGCGAACCCGGGATCTTTGATCAAGGTGTCATCGCCGCCGGTTTCAGCTTCGGTTTCGAATGGAAACATTAATCGGGAGCAGGCCACCCGACCGCCTTATCCTTTCATCATAAAAAAGATCGATGCCATTTGGGCATCGATCTTTTTGTTTGATGACATGACGGGTCGATCTGTGGATGGCATGATCAGAGGGCCAGTAATAGTCGCCCCGGCGTCTCCAGATAGCCGATCACTTCATTCAGGAACCTTGCCGCAGCACCCCCATCGATCAAGCGGTGGTCATAGGAAAGGCTGAGGGGCATCATCAACCGACTCCGGATCTCATCCCCCACCACAACCGGCATCTGCCGGGAGCGACCAATCAACAGGATGGCCGTTTCCGGCGTGTTGACGATCGGCGTGGAATACGTCCCGCCAATCGCACCCAGATTACTGATCGTGAACGTACCGCCTCGCAGATCATCGATTGAAAAATTGTTGTCACGTACATTGTCGGCCATATCACTCAATTGCCGCGCGATATCGGGAATCGGCAGTTGATCCGCATTCCGCAGGGCCGGCACAACCAATCCCCGGTCCGTATCGACGGCAATCCCGATATTCACATACTCCTTGTAAACAATTTTCCCTGCATCCAGGTCCACCGAGGCGTTGATCACAGGATGTGATTTCAGCGCCATGGCAACTGCCTTGATGATGAAAGGCATCGTGGTCAATTTGATATCGCGCGCCGCGTAGTCAGTCTTGCTGTTTTTGCGGATCGCTTCCAAGTCGGTCACATCGGCATCGTCAAAGTTGGTAACGCGCGGGACGGCCGTCCAGGATTCGTGCATCTTGCGAGCAATGGTCTGTCGGATTTTGGGCATCTTCTCGGTTCTCACCGGCCCGAAACCGTCCGATTCTCCACTCGCTTGGTCGCCATTGGCCGATGATCGACTCGCCCCACCACGAACCGCCTGCATCACGTCTTCCCGTGTCACGCGGCCATGTTCCCCCGTCGCCGCCACCTGGCGGAGGTCAATGCCGACCTCACGAGCCAGCCGGCGAATGGCAGGGCCTGCGGCCACATCGGACTGATCGGTCGGAGTCGGCATTTCCGCATTCGGCAACTCAGGTGTCACGGCGGCAACTGGCGCGACGGGTTCCACGGGCTTCCGAGGTTCCACGGGCTTCAGCGACTCCACCGACTCCACCGACTCCACGGTTTCAACCGGTTTGGACGTCTCTGGCGGCTCGACAGAAGGACTCGAATCAGCCGGCGGTTGCGGGGCTGGAGTAGTCTCAACCGCCGATGTATCGGCCGGCGCCGAGGAACCACCTTCTTCCACGGTGACGATGACCGCACCAATGTCGATCGAATCGCCTTCCGAAACATGAATCTTAGTTACCGTTCCACCGACAGTCGCCGGTACCGTTACGGTTGCCTTGTCCGTTTCCAGCTCAACCAACCCCTGTTCTTGCTCAATGACATCACCTTCATTGACAAAAATCTCGAGTACATCACCCGAATCGATTCCTTCACCAAGGACCGGAACTTTGATCTCTAATGACATCGCTAATCGTTATCCTGTTGTGGTTATCCTGTCTGATTCCTGGGAACGCTTTATCGGCTTCCACCTGCCTAGGCATAAAGGGGGCTGACCTTGTCCGGGTCGACTCCAAGTTCTTTAATTGCCTTTTGGACCACTTCCGGCTCAACCTCGCCGGTCTGGCTCAACTGGTAAAGAGCGGCAATCGTTACAAATTCCGCATCGACTTCGAAATGTCGTCGCAGAGCCGGCCGGGTTTCGCTACGACCCATACCGTCCGTCCCAAGCACCAGCATCTCACCCGGCAACCACGGGGCGATCTGTTCGGAGTGGGCTCGCACATAATCGCTAGCCGCGATGAATGGACCTTCCGCACCCTCGGTCACCTCTTCCAGGTAACTCTTCCTCGGCTTGGCCGTCGGATGCAGCATGTTCCAGCGACGGCATTCGTGCGCTTCCCGCCTCAACTCGGTGTAGCTGGTAACACTCCAGGCATCACTGGCAATCTTGAACTGGTCTGCCAATATCTCCTGGGCTTTCAAAACGGAATTGAGAATGGCACCACTGCCCAGCAACTGAACTCGGTGTTTGGCACCTTTCAGATCATGACTGCGGAACTTGTACATTCCCTTGACGATGCCGTCGGCAACCCCAGAGGGCATGGCGGGCATCTCGTAATTGTCATTTTCGGCCATCAGGTAATAGATGGCGGTCTCGCCGTCTTCGTACATCCGTTTCAATCCGTCAAAAACGATGGCCGCCGTTTCGTAATGGAACGCCGGGTCAAAGGAGCGAACGGTCGGAAAGGCAATCGCATTCAACAGGCTATGTCCATCCTGGTGTTGCAACCCTTCTCCATTAAGGGTCGTTCGCCCCGCCGTCGCCCCGATCAGGAAGCCCTTGGCACGTTGGTCGGCAGCGGCCCAGATCAAATCGCCAATCCGCTGGAACCCGAACATCGAATAGAAGATGTAAAAGGGAATCATGTTGATCCCGTGGGCCGAGTAGGCGGACCCGGCTGCACAGAAAGAAGACATCGAACCCGCTTCCGAAATCCCTTCTTCCAACAGCTGTCCATCTTTCGCTTCCTTGTAATAAGAGAACACATTGGAGTCGACCGGTTCGTAAAGCTGCCCCGTATGAGCATAGATTCCAACTTCCCGGAACATGCCTTCCATACCAAAGGTGCGAGATTCATCGGGGACAATCGGCACGATATTCCTGCCAATTTTCTTATCTTTGCACAAACGGCTCAGCAGGCGGACAAAGCCATTGGTCGTGGAAAGCACCTTGCCATAATCCCGCTCGATCATCTTCTGGTAGTCTTCCATCCGGGGGACTTCCATTTTCGGGATCGTGGTGGGTCGCGATGGTATCGGTCCACCGAGCGCCTCGCGGTGTTCCCGCATGTATTTCAATTCAACGCTGTCTTCGGCCGGTTTGTAAAACGGTGTTTTGACCACGTCTTCATCGGAGATCGGAATCCCGAACCGACTGCGAAATTCGAGCAATTCTTCGTCGTTCAATTTCTTGTTGTTGTGAGCAATGTTGCGGCCTTCACCCGCTTCACCCAGACCGTAACCCTTGATCGTCTTAGCCAGGATGACAGTCGGTTTGCCCTTGAAATCGACGGCCGCCTTGAAGGCTGCATAGACCTTTTCCGGATCGTGACCGCCGCGCCGCATCGTCTCCAGTTTTTCATCAGAAAAACTGCGAACCATTTCCAGCAGCTCCGGGTACTTCCCGAAAAAGTGTTCCCGGATATAGGAACCTGGCATTCCGACGTACTTCTGGTACTGGCCGTCAACCACCTCACCCATTCGCTTGACCAGCAGTCCCGATTCGTCTTTTTCCAGCATCGCGTCCCAGTCATCACCCCAGACAACCTTGATCACATTCCAGCCGGCCCCGGTAAACAACGCTTCCAGTTCCTGGATAATCTTTCCGTTACCACGAACAGGCCCGTCCAGTCGTTGCAGGTTGCAATTGATTACAAAAGTCAGGTTGTCCAAGCGCTCGCGCCCGGCCAGCGTGATGGCACCCAGGCTCTCGGGCTCGTCACATTCGCCGTCGCCGAGGAAAGCCCAAACCCGCTGTCGTGTCGTATCCTTCAGGCCCCGGTCATGCAGGTAGCAATTGAAACGGGCTTGGTAAATGGCCATGATCGGCCCCAGCCCCATGGAGACCGTCGGATACTCCCAAAAACCGGGCATCAGCCAAGGGTGAGGGTACGAAGAGAGCCCTCCCTCAGCCGCTAATTCCTGACGGAAATTAAGCAGGTTCTGTTCGGTCAGGCGCCCTTCCAGGAAAGCCCTGGCATAAATACCGGGCGATCCATGACCCTGAAAAAAGACCAGGTCGCCATCGTAACCGGACTCACCGCGCCCTCGGAAGAAATGATTGAAAGCGACTTCGTAGAGGGTGGCCGAAGATGCGAATGTCGAGATATGCCCGCCGATCCCGTGATTCTCGTTATTGGCCCGTACGACCATCGCCATCGCGTTCCAGCGGACAATGCTCTTCAGACGCCTCTCGATTTCACGATTGCCCGGGTAAGGCGGCTGTTTGTCGATATGAATGGTGTTGATGTAGGGCGTGTTCAGCTTCTTGGCAATATCAACCCCTTCGTTCAGGGCGCGCGCCTCCAACATCGTGAGTAAATACTGGGCGCGTTCTGGACCGCGACTGTTCAGCACGTATTCAAGTGAATCGAGCCACTCTTGCGTTTCAGCTGGGTCAACGTCCGTGGTTTGAGCAAGGTACCCTTCCGTATTGGGCGGGCGGGATTCATCTTGCGTCGACTTGATCACGTCTGCCATAAAATTGCCTTCTGTCTCTACGGGGTATAATGCAATCGTCGTTACTGTTGGTTCTCTTGATGGTCACGCAGCCTGAGCCCGGTACATGCGATTGGTTTGCACCCGACGTGCCAAACACCGGATAGAGACGCAGTCCTGGACTCGCTCTTCCCGGCTTCGGGGGAACCGCAAACGGGCCGCCACCGGGAAACGGTCACCGGCAGATTTGACGGATACTCAATCCTCTCAAACCGACCGTTCATCAATTCTAGTTTCGATCAACCGCGAATTGACTTGCCAAATTATAACATGCCTTTTTCCAGCGGTTTCAGGTTTCATTGTCTAAAAACCGACGTCAAAGTAAAGCCATCCCATCCGACCCGGGTCGATTACCGTAATATTTAACAACGTTCAATCGCTATAAGGGCAGGTTGCCTCCCCTGAATGGGCCAGAGCGGTGATTCGTTATCACCGCGCCAACCAATCGGCCCAGCTACCTGCGACCCGCATCGCGGTCGGTCCTAAAAAAAACGGGCTTCACTGGGAAGCCCGTGGTTGATTCAAACTCAAGGTAAAGCGTCTACCAGTCGATCGATTTCCACATCGTGTTCATCTTTTTCGCCGGCTTACTGGCTGTCGAACTCGGGGAAAACGCACCTTGGTATTGCTCCATCTTCGCCGCGACCGGGCTGTCAACGGTCGACGTGTAGCCAGCCAACTTGACCGGGCTGTAGGTCCATTGTCGACGAATCGGACTCGCACGGTGGGCCACGTCGATACGGGCCGGCGCCTGATGCTCAGTCGTCAGGTTCGGATCGACCGTCGGGGGTAAAGCCCACCCGGCCTTGGACGTATCCTGAATTTCCTGGCGATCATACAACGGGCGTTGTTGAGTCTGGGGATTCAAGGACGGTGTCACGTCGGCCGCCGGGATATCCGCAGGGGTGGGAACGGCTCCACCGGAAGTACCCGACGAAGGAAGCGGCGTGTAAGTTGTGCCTGTCGATACAGCGCCCTGCTGGGGCACGGCACACGAAGAACAACCGGATGCCATGGGCGCCATCATCGGCGTCGGACAGGTACTGCACGACGCGTTGGTCGCACAATCATTGGTGATCGTCGTCACGGGAACCTTATACGTCTCTGTCCGGTAAACCGGTCGGTAAGTCGTATAGGGGATTCTTTGCGATTGGTAGGTATAAGTCGTGCAGGGTCGCATGCAGGTGACCGTGCAACCGGTACACGGATCCGTCTTGGTGACCGGCTTGTACTGGGTCACTGGCACCCGCTTGTAGCAGGTTCGGTAAGCTGTACAGGGCACGTAATTGACCACAACTCGCGAACAGGTCTTCATGCAAGTCGTTTGACATTGACCTGGTTGCAGGCCACAGGCGTTAGGGGCATAGCCAACGGTTTGCATTTCGCAGCCATCGTTAAAGGGCGAAACGCACCGATTACGCAAACCGCGCAGCCAATCCAGCAATGGTCCTGCATCGGCCTGCTCGGAAAACAGAGCCAGCTGGCCAAATATCATGGCAGCTAACAAAGGGAGGACTTTCAAACGTGACATTTTTTGCTCCGGATAAATGTATCGAGGGATTACCTTGAATTTGAATCGTGATCGCCGGCGCAGGACCTCTCCCACGGGGCGACTTTGAGTAAAGTTAGGTCAGAATAAGAAACTGGAAAGACCAAACAGGGGCTTTCTTTTTCAATTTTGATTAATTGAATGCAGGTTGTAACGGCAGGCAAACTTGGCTGAAGCAAAAAGTTTAATCGGGTTAATAAATATCCAGCAAAAAAGTAATTAGTGGTGTAAACCGTTAACGGCTTTAACAGTTATTCCGATTAAAATCTCCCAGAATATTTAGCCCAAAACCTTCCTGGGAATGGCCTGCGGGTCCAGTGCGTGGACGTCCAATGGTAAATGGGCAGGGGAGCCAATCAACCGGTCAGCTTTCAGGCGGGAGCCGGCCCACGCTTAACGCCGGACCATTTCCCATCCATAATGGTCCCAGGCACCCAGCTTCGAGTTGCTGGCCCCGCTGATGGAGTGGTTGGCTAGCAATTGACACTTTGCACGGCAGGCAGTTTAACGGCAGGTAGTTTTCCATATGTTTTTTGTTTTCGACGGCGTCGACGGGGCGGGTAAATCGACCCAGCTCAACCTGTTTGCCGACTGGCTGCGGACCCGCGGCCTGGACGTCGACTGCTGTAGCGACCCGGGGACGACGGAACTGGGTCATCAAATGCGGAAACTGTTGCTGGGTAACCACGCCATTGAAATCCATATGCGCAGTGAAATGCTGATGTTCATGACAGCCCGCTGCCAGCTGGTCGAACAGAAGATTCGGCCTGCCCTGGCTGCCGGAAAAACGGTAGTTTGCGACCGTTACGTTTTTTCCACGGTCGTCTACCAGGGACATGCGGGAAATCTGGATCCCGACGAAGTCTGGCAAGTCAACCAGGTCGCCACCGCCGGATTGATGCCCGACCTGACCTTTATCTTTGACCTCGATGTGGAAAGTGCCAGCCAGCGCCTGGGGGAATCGCGGGACCGGATGGAATCACGGGGATCGGACTACTTCCAACAGGTGCGCGACGGGTTTTTAGAAGAGGCTAAACGGTGGCCCGACGTGACCCGGGTCATCGACGCCAGTGGCGACATCGAGTCGATCCAGGCGACGATCCGCCAGGCCGCAGAACCATTGCTCGAAAAGCGTCCGGGGTGAAAACGACATGAGCTGGGATGAAGTGGTAGGCCATCGAAACGTGCTGGAACGATTCCAGAAGAGCGCGCGGCGCAACCGCCTGGCCAGCACCTACCTGTTTGTCGGACCGAGTGGAATCGGCAAGCGGACGTTCGCCTTGAAACTGGCCCAATCGCTACTCTGCCGGCAAACGGCTGACGACGAACTGGTTGCCTGTGGCGAATGCCCCTCCTGCCAACAGCTGGTTGCCGGCTCCCACCCGGACCTGATCCGAGTCTCCAAGCCGGATGACAAGAAATTCATTCCTGTAGAAATGTTTATCGGCAAAGAGGGACAACGACGGCAGCAGGGCTTGGTCCACGATATCGGTTTGAAACCCTTTTACGGGGGTCGTCGCATTGCCCTGATTGATGACGCGGATCATTTGAATGCCGAGGGAGCCAATAGCCTGCTCAAAACACTGGAGGAACCTCCCCCCCGCTCGATCCTGATCCTGGTCGGAACGAGTCAGCAAAAACAGATCCAGACGATTCTCTCCCGCAGCCAAGTGATCCACTTCTCCGCGTTGGAGACGGGCCAGGTGCGCCAGATCATCGAAACCGATCAGCTGATCGAGGGCGACGAGGTCGATCTCGACCAGATCGTCCAAGCCGCCAACGGGAGCGTCGAAATGGCGATCCGCCTGAGCGACCCCGAGTTGCTTGAGTTTGTCGACCTGCTCTACCGGCAACTGGCCAGCCTCGACCCAGGCCAGGATGACTTTGCCAGCAGCCTGGGTACGTTTGTCGACGCGGCCGGCAAGGAGAGCAAGCTGAAGCGGCAGCGGCTGTTTGAGGTGGGCGATTTTGCGGTCAACTTTTACCGGGACCTGTTGCACCGATCAGCCAACTCCGGGCAACGGCAGGCCAACCTGGAGACGTTTGGGCAAACCGCACTGGAGCGTTTTCGTGAATCCGGATTTTCCGACGCCGTCACCCAACAGGCGGTCGCGGCCTGTATCCGCAGAACTCTGACCCTGCAGTCAGAGGTCCATGCCAACGCGATGCCGGCCAACGCCATCGCCAGCTGGCTGGTGGATCTGGGGCGACTCTGCCGGGCCGAGACGGCTTTTGAGACGGTATCGTGACGGGCCAACTCACTCGCTACCGAGGCGAACCCAGACCTCGTCACCCTCGATTTTGACCTGGTGTGAGCGGGTGTCCTGCGTGGCCGGCATGGAGAGCGCCCGCCCGTTGCGGATATCAAACCGGGCCCCATGCCGTGGGCAGGCGATTTCGCAACCGCTCACCTCCCCATCGCTCAAGGTTCCCCCGTCGTGGGTGCAGATATCATCGATACAGTAAAAATCGGAACCGACGCGGAACACAATCACCAGCCGATCGTCGACTTCACATAATTCAAAACTGCCGTCCTCGATCTCGGACGTCGTTGAAACTTGGTGAAATTCGTTGGCCATCGTTCGTTATTCGTAATCCCGGACACGGCGTGAGATGGCCAAACCGAGTGCCTCACGAACGCTCTCGATGGTCACCCGGTCAAAGACCTGCTGAAAGAAACCGGTCACGATCATCTGGACCGCCTCCTTGCGGGTAAAACCACGGGACCGAGC
>JAKVBG010000050.1 GCA_022447605.1 Mariniblastus sp.
TTCGTCTTCGGTGACGGGATCGATCGGTTGCTCGGCGGGAACGACGTCGCTCAATTGACCCAACAGGTCGGTTGTCACTTCAACCGGTGTGCCGATCGTAGCGCCTGCGGCGCCCGCATTATCGATCGTGGTAAGGATGATTCCCCCAACCCCGTTGCTGCCCATGGCGATCGCTTGGCTATCGGAGTCTTCAAAATTCCTGGCCACCTGGATGGAAGACCCGAACTCTCCCGGATCCAGGTCTTCAAAACGGCTCATGTTGGTCAGCGTGACATCCTCGGCCAACAGATCCGTCTTGGGAATGGAGTAGATCGAAACGGTCGGACCACCAAACGGGCCGGTGTTGTTGGTGGTCATGTAGATCGCATCGGCATCGACACTGAGAGTGACCTGGTCATTGAATTGAATGAAAGCTGAGTCCCCGATGAACTGAACCTGATCCCAGGCCCCGGTAGGATCGGAGGTTGTCGAGATGGCAAGGTACAGCCAGTTCCCGTTATCGGTTCCATTGGCCGCCACAAACCAGCGATCTGACAGGCGGTCAAAGACGACTTTGGGATTGATCGGCTCGTTGTCAAGAACCGAACCTGCGGCCTCGAAAAACTCAGTGGTGGTCTGGGACTTGACGCGCACACCGTCCTCGCGACCAATCATGTTGATGCGACCGTTGAGGACTTCGACCAGGTGATCCCGGCCCACATCACCATTGGCGTCGGGTGGATAGTGGGAGCTATCCGTTACATATGTGCTACCGGTAAAGGCCAGGCCAACATCGGTGGCGAGCAAGTGACGAGGCTCGAGCGAATCGTAGCTGACTGCCGAGCGATCGAGTTTTTTTGCGCGACGCTTTTTTAAGCCTTGTTTCGGTTTCATGATGTCCTTTCGGAAGTGGGCTGCCAAGGCGAGGTGTGGAGTCCGTGTGGGTTCTGTGGGGAACCAGCTGAATTCAATTCGTTCCAGAGCCTTCCCAGAGGGAAGAAGGATTGCCGATCGGTTGGCCCAATCGACAGGTTCTCTGGCGGTTCAATTCGAGACTCGTTCCTGGGACACGGTCGAGGGTCACGGGGTCGAGTAGAACTCGCGGCACGTGACCGAGACAGTCGACTGGTTTCGGCGATCATCAATGACTCCTGGCCGGTGAGCCGGACAAGGAGTCAATCCCAACCGTGCGTTTCGTGCCCCGATTATCATTGGCCCAAATAACAGCGTCAACAATTTCTGGCTGAATTTTAGCCCGTTCCCACGGCACTGTTTCCTGTTCACGCTGGCCGGCTGGGTCTGGAATTTCTGGAAAGCAGTGGTTTTTGCTGCTTTTTGCTGCGGGTGGGGGGGTGTTTTGCCAACTTCCCGCCTCAGAGCTCCCGCTCAGCCAGGCGCAACGCTTACGCGACTGGGAAACATGGCTCGGTTTGAGAATCGGTGCGGCGCGTTAGAATCAGCCGTTCTGTGCGGCGCGGCTTGTCGCGGCATTTCCGTTTTCATTTCTGTCTGAACCATACTGTGGGAACCGATTTATGGCCCGTGTTGTGCTGGCGATGTCGGGGGGCGTTGACTCGAGTGTCGCCGCCCACCTGTTGATCGAACAGGGGCACGAAGTGATCGGCGTTTTCATGCGCCATGGAGAACAGGCGGTCGAGGCCTGCAAGCTGGATGACCAGCCGGGTACATCGGCCATCCTGAACGTGTTGAATCCACGGGCCGATCATAAACAGGGTTGCTGTAGTGCGTCGGATGCCGAGGATGGCCGGCGAGTTGCCGAGCGATTGGAGATTCCGTTTTACGCCCTGAACCTGGAAGCTGAGTTCCAGGGCATCATCGATTATTTCGTGCAGGAATACACGGTAGGCCGAACGCCCAACCCGTGTGTCATGTGCAATAATCGGATCAAGTTTGGCAAGCTATTCGACTATGCGGCCAGCGTCGGCGCGGAGTTCCTCGCCACCGGGCATTACGCCCGCCTGGTACGGGAAAATGGTCACCCCCAGCTGTTGCGGGGAATCGACTCTGGTAAAGACCAGTCCTACGCCCTGTTCGGCATCAAGCGGGAGTTTTTGGAAAAAATGCTATTGCCCGTTGGTCATTATGCGAAATCGGAGATTCGCACCATCGCGGCCAGCCTCGGTTTGAACGTGGCAGACAAGAAAGACAGCCAGGAAATCTGTTTCGTTACCGATGGCAAGCATGACGAATTTGTCCGCAAGAAACGATCTCCCTCGATCGATACGGCCGGGAAAATTGTGACCACCGCGGGTCAGGAAGTCGGTCGCCATGCGGGGATCGAGCGATTTACGATTGGACAGCGGCGCGGGTTGGGCGTGGCGATGGGCGAGCCATACTTTGTTGTGCGGATCGACCCGCAGACCTTTGATGTTGTGATCGGGCCGATTGCCGACTTGGGCTGCCAGACGTTGACGGCGGATCGCGCCAACTGGCTGGTCGAACCAGTCCTGGGAGAATTCGAGTGCCTGGTCCAGATCCGTTACAACAGTGCGGCTGTCCCGGCCACCGCCGAGGCGCTGCCCGGCGGTCGTATCAGCGTGCGGTTTGACCAACCTCAGCAAGGTGTGGCGCCCGGTCAGGCCGTCGTCTGTTATGATCAGCAGCAGGTGCTGGGTGGCGGTTGGATTGAGTAAGGCCGAATTGTCCCTTTTTGCCCGGCCGGAACTGTTTTGCCTGGCTCGGTCGGGTATCATGGGAGGGGCATCGGGTCGCCCCGGTAACAAATTTCATCCTCTTAACATTCTGGAATCACTCCATGACGCATATCGCATCGAGTCACTTTTGGACGTTTGGCCTCATGTTGGCGCAGGGGGAAGAGGGCGGCATACCCCCATGGGTTTGGTGGAGTGTTGGCGGACTGATCGGCTTTTTTGCGCTGGTTATTTTTATTGCCGTCCTGGTCTATGGAAAACTCTGGTTTGAGGCGTTCATGTGCAGCGCCGATGTTTCCATGCGCAGCCTGATCGCCATGGGTTTTCGAAAAGTTCGGCCCACCATCATCGTTCCGGCCAAGATCATGGCGGCCCAGGCGAAGCTGGACATCAGTCGCAAAACGGGAATCAGTACGGATTGTCTGGAAGCCCATTACCTGGCTGGTGGGGATGTGCTGCGGGTGATCAACGCGATTATCGCGGCTCACCGGGCCGGTATCGACCTCGACTTTGATCGCGCCGCTGCGATCGACCTGGCGGGTCGCGATGTGCTGGATGCCGTCAAGACCAGCGTCTACCCCAAGGTGATCGATTGTCCCGATCCCCAGCGCAGCGGCAAAAATGTTTTGAGCGCTATCTCCAAGGATGGCGTCGAGTTGCGGATCCGGGCCCGGGTGACAGTGCGCACGAACCTGGAGCAGTTGATTGGTGGTGCAACCGAAGAAACGATCATTGCCCGCGTGGGGGAGAGTATCATTTCTTCGATCGGTTCGTCGAACAAGCATCAGGATGTGCTGGCCAACCCGGATCGAATTTCCAAGGCCGTTTTGGAGCGGGGACTCGATGCCCAGACGGCATTTGAGATCGTTTCGATCGATATTGCCGATGTCGATGTGGGAGAAAATATTGGCGCCCGTCTGCAGGCGGACCAGGCCGAAGCGGATACGCGAGTTGCCCGTGCCAATGCGGAAAAACGTCGCGCTGAAGCGATCGCCTTGGAACAGGAAATGAAGGCCGATGTGGCCGCTAAGCGGGCCGAGTTGGTCAAGGCCGAGTCGAAGGTGCCCAACGCGATGGCCGAGGCTTTCCGGGCGGGCAACCTGCACTCCTGAAGCGTACCGACTGCCGGTTAAGGGTTCCAGGGTCCGTTCCATTTTCAGGCGGGTGGAGGATTGGCGCGGGGACGTTCGTTAAGGCTTGCACCGAAAACCAGGAGCTGATCGTGAAGTGGAACCTGAAAATTTTCCTGATGGTCCTCGGCCTGTTTCTGATTTGCTGGGTTGCGCCGACCGTCGCGTTGGAGAAACCGAACGTGGTGGTCTTCCTGACCGATGATCAGGGTTGGGGTGATTTGGGATGCTATGGACACCCTCGGATCCAAAGCCCTCACCTCGACGAATTTGCCTCGCAAGGTCTGCGTCTGACCCAATGCTATTCGGCTTGCAGTGTTTGCTCACCTTCCCGGTCGGCGATCCTGACCGGTCGCACCCCGTACCGGAACGGGGTGTGGCGCTGGATTCCCGCCGGTAGCCAGTATCATCTGCGGACCAGTGAAATCACGATCGCTGAACTGTTGAAAGCAAACGGTTACGATACGTGTCACGTTGGCAAGTGGCACCTCAATGGAAAGTTCAATAGTCCGGAACAGCCGCAGCCCAATGACCACGGCTACGACCACTGGATGGCGACCCAGAACAACGCGGCGCCCCACCATATGAACCCGACCAATTTTGTCCGCAACGGGGAGGCCCTGGGTCGGGCCAACGGGCCCAGCTCTGTGGTTTGTGCCGAGGAAGCGGTCCACTGGCTGCAGGCGAGAAAGGACAAGCAAAGACCGTTTTTCCTGACCGTGTGGACGCATGAGCCCCACCTGCCGATCGAATCGGCAGAGAAGTATATGCGACCTTACGAGGACCTGGATGACGAGGGAATCCGGCAGCATCACGGGAACATTACCCAGCTGGATGATGCCTTTGGCAGGTTGATGACGGGCCTTGATCAAATGGGTTACCGCGACAATACCCTGGTCATTTTCACTTCCGATAACGGACCAGAAGGGAAAGGGACATCGGGCCGGACGCGCGGCTCAACCGGCGGCCTGAGGGGGAGGAAACGATCTTCCCATGAGGGAGGGATCCGTGTCCCGGGTCTCATTCGCTGGCCAGGACACGTCGAGCCGGGAACCGAGAGCGACGAACCCGTCATTGGTTCCGATATTTTTTCTACCCTATGCGCGATCGTCGACATTCCCTTGCCCGCCGACCGGACGATTGACGGAGCCAGCCTGTTGCCCCTGTTCCGGGGTCGACCTGTCGAGCGAACCGAGCCACTCTACTGGCGAAACCACCTCGCGCCAGCTGAATCCCGCGTCGCGATGCGGGTGGGCGACTGGAAGATTCTTGGCTCGGATGACCTGCAGCGATTTGAGCTGTACAACATGCGGGATGACTGGCAAGAGAAAACCGACCTGAAGTCGAAGCATCCCGAGAAATTTGAACAGCTGAAAAGACAGCTCATCGAGATGGATGCCGCCGTGCTGAAGGAGGGCCCCGATTGGTGGAAGCACGATCCGCCCCGCCGCAAAAAAGTCAAGCCAACGAAGGCCCTGTCACCGGGGACCGACCAGACGGGCTCGTTCGACGAGGTGCTCGGAGGGGAAGTGGCGACTGGTGAACTAGGGTTTCACCTGAAAGCGACCGGTGAAGGGTTGGCCGTGCGTCAACTGGATCAACCGATTACTGGCCGCGCGGTACTCCGCACGTCCTATCGCAGCCTGCAAAAAAAAGGCAAGACCCGTAACGCGGCGATCGTACTCGGATCTCGAGCCAACAATGATGCGACGCTGAAGATCGGGACCGCGATCGGGATGAACCGCCACGTAGCATTCACCGGGGATTGGCAAAATGTGGGGAACCAGGCGAACGTGGCTGCCGATTTTCAACCGATGGACCTGTTCGAAGTAACGATCGATCTCGATCTGGAACAACATCTGGCCAAGGCGACCATCAACCAGGAGACATTCCAGTTTCGTCTTCCACCCTCCATGACCGAAATTTCATGGGTCGGGTTTTACGTCAAGGCGACCGAGTCCGATTTCTCGGAGCTCGTGATTACAAAGCGTTGAGACAAACGGCCATTGGGGCTCTCGATATCCGCGTTTTTTTCGGCAGGTAGCGGCTTGGCCGACCGGTCGATACAATCCCCTGTCGAGCGCACCCTTGCCTTTCATTTTTTTCACACTCCGAACCAACAAGTATTGATGGCAAAGAAATTACGATACTGGCTGATGAAGTCGGAACCGACGACGTACTCAATCGACGATCTGTCGAAGGAGAAGAACAAGACGACACACTGGGATGGCGTCCGCAATTACCAGGCGCGCAACATCATGCGCGACGAGATGAAGGTTGGGGATAAAGCCCTGTTTTATCATTCCAACGCCAAGCCGCCCGGTGTTGCCGGGGTTTGCCGGATTGTCAAGGAATCGTACCCTGATTTCACAGCGTTTGATCCCAAGGATAAGCATTTTGATCCCAAGTCGAACCAGCAGGAGCCGCGTTGGTTCATGGTCGATATCAAGCTGGAAAAAAAATTTTCCCGCATCGTTTCGCTGGATGAAATCAAGGCGGTCAAAGCGCTCTCCAAAATGGTGCTCGTCAACAACTCGCGCCTTTCCGTACAGCCGGTGACCAAGTCAGAATTTGAGACCATCCTGAAACTGGCCAGCAAGTAACCCCCAAGATCGGGGCCACTTTCCCGTCTCTTGGCAAGGCTCCCCTCCCGGAGGAATGCGCCTTGGTCGAGCCGGTAGATTTCTTTCCCTAGGCCGGAAGGGGTGTGATGGGATACCTGTTTCGCCGGTTTTCGGCGGATCTTTTCCGGAAACTTTTGAAAGAAAGCTATTTGCCGAACCCGTTTCACTTATAATCCAAGGAAATTCAGGAAGAGCAACCGCAGTATTCGATTCCCTATCGATCCACTCACTTTTCAGTTTCTTACCCGCCCCCTTCTTTTCAGGTTTGTTTGCCTTGCCAAGAGAGCAGCAAGCCACGAGGAATCTGGTTGTTATGCTCCAGAGTCATGTCAACAAGAGTGCCTATGTCGCGCTGAACATTTTGAGCGGGACTTGCCAAGGCCAGACGATCAACGTCCATTCGGGAGAAACCGTCACGATCGGACGTTCTTCATCCCTGCCCGTATCGATCCTTGACCCGAGGATGAGTCGCCATCATTTTTGCCTGGTCTGTACCGAATCTGAATGGCAACTGCGCGATTTGGATAGCCTGAACGGGACCTTTGTAAACGGGAATTCCGTCCAGCAGGAAAATCTTCGGCAGGGTGATATTGTGATGGCGGGTGACACCAAGTTCCAGGTTTCATTCCCTGCCGGTAAGTTTCCGCCCGTTGTCCCACCCAAGCCGCCCGCACCCACGGTGGACAAGAAAGCCAGCAACCGGACCACCTCGAACTTCGACGACGTTTCCTGACAGGCTCGGCGCGTTGGCGGGGGCCTGGTTGCGGGAAACCGGCGATTCGCTACTTGTGTTGCTGGATGAACGACCAGACGACCGAGGGAAGCAAGGCGTAACTGCGCACCCGGCTGTTGCGGGCAATATTGAGCCCGACCAGGTTGCCCTGCCAGTCGTAGACGGGTCCACCGCATTCATCCGGCTGTAAATCGGCGTCATGGCAGATGACTTTGGTGAATCCGTCTCGGCGGCCACTCCGGTCGATACGGTCCGCCACGTGGCCGCTATCCGAGGGTGGGTCGCCCAGCGTCACGTCCTTTTCGATCTCCTGTTCGCCGCGCCGGATCTTGACTTTGATCAGGTTGTTGGGGTCCGTTTTTGACAGGAACCGCAATAGATCAGACCGGCCCCGGATGGGGGTCGAATTCATCTTGATAATTACATCCGCCGCTTTCAGACCCGCCTCCCGGGCTGCGCCGCGGTCCACTTCCTGGAGAACGGCGCCCCGGTCATCCGGACTGGCCAGGGTAACCCCCAGGTAGCCCTTGCTGATCCGCTTGCGCGATTGGAAGGCCGGGCTGCTCCAAACACTCATTCGCCCCTTGCCACTGGGACTGGGCGAGATCAGGAATCGACCCAGCGATTCCTTTTTCGCGGGGTCGTTTTTCCATAGCACGCCAGTTGAATTCTTGGTCGGTCGCCGCAACAGCACCAGGTCGTTAGCCGTGTCCCGGGCTACGACTTTCAACGCGACATTTTTGCCGGCAAACTTGGCGACCGGCTTGGTTCCCACTCTGGAATTCTTACTGACGATCAGGTCACTGTCGGCGACCAACGTTCCCCACACGGTCAGTTGTTTCTCCCCGCTGCGACTGCTGATCGTCGCGCAATTGTCGTCCAGGTTGGATTCCAGGCGAGTGAATTGGCTGGCGAAATTCCTTAGTTCCGGAATGGGCCGAATAAATGTCTGATCGACCACCTGTTTTTCCTTGTTTTCTGCTTTGGAAGTTTTGGCTTCCAGGTAGGGCAGCTTCAAGTCGATGGCCTGGTCGCCCCGTTGGACCCGCACGTCAACATGGGTTGCGTTCCGATCCAGAGCGGCCATCAGCAATTTGCGAAGGCGGTTGGTCGAGTCGACGTCTGATCCATCGATGGCGGTAACCAGGTCGTTGACCTGCATGCCGGCCTTGGCCGATACCCCACCCGCCTGGACGCTCAGTACGACGACCTTCTTTTCATTTTCAACGTTCTCGCATCGAAAACCCAATTTGGGTAAACCGGGCATGCGGGAAATGGCCAAGCTGTTTTCTTCGTTCAGGTCATCCCAGTATTCGCGAAACTTGTTGATGGGCACATCGTAATTGCGGTCCATCGAAGCCCCGATCCGGGAGTGGATGGCGATCACCTGCCCGTTCAGGTCAAACAGCGCTCCCCCGGAATCCCCCGGTTCCATCAAGGCCGTCGATTGAACCATGCCGGATCTGTTGGTCAGCGGCCGGACAATATGACCGAACCGGATGACGGCCCCCCGCGAACGGTCGTAACCGCCGGGATGGGAAATGCTCAGGCAAGGCTGGTTGGTTTTCAAGCCGGACGAATCGCCCATTTCCGAATAAGGCAGACTGGAGACATTTTCGATCTGCAACAACGCGCAATCGTGCTGGCCGTTGGCCCCCAGTCCTTTGGCTCTCAGGCGGCGACCATCGGACATCAGGACCCGGTAGCTATCGCCCGGGTTGATGGCGTGACCAGCCGATAGGACGTGCCCATCGGGGCTGATGATTACCCCGCTGAAAGTCGATCCTCCGCTGCTGATGGCGACGACCGAGGGCCAGACCTGGTTCACGGTGGAGTAAATCCGTTGTTGAAGGGGGTCTACCTCGAAATCCTGTGCCGACGTCGAACCCCATAGCAACAGGAAGGCGACCAGTGATGTTGATAGACGGCTCATGGATGGGACCTCAAAAAAGATAGATGGTTCTTCTTTATAGGATAACCTAAATTCATCAAGGGAGGTCCGCAAAACGACCTGGCGGGGAAAAGGGACGACCGTCTTGATGAACGTCGATAGGATTTCAATTTTTGATTTGGGAGTCGACGCTTCGGCAGGCGCACCTTCCCGCTTCTCTCTTTCCTTTTGATCATCGGCCTGTCGAGGGCCATTCGTTAGATTCACCACGGTTGTGGGAACGGTTCGAACAACCCGTTTATCCAGACCTACCCCGGCCGCTTTTGCCAGGGTTCCGTTAAGGTCGATCAGCGGGCCAAACGTTCACCCGACGTTGACAACTTCCCCCGGCAAAAACTGGATGAAATCGTTACCGAAGTCGGAAAAAAAAGCCGCTGTAACACCGATCATGTTACAGCGACCCCGCGATCTCATTGACCCATGCGGTCTCGTCGGCCTGTGGAGATGGCCAGGCGTTACCGATCAGTTCTTATCCTTGCCACCTTCGTCACCAAAGTCGGGGCGTTGAGGGCGATTGTTTCCTCCGCGACCACCCGGAGCGCCGCCTTGGCCTCCCGGTCCACCACGTCCACCTGCTCCTCCGCGACCTCCCGGTCCACCGCGACCCCCCTCTCCGCCTCGACCCATTTGGGAAAAGTCAGGAGCCATCTCGTCCGGTGTAATTTTGCCGTCTTTGTTCTTGTCCAATTGCTTGAGCGATTTGGCAGCGATTTCGATCTCTTCCGCCGAGATTTCGCCGTTGCCGTCCTTATCCAGAACCATGATCACCGGCAGCATCGCCATCATGCGGGAAACGCCCCCTTCACCACCTCGACCACCGGGGCCGCCCGGTCCACCGCCACGGCCACCAGCTCCTCCACGACCACCCGGAGCACCGCCGGGTCCGCCGGGTCCGCCTCCAAATCCACCGCCGGGACCACCCGGTCCGCCACCGCGTCCACCCGGAGCACCGCCGGGACCACCCGGTCCGCCGCCTCGGCCACCCGGTCCGCCACCGCGTCCACCTTGTCCGCCACCCGGTCCTCCGCGACCGCCGGCCATCATGGTTTGAACTTCTTCCCGGGTCACAAAGCCATCTTCATTGGCATCCAATCGTTCGAAAAAGGCCGACATGCGTCCGCTGACTTCATCACTGGACAATTTGCCATCCGAATTCTTGTCATTTTCAAACATCCGGTCGATCATCTGTTCCGGGTTGAATCCACCACGCCCGCCTTCTTGTGCCTCGGCCTGGGAGATCATCATGAGTAATATGGCTGTTGCCATAAATGTGGTTTTCATTGGGAGTTCCTCGGTTAAGTCGGTTTGTTCTGTATCGATTCCCGCATCACAATTTGCCGGTATCGAGTCTTCTTAGGTATGCACGTGATTATCGAGTGTGAGTGGACAACAGTTTTTAAGAGAGGCAATTTTAACACAGTTTCAACCGGTATTCGAGTTTGCCGGGCCAGTTCGCCACACTATCGCGGTGGCCATCTGGATAGTAGCTGGGTCACTCGTCACTGTCGGTCGATTCTGACGCCCCCTCCCTATCAATATACTGCACGACAATTTGCGCATTTTTCTTTTGTAAATCGATTCGTTTCACCTGGACGCCGGTGATGTCGAGACCGGTTCGGTCTTTCAGGTTGGCAATCAGCTTGGTTCGCTGGTCCGGCCTCAGTAGGTCGAGGTTGTCAAACAGGATGGTTTGGGACTGAATCTTTCGCAGGCTGAACAACTGTTCCATGAAGTATGTGGCTGAAAAGATGGCGAGGTTGACAAACAACAGCTCGGCATAACTCGTCTTCTTGTTGGATAGTGAATTGATCACCGCCAAGCCGATCACGATAAAAAGATAGGTCATTTCCTTGACCCGGATCGAGTTGGTGCGATATCGGATGATGGCAAAGATGGCAAACAGCCCCAGCGCCATGCCCAGCCCAAGATCGAGTTTCTTGAGGGTAAAACAGATGAAGAAAACCATGATGTTCATCAACACAAAGGTGAACACATAGCCCATCTTCTTTTGATAGGCGTGATAGGCGACACGGACGATCAGGAACAGAAAGAGCAGGTTGAACACCAAGCGTACAATCAGCTTGGCGAGATCGTCGTCGTAGAGGGGTACTTCCAGGAATTCCATGAATCGGTGACCTTTGTTGAGTTTTCTTAATCAATGGTATAACCCATCTGGGGGTCCTCGGTGTCGCCAGATGGAACGGAAACGCTTCGTTTCCGAGACAAAACCAAAAAAACAGCGGTTTGTCTGCGCGTTTTACTGGAAGATGGCCTGGCAGGGTGAGGAACGCCTTTGGGTCAACGGCCCCGCTGCGAATCCCGCACCGTAGCAGGAACCACTCGGTTGGTTCATTATAATGACTGTTTAATGCATGACCGTTTGATGCGGTGGATTCCTGTTCCAGAGTTCGGTCGCGTTACGGTTTTGCAAGAGCAAGAGAAAGAGAAAGGACAACATGATCACCCGCCTGCAGCGACGACTTCCCCGGATGACGGTCTTATGGTTAATCATCCTCTACCTGTCACCGGTCGTTCAGGGACAGGATCGTCCCAATATCCTGTTCATCATGTCGGACGATCACGCGGCACACGCTATCGGTGCCTACCAGGGTCGCTTGGCCCCGCTCAACCCGACGCCCGTGCTGGACCGGCTGGCCTCCGAAGGGGTCCTGTTGAAAAATGTGTTTTGTACCAATTCGATTTGTACCCCGAGCCGGGCGACCATCATGACGGGGCAGTACTCGCACGTGAATGGTGTGACGACATTGAATGGATCCATTCCGCCGGCCAAGCAGTTCCTGCCGCAGTTGATGAAAGCGGCGGGATATGAAACGGCCATGATCGGCAAATGGCATCTCAAGGCGGAACCAGCGGAGTTCGATTTCTATTCGGTCCTGCCGGGCCAAGGGTCATATTTCAACCCGATCTTTCGCACGCGGGGCAAGCAGCCCTGGCCCAAAAACGAGATGCGCATGGGGGGCTACAATGCCAAACATTCGTCCGATGCGATTACCGATATTTCACTGAAGTGGCTGAAGAACCGGAAGCAGGCAGACAAGCCGTTCTTCCTGATGCACCATTTCAAAGCACCTCATGACAATTTTGAAAATGCCGAGCGATATGACTTCCTCTACCAGGAGGACCAGATCCCGGAACCTGCCAGCCTCAGGCAGCGTGGAAATCATGGCCCCCAAGGGCGCCCGGCCTACGGGACCTCGGTCGGTAAAAGGAATCAGCGGAGGAACATGGGCGATCACATGTTTGTCGATGATGCGCTACCGGATGATCAATATCAGGCCGAGGCTTACCAGCGGTACTTGAAGAAATTCCTTCGCGCGGTGCGGGGTGTGGATGACAACATCGGGCGACTGATCAGCCACTTGCAGAGCACAGGTGAACTGGACAACACCGTCATTATCTACACGGCCGACCAGGGTTTCATGCTGGGGGAACATGATTACATCGACAAACGGTGGATGTACGAAGAGTCGTTGCGGATGCCGTTTATCGTACGTTACCCCGGTAAGATTCCAGCCGGGACAAGCCGGGACGCGATCATCAACAACGTCGATTTTGCGCCGACCCTGTTGGAGATTGCCGGGGTCGATGCCCCCGGCGCAATGCAGGGCCGGAGTTTTTGGCCGATCCTCCAGGGCGAGCCCGAGCCGGACGACTGGCCACAGGCGACGTATTACCGCTACTGGATGCACATGGCCCATCACGACAACCCGGCCCATTTCGGGATCCGGACCAAGCAGCACAAGTTGATCCATTTTTACGGTTTACCACTCGATGCACCGGGTGCCAAACCGACCCCCACCAATCCGTATTGGGAATTCTACGATTTGAAATCGGACCCGCAGGAAATGAACAACTTGATCAATGACCCGGAACATGCGGCTACCATCAAACGCCTGAAACGTGAATTACGTGAATTGCAGTCATCGGTGGGTGATGCCTTTGAACCACCTCCCGAAGCAGACGCCGATTTCAAGCCGGATCAATCGGCATTGCCGACCGATGTGCCGGGTGATGCGATCGTGCTGTTGGGCCCGGAAACGAATCGATTTATTGGACGTCACGGCACGGCGGTCGATTGGCCGATTGACCAGGGTGTGGCAACCTCGACACATGCGGGAAGTAATTTCAACCACATCCTGTCGACCGTTCATTTTCGGGATGCGGATATCCATGTGGAATTTCTGCTGCCCGAGAAAGGGCCGGGCAACAGCGGGATCTACATTCATGGAAATTATGAATTGCAGATTCTCAACACCCATGACAAGTCCAAAATTACGATGGACGACATGGGGGCCCTATACGGGTTTAACCCGCCTCTGGTCAATGCGGCCCGCCCGCCCGGCCAATGGCAGGTCTATGACATTCGCTACCGCGCCCCGCGCCGTGACGAACAAGGCAAGATCGTGAAACCTGGTTCAGTGAGCGCGTATCTCAATGGGCAGAAGGTACAGCAAGGGACCCGGTTCGAGGAGCCGCGCTCATCGTTTCATCCGTATCGCCATGGCGTCACGGACTACCTCAGGAAAATTGGGCAACGCCAGAAGCAGACCTCGGTGGGCCCTGTCTTTTTGCAGGACCACAACAACCCGGTCAAGTTTCGAAATGTCTGGATCGTCCCACTGGACGACCAGCATCTGGAGTATAACCCGGAGACCGAGACTGGCGGCTAGACGCTCGTATCTCCGAGTCGATGCATGGCGGATGGTTTATTTGTCGCCAGAAGGTCGCCGCCTGGCCCCACGGTTTTGCCCCTTGGCTGGCGAATCGTCTCCGTCAGCCTGCTGGTTGCCTGCGGCTTGGCTGGTTGCCGGTGAGAGGACCGGTTCTTTACCTGTTTTCTTGAATTCACCCAGCCATTGCTGGGCCGCTTCCAGCCCGGGCGCAAATCCCCACGGTCCGCGCTCGGCCGCCACGGCCAGCCGTCCATCGGTTCGGACCAGGAAGACACGGTCCGGGTGGGCCTGATAAGCCAGGTTCGTCGAGTTGTCCATATTGTCAATCAACATTGGCATCGTCAGCGACCGGTCGTTGATCAACATCTCGGCCGTTTGGCAACGTTCTTCATAGTTCTTGTGTTCGTTGATGCCGAGCGTCTTGCCGACGCCCATCGGCCGAGGGCCGTCGGCGGCGTGAGCTTCACGAATATAGATCATTCGGAAATCGGCCACATCTTTATACTGGTTATACATCCGTTCCATTGAACCAACCTGGTTCAAAAAGGGAGGTCATGTATAGCTGCCAAAAAACAGGATCACCGGTTTCTTGGCTCGAATGACGGACAGTTCAGTCTGAGTTTTGCCGTCCAGCGATTTGAGCTTGAAGTTGGGTGCCTTTTCACCGACCTTCAGGCCACCCGACTCGTTTCGGCCCCTTCCCTGTCCGCCTCGTCCCGGTCCGCCTCGTCCCGGCCCACTGCGCCCCTGTCCACCACGTCCGGCGGACATTCTCGCCATGGCTTCTTCCCGGGTGACCACGCCATCCTGGTTGGTATCCATCCGCTCAAAAAACTGGACCAATCTTCCGCTCACTTCGTCTCGGGTGAGTTTTCCATCGGAGTTCTTGTCGTTGGTAAACATCCGTTCGACCATCTGTTGTGGGTTCATCCCACCACGACCGCCGCGGTTCATTCGATCAGAGCGCTGCCGGGAATCGGACTGTTCGTCCTGCCCCGATTTCTGTTCCTTCGTATCCTGTCCCGAGCTTGGCTGGATCGACAGGCCCAGGGTCAATGCGATCGCTGTGCAAAATAGTATTCGTTTCATGATGTTTCCGGACAAAAAACTTGATAACGCTTGACTCAAACCGAGCCGGTTGCAGAGAGCCATCCTAAAGGAGCCCGCGCGGGGGGGCCAATATGAAACACGAAAATATCCCTTAAATCGGACAGAGAATTTGCTCCGCGGGTCCGAATTCCGGTGTCGCCGCCAGTTTCTTATGTCGCCTCAGCCCGATACGGTCAGTCATTTCCCCGCTGGACGGAATCGAGACCCGCCATCCGGTTCAGCGCTTGCAGGCGAACGATCCAGTGCCAAGTGACGGCCAGGAGCACGGCCGTGGTCCCCACATGAAAGACCTGCACCACCTGGTAGACGGCGATATGTGCCATCACCACTCCCATCAACATCATCGCCACCACCATCGCCATGATCCATTTCGGTTCTGGCCAGCGGGCAGAACGGATTCGACAGGCGAGCCATAACATCAGTCCCGCCGTAATCAAAAGGCTCCAGGAAAAACTCCGATGGATTTTGTAGATCCAGGTGCCTGAAAGCTCGCCGATCCACTGGTCGCGACTCAACTGCCCGGCAGCGTGGGTTAACTCATCCGTCTGTTCCCGGACCTGGCTGCCGAGTAATCCCTCGGCGAACAGGCAGGTAAAGAACAGAATCGAAATGACCCACAGGGGCCTCAATTCTGATTTTTTGAGAGACGGCAATTCGCGTCGGGGTGCCGACAGCCAGACGATAGTGACCAGCACGATGATCAGTAGAAAGGCCAGGGCCATGTGCAGCGTGATGACCCCTGGTTTTAATCCGCTCTCAACCACTCGAGCCCCCATCACGGCATTGAACACAACGTCGGCCAGGCTGAACCAGGCCAAGGCGACAATCCAGCCACGATGAGCTCGCGCCGTCCAGGAAAAGAGTGCCAGCAGGAGCGTTGCCAGGCCGAGCGGCAGAGTGATCAGCCGGTTAGAGAATTCAATCCACGTATGCACCGGGTTAAAACTCTCCAGGATCGTCTCCCGGGTGATCGTATCCGGATCAATCCCCTTGCGCACAGCGTGACGTTTGAATTTTTCAATGTCCAGCTTGTCGACATCGATCTGATCGACACTGGTCGGGGGAATAAGACACCCCCAGCAGGTAGGCCAATCCGGGCAGCCCAGTCCGGATCCGGTAACGCGGACCGTCGCACCGGCCAGGACGAGGATAATGACCGAAACCAGTGCCACCCAGGCAAAACGATTCACAATCATGGTTGGCTAATTACTTTCTTCAACCACCTGGAGGGCGACCTTGATTTCAGGAATGACGACGTCTTCAAGGTTGTTGATTTCACTCTGGAGTTGCCGACAGATTGAGTCGTATGACTCAGCCCGCGACCGCCGCTTCTGCCACTCCGGGTTGTCCTTGTAATTTTCGAAGCCCTGTCGCAGCAGGATGGCGGCGTAGTCATCGACCGTTTTCTGTTGGCGTATTTGCCAGAGCCGGGCCTCCAACAGCTCTTCCCTGAGCGTGTCGAGTTCCGCCTGATTTTGGGCCAGGTCCAATTGCAATTTTTCGGCTTTGGTTTGTGAATTCCCTGGTCCGATACAGCCAAGGCATACCAGCCCGCATAACATGCAGATGATTCGGACGACTGCACGACCATTCGAACGAAAGGTCGTGGCAATCGTTCCTGCATTGGCTTCCATCAAGCGCAAACCACCCTCTCGGTCACCAGGCTAAGGTGCATAGGGCAGAGATGAGTGGTGCAAGTTAATTCGCAGCGCACCACTTTCATCCAGGACATACCCAAAACTGTACTCGACCTTGGTTTCTTGCCCATTCTGATCGGTAAAATAATAGTTCCCCATGGCCATGGCTTGGGGGCCGTTGATCGCGATTCCTGAATTCTCAAAACGGACGGCCGTCCAAGGTTGCAGGGCAAACCCGTTATCTTCCGGGTAGTCTGCGTTCCCCCCTACAAAATAGGAAATGGCACTGTCAGTCGTGTCCCGGAATTGAATTTGAGCTGCCTTCGTCGGTTTGAACAGGACGGGAGACATTCCATAAGCATATAGGTTGTTGACGTGGTCCGTTGCGGTTTGAGTATAGTCTTCATTGTTCGTATAAGCATTGCCGATTTGTACGACGCCTGCGCCCCATACTTCTTGCGCTGATGTAACTTGGTCGGTTGTGATAGTAGACATGTTCTTCTACTTCTCCTGTGTTTTGGTTCAGAATGAACAGTTGGATTTCCAGATCCAATCTTGTGCGATTGCAGGCCCGGTTGAATCTTACGAGCAGCTATGTGACTTTATTTAAACGAATTCGGGCGGTTTTTTCCAGCACCATGAAGAAGGACCGTGGGAAATGGGCAGTTGGTAACCATCGAGAGGCTCACCGGGGTCAAAATACTCTCGCTTTTGAAACGGATTTTGAATGTGTCCGGAATTGACTTAGAATTAGTTGAAACACGACCAACCCCCCCTTTCCTGTTTGGTTAACATGCTGACTCCGATCCGTTTCCTGTTTTGTCTCGGTCTGACCTGGTTTTTCCTGTCAGTGGCTGGCGGAGCGGAAGAAGTAGACTTCGTGACGCAGGTTCAGCCGATTCTGAATCGGCGCTGTGCCCAGTGTCATGGTGAAAAACGGCGGGAAGGCGGTCTCCGGTTTACCAGTCGACGTGACGCCCTGTCCGAACTCGACTCGGGGGGGCATGCCATTATCGCCGGTGCTCCCGGGGATGGGTCCCTCTTGTCCCGCCTCACCAGCTCCGACGAATCGGAGAGGATGCCACCCGAGGGTCAACCGTTGACAGCCGCGGAGGTCGAATTGATCCAGCGCTGGATCGTCGAAGGGGCAAAATGGCCCGACACGGCGGGCAGCAGGCACTGGGCCTATGTGGCACCCCGGCGGCCAGTGTTGCCGACGGTTCCCGGCGAACGCTCTCTGCGCAATGAAATTGATCACTTTGTCGGCCATCGGGCCAGCCAGGCTGGCTTGAGCCAGGCACCCGAAGAACCAGCAGCCCGGCTGCTCCGCCGGCTTTCACTCGCACTGAGAGGTATCCCACCGACGGTCGAGGAGTTGGACGCTTACCTGGCCGATAACCGCGATGATAAATACGAGCGATGGGTCGATTCTTACCTCGCCTCTCCCCGCTACGGGGAACGCTGGGCTCAGCCCTGGTTGGACCTGGCCCGTTACGCTGACTCCAACGGTTTCCAGGCGGACCAGTTGCGTGCCAGTTGGGCCTACCGAGACTGGGTGATACAGTCGATCAACCGTGATCAGCCGTTCGATCAGTTTACCGTGGAACAGTTGGCTGGTGACTTGCTTCCCGGCGCGACGCTGGACCAGAAGATCGCCACCGGTTTTCATCGGACGGTGACGTGCAATGTCGAGGCGGGCGTGCACCCGGAAGAGAACCGGATCAACCAGATCTTTGATCGCGTTAACACAACGGGCGCCGCTTTCCTGGGGACCACACTGGAGTGTTGCCAGTGCCACAACCACAAGTATGACCCCTTTACCCAGGACGATTACTACCGGCTATTTGCTTTCTTTAACAACACGCCGTTGGAGGTCAAGCTGACGTCGGGCGTCTCCTACGACTTTTACGGCCCTAAGATGGAATTGCCGCTAGAGCGAGAAAAGGTGGCCCGGCGGGCAGAACTGCAGGCAGAAATCGCCCGCTTGCAACAGCGGAAGGCAGGTAAAAAGAAAGCCGCTCGCGGCAAGTTGGACGAGCTGAAAACGAAATTGGTGGCCGAGATGCAAAAGCCGGTGGCCTGGCAAGCGTTGTCTGTCATCGACTTTCAAACCAGCAGTGGGGAGACCCATCAAGTCCTCGCCGACCAGTCCGTTCTGATTGCCGGTTCGTTACCGGGCACCAGTCGCTACCAGGTGACCACGCTCCCCGGACTAGCGAGGATCACCGCAATCCGTCTGGACGCGTTGACACACGAGTCGTTACCCGGAACGGGTCCCGGTCGGGGGGACGTGAAGCGTCCCAATTTTATCCTCAGTGAATTCCAGGTTTCGCTAACGCAGCGCGATGACGGGCGAGACAAGCCGATCATGCTGGCGAACCCGGTCGCCGATTTTTCACAGAAGGGTTGGGAAGTTGTCAAAGCGATCGACGGAGATCAGAAGACGGGCTGGGCGATCGCACCACAGTTCTTTCAGGACCACTGGGCCGTCTTCCCGCTCCAGCAGCCTGTCTCGACGGATGGGTCGGAAGCGGTACTGCGGTTCCAGCTCGATCAGAACTACGGTCGAGGACGGACTCTGGGCAGGTTCCGATTGTCGGCCACCTCCGATGATGTGGTGACCCTCGGCATTCCAGAGGACATCAAGAAAATTCTCCTTCTCCAACAGACGACCCCGTCCCAAGAGAAGAAACTGGATACGTTTCTGGAGACGCAGGATCCGGAAACGGTCGAACTGACCGGGCAGATCACCGCGCTGCAAAAAGAGCTTGACCAGAACCGACCGGCCACCACGTTGGTGATGCAGGAAATGGATCAAACGCGCGAAACGTTCAAGCTGATTCGCGGCAATTACCTCGATCCGGGCAAACGGGTGGACCCCGGCGTCCCGGCGGTCCTCCACCCGTTTGATGAACAGCTGCCCAGCAACCGCCTCGGTTTTGCCAAGTGGCTGGTGGACCCCGCCAACCCGCTGATCGCCCGTGTGGCCGTGAATCGCTGGTGGGGCCACTTTTTTGGGCGCGGCTTGATGTCGTCCGCTGAAGATTTTGGGACTCAAAGCGAACCGGCGTCGCATCCCGGGCTGCTCGACTGGTTGGCTGTGGAATTGATGGAACAGGGCTGGTCTCGCAAACACGTCCACAAACTGATTGTCATGTCGGCTACCTTTCGGCAGTCGTCCCGGGGGAACCGGGAGTCACTGCAACGCGATCCGGATAACCGCTGGATTGTGCGGGGCCCGAGGTTTCGCCTGCCGGCCGAGATGATCCGGGATAATGGGTTGGCCATTAGCGGGCTGTTGTCGACCAAGATGGGCGGCCCCCCCGTGATGCCTTTCCAGCCTCCCAACTTATGGCGCACGGTCGGCCGCAATGGCCCCAAATGGAAGGCCGCCGAGGATGAGGACCGGTTTCGCCGTGGTGTCTATATCGTTTGGCGGCGCGCGGCTCCCTATCCGAGTTTTGTCAATTTCGACGCGCCCGATCGGGCGGCGTGTGTGATCGAGCGCCCCCGGACCAATACACCCTTGCAGGCCCTGACCTTGTTGAACGACCAGGCCTTTCTGGAAATGGCCGCTGCCTTGGCGGCCAGCGTTGCCGGCACAACGGGTAGCGGCCAGGTCCGCGGCCAAATTCGACAGGCGCTGCGGCGCTGCGTGGCGCGGGATGCGGAAGCGGAAGAAATCGACATCCTGCACGAGCTGTATCGGAGTGAGTTGCAGCGGTTTCAGGCCGAGCCCAAGCTGGCCCAGAAATTCCTGCAGGAATGTCGCGCCCCGGCAGAGCTATCGCCAGGCGGGCCGGAGCATTTGGCCGCCCTGACGTTGGTCTGCAATGTGTTACTGAATCTGGATGAGACGATCAATTATTGACCCATGATTTCACTGAACCGAACCCCTCCCGCAGTCCGTATTCCGCACCCTGGTAAACCATGAAAAACGAACCCGCTTCCCTGCTGAGAACCTTGACCCGGCGGCACCTGTTTCAAGAGGTGGGTGCCGGGATCGGCGGACTTGCCCTGGCCGGTCTGTTGCGACAGAGTGGGTGGGCCAGCGATCGGCGGCTCCCTGTCTCGAGTTCGACTCCCGGTTGGGATGGACAGGACCAGATCGCGGGTGCGGGCCACTTTCCCGCGCGTGCCAAAAACGTGATCTACATCCACCTGGTGGGGGCGCCGTCCCATTTGGACCTGTTTGACTTCAAGCCGGCTTTGCAGGAGCGCGAGGGCCAGCTCTGCCCCGATGAATTCTTTCAGGGCAAACAGCTGGCGTTTATTCGCAAACAGCCGAAATTACTCGGCACGCCCAAGAAGAAAGAGTTTGCCTTTACCCGTTGTGGCGAGAGCGGGATCGAGTTGTCCAATCAATTGCCACACCTGCAGCAGGTTGCCGATGAACTGACCTTGATCCGGTCGACCCACACGGATCAATTCAATCACGCGCCGGCCCAGTTGATGATGCTGACCGGTTTTGAACGGTTTGGTCGACCGAGCATCGGTGCCTGGACGAGCTATGGCCTGGGGAGTGAAAACCGGAACCTGCCGGCATTTGTGGTGCTGGTCACGGGCCAAGTGCTGGGTGCCGGCAACAGCGCCTGGGGCAGCGGGTTCCTGCCGACCGTCCACCAGGGGGTCGAATTTCGCAGCAAGGGGGACCCGGTCCTCTTTCTGTCGAATCCCCAGGGTGTCGATGATGCTTCGCGCAAACGAACCGTGGACGCGATCAACCGTATGAACAGCCGCCAGCTACTCGATCTGCAGGACCCGGAGATCGAAACCCGCATCCGTCAGTATGAACTGGCCTATCGGATGCAGACCTCGGTGCCGGAGTTGATGGATATCAGCGCCGAGACGAAACAGACGCATGAAATGTACGGTACGTCGCCCGGCAAGGAGTCGTTTGCCAATCACTGCCTGTTGGCGCGTCGCCTGGTCGAGCGGGGGGTTCGCTTTGTACAATTGTTTGATCAAGGGTGGGATATGCACAACAGTGTGTCCAACCGTTTGCCGACCAAGTGCAAACAGGTCGATCGACCGATCGCCGCCTTGATTCAAGATTTGAAACAGCGGGGCATGTTGGACGAAACACTGGTAGTTTGGTCCTCCGAATTTGGGAGAACGCCGATGGGTCAGACCAACAATGGAGCTGGCCAGGAGGCGAACGTGGGTCGCGACCATCACAAGGAGGCCTTTACCACCTGGATGGCGGGTGGCGGAGTGAAGCGAGGATACGTCTACGGGAAGACGGATGAACTGGGTTATGGAGTGGTCGAGGACCCGATGCATGTCCATGACTTTAACGCCACGCTGATGCACCTGTTAGGGATCGATCACGAGAAATTGACCTTCAAGTTCCAGGGTCGGGATTATCGCTTGACGGATGTCGAGGGGGTCGTGGCCGAGAAGATCCTGATCTAGGACGACCGGTCCCTGGCAAATTTTTACGATGGGCCGGCCAGCCGGTCGTGATCCTGGTCATGTCCGAGCCAACCGGTGTTGCCGGCGGTATCTGGCATCCAGGAGTGCAGATTGGCTGGGCACGAGGTTACTTTGTCAAGTTATTTCGGGAGCTTAAGGGTCGTCACCCCGAGATTCCCTATGCTGGTTTGCCAAGTGAAAAGAGAACCGAGGCGGAGTGAGGTTGTCATGCAACAGACGAGGTTCAAGTGGATTGCCTTCACGGCGCTGTTGCCGACCACTGTCGCGCTGGCCCAGAGCGAACCGCCCTGGCAAGAGTATCGCGGGCAAGCAGGCGAAAGCGGCTGGCGCTGTCATGTGATCTGGCCGGATCCCAGCGATGATGGGCCGGATGGCGTGAACCTCCATGACTGGGATGGGGATGGTGATGTGGACCTGTTGGTCAATTACGAGGAGGGGCGGTACAGCCGGCTCTACTTCAACCCGGGCCGGAAAGCCTTGCGCGAGAATTGGAACGATTACATCGAGTTCCAGCATGGACCGTGTGAGGACTCCGGGATTGGTGATCTCGATAACGATGGGGATATCGATTACGTCGCCAATGGTGGCTGGGTCTATTTCAACCCGGGGCAGAGCCGCCTGCGGGACCCGGCCAACTGGACCAAGATGACCTTGTTCGATCAGGAACAGCGGGTTCCCACCGTGGCCGATCTCAATGGCGACGGACTGAACGATCTGATCGTGGGGGCGCAGCGCTGGTACCAGCAGCCGGTGACCGGGAAGCACAATCCGAACAATTGGGTCGAGCATACGATTGGCAAGAACCGCTGGCCCATGAACTGCATCTTGCACGATGTGGATGGGGATGGGGACCCGGATCTGGTGGTACCGGACCGAGGTGTCGAGACGTGTTGGTACGTCAACCCGGGCCTGCAGCAGATCGAAGGTCCCTGGCAGCGGAAGCGGCTTCACCCACACACTGAACCGATGTTCATGGCCGTGGGGGATCTCAATGGCGACGCGCTCGAAGATTTTGTCATCACCGGGGGGAGCAAGGGGAAACAGGCCAGGCAGCTGATTATCCTGTTGCGCACCAACCGGGTCGGTGACCCGAACTTCAAGACGGTCCTGATCGATCAGCCACAGGGAAGTTTCCCCAAGGGGGTGGCGATTGCCGATCTTGACGGAGATCCGAGCCGACCGGAGATCTGGGTGATCCCCCGGCAGGGAGACATCTGGAGGGCGACCTACTCGGGCAACGCCGAGCAGGCGGGGAACTGGCGGGCCGTACCGATCCGCTTGCCGGGAGCGGCAACACGAAAAAAGATGGACAATGCTTACCTGGCGGATCTGGATGGTGATGGCGATCGGGACATCGTCACGACCGAAGAGAATGGTGGTTGGGGTCTGATCTGGTTTGAAAACCCTGGCCCGACTGGCGGGAGTGATCGCTAAATGTCAGTGGATAACTGCTGGTTTTTCGGCGAGGTTTCCGGGGAAGTAATAGGTGGGACGATGCTGATAAGGAGCAAGGCATGACGACGGAAAATCGATTCAAAGAAGGGATGGCGCACAGCCCGGATCCGGGCGATGACGGTTCCGAAAATCAATTGACGGGCAAGGAGGTGTACCACCTCGTTTCCGATACGGTGACGGGGCTGAATGTGCGGAAGAGTGACAATAAGTTTCAGGCGCTGTTTATCCTGATTTCCGTCCTGGTGTTGGCGATGATCGGTGCAGGGCTGGTTGCCCTGTTCCCGGCAGGAAAGTTGCCGTGGTACGGGGGAGCTTTATTGGGCGGTTTGGCAGGACTCCCGTTGGGACTGTTGGCCAGCGGGTTATACCTGATGATCTACCGCGGAATTCGCCATATGAAAGGAGACCACAGTTAGTCGGACCGGCCGATCTGAAACCAGGGAATCATCGTGAACGATCGAATCGGGCATTGGCCCAGCCGTTGGCTCTGCTAAAATGGGGGTTCCTGCCCTTTCCCACCCCCGCCCTATCGATTGAGTCAGTTTTTATGGATCCCACGCCAGCCAGCCATACCGGTGAGCGCCAGGTTCAGAAAGAGATGGGCTCGACCCAGCGGGCCCAGAGATTCTATGATCGTCACATGGGTGACTCGCTCAACACGACCATGATCGAACTGATTGAACGGCAGGAGATGGTCTTTGTGGCGACGGCCGATGCCCAGGGTAACTGTGATTGTTCGCCCCGTTTCGGTAAACCGGGGTTTGTCCGGGTGATCGACCATGACACGCTGACCTATCCCGAGTTCCGTGGAAATGGCGTGTTTGCCAGCCTGGGCAATATCCTCGAGAACCCGCATATCGGGCTCGTATTCCTCGATGTTTTTCAGACCACGGTTGGCCTGCACGTCAACGGGAAAGCGCAGAGCTACCCGGTCGATGCGTTGCCCTCGTCGTTGAATCAAAGTTTGTCGTCGGATGAACTGGAACACTCGAGGCTGATCGAGCGGTGGGTGGTGATCACGGTCGAGGAAGCCTATATCCATTGCTCCAAGCATGTGCCCCTGCTCAAGAAATTGGACAAACCGATTGATTGGGGAACGGACGATCCGATCGCCAAATCGAACGACTATTTTGAAGACGAGCCGTTGCAACAGCGACAGGTCGGTTCGTAAACCGGTGGGTCTCGGGTAGGGAGACCTGCCTCGAATGCCGTTTTTTTGGCCTTGGTGAAGGGCTTTGGTTAAGTCAGCGGTTGATCCTGCGGTTTCCCAAGGTCGTCCACCGCTTTCCATTCCTGCTCCGGTTGTAGCTGAACCGTGGATCTCCTGATTTTTCCCAACCAGCTGTTTCAGTCCCACCCCGGGTTTCGGTTGAAACCGGAGCGTGTCGTGCTGATTGAAGACAGCCTTTTCTTTGGAGACGACCGGTATCCTCTCCGGTTCCACCAGCAAAAGCTCTGGTTGCATCGAGTCTCGATGAAGCGCTTCGAAGCCCGGTTGCAACAGCAGGGTTACTCGACCGTCTATCTTGAGTATGACCCCGCTCCCCATTCGCTTGTCACACACCTGCAGGGCTTGCTGGGCAATAAGCCGGCGGACATCCCTTGCTGGTGCGTGGTGGAACCGACCGATTTTATCCTGGAAAAGCGTCTGGTCAGGATCAGCCGTCAGCTGGGGGTAGGATTGCGTTACCTGGAAAACCCGGGCTTTCTCAATACGCCCGCACAAAATCGACAGTACCGCGATTCCCGCTCCCGCTGGTTCATGGCCGATTTCTATAAGTGGCAGCGTCGCCGGTTGAACCTGCTGGTGGAAGGGGACCAGCCACTCGGAGGCCAGTGGAGCTACGATCGGGATAACCGAAAAAAAATTCCCCGCTCGATGTTAAGTGAAATACCGGTCCTGCCACGG
>JAKVBG010000051.1 GCA_022447605.1 Mariniblastus sp.
CCCGGTTTCGTTTCGCCCGGTTTCGCTTCGCCCGGTTTCGTTTCGCCCGGTTTCGTTTCGCCCGGTTTCGTTTCGCCAGGCTGGCCACCGTTGGCGTCGGTCGAAACGGGCTGTTCCTCCAGGCCGGCGATTTCACCGGCCAGGTCCTCTGTTTTCTTCCGGATTTCAAACTGTTGATCGGCAATCTTGTCGAGCTCGCGAATCCCCGCGCCTGCACTCTGACCCGTTCGATCAATCAGCCCCTGTTGCTGATCAATCAAATCCTCCAACTGCTTGATCTGCTGGTCGATCTTCTTGAGTGTCTCCTCCTTATTGGCCACTTTTTCGGTTTCACGACGCTGCTGGTTTTGATTTTGGCGTATCTGCTGGATCGTCTTTTTCCAATCCTCCAGCATCTCGATTTCTTCCGACTTCGTCATCTTGGGGGCCCGGTCGTTCATCAGCAGCCGAACCAGATCGTCGAGCTTCTGAATGACTTCATCAATTTTCAAGGCCGCTTGATCGTATTGATCATTGTCGAGATGTTCACTGACTTCGGCCATCTTCTTGATGATCAACTGCTCTTTTGCCTGTTGATAAGCGTCGACCAACTGCTTGGCGCGTTCAGGTTCCTTATCCTGCAGCTTCGCCGCAATCACCGTAAACATATTCTCCAGCTCGACCATCTTCTGCTCAACGAGCCGCTGTTTCTCGCCCAGTTCAGACTTGATGTCATTCGCATTCTGAGCAAGCGTGTCAGTCGCGAACCAACCCACGATGGCACAAACGAGCAACAAGCGTGGAATCATTGCGATTTGGTTGGTCATGTCATTACCCGTTCTTACTGGGAAGATTACTTGTCGTCGTCAAAAATATCGTCTTCATTCTTGTTCCGCTTGTCCATCTCGGTCTTGATTTGCATCTCGTTCCGCTTGATTTCCAGCAACTTATTGACGACTTCCTGGAAGTTCTCCGAATCCACCATCGCATCCAGAATCCGCTTCATCTCGGCCAGGATTTGATCATGGACCTGACCTGTCTCGGTGACCGCATTCATCAGTGCCGCCGAATCGTCAACAAAGCGACGGCAGTTATCCAGGTTGCGGGATGCCAGCGCGATCAGGTCGGAATCCAGCCTGCGTATCGGTTGAATGATGCCTCCGTCAAACCGCTGTTCGATCGTCTGCCCTCCGGCCAGGGCCTGTTCATCTTCATCCAACCGGTTGTTCTTTGCTTCCACCAGAAATTCTATAAACCGGTTGGCAATCGCGTTAATGCTGGTGCCAATCGCTTTCTGGTCCCTGCCGATGGTGATCAACCGTTCTTCCCGCATCGCCTTGAACTGCTCAGGGGTCTGGCCATTCGGGCTCATCCCGGCCACCGCTCGCAGTTCGGCGGCCAATTCCATCTGGGCCTCGTACGCCTGCTGGAACGCCTTGCGCTGCTCTATTTCTCGACGCAACATGTCGTCGCGAAGTTCCTGCTCAGTGACAATTCTGAGTAGAAACTCGCCAGAACGGCCCGTATTGGCCTGGGGGGGACGATTATCCCGGGCCACGACCGACAGCATGAAACTGGCCCCCGGGATCAACTTCAGGGGCTCCAGGTCGAGCACATCGACACTGTCCTCTGAATTGACGGTCTTGTCGGGCTCGTCAAATTTCCGAATCATTTTTTCGTGCGTCTTTGTCTGGTTGCGCCCGGCGTCTTCATCCGAATTCTTCCAGTTGCAATCCAGCAGGATTTCAGAAAGTCCGTACTCATCGCTGACGTTGTAGGCAACCGGGATCCTGGCCCGGGGTACCACCAACCCGCTGATACCAAGCAAGTCAGCGCGCACTTTCGGCGGACCATCTTCACGGGTCTTGATCGTGAACTTGGCCGGGCGCGTACCGGACAACCCGGTTTGGTCAACGAGAGCAAATTCGTATTGACCTCCCGCCAGGCTGTCACCCTCGGTGGGCAACAGAATCTTGTAGACCAACGAATCGGAAGGATCGCCTTCCGGCGACATGACAAATTCACGTTCACCCAGGCGTAGTGCTGCCAACTTCAACGGCTTGTTGAACTCCGCCCGAATTTCCAGCTGGCTACCGTTCAACACCGCGTGTGGTCCAGCTCCGGGCAGAACTTCGGGACCGCGACCGGTGTAAGGGGGCAAGATCGATTTGAGTTCCATTTGAGTCACGCTCGGCGGCTCAACCAATTTTACCTCAACCCATTCGGTAAGGTCGTCTCCCCCCGCAGCCCGCAGGCGAAACTCGGTCGCCACGTTATGCAAGACAAACAGGTGTTCCCGCCCATCCCGTCGGCCAGTCGGTTTCATCGGGTGAACCGTCTTGCCGCCCGGACCGTCAATTTCCAGCGTTACATCCACATCGACAACCTGGCTGTCCGGGCTCACCTCGACCAGTTGCCGGTGATCGCTCCCTCGTGGCAACACCAGTTGGCCATCTTCGACACCCATGATTTGCAGATAAGTTCCCTGGGGCCAGGCATCGTTTTGCAACAGGATATTCCGGTTGAACCACGTCCTGAAAAAGGAGGTCTGGTTGACACCGACCCACAGGCCCAACAACAGGACGGCACTGATTCCCATCAGAATCAGGTTGTTCCGGTAGCGCGGCTGGTTGAGTGTCGTGCCAAAATCAATGGCACGGGCCTGTTCAATCCCCTGCTGAATGGTCGCATCGGTCAAACCCCGGGACGCTCCCAACTCCTCGAGATTGGCCTGTCGGGCCAGTTGCGCCCCGCTCAACAGGCTCTCCTTCAAGTCCGCATGCTTCGCCTCAACTTCATACAGCAGCGCATCGTCGCCGGGTCGATTGCCGAGGGGACGAATGACCCGTTGGAACAGGTAAATGACGGCAAACAGGACCATCACCCCCAGCATGATCGAACGTTGCGCGAAATCCATCTTGAACAGCCGGTCCAGCCCCATATCGACGACCAGGACCAGGATGATGGCAGCCAGCCAGTGGCTGAACCCGTCCACCAACAGCCAGCGCGTCAATCGACTGCGCAAGCGGCTCAAACGGGTCGAGATCTCCCGGGGTAAGGCTCGTCTTTTAGCCGTGGCTGAACTCATTAATCGCAACGCTAAACAGCGTTCCTTTCGTTGACTCGATTCATCTCATGGGTTGGGCTGGATTTTCTTTCAAACGACATCGAACCGGTTCTCCTTATAAAAGTTTATACCACTTGCGCAGGGCCCATTCGCACGTCAACAAGAGAACTGGCAACAAAAAGAAGGAGAATCGCAAATATTGATTCACATCCCAGATCGGCTCGGGCGGACTATTGAATTCGGCTCGCGTAACCAGCCGAGGCAGCGCGGAGGGCAACTCCGACACACGATCCAATTCAATGTACTCACCACCCGATGTCTCGGCGATGTCCTTCAACAGCTTTTCGTTCAACCAGAATGAACTGGATTCGGCACTGGGAGCGACAACGCGAAACGATATGGGATCGATCAGCTTTTCGTCCGAGTCGGGTATCCCCAGGTCAATCGTCGCTTCAAACTTGCCCGTTCTCTGTGCCACGAAGGTGCCCTCGTAGCGGCCTTCCTGCTGGGGCAGCAACTGCATTTCGAGCGTCTGCGATCGACCATCTGCATCCTGGACGATTGCCTCGATCGTGGGCTCAGTAGACGGGCGGAACTGGTTATCCAACACCCGGCCGACCAGCAACACGCGCTGACCCAGTTCGTATTCCGTCTGGTCACTGTCAACAAAACCGCGTCGAGACCCTTGCAGGGAACGGTTTTCTACCAGGAACCGGGAGACCTGGATCCAGAACCGATCAAAAAATTGAGCCTGCAGGCCTAACGGCCGCCAGCGCCAGCTTCCCTGGAAACCCATGTACAGTACCGTGCCAGCCCCATACCGACCTGCCACCATGAGCGGTTGGTTGCCTTGAGCGTTGACCTGGTCCCCATGCTCCATCAAGACCCGCGCGGTTGGCTTGGCCGTCAATGCCGGGAAACTCCAGTAAATCCCCGGCATCTGCGACCAGGTTCGTTGCGTGGCCGCAGGATCTGCATGGAAACTCAAAACGGGGTGATCCATGTTGTGATTGACCAACAACATCTTACCGGGCCGACTGGCAGTCGCCGTGGCCAGAGCCTGGTTGGTGGCAATCGATTCGGAGTCACCAAAACGAACGGGCAGAATCTCACGGATCCCGTTCAGGCGATTGAGCGTCACAAATTCACTGGAAAACTGGGGGCCCGCCATATACAACACGCCCCCCGCCTTGTTCTTGATGAAGGTCTTGAGGGTCTCGATCCACTCTGCATCAAATTCCTGGGGGTTGGGATCCATCATCATTACGATGTTGTACTGCCCCAGTTCTTCAATCGTCTTGGGCAATCGACTGATGGGCAGGTTCCCTTCCTGGGGACGGGATTCATCCATCGATTGCAACCAACAACTCAAGGCAATCGTCTGATCCCTTTGCAACAGGCGCTGCACGTGCTGGTAATCAAACGAAGGCAAACCGGAAATCAGCAACACCTTGACCTGTTCGTCGACCACCTCAAGTTCGCTCGACGCCAAGGCGTTGTCATCGGTCTGAGTTTCGTTGTCGAGGTTTTCAACCTGGACGGTATAGGTGTATCTCCCCGGCTCACTCAGGGTATGATCAAAGTCCACCCGGATACGCCCACCCTTTTCTGGCACATCTACCTGTTTCGACTGGATGATCTGCCGGTCTTCCATCTGCCCGGTTCGCTCATTGAATCTCTGTTGGACGAGATCGACCGCCAACTGGCCCGGCATGCCTCCGCGGTCGCCACTCGAGTTGACCTGCAGGATGGCTTCCACCTCGAACGGTTCATCCGGGTACGCCTTGCTTCTCACAAAAACCTCGTTCACCGATACGTTTCGTGGCGGATTCGGGTCGCCCACACCGATCACGTAAATCGGAATCCCCAATGACTGGGCGCGAGAGGCAATTTCAATCGGATCTTCTGAGCCATTGTGCTGGCCATCACTGATCAGCACGATCGCCGATAGCCGATTCGCGTTGTCAATCGACTCGCGCAATGCTTGCCAGAGATCTGTCCCCAAGCCTTCGGGAACCAGGTCGGGCACCGCCTCCTGGATCAGGCCACCGTCCTCGCTGGAAACGTCAGCCGCCTCCGGATCCGGCCTATCCTCGGCGGATTGCTCGGATGACGCTTCCGTCGACACCAGATTAGCCGGCAAGACCGCAATCTTCTTCGTTCCATCGGAAAAGTTGACGACTTGCAACGTTCCCTTGTCACGAATCGATTGGATCAGTTGCTTGTCAGCCAGGACTCGATTGACCAGGTCTGATCGACGGACCGACCCGTCGGCAATGGAAACCGCATCCAATCCGGACGCTTCCGCCAGGCGGCCTGCCCGTTTTTCATCTCGATAGAGATCGCCCCGGCCAAATGACAACGACCCATCCAACAACAGGTCGATCGTCGGTTTGATCTCGGTGACCTGCTGGTAAAAAATGGAAGGACGTAGTAGCAAGGCGATGAAAAACAGTAACGTCGCCAACCGCAGCCCCGCCATCAAGAGCTTGATGGGCATCGGGCAGGTGTCGATTTCCCGACGATACATCCAGAAAACACCGAACACGATCAAAATCAAGGCGAACAGCAATACAAACACACCCCACGATTCGGGCATGTTCGTCCACTCCAGGCGCGGCTCTCCCATGCGCCCGGGGTCCTGCCCAACCAACCAATCGAGAAAACCGTTTTGTGCAATCAACGAAGTATTCAAAAACCTATCCGAATGTTACTGACACCATGCTACTGACTCTCTCCCGACCCGACTGAGCCATCGACTTCCGGAACTTCGGCTTTACCCAAAACGTAAAGACGATTGGCACCATGCACCCAGATTTTCTCGCCGTCGCTGTAGAGATTTCCCAGCGGTGCTCCGGTGCCGAGGTCCACCTGGGACTCCTGGATAATCTGTGGTCTTTCCGTCGAACTGGTCAATCCTATCTGCACGATCTTGTTACCCACCGGCAGGTAAATTCCGTCAGCGGTCAACATGCCCCGTCCAAAGGACTTTTCGCCTCCGAACAACGGCTCTCCTCCCAGCACCATTCGACCTTCACCCTGGAGATCATAACCGATCACCGTCTCCCGGCCGGCCGCATACAGGATATCGTTGTGAACTCCCAACAGGTAATCGACACTGGAACCGAGTGGGTTCATTTCCGACCGCCAGATCAACTGCCCCGTGTTCCGGTTGAAGGACTCAATCGTTTTGGTATCGCTCGAGAAACAGATCATCTGTTGTCCGTAAGGAATCACCGTATCCGACGACCAACCTTCAAAACTGAGCTGGTTCATGTTTCGACCGTACTGCCGTAACAACTTGTTCTCGATGCCCTGACGATCGTACCGTTTGGCGAATCGAATCATGCCAGTCGATGGATCCAGCACAAACACGACCCCCAGGCCACAGGAAACAAACAGGTCACTCCCGTCAACGGACAGATTGATGGGTGACCAGGGCGCGGCCCCCGTTTCTGGCTCGTCACAGAGGAATGATTTCCAGACCGTCTTGCCCTTCTGGTTCGCATCAAAGGCATAGACGGAAATCGCGCCACCCTGGTTAACGGGGGCAATGACCAGATTGCGATAATTCACCGGGGCCCCCATGAATCCACCCGATTGCAGATAGGGGCTCTCAATCAACTCCTCGTCAGGGTCGGGCACCTGCCCCTCGTCGTTGGCCCCAGGGGCCGCTTCCTGCTCCCGGTTCGGCAGCGACCAGAGAACCACTCCTGACTTGGCATCGTACGCCGTCAGGTAATTGCTGCGGCTACGCCGCGCCGAGGTGTTCCAGTGAGACTGCTGACGTGAAGGCAGGTTCTGCAAACGATCATCAAAGGGCTCACCTTCGATCGTGTAGAGCACCCCGTCGAGTACCGACATCTGGGCGGCAACCCGGTCTCCAAACAACTGAATCTCGCGGGTTGAAAAAGGAGCATCCGATCCTCCCTGTTGTCGCAGGCGTCCGGCGCGATTCCAGTTGCGGCGAAACATGATGACGAGTTTCGAGTAATCATCAATCTCAAACGCATTCCTCCAGACGGGCCGCCAGCTGAAATCTTCCGACAGGTTTCGTGCATCCCAACTGATCAGGTCAACGGCCGTCTTGAAATAGACCCGGTCATCGTCAAAAACGAGCTGGCCGGTCGGACGCCAGCCCTTGCTTCGCCAACTCTTGTTCAGTTCCTTTTCGGTCGATGTCACCGTGCCTGCCGCCGCAGCACCCAACGCATCACGGCCATCCAGTACGGTAACGTCCTTGAAATCGGCCCAGTTATAGCTCTCAACCGGATCGAAATAGAATTGCCAAACCGGCTGCATTTCATCCGCCAGTGCACCCGCGGGCAGCGCCGGCATCACCCCGTATCGCCGAGTGCTCCCCAGCGGAAGCCCCGGGGCGCTCGACGTCGTACCCGGCATGGCACGCGTCAATTTTCCGATGGATGATTTGACCAGTTCCAACCGCCGGCGGTCAACTTCCCCTTCGGCCGATTCGGCGTTAGCAAGACTCTGATTCGCCCCTTGGACGTCTCCCAGAAATGCTTCGCACAACGCCATTTTCAGGTAGACTTCATGCAGGGATACGGTTGGATCCGGGTAGCTCTCTACGATCTTCCGCAGTAAGCGGTAAGCACCTACAAAGTCGTGCCGGTCCATTGCCATGGTACTCAGCGTCAAGGCAGACTCGTCTCCCAGTGAGCTCAGGAAATACTGTCGCACGACCTGGCTCAGTGCCTGGGAATCAAACTCGCCCCCGGCCGCCGCCAGGATCTCCTTGGCACTCGCATCCGCCTTGACGCGATATGCCTGCAGGCCTGCAGGCGGCAATCCGGCCAAAATATTTTCCACGCGGTGAACCAGGGAAAAATAGGTCTGTTCATCATCCGAAAACAGGGCGTCCCCGCTCCGCTCCAGAACGGCCTGCCAAAATCGGCACGCCGCCTGGTAATTCCCATCCTGTTGGTACCGATCGGCCAATTCCAGCCACTGCTCAAGATCCGGGTCCGTTTTGAGCGTTGCCCCGACCGTCTCCTGTTCCCCTTCCTGCTTTCCTCCCGGACGCATGTCGTCGACCAGGAACCTTCCCCCACCGCGCAGCACCTGGGCGGGAACAACCCGCTGCGGTTCCTGCTGCATCTTCCTGATCACCACCTGGGCGGTCAGAGACTGACAGCAGAGCGCCAGCGCAATCAACAGCACCCAGGTAACCGGGGAGACAAATTTTCGGGGAATCATCATTTCATACCGTCCGTTCACGGGTCCGAGTTACCGCTTCCTGCCAAACCACCATCCCAGGAATTGTTCCAGAGCCAGGACGACAATCAAGAACACCAGCAACTGCGGCCAGATTTCCGTATTGCCCCCAGACACCTCTTCGGTCTCCAGGTCAGCTGCCGAGACGCGCCGGACGTTGCCGCTGAAAAAATCACCTTCCATCGCCGATTCAGGCACCCGTTTCAACTGACCTTCACGGGGGTCGATATTGGAGGCAAACAGAACCTTGTCCGTCTGGCCCGCATTGCGCTTCAACCCAATTTCGTAAAACCCGCGCTGGAGAATTTCATCAAATTTTACCTGGTACAGGACATTTTCCTTGCCGATCTCCGATTCGTCGGTCGGGCGGGCCACGGATTCGACCTTATCGCCCTCCGGGTCCCGCAGGGAAACGCGACTGTCGTAGATCGACAGGTCGACCGGGTAGGAGACCTGCCCACCGATTCTGACATTGGTCTTCTCACCAACCGAACCGACCAGGTAATCAATCAGGTCGATCATGACGGGTGCAAAGGTGGGGCTGCTGGGCCACATGGTCCAGTCCCCGTCACCGGGAATGGTGTAGACAATCACCGTGCCATTTCCCATCCTTCTCTCCGCCATGGCCACCGAATTGCGCGGATCACTAAGCCGCAGAGGGACCTGCACGGTCTTGCCAATCTGCTCGTCGTCAATGACCGAAGTCCACCAACTGAAAACGTCGACCTTGTTGAGACTGGTGTCGTCACTCTCCAGGATAACCCGCAGGGAGGGGTGAACCTGAGGATCGACTTCAAAGTTGACCCAACTGGACATGGTCGGGTCACCGGCAATCGCTTCCAGTCCAACCGCCGACAACCCGGCTCCATCCTGATAGAAGGAATCGTTGAAGACCGTCGCCCTGACCTTGTTACCCGGCATGAAAACGAGCGCCCCGCCATCCTCGGTCCATTGTTTCAGTGCCGCAATTCGATCCGGCGATGCTTCGTCGACATTGCACAGGAAAATGACCTCGTATTCCGACAGCGATACGGATTCCAGTTTGCTGGCCGTAACGACGTTCATGTTCAAACCGGTTCCCAACACATCCAGGCTTTGCAGGTAATGGGTCTCACTCCGCTCTGAAACGGCCGATGGATCCCCATCCACCAGTAGTATCGGGATGCCATTCAGGACCCGGGCGGCAAATACGGCCTGGCTGTCTTCAATCAGCTGATCAGCCGAAAGTTCTTCCCTGGAAAAAGACTGTCGATCAATGGAAGCCGTCACCCGGTAATTCTCAAACTTGAGGGGGGCTGCCTCTTCCTCGCTATTCGTCAAACCGGTGTCGCCAGTCCCTGAAAAAAGGTAGGGGAAAATCAGCTCCCCCGTTTGACCCGGGGCCAGGGAAGGAGCGACCTGGTAAAGCGGCGGCGCGTCATCGACCTGCAACACCACGCGCACGTCGTTGGCGGTCGTATTCCCAAAATTGGCCAACTCCACCGCGAAACGGACAACCTTGTCCGCTGCCTGCAGGTCCAACGCCCGGAGGCCGACAATCGCCAGGTTCTCGTCATTAGCCCCGGCCGTATCGATCAGGAACGCGTCCACCGCATCTTCGGCTGCCTGGTTCAACAACTTGTTGGGAGCCGAGTCGGAGGTAATCTCAACCGAGTCCAACCAGTCCACCGCCCGCATGTCGGAAAACACATAGGCAACCCTGCCCACGTTTTCCGTCTGCCCGCCGAGGTAGCGGCGAAATTCACCCATCGATGCGGGATAATCAGCAGCCGTATCCGTGCTTTGCACCTGGTCGATCGTCTCGATCAACATGGGCAGCGTATTCTTGGTGACCGGTTCATTGGCCAACAGGGGTTGACCGGGATCACTCGTCAGCAGGATCGTCAACCAGTCATCCGTTTCGTCAGATTCTGCCAGGCCGCTAACCAATCGTTTAATCGATTCGCGGGCCACATCAATCGATGGTTCATTACCGTTGAGCACGCGACTGCTGAGCGAATCGTCCCAGAGGATAACCCGTTCATATTGCACATCCTGCTGCAGCAGGCTGGCAACCGAAGAAGGCAGGAACGGGCGGGCCAATAACAGTCCGATCAACAACATGGCCAGGCAACGCAGCAACAAAAGGAGCAGGTTCTCTACCTGCACGCGGCGCCGGTTCTTCTTCTCCGCCTCGAACAGGAAGTCCATCGCAGCCCAATTGACGATCTTGAACCTCCGTTTGTTCAGCAGGTGGATCACGATTGGCGAAAGGACCGCCAATCCACCCAAACCGAGCATCCAGGGATTCATCAACCAGGAAAACATCAAGGACTTCCTAACAGTAAAAAAACATGTCGTTCAAATTTATCGGATTACAATTTTCGACGCGACTTGCGGCGAAAGTTCAAGTAACTGGACAAAGCCGCATCAAGCGGTTTGGAGGTGTTCAGCAAGACATGGTCCACACCAGCCGATGCGCAGACTTTCTTGACCTGCTTCATGTAACGATCCACCGCTTCCAGGTAAGACGTGCGCAGGGCCCTCGGTTCGGTATGCAACTGGGCATCCGTCTCCAGGCCCCGGAACAGTGTGTTATCATCAAACGGGAACGCCACTTCATCCTCATGCATCACATGAAACACGATGACCTCGTGACCCCGCAATCGGAATTGACTCAGGGCAGTTGCCAGGTCCTCCGGATCCAGGAACAGGTCCGAGAACAGGACGACCATACCGCGCTGACGAATCTGGCTAGAGAGCGCCAGGAAAGGGTCGGTAACGTCCGTTTGCTGATCCAGCTCGACCTGCTCCAGTTCATGGAAAATCAACTTCAAGTGGGAGGGGTGTGAGCTCGCTTTCAGGTTCAGGTCAATCTGGTTACTAAACGTGACCAACCCCACGGCATCCTGCTGCTGTTGCATCAGGTAGGCCAGGCTGGCCGCGCCCGTGGCAGCGTAATCGTACTTGCTCCAACCGGTCGATTCCCCGTAACGCATTGATTTACTGCAGTCCAGCAGGATGTGGCACTTCAGGTTGGTCTCTTCTTCGTATTCCTTGATATAGAGCCGGTCCGTCTTGGACCAGACTTTCCAGTCGATATGACGCAGGTCATCCCCGGGAGCGTATTCACGGTGAGCTGCAAACTCAATCGCAAAACCGTTGTACGGACTCCGGTGTTTGCCGGTAATGAAACCTTCCACTACCAAGCGGGCGCGCACATCGATCCGTTTGATCCGATCCAGCGTTTTTGGATCAATGTACTTTTCCGTGTTTATTTCATTCGCCATATCAAAAGGGCCATATCAACTATCGGGAAAATCGGACTGGAGCAGCCCGGCTTGTTGCCCAGCCTGGCACCGGCCGTTGGACCGAGGCAAGCTGGTTCTAGCCGGTAAACGCTCCACTCATGGCCGGCGCAATCTGGTCACCGTCACAGCGATCCGGCAGTTCTTCCATCAGCCGGTCAATCACGTCGTCCGAGGTAATCCCGGCCGACTCAGCTCCGAAATTGGTAATCACCCGGTGCCGCAAGACGGGCCTGGCAACGGCCCGAATATCGTCAGTCGAAGCGAACGTCTGGCCTTCCAGGACCGCCCGAGCCTTGGCTCCCAGCAACAGATTTTGGACCCCCCTTGGACCGGCGCCCCAACTGACCGACTCCTTCACGAATTCCGGGCACTCGTCTTCCAGGACACGCGTGGCGCGAACCAATCGCAGGGCGTAATGGATCACGTGCGGCGCCACCGGGACACGACGAACAAGCTGTTGCAACCGCAGGATATCTTCCCCGTTGAGGACCTGGTCAACCGTGGCCTGGACGTCAGCGGTCGTCGTCTCGGCAATCCGGAATTCCTCGTCGTAAGTCGGGTATTTGACAAACACCTTGAACATGAATCGGTCCTGCTGTGCCTCGGGGAGGGTATAGGTACCTTCCTGTTCAATCGGGTTCTGAGTGGCCAGGACAAAGAACGGGTTGGGCAACTCATGCCTCTCGCCACCGATCGTCACCTGTTTTTCCTGCATCGATTCCAGCAAGGCAGCCTGGGTCTTGGGGGGGGTTCGATTGATCTCATCCGCCAGGACGATATTGGAGAAAACGGGTCCCCGCAGAAACTTGAATTCACGGGCACCGCTCGATTTGTCTTCCTGGATCACCTCCGTTCCAACAATATCGCTGGGCATCAGGTCCGGTGTGAATTGAATACGGCTGAACTGCAAGCTGAGTGTCTCAGCCAGCGTGCTTACCATCAGGGTTTTCGCCAAACCGGGAACACCTTCGAGCAAGCAGTGGCCCTGGGCAAAAATGGCAATCATCAACTGCTCGACCACTTCATTCTGTCCCACGATCAATTTGCCCATTTCCCGCCGCACTGCACCGTATGCCTGGCTCAGTTTTTCGAGTGATTCAACGTCCTGGTTGCTCAACTCGGCGTTTCCACCGGAAGGGTTCGTATTCATATTTGACCTTTGGTTGTAGTCGGTATCCGGCCGACGCATGTCGCCGACAGGATTGCTATGGTTTGGTTCACGGTTGGCCTGACAATCCGAAAAGGGAAAGTCGGTTCCAGAAAAATTAACCGATCCTCCCTGTCTCGTCACGCCTTGCGGAGTAAAACGGGAAGGGACCGGCCAGGTTTCCCTGATTCCACCCTGATTTTAACCGAAAGTTGACGAAAAAGGCAGTTTGCCTGACTCGGCCCAGTCACGGCAGAAAGGGGAGCATTTCCTGACATTTTACTCGCTTGCTGGAAAATGATCTCCTTTTGACAACTTGGTCTTCAGCCCGGGAGGTTGAATAATAGATGGATGAACATTTCTCCCGAGCCGGACATTCAAAAAACCAGCTGGCGATCGTTTGGACTCTCCTTGTTATTCCACACATTGCTGTTTTTGTTCCTGCTGGTCCTGATCGATCGCCTGCCGGGCGACCACGCCGGAGACGATCTCCGCCGCGGCCGCCTTGTCCTGGCAATCGCCAACGTCGACCAGACGACGGATTACCTGACCGAAGAGGAAATCTCCGATGGAGACAAATCGGAACAACCCGACGCGGCAGCGTCCTCCGCGTCGGAAGCAGCTGCCCCCACCATTGAAATGCCGGAGATTCCCAACCTGCCCGGTGCGGCGGTTGTCGAGACCTTGGACGTGACCGACATGGCCAATGTTCCCAAAAATTCCGTTCCTCCCGGAGAATTCACGCTCTCCAAAGAGGACCTGGAAATGATCGCCAAGGAACAGCGAGAACTGAAAGCGCAACAACCGAAAGGTCCGCCTGCAACCATCCAAGTTTTTGGCAGCGGGGAACTGAAGGGGCAGAGGTTCGTATTCGTGATTGATCGTTCCAAGAGCATGGGAAGCCAGGGCCTGGGTGTGCTAAAACGGGCCGTCAAGGAACTTTCGTCGGCGATCAATCAATTGGAAGATTACCACCAGTTCCAGATTGTGGCTTACCACGACCGAACGATCACGATGTCGCGAAGGGCCATGCTGCCCGCCAGTGAATTCAACAAGCAGCAGGCCCCCGAGTTCATTGACGGCCTGATCGCCTTCGGCGGCACCAGTCATGACTACGGGCTTTACTCGGCACTCGCCTTTCATCCCGACATCGTGGTACTGATGACTGATGCCGGCCCCCCCGAACTGAATGGGGGCCACCTGAGCGAGATAAAAACGATGTGCCGCGGCCATGTCCAGATTCATACGATCCAGTTCGGCCGAGGTCCGCTGCAGGTGACCGATAACTTCATGAAACAGCTGTCGTTACAGAGCCGGGGCAGTTTCCGATATATCGATGTGAACCAGTGGTACTCGCAAAACAAGTAAGGAAGATGGCCACCAAGTCTTGTTCGCAACGTACACAAATTGACGGGCAGCCAGTATGATACCTTGAGCTGGCCTGGCCAGACGGCGACCGGCAAACCGCAACCAACCAACCGAAACGACCTAAGGGCAACCGACTGACCCGATGCGATACCTGACCTGCGCATTATCGATACTCCTTTTACTGCCCGGCCTCGGCGACGGTCATATGACCGATGCGCCCCAGGTCACCGTGGCCACAACCGGTGGATCCGTGATCCGGGTTCAACCGAGCTCGCCATCCTTTACGTTTCACGTAATGCAACCAGACGGGACGACCCAGCCAAGGGACGTTCGTTACGACGAAGTACGTGAGTTGCTATTGACTGACAACCCGCTGGCCAATGTACAGACCGAGATTATGGCCCTGGTCAATCAGCTCGGAGATGATGATTTTTCGGCCCGCGAACTGGCCGAAGCGAAGTTGAGCCAATCGCAGTTTGCCGGACGCTTCGAAAAAATGCTCCGCAATTTCCGTGACCACCCGAACCTGGAGGTCCGCTATCGAATACGGCGGATCCTGGCCAGTCTGGTCGATGACGCGGCACCTCCACCGGATCAGGACCGCCTGATTCTGAAGTCGGGGGAGCACCTGTCCGGGGATGCGAACCAACTGCAGGTCGAAGGTGAATTTCTCGGTTCCCCGATCCGCCTGCAACGGCACCAGATTCGCCAGCTGGCAGCCGCCCCGCCCCGTGACCTCGGCCGACCAGCTGCCGAGACGGTGCGGGTAAAAAAATTCCTCTCCCACGCCGGTCAGTTCTACAACAACGGCGATGACTTTTTTTTCGACTTTGAAAGCGACCCGTACGGAAACAACATTTCACTCAGTGAACGGCTCAACGACTCGTTTTATGCCAAGGGCCTGCTCCTTTCCTCGGATGAGACCGATTACGTCAGGGCCGTCCGTTTTTCGTTCAAGTTCTGCCCGCTCGATTCGGGATCGAAATCGGCCTGCGTGCAGGGGGAACGGATGTTCCGCGGGGTCATGCACATCCGTTTCTGCCTCCCCGGTCAACCCGGAGTGGCCGCCGGAGTCACCCGTTTTGGACTGTTCATCGAACGCGTCGATCATTCACGCGATTTCGTGATCGAGGCGCTGGATGCCAACGGGAACATCGTCAGCCTGGTCGAAACCACGGATGAAGATTGCTGCTTTGCAGGTTTCCAATCCAATATCCCGATTACCGAGGTCCGCGTACGTCAGAACCCGTATCTGGCTGGGCGGACCGACCGTCCACTTGATGAAATGTATGCCGTGGACAACCTGACGTTTGATCGGCCCATCGGCACGGCCGTGCCCTCCGGCCGGTCCGTCCTGAAATTGAAATCAGGAGATTACCTCGGTTTGACCGATCTCCAGTTGAAAGACGGTGAGTGGCAGATCGCTTTCGAAGAATCATCGGGACCAATCCGCATCCCCATCGACCAGATCGCCTGGTACCAAGCCGCCCAACCCACCTCATCGACACCCAGCCAATGGCGAGCCCTGCTCTCCGATGGCTCAATCATCGCTGGAAAAATGGGCGAAACGTTCCAACCGGCGAACGACGGCTGGTCGATTGAGCCGGACCAGATCGTCGGGCTTTGGCCAGCGGGCAAGCCAGCCATGTACGCCAATCCGGTCGATTTCGACGACCAGTTACCCGTCCTCGCCTTCCCCGGCTGCCGGGTTTTGGCCCAGGATTTTCAGATGGGCCAAAAACAGATGCGATGGGCGGCCGCCTCCGACGTGCGCCTGCAGCCGGTTCGGTTGAAGGGAAGGGAAGAACCTGCGGATGAGGATGTGATCGCTCCCGAGAAAAGCGAGGTCCGTTACGATCAGACAGAACAGACGCCGACCATCTGGTTCCAGGCCCCTCGCACAATCGACCCCGCAGACGGATTCGTCACGACCCGATCCGGCAGCCGGTACGTCTTCGGTCCCACTTCATTTTTTCAATTGAAATCGATTTCCGCGGACCAGATCCTGCTTTCTCCCAAGTCGTCACCCGACTTTCAGGGGACGGAACTTTCCATCCCGCTGCAGGACGTCTCCAATATTTCATTTGGCCAAGAACGGCAACGACAGGAATGACCATGGAAGCTGATCCAGAAGGTTTGGATGTGATCGCGGTCGGGGCCCACCCGGACGATGTTGAGATTGGCTGTGGCGGGACACTGGCCCGGCTGGTCCAGCAAGGCCTGCGAGTCGGTGTGGTCGATCTGACCGACGGCGAACCGACACCTGGTAGCCCCAGCCCCCAAGTTCGCCTGGCTGAAGCCGAGGCGGCAGCCAACGTTCTGGGAGTCAAACGGGTTGTGCTCGACCTGCCCAACCGACGACTGTTCGACAGCTTCGAAGCTCGTGTCCTGTTGGCCTGCCAGTTCCGCAAATACCGTCCACGTGTCGTCCTCGGCTTGCATGGCAAGACCCCAATGGCTTCTCCCGATCACTTCCAAGCCAGCCAAATCACTGATGCGGCTGTCTTTTACAGCCGGTTGACCAAGTGGGATGAGCATTTCGACGGTTTGCCCGTCCACACCATCGGTCGACAGGTCTACTACTCTCTCAGTTTTGAGTTGTCCGTCACAGGAACGAGCGGCCACCCCTTCGTCTACGACATCGGTGAAACGCTGGAGAAAAAACTTGAATCGATCCGCTGCTACCAGACCCAGTTCCCACCGGCCAAACAGTACGTTCTCGATCGAGTCCGCGCCCTGGCCGAAGCCAACGGGGCAGGCGCCGGGTTCCAGGCCGGCGAAGTCCTGTTCTCAACTCGTGCCATCGGATCGACCGACCTGATGCAGACCCTGTTTCCCAGTCCCTGAACCTCGCTCGACCTCGCCAGCTGATGAACCGACGGACCCAACGCGTGACCTTCCACAACCCGGTCGGCTACAAGCTGTGTGGCATCCTCGACCTTCCCCTGGGTGAACCAACGGCATACGGGATGTTCTCCCATTGTTTCACCTGCACCAAAGATCTCAAGGCAATCGTCCGTATCAGTCGCCGCCTGGCCGAACAGGGAATCGGCATGTTGCGGTTTGACTTTACCGGGCTGGGCGGGAGCCAAGGTGTTTTCGCCGAGACGAATTTCGACACGAACTGTCAGGATGTCCTGGCAGCCCGGGATTTCCTGGCTGACCGATTCCGGGCTCCCCAGTTGCTCGTGGGCCACAGCCTGGGAGGCGCCGCCATGGTCCGTATGGCTCCACGGATCGAGTCGGCTCGCGCCCTGGTCACGATTGCCTCCCCTTCCAGTACGGAGCACTTGGCCGAGTACCTGGACCGTGCCAATCCCGGTATCGGGCAGGAGGGAGAGGGAAACGTCACCATCGGTGGACGCAACTACCGTCTGAAAAAACAGCTGCTCGACAATTTGCGAGCACAAGACCTGCCAGCTGCACTGAAAGCGCTGAAACTCCCTCACCTGATCTTTCACCCCGATGCAGACGAGACGCTACCTTACTGGCATGCTGAAAAAATGTTCGAGTGGACCGGAGGGCCCAAATCGATGATCACCCTCGACCGCTCAGATCATCTGTTGGTCGACAACCCGACCGATACGGACTTCGTGGCCGACCTGACGCGGCGCTGGTTCGCCAGGTACGAGACTGCCTGAGACCGAGGTGAACCGAGTCGAAGAGGACGGTGCGCCGACCGTCCCGGCCATCGCAACTCAAAGCGAAGCAGCTCACCTAACGGGAACGGCGCCGCAACAGGTGGTTCTCTTTCTCCCAGTTGACCATCTGCCGAAATTCCTCCGTATCCCGAATCTGGCGGAATTCAAATATCCCGCCATTGGCGAGCCCACCCTTGTAATTGGAAATGAACCCGTCCTGCAGCGCCTCCGACAGGTACTGCAGGGCCATGTCGCGGTCACCGTGGTACGCGTGCATCCGGGCCAGCATGAAACGGGCCTGGTTGCGATAACGTGGAAAATCGGTCGCTCTGATCAACGGCGGGACAGCCCGTTGCATCGCAACCTTCAATTGGTCGTTCCACTGGGTGATCTTCTGCGGGTCGGGGGTGGTACGGCGCAGTTCACGGTTAACCAGGGTATAGAAAGGGATCTGCTGGCGATTGTAGCTGTAGCCGAGGAAGAACCAGGCGTGACCATTGAATGGATCATCCTGGACGAGCCTTTCAAAATGGACGGCCGACTGGACCCAATTTTTCTCGTTGTAAAGCTGCTCAGCTTGACGACGGTCAAAGGAGACCTCCTGGGCCATCGACTCCGCCTCACCCGACCCCAGGTATTGGATGAGCAGGGTCACCAGGTAGAAGGCCAAGCCAAACGCCAGCAGAACAACTCCATCTCTCGCGAGTCGATGCAAATTCATTTCACACTCACGGCTTTCCCAATCGATTCGAGGTCGCACATGGGAAAGATCGTCTCCGTCCCGGGTTACTTGCCTGTACGCAGTTTATTGAAATACTGCTGGACATGCTCACGTTGCGAACGCGGGAGTTTCTGGTTTTCCAGCGGATCCGATTTCTTATTCAGCGATGCCTCCACCAGTTCTCTCGCCTGGGAAGCCGTTTTTCCGCTGATGTTGTCACCGTCGGCATTCCCGGTCACGACCGTTTCACCTTTTTGCAGCTTCCCCTTCACCCGGGATTTATAGGTACCCGTATCCTCTTCCTGTCGGTCACGCTTGCCACCACCCGGCCCCTTGCCTTGGGCCCAGTCCTGCCATTTCGGCTGACCGGGCTGGCCCGGCTGACCCTGGCATTGGTTTTTGGCAGCCTCAATCTCTTCCATCATCTCTTCCAGGTCCTGCAGCTGGTCCATTTCCTGCTGCATCTTCTGCAACTGTTCGGCCAGGTCTTCCAGCGACTGGGCCGCGTCCTGCATTTTCGCCTGGGCGTTCTGGCCGCCCTGCTCGGACGGACTCTCTCCCTGTTTTCCCTCTCCCTGTTTTCCCTGGCCCTGTTTTCCCTCTCCCTGTTTTCCCTGGCCCTGTTTTCCCTGGCCCGGGTTCATGCACTCGGCACATTCTTTCAGATTCTGGGCCATCTTTTTCATTGTTTCCATCTGCTTGTCCTGCTGTTTCAGCTGGTCAAGCTTCTGCTGCAATTTGGCCGCTTTCTGCATGTCCCCGTTTTGAGCCGCTTCATCAATTTTCTTCTGAAGCTCCGCTTTCTTCTTTTCATTGGCCTCCGCCATTTTCTTCAACTGGTCGGCCATCGCCTGCAGGTCCTTGGCCAGTTTCTTTTGCTCAATCTGATTCAGCTCACCCTTTTTCAATTTCTCCACCAAGTCCTTGATCGCTTTTTGAGCTTCATCAAATTCACCTTCGCTCAGGGCGTCGGTCAATTTCTTGGCCGGCCCCTGGCTGACCTCTTTCATCTTCTGCAGTTGGTCTTTGATTGACTGGGAATCACCCAGTTCTTTACGGCGTTCATCCAGCTGTTTCTTGATATCATTCAACTTGACGAGGGCGTCCCGTTTTTCCTTCGTCGGTTCGGTCGACAAATTATCAATTTTCTTTGTCAGTGCATCGATATCCAGCTTGCTGTCCTTCAACCCCTTGGCTTGCATCTCTTCGAGTTTCTTTTTCAGTTTTTTGCGGGCTTCTTCCACAGCGACCTGTGATTGATTCTCGACATCATTGGCCGTGGGCGCCGGACTGGCCATGGCCGACGCATTGGGAATGAACATCAAACTGAGAAGTAAAACGACCGGTGCCAAGGGCAACAGTGCTTTCCAGGTCGGGTGCCAACGAAACTGCTCCCGAACATCCAACGTCTCCGCCCGTTTCTGGGCATCCTGGACCAGGGCTTGTCCAGCCTCCGATTCCAATTCCCGATCCGTCAATGAAAGGGCGCTGGACAATCGCTCCTTGAGCTTGAAACGCTGGTCGACTTCGACCGCGGTCGACAGATGGGATTGCCTGCCCAGCAGAACCCAAACGATGGCCACCAGAAGTCCCGCTGCCAGTCCGCCACCAACCCAACCATAATTCCAAGCCTGAGCCGCCTCGGGTGTACCCAGGAATCCCAGGTGCCACACTTTGGGAATCGCCATCGCCACGGTCGCGATCAGCAAGCCTGCAAACAGGCTCCAACAGGCAACGGTCAGGAAGTTACCGAGCAAAATTCGTCGGTGAGCACGGGTAACCTGTTTCTTGATTTCGTTCATTCGATTCACTCACTCTGCCCCCATCCTGACAAAAAAGCGTTACGCCCATTTCGCCCGGGTGGTGTGGCGCCAAAGATGCCTCGAGTCGCTATTCGTCCCGTTACCAACATTATATGGGAGATAAATGGTATAATGCTATTGAGATTCACATGTTCTCTTTAAAAAGCGGGTTAACAGAGGTCCATTCGATCGGATGAAAGCAGGTCGGGTTCCCCTGAACAGGCAAGAATGCCGAAGAAAGAATAGCCGACCGAAAATCTATGTGGACTCAATTACATTGGGGAAGAATTCATGAACGCTACAGATTCCCAGACTGAAACCGAGGCTGACAAGACCGTTTCAGAAGCCCCTCGTCCAATCGACCCGGCACTCCCTACCCCGGAAGATTTACCGGCGGCGGACATTCTGATTTTCGACGGCAATTGCAGTTTCTGTACCGGCCAGGTCTTAAAGATTTCCCGCTGGAGCGGGGGTCGCATCGCTTTCATTTCACTGCACGATCCCGAAGTGTCACGGCGGTTTCCGGACCTGACCGAGGAGATGCTGATGAAGGAGATCTACCTCGTTACCCGGCAGGGGCGTCGATATGGCGGTGCGAGCGTCTTGAGGTACCTCTCCAGAAGGCTACCCCGACTTTGGGTCTTCGCTCCCTTGTTGCACATCCCGGGGACTCTTGGATTCTGGCAGTGGTGTTACCAGAAAATCGCGAAAAGGCGCTACCAGATCTCGGCGCGGCACGGGCATCAGTGCCACGACGGAAGCTGCGAGGTACACCTCAATAAATAGTGGTCATCACTGAAACCAAGGCCATCACTTTGTCCCGATCACCATCTGAACGATCGTTGAAAAAAGGGGGACCTGCCCAATTAATGATTGAAAATGAAACCGGGGGCAATTAATCTGAAGATAGGAAACCTCTTCCGGAAAATTAGCCGACCTGGCTGACCCATTGATTCAAGCTCCCCGTTTCTGGTGACAACCATGCTGGTCCAAAAACTGATCTTCAAGGCATTTCTTCTGGCCAGCTTATTGACCTTCGGCCCCACTTTTTCTGCAACGTCTCAAGCAGATATTGTTGAACTGTACGCCACAGGTGCCGGCGGTGATGGATTGTTGGGAACCAACATTGACCCCCCATCGACCAACCCGGGGTCCGGAGGGCTCGGACCACTGGGGATCACGCTCGACACCGAAACCAACATCCTGGTCGTTCACCTGTTGTGGGGGCAGGAAAACGGTTACGAGACGCTGAGCGGCGACGTCACGATGTTGCATTTGCATGGCCCCACCGAGAGCCGGGCACCTGACAATTTCGGTGAGGTCAACAGCAATATCATCATCAACCTGGGCAACTCGCTGAATTTCAACCCATCCGCCTCGAGCGGCGGACTGCAGGATAGCTTTTTCGTTTCCAACGAAGAAAAAGCGTGGGTGCTCAGTGGGCGGACCTACATCAACGTCCATACCGAGTTGAACCCGACGGGCGAAATCCGGGGCTACCTGATTCAATCGGTTCCCGAACCGGCCACCGGCCTGGTCTGGATGCTGATCGCCGGCTACGGGTTGGCCTTGCGTCGAAGACGATGAACCTTGGCGTAACAGCCGGCCTCACCTGGAACTCGGTTGCGCGTCTTCGCGATTCGCCGCGCGATTCGCCGCTAGACGGTCAGGCCAAAAGATTTCTAACAGCTTGTCCAATATCATCGGCCCGCATCAGCGATTCACCCACCAGCATGGCATCCACCCCCGCCCCGGCCAGTTGACGGGCATCGGCAGCGCTAAAAATCCCACTTTCACCTACGATCATTCGGTCAGCCGGCAAAGCCTGCTTGACCCGGATCGTATGTTCCAAATCGACATCAAACGTCTTCAGATCGCGATTGTTGACCCCGATCAACTCGGCCCCGCAATCGACCACCCTGCGGACGTTGGCTGGATCATACAATTCCACCAACGGGGTCATCCCCAACTTCACCGTCAAGTCATGCAGTTCCTGTAATTCGGCACCTACCAAACACTCGGCGATCAACAACAGGGCATCCGCCCCGAATGCACGGGCCTGGTAAACCTGGATCGGGTCCAGGATGAAGTCCTTTCTCAACAGGGGAATCTCCGTCCTCTCGCGGACGCGTTTCAGGTAATCGAGTTGCCCCTGGAAGAACTCCTCGTCTGTCAGCACGCTGATGCAACTCGCACCGTTTTCCTGGTACTGGCGCGCGATGCCAAGCAGATCGAAATCTTCCCGGATCAATCCCTTGGAGGGACTGGCCCGCTTGATTTCGGCGATCAGGCTGATACCCGGGTCACGACGTATGGCCCCGGCAAAGTCCCGAACCGGGGGACCCGCTTCGGCCAGCTCGATCATGCGAGAAAGTCGGGTTGCCTGTCGTAGCGCATCAATCTCAATCCGTTTCTGCGCTACGATCTTGTCGAGAATGGATGCCACGCTTCGATTCCGTTTCCAGGGCCTGGGAGGGGATCATCCTGGCCAAGCTGCCAGGCCCCGTATCCTGACCGATTTTGCACACTTTTTCCAGATCGCTACCGGCGCCGTAACAAGTGACAGCCGGAGGCGTCCTAGCCGGAGGCGTCCTTTCACCCGGTCATGGCATATTCTCCCGGGCCGCCTAGAATGGGGCCCGAAGGGACATTCACGCTTGGGGTGCTCCCTGCTGTCCGTTCCACCTCGCGCACTTGATGATCATGTCGCAACACCTGACGCTGGTTCTCGGTACCCACAATCAGAAAAAACGTTTGGAACTCAGCCATTTGCTGGCACCGTACCCGGTTGAAATCAAAAGCCTGGAAGACTATCCCGCGGCCATCGATGTCGAAGAAACGGGGGACAGTTTTGCCGCCAACGCGATCCTCAAGGCTACCGAGCAGGCCCAACAACTTCAGCAGTGGGTACTGGGAGAAGATTCCGGGCTGAGCGTCGCGGCGCTCGACGGGGCCCCCGGTATCTACTCCGCCCGTTTTTCCGGACCGGGTGCGACCGATGCGACCAACAACGAATTATTGCTGGAACGATTGCAAGAGGTCCCATCCGGCAAGCGGTCCGCCTGGTATACCTGCAATATGGCCCTCTCCGATCCCCGCGGGACGGTCGTCATCCAGACCGAGGCTTACTGTCATGGACAGATCTTATCCGAACCGAGGGGCTCGGCCGGGTTTGGCTACGACCCTTTGTTCGAGATACCGGAATACAGCCTGACGTTTGCTGAAATGGGAAACACGGTTAAATCGATTCTCAGCCATCGGGCGCGGGCCCATCGCCTGTTTATGCGACCCTTCCTGCAGTTGCTCTGTGAGATGGTGGACAAGTCGACCGAAGACTAACAGGCCTCCTGCCTGGAGCAGATCCTGTCAGCTTTTTTTCGTGGTTTGCATTACCGTGGCCATCGCTGCCCCCGTTTTCGATTCGACGCCCGGTCCTCAGACGTTACAATGATCTTGGCGGTTGCCCCCAGCTTCAAGCAAGCTGCGACGAACGCCAAACCTGGCCCGGATCACAACCCGCAATCCGATTTCGATCCAACCTGGTCGAGGACAAGCATCACAGGGCGGGCCAAATAGTAGCAACTTTTTATAGACAGGATACACCTCATGACACTCCAGGAAGACCACGTACGAGAACAACTGAAAAAAGTGATTGACCCGGAACTGTTCGTCAACATTGTTGACCTTGGTTTGATCTATGTCGTCGATATCACGACGCGCGAAGATGGAACCGAGGAACAACCGAAATACGATATCCAGATCGAAATGACGATGACCAGCCCGATGTGCCCCGCCGGCCCCCAACTGGTTGCCGGCAGCAAAGCAGCCGCCATGGAACTGGACGGGGTGGAAGAGGTTGAGGTCAAGGTCGTGATGGATCCCCCCTGGACACAAGACATGATGACCGATGACGCGCGAGACCAGTTGGGGATTTTTTAGGCGTCAAGCGGACCTTTTCAACCAAGCCGGATTCGCCAATGAACGACAACCCGTACCAAGCGCCCACCAGTCTGCCGGCCGATTACGTAGAGGCCGACCACTCCTGTCCCCAGTGTGGCCAGGTCTGCGAGATTGGTTTTATCCAGGCCCTCGGTAACATTACCTGGTACCCGGAAATGTCGTCGTTCAAGCTCAGCCGCGCCGAGCGACTCTCCTCCAGGACGCTGCCACTGGAAACCCGCCTGCAAGCGACCCGCTGCCGGGATTGCGGTAAGATCACGATCAACACCCGACCGCACAAGGAAAATCGGGGCTAGATCTTCACGGGGCGTGCCGACAGCCAGGGACCACCGACAGCCAGGGACCGCAAACCTGGTGCGGCCAATAAAAAAGCCGGACCCAAGGTCCGGCTCGTGTGATCCATTTCGGTTTTATCCGCTTCAGAATACCGATTACTTCGCTTCCGAATATTCGCCTGAATTCGTGTAATTCGGCTTCTCGGAATCCTTCATCTGCTTGGCTCGCTGTTCGGCTCGCAGGTGAGAAATCCTGACAACCTGCTGGGCCATCATCAACTGTTGCGGGCTGAAATATCGTTCAAAATATCCACCCATCAACTCGACTCGATTCTTGATCAGCAATTCCTGCCAAGAGAGCCCGTTGGCCGTGTTCCAGGCAGCCGCCTGAGCGACCTGCTGAGTAATTTCGTCGTTAGCCAGCATCCGACACATCTCGGCTACCTTGGGATCGGTCGAAAGGACTTCGATCGGAGCAATCGTGTACTTCATTTGGGGTCGCGGATTCGGCTTTCCATGCTCCAGGCAGAATGTTTTCAGTGCAACCTTGCCCATACGTCCGGGGGGGATGTTGAACACGCCGCCACCGCCGCCGCCCATGCCGCC
>JAKVBG010000052.1 GCA_022447605.1 Mariniblastus sp.
CTGCCAGGACGTGTGACGTTTGAAGGCTTGGCCCGGCGCCGTGCCGATCAACCTGGCGGCTGAACAAGCAGCTGCACCGTTTGGCGGGCCGCCAGTAGCGGTTCCAGCGCCGTATGGGCGATCCCGGAAATGACCCGGGTATGTTGGTGATCGACCAGGCCTGGTTGCGACCAGCGACTTCCATCGACCTGGGTGACGTAGCTGCTGAAGGTTCGATGGCCGGTGCCGGGACGTTCGCCGATCAGGTGCACGATCGTTCGCGGCCCCGTGGTCCCGGCAAACAAGGTTTCCCCGATCGAGTAACCGAGCCGGACGCGACCGAGCGTGACGAGCAGCGGTTCCGGGCTGACCTGCAGGCCGGCAGCGAGCAGGCCTTCTCGTATTTCATCCAGGAACGGTAGCAGGTGATCCGGTTCCATAATCGACAAGGCGTTGAGCCCGTCCGAGATCACGAGCTGCACGTCGACCTCGCCGTTCAACCGCTGGCCAAGGCGTTCCACTTCGAGTTGCGAGCCGTCGCTCAGCTGCTCGCCTGTCGTCGGGTGCAGGATATAGTCCTGTCGGCTGACCGAACGACTGGACAGGCGGACGTGGTCGGGAATTTTGTCGATAAAGGACCGATCCAGCTCGGCCCAGATACTCTGTTTGGCATCATCACAGATACGGTGGATGTGGCGGTGCAACTCCCGTTTCAAATCGGAACGGCGCGGGCCGTGTCCCTCGGCCAGGAACACACCCCGGCCGCGGACCTCGGCCATCTTCTGTTTCCCCTCGGTGCGGATCTCGGCCGCCGGACGGTCGTCTCCTTTGCGCCGTTGGTACTCGGTGTAGACCTGCAAGGGATCGCCGAAATGGGATGCCGCTTGACCGTCGGCGTCCAACACCTTGATCGATTGAAAGAATTGCTGCATCGGGTCGTTGACCCGGTAGCCAAATGACTCGCGCAGACGGACATGGTCCTGGTAACCGGTCGTCAGGTAACCGAGCATCGGATCGATCTTGGTCGGTAGCGACATCAGGTAGGCCGGGTTGGCCGGCATGATCTGTTCCAGGCACCAGTCGAGGTCATCCAGGGAGATGTCCATGTGCAACGTCGAGCAGACGTCCAGACCGATGCACAAACCGTGCAGCTTGCCCATCACGATATCTTCCAGGCAACAGCGGACGAGTTGTTCGCGTGTGCGAAAGACTTCCGGGCCGATGAAACCGGCCACGTCGTTGACGTGAATCCAGGGGGTTTCCGGCAGGCCGGCTCGTTGACGCGCCTGGGCCACCCGTTGGACCAAACCCCGCGCCAGACCGTACTTGCGCGATTCGTGCAGGACCATATCAAAGCCGAGACCGTGACCGTTGGTGAAATCGGCGCCCTGGCCCGTTTCGAAATAGAACGCGTAGGGACCTGTACGGCCATCCGCGTAATCCTGCAGTTTTTCCACGCTGACGTCGAAGGTCTGGTTGGCCGAATCGGTGCCGGCAATGCTCTGGAACCAGAGTTCGGTCGAACCGGGTTGGTCCCGTTCAACCTCGGCCTGAACATCGATATGAGAAAGCACGCAGTGCGGCATGATGTCCGTGAGGTCAAACGTTTCCAGCAGGTCCTGCAAGACGCGTTCCACCTGATGAACGGATTCCGGGTCACTCGAGACCGGGTTGGTTCCGAGTAATACGTCGCCCACCCCGTACGCCCAGGCATCGAGAACCTGCCAAAAGATATCATCCGGGTGATCGGTGGGGGAATTCGGTTGGACCCGTGCGCCGAGATAACCGGCGGCACCGATCTGGCTGCCTGGCAGTGGGTTGAACACTTTGCGTGCGACCTGGATCAATTGTGGGTTGTCCAGCAGCTTGACCACGCAACCGATCACGTCACTCGACAGGCTGGGCATGACTTGTGCGATGGTAGCTCCGTCCGATTCCAACAGGAAGGCAGCCAGTTCGCCCACGGTCTCACCCACACGCTCCTGGTCGACCGGAGCAGCTGCCGTCGTAGCAACGATCGATTGAAGGACGCCGTCCGAATGAACCGGGTGTTGTTCGATTTCACGCCGGGGAGTGTGGCGAATCAATTCGCGCGCCTGCTGCCGCATCGTCTCGTCGCGGGCGGCCAGGCCGAGGCTCTCGTCCCCTTCCTTGTACGGATTGGCCGCACCGAGGATCTGACCACAACAGGGCAGGTCGATTTCGCCACGGGTTCGACGGACGAATTCAAACAGACCTTCGCCAGACAAAGGGGGTGAATCGTTCCAGGCCGGATGGGGCGCTGGGGCAGTGGTTTTCTCGGTCTGGGTCTCGGCGGACGGGCCGGGATTGGTCGGGGGAGAATGACCGGTCGTGTCAGGTCGCTGGGACATGGTCGTATCGGGTAACCAAAAGGAGGGTGCCGAATAGCCTCGTTCTATTTTCCATCATACCGCAGAGTCGGATGCGACAGGAGTCATGCCGCTGAAAAACAGCGGACAAATTGGTCCGTCCTGATGGGATGAGTTCGACGTTCGGCAGAATAGGACGCCCGGAGGGAACGCTGGGGTGGCTGGGAATGATGAATCTTCCAGGCTGCGGATCTTTAGCGACGTGGGTCGGAAGTTCCGCCCTCCCAATCTGCCTCGCCACTCCACAGCCGGTCGTACTCCGACTGGTCGACTTGCCGAGTCGCGCTGCCGGTGAAACCGACCAGGTATTTCTGCTCCTGTTCGGGATCGGGGGTTGATTCAAAAACAACCGCAAACGGGGGCGCCGTAGGTGAACCTTTGAGTTTCCAACGAACCTTCAGCGGTTGTTCGTCCCGTTCATTCAAGAACAGGCTGTCCAGGTTGTCGGGGTCAATTCCCATCGTCCGCATTCGGTCGTTGTTCTGTTTAAGTATGAATTCTTTTAACTCGTTTGCGTCCTGGGGACCTTGCCAGTCATGGCTGAGCATAAAGATCGTATAGACCTTGGCAATGCGTTTGACATTTGAATCGGTTGCCTGGGCCACCAACTGGTCAACACTGGGTCCGCGATTGCAGGCCGAAAAGGACAAGGACAGCAGGGCGATCATCGCGAGAATCGTAAACGTCTTGTTCAAGTTCATACCCACCTTGTTCGGGAGAAAAGCACTGCGAACAATTTAGGGTGCTTCTTCCAGGATGGCAACCGTGCCGTCCGCACGTCGACCCATGTTGATGAGGGTCACTTGATCGGCAAAGATCGCGACGGACCGTGTGGAGCCATCACCCATCGTGGCGCAGACGACGCCGGGGTGAGCGGAGCCAAAGCCGAACTCCCTCGTCCGGCCGGTCACCGCATCATCAATCAGATCAGCGGGGCGTTTTCGGCCATCTTCCCGCAGCGGAACGTTGGCCCGCCAACCGCCCCAAGGATCATCGGGGTCGTCCAGAGAGACAATGCGCATCGAACACCAATCGGCTGAATGATACTGGCCGTCAGCGTCCCACCAATGAGTGGGCCAGTTTCGAGCCGGGTCGATTTCAACCTGGGGATTGTAGAATTGCCGATTGATTGATTTTTCCATCACTAACAGTGTGTTGGAGAGTCCATCGGAGACATCCGCAAAACGGACCATTGTGAACTTGGCTGTCTGGACGGCGGATGCGTTGACCGAAGTTTGGCCTCCCTTGGTCAGGATCCCGGTGTAAACGTATTTTCGTTCCCGAGTGCGTTCGGCCGTGCTGGGGAATTCGTCACTCAAATAGTTCAGACCGAACTCGGGGATACCGCCGTTTTTATCGGCCCAGGGCCCCATCACGCCGGCATAATCACCTAGCGGGATCGGATCGAATACCCAGGGATGAACCGAGTATCGTGGGCCCCGGGTGGGACAGGTGTATAGGGTCAGGCGATTGTTGATAATTCCGGGCGGCTGAGCAGAGTCCGGGGTGTAGACGCCATCGGTCAAACGTTGTTTGTACAAGCTTCTTTGTTCAACGTAGGGAAGGATCTGGTACGTCCAACCAAGGTTCTCGTAGCCGTACAAAGGTTTTAATTGTTGTGCTGGGTCCCAGAACTCACCGGACGTACCGCCTGCGTGGGGGAACGTTTCCTGGGACGATTCAAAGTTGTGCATCGCCAACCCGATCTGTCGCAAGTTGTTCAAGCAGGAAGTCCGGCGGGACGCTTCACGAACCGCTTGCACGGCCGGCAGCAACATAGCAATCAGAATTCCTATGATGGCGATAACGACTAGCAGTTCGACTAGCGTGAAGGCTCGCCTGGCGCGAACATGAATCAATAGCATTGATCGTCTACTCCAAAACTTATCTGTTCCCAGTTCCATACTAGCTGGAGCCTGGAAAATAAGCCAGATCATTCTGTAACAGATCTAATCGATCTCGTCCAGAATCAGTTGGTGACGTTGCTGTTGGTTGATCTCGGCCCGTATACGACGCCCCCCGTACCAGAAAAACAGGCCTAACACGAATACGACCCCCAAAACGACCCATTCCATCAAAGATGGTAGCATGGCCGGGCTGCCCGGTACCAACATGGCGGCGAGGATAAAGAGAGAACCGGCGCCAGCAATGTAAGGTAGGACACGTTGGAACGGACTGATCTTCTTTTCGGGATCCCGTAGCCGGTGAATCGAACAGGCGACTCCCAGGAAAGCGACGGCGATACAGAGCGAGCCGACATTCAGAAAGATCAGGATGGCTGGCTTGCCCAGAAACGATCCGGCAAAGGTCAGGATCGCGCTGAACAGAATGGCTGCGGCCGGGGTGCCGTAGCGCCGGCTGGTCCGACCAAAGCGGGAATGAATGATATGTCCCCGACCGAGGGCAAACAGGACCCGACAGCCGGATAGGAAAAAACCGTTCCAACTGGTCAGCAGGCCGATCAACCCGACGATCAGGACCAGTCGTGACCAGAATTTCGAGCCGAACGCCTCCTCGAAGGCGACCGCGGTCGGTAAGGGCTGGCTGATGATCTCCAGCCAGGGCGTGGCCAGGCCGACACTGAGAAAAACCAGCACGTAAAACAGGGTCGAACCGGCAATCGCGATGACCATGATTTTTCCCAGCCGCGCCGGTGGAAGACCAGCGGTCCGTTCTTCGGCCGCCTGGGGAATCGTGTCGAACCCGACAAACCAGAAAGGGACCGTCACGAATACCGTCAGCATGCCGGTCAGCGCCAGTTCACTCTGGCCAAAGCGGGGGGCCAGATGGCTGACGTGGCCGTTGGCAAAACCGGCCATGACAAAGGCGGCCGTAAACAGGATCAACAACATCGTCAAACAGGTCTGAACCTGGGTGGCCAGACCGACGCCCCGGTAGTTCATCCAGGCAATCGCGCTGGTAAACAGCAGGGCCAGCAGGACGTGCGAGCCGTAGACTGTCGTCCCGTTGATTTCGTACATCGGCCACAGGTCGAAGGGGATCAGGTAGGAAAAGACGATCCCGATCGAAACCGCTTCGAACACGGAGACCGACAGGTAACCGATCGCCAAACACCAGCCGACCAGGAAGGCGGCACCGGTACCGTGCGCCTTGTACGAATAGGCGACTTCGCCACCGGTCACCGGCAAGACTTTCATCGCCTCGGCATAACAGAGCCCGATCACGATCATCAACAGGCCACCTGCCACGAAGGCGATCGTTGTGCCGAGTGGGCCGGCCTGGGTAAACAGACTTTCCAACCCGGTGATCCAGCCGACACCGATCATCGATCCGAAGGCGAGGGAAAAGAAGCCAAAGCGACCGATCGCCCGTTTCAGTTCAGGGCGGTCAGGCGCCTCTGATGCCTGCGGCGAAAGGGAGTCATGTTGGGACGCGTCTGCCATCGGTGCTGTCCGTTCAGTTTTCAGGTGATCGGTTGGGTAATGTCGGGGCGCGATCGTGCCAAGGGGCCGCCTTTTCCAGTTGCCCGGCCAGGCGGAACAGCGTCGCTTCGTCGCCAAACCGACCGGCAAACTGGCTGCCGATCGGCAGGCCTGTGCGGGATTGGTGCAGCGGTACCGTCATGGCTGGCTGGCCGGTCCAGTTGGCCAGGGCAGTGCAGGGGATGAATTCCAGGATTCCATCGATCACATCCTGGGCCATGCCGGTCAAGGTGATGCGGCCATGTTGGATTGGGGGCTGGGCCAAAGTCGGGTTGAGGATGACATCGTACTTTTCCTGGAAACGGGCCATCGCCCGGGCAGCTTCGAAATAGGCGGCCCGACAATCTTCGATCTCGACACCGGTGTAATTGGCGGCATAGTCGAAATAGTACCGAGTCACGGGTTCCAGATCGTCGTCACGCAACGGACGGCCGAGTTCTTTCAATCGAGCCAGGATCGTCCGGCGGATGGAAACGAGCACGGTGACGCCATGCGAAATTCGCAAACGTTCGAAATCGAATTGTTTCCCAAATGCGTCGGTACAATCCTCGACCGTATGACCGAGCGATTCGCACAGTTTGGCCGTCTGTTCGGCCGCTGCCAGACATTCCGGGTCCACCTGTTCGCTGGGAGGTGTGGTACGGACATAAGCAATTTTCAATCGGCCCGGTGTTCGTTTGACTTCGTCCAGAAACTTACCGGCGAAGGGCGGGGCGTGATAACTGTCGCCGGGGGCTGGCCCGGCCGTGACATCCAGCAGCGCCGCGCTATCCCGCACCGTGCGAGTCACGGCATGCAACGTGGCCAATCCCCCCCACGCTTCGAAGCGATCGGGTCCGATCGGGATCCGGGCGCGGGTCGGCTTGAGACCGAACAGTCCGCAACAGGAGGCGGGAATTCGAATCGACCCCCCGCCATCACTGGCGCTGGCCATCGGCACGATCCGCGCGGCCACCGCGGCCGCGCTGCCGCCCGAAGAACCGCCGGCCGTCCGATCGAGTCCGTACGGGTTGCGGGTGATGCCTCCGGCGGTCGATTCGGTCGTCGGCAGGATACCGAGTTCAGGGACGCGGGTGCGGGCAAACAGGACGAGTCCGGCGCGGCGATAGCGGGCCACTGCGGTACTGTCGTGCGGGGATGTCCGCCCGGCAAACAGTTGAGATCCATACGAGGAAGGGACATCCTGCATGGCAAAGCTAATATCCTTCAACAGGAAGGGGACCCCGTGAAACGGGCCGGTTGGCAAGCCTTGCTGGATTGACTGGCGCGCTTGGTCGTACAGGGTCGAGGCGATCGCATTGATGTGCGGGTCGGTTTCGTTCAGTCGCTCGATGGCCGAGTCGAGTAGCTCCTCGGGCGTGACCTGTCCGCTTCGTACCAATTCGGCCAGTCCAAGTCCGTCGAACTGTTCATAATCGGCCCCGGTGGACGAATCGTCCGGTAACGCGGCGGCCGAATGGCGTGGTGCGGGCCAGATCGCGGCAGCCGCCGCCGCGCAGGCCCCGCGTTGCAGCCAGGTCCGTCGATTGATCGCAGGGCTCGCCGTTGACGCGTTCTGGATTGGTGGGTTGAGCGGTTTCACAGCAAAATTCCATTCCGTCCGAATTCAAAACGGTGGCTCGGAGAGTCCTATTGGGCGGCCGGGGGGATCGAACAGGGTGACGCCATCCAAATCTTCTTGAATCTGGGCGCGGCGTTAGCGTATCGTCATTTCCATGATACCATATCAGGCCGTCCGTTGGTTGCCGAATGTCAACTGCAGATTGTTTCTCGTTGTTTACCCAGGGGTGTCAGCCCGATGCAAGAACCCGTTCACCCATCCGCTTTAGCGAGCGTCTGGTCGCGCTTGAACAATACCCCGATTGTACGGGGTGAGGGGAGTTACCTGTTTGATGAACAGGGCAATCGGTATCTCGATTTTACCTGTGGTATTGGCGTGACCTCCACGGGCCATTGTCACCCCAAGGTCGTGTCCGCCGTGCAAGAACAGGCGAGCGAATTGTTGTTCGGGCAGATGAACTGCGTGTTGCCGAAAATCACCCAGCATTATGCCGACATGCTGCAGGCGCATACGCCCGCCACGATCGAGACCTTCTTTTTTGCCAACAGTGGCGCCGAGGCCGTCGAGGGAGCGATCAAGTTGGCCAAAGTCGCCACGGGGCGGACGAACGTGATTTCCTTTGACGGCGGGTTTCACGGTCGCACGTCGATGACGATGGCCTTGACCGCCAGTAAATCGATTTACCGGTCCGGTTTTCAGCCGTTGCCATCCGGCGTGTTTGTGGCGCCGTTCCCCAACGCGTTCCGTTACGGTTGGGAGACGGAGCGGGCGGTGAAATTTTGCCTGAAGGAATTGGCCCGTTTATTGAAAACCCAGACGACACCTGGCGAAACGGCGGCCATGATTGTCGAGCCGGTGTTGGGAGAAGGCGGTTTCGTGCCGGCACCTGATGCGTTCCTGGTCGGGTTGCGGCGGATCTGTGACGAGACCGGAATCCTGTTGATCCTGGATGAAATACAGTCCGGTTTCGGCCGAACGGGACGGATGTGGGCTCACCAGCGGAGCGGGATCGTTCCCGACATCATGACGATGGCCAAAGGGATCGCTTCCGGTTTGCCGATGTCCGCTTTTGGCGCCTCGCAGGCGTTGATGTCGAAGTTCCCCCCCGGTTCCCATGGTGGAACGTACGGGGGTGGTTCCGCCGTGGCGATGGCGGCGGCGCTGGCCACGTTGGAAGTGATCGAGGAAGAGAACCTGGTCCAGAATGCCGCGCGGATGGGGGAACACTTGCTACAAGGACTTCAGTTGCGAATGTCCGGTTACCCGCACACGGTCGACATTCGGCATGCCGGTTTGATGATCGGAATGGAATTTGACCGGGATGGCCAGCCGGACAGCGAAACGACCCGCCAGGTTCAAGCCGAATGCCTGAGCCGGGGATTGATGTTACTCGTCTGCGGGACCGGGGGGAATGTGATCCGCTGGAATCCCCCGTTGAACGTCTCTTTCGAAGAGCTCGATGACGCCCTGCAGATTTTTGGCCGGGCAATCGAGACGGTCAGCGGCGCCGGTTAATCAGATGACAGCTTTTGCCAGGCCCGATTACGGGTGGCCCCCGTCGCTGTGACCGAACCTTACAGGGGACTCTGCCGTAGAGAAGTTGTGAAAGGAGGGGATGCGATGGTCAAGTTTTCGCCAGGGCTGTTCGCCTGTCTGCTGTCCTGTTGCCTTGCAGTTGCGCCGTCGTGGGCCGCCGTCAACGTGGGCCCTCCATCGGCCGGTGGCCACCCGGTCGGTGAACCGGTGGGAATCCAACGGATCGGCATCAGTCGCGAACAATTGACGATTGACCTAAGGCCCCTGGCCCAGGGTGAGTTCGTGCCGGTCGAAGCGATTTATTATCTCGACAATCGGGGTGCCGAGCAGACACTGAAACTGTTGTTTGCCGGTGGATCGCAAGGGCTGCGGGACTTCCAGGTATGGCTGGATGACCAGCCGATCGAATCCCGCCCGGACCGGGAGGCCGAGATCCCCGAGAGTTGGCAGCCACCCCGGCAGACGCCCGGCCTGGACGGCGAACGTCCCCTCGATTTTCGGTTTTACGGTTACCAGTCGGACCAGGTTGTGCCGATCGGTTTTGCCCTGACCGTACCCCCCGGAGCGCACACATTGACCATTCGTTACCTGGCGGAACCGACGAGAAATTTTCTCGGGTACCCGACCAATTGTTGGCAGTTTGCCTACGTGTTGGCGCCGGCGCGTTCCTGGGATGGTTTCGGTGGATTGGAGGTGACCATTGAGCTGCCGAAGGCCTGGCGGGCCAACTGGACGACCGATTTGATCCGTGAGCAGGATCGTTTGCTCGGTCAGTTTGACACGATCCCGGCCGATGCGATCGCTTTGACGGTGCAGGCACCTACGGGAATGTGGTATCCGATCCTGTTGGTGGCCAGTTTGATGTTATTCGGAATCACGTTGCCGTGCGGGATCATGATCTGTTGGTGGCGGGGCCGGGCGGTCGGCGATCGGCTGAAGCAGCGGGCCGTGGCAAGACCGGAAGCGGTGTGGCCGTTGGCCTGGCCCAGCGCCATCGTCCCGGCCCTGATTTGGAGCGGCGCGGTCCTATTGACCGGAATGGTGGCGTTCTGGCTGCCGGTGTACAGCCTGCCTGCCCACCAGGTCAAACAGTACGTTTTCTACAGCCCGCTGCTGATCTTCGGTTTCGGTCTGCTGGTCATCGGTACGTTCATCGTCGGTTTTATGATCGTTTACATGACCACAACGTACCGTCGGATTCCACCCCAGCCGCCGGTCAACTGATCGGGTTGGCCGTCGCCCAGATCCGATTGTCTCAGCCTAACTTTCGTCGTGCTTTCGCCAGGGCATTGGGCAGGCGCGGCGGTTGAGATAGAGAAACCCCTTGAACTTACTCAGGTTTTCCGCCGCATCATCACTCAGGCTCCTCAGTCCATCGAGGCAGAGGGCCCGGCCCTTGAACTTGCTCAAGCTTTCAGCCGCCTTGTCGGACAGGCTCTGCAGGCCGTCCAGGTAGACATCGTTCCCCCGGAAGTTCCCCAGGCTATCAGCCGCGGCATCGGACAGGCTGGCAAGACTGCTTAGCGAGAGGACGTGACCCTGGAACTTGCTCAAGCTTTCCGCGGCCGCGTCGGACAGGCTGGTCAGGCCATCGAGACAGAGTTCGGCCCCATCGAATTGGCTCAAACTCTCGGCCGCTGAATCGGAGAGGCTCTTCAACTCGGCCAGATGCAGATAGTCGCCTTTGAAGTGTTTCAGTTTTTCGGCCGCTTCGTCGGACAGGCTGGCCAGACCGTTGAGATACAGGAAGCCGGAAAACTTGCTCAGGCTTTCGGCAGCCGAGTCGGAGAGTTTGGTCAGTCCATTGAGGGAAAGGTAATCTCCCTGGAACTTGCTTAAACTCTCCACCGCTGCATCGGAAAGGCGGGTCAGGTCGTTCAGGTGCAGGTAATCTTTTTTGTGCTGGTTCAGCACTTCGGCAGCCTGGTCGTCCATGGTCGTATATTCGCTGAGATCGATGGAGCTTTCCTCTGACAGGAACTGCTCGGCAATCTCTCTGGTCAATACTTTTTCATCGCTCATGTTCATGTCCTTTATGAATCGGCTGCAGCGGCGAAGACCGCGGCAAACCCGGGCCCTCATTCCCCTTTTTACAAAGTCGTCGAGCTGAATGAAATGCCAATTTCCTCAAATGGTCAAACGCGGTGATTCCGCAAAAAAATCCGTTTTGCGTTTTGAGGTATGGGACCCGTTTTGTCGGCTTGGCTTTCATGGGAGGATCAATCGAGCGTCGTGTCGCCGGCGACCTGCCGGTAACCGAGGCTGATGAGGACCTCCAGGATCTCACTGCAAGTCGGGAACATCCGGCCGCTGCGGTTCTTGTAATCGTCCATCGCCTGGATGAACTCTTTTTCAGCGTGGCTGTAATCCCGTTCGCAGGTTGTGGGGTCGATTCGGCGCCGCCGGTTGACCTTGCGGCGGTCGGTTGCGACCGGAAGCTGTTGTTTTCGGCGATCGTCGGTTTTCCGCCGTCCCATTTCGTTCATGCGGGAGATCGAGGTCTCCGACTGATGGTTCACGTGGCCCGGATCGATCAAGGCCAGGTCCGCAGCGGGGCCGTCGGCGAGTTGGGTGTCGCTCATGGTTTATCCTTAAGAAGAGATTGGCAGAAGAGGGTCTCTCTGGCTGCCAGGAAAAGAAAAGAGCCGCCCGAACAGGCGGTGTAATCTAATTATGGAACATATTCCTTATAATGCCGTGACCAACTCGGCAATTTCGGCAAAAAGAGGTAAGTCGACCGCCAGCAGGGGACGGTCAGGGAACGAAATCAAAAAGGTGGTCCCCCGCCATCTGGCCGTTCGTCGCGGGGTTCGTTTTCTGTGATCCCGTAGGACGTGACGCCATGAGTTTCCTCCCCTGCAAGTGCGCGACCTATGCCTTTTCTCTCTTTATGTCGTTTTTCATGTCGGGCGTCGTGTCGTTGGTGGTCAGCCTGGTGAATGTCGGCTGGAGCGAAGCCTTTTGGTTCGTCTGGCTGAAAGCGTGGTTGCTCTCGTTCCTGATTGCCTTTCCCACGATCGTGGCGGTGACGCCGATCGTCCGAAAGTTGGTGAATCTGGTGGTGGCCGCTGAACCGTCCGAACCGGTCGAGCCGTAGGCGAGGCGGTGGTTTGTGGGACGATGCCGGTTGGGGCAACCCGGACTACTTCGACGCTGCTGGCGTGTCGGCCGGTAGCCAGCGGAGGGCGCGGAACTCGGGTGGGGTCCCTTGCCAGCGGCGACCAACCATTTTTGACTCGCGGGATCCCCTTTCGGTCGAACGCAATCGTTCCACATCCGACAGCTTCAACCGTCTCACCTGTTCCCACCGCAGCAAGGATTGGCCGGAGAAATTCTTAAAGTCGGCCAGATTCAATTCGATTTCCTGCCAATGCTCCGACCCCTGGAGATCGATCACCGCCGCGTACGGTTCGAGCAGCACGACGAGCGGGTTCGCCTCGGCCGTTTTGACCTCCAGGGACAGCGTCGCCCCGGTCGGGGCCCGGTAACGGCTGTCAAACAGTTTGTGCGTGGAGATCGGCCACTGGTCCGGCCGGTAACTGAACCACTCTTTCCGCCAGTTTCCCTGAAAGTTGTCGATCAACAGGGAACGCTCGGACACCGGTTGGATCGACGACTGTTTCAACTGGTCGGCCGAGACCTTTTGCAACAGGGAGGAGAGATTGAACGACTCGGCGCGGTACGGCCCGTAGTAATACCCGGCTCCCTCGACCGGCTGTGGCAAGTCGTATTGGACGTTGGCGTAGACCCAGAGTGGCTGGTCAAGGTTGGATAGGGGCAGGCGGGCTGTCCAGGTCTTATCCGAGCGGGTTGCCGGTGCGTACCGCCAGTGCCGATTCATCGTCAATTCGCGATCGAACCGGGTCTCCTTCATTTTTCCCTGCTGCGTGTAGTAGATGTCAACCGAACGGATCGGCTGGGACGAGTCGGGGGTGACCGAAAAGGTAGGGGTCCCGTCGGCCGTCTTGAGTTGGAGGTGGCAGCCTGGGGTGGCGGGCAATTCGGAGATCTGTTTGAGATGTTGATCGAACCAGAGCAGCGTGGCTACCGAATACGGTGCCGTATCCTGGTGATTGTGGTGAGGCGCACAGGTCACCCGCCACTGGTCCGTTTTAATCTCTTCGATGGCCGCGGGCAGGTCGCCGATCCGGCCATGAAAATCGTTGGCCGGGCTGAGAAAGATGATCGGGCAGGTGACGCGTTGCAAGCTGACGTCATCGCCCACTGTCTGCCGGAACAACGGGCTGTCATTGTCGCGGTCGCTGATGCCTCCGCACGAAGGGGCGGCCGCTTTGACCCGTGGGTCGACCGCCGTCATCACGGTCAACTTGCCCCCCATCGAGTGGCCGTACACGCCGAGCCGGTCCGGGTCGACTTCCACTTGCTGTTCCAGGAAGGTCAGGCCTCGCCGCGCGGCCAAAGCGCAGAGGAACCAGGGGGAGTTGCGGGGTGAATCGACCCGGTCCAGGGTCCAGGGATACGTTTTCAGACCGGGAAAATTATTTTGGGGATTGCGCGAAGGGGCGTGGTAGCCGTCGACCGCGCCCCAGTCGGTCGTGAGGCGGTAGTGGGGGTCGTCGGTCCGCTTCTCCCAGAACAGGCGGACCTCGTTCGGTCCGACCCGGTAAGGCGGTGCTGAGATTCGACCGGCCCAGGCGATCGACAAGGTGGCGTAACCCCGTTTCGCATTGGCCAGGCACGCCTTGTGGTCAGCGTATTGTCCACCGCCATGAATCTGCAAAAGACCCGGCAGCGGTTGGCCCTGTTCGGCGGATTGTTTGGGGAATCCGTAGATGGCCGCCAGTCGAGCCGGTTTCCCCTGGAAGACGCCGATGCGAAAACGGACAATCCGCAGTACGACTCCCTCCTCTTCCCACTGGTGCAACGTTTCGATCTCCAGCGGTTCCGCCCGGGGATCGAAACCGCGCCACATCGCGTCGAAATCGGCCGGGGCACGACCGTTGGCCAGGGGCGGCAAGGTGTCGGTTTGTTGAACCGGTTGGGCCGAGGTGGGCAGGGCCAAGGCAAGGGGGAGGAAGATCCCCAGCCCCAACAGGGAGGCGTGGAAACATAACGCGCGGTGTTCCAGCCATGAAAGTCCGCGGTCGTCGTTGTGGCGGCAGGCCATGCGATCTGCCATACCATCTCCCTCGGTGTTATCAGATGGGGCGTGAGCGGGGCACGTTTGCGCAGCCGGGCATCGCCGATGGAATGATCCATGAGGCACCCACCCGGGTTAAGGCTCCCTGGTGATGCCTGGCCCAATATTTATAGCCCGCTTTGACCCGTTTGGCGATTGGTCAAGCGTTGAGAAAAAACGACCGTCAAAATGTCCAGAACCAGTTGGCCGAAACGATATGGTTGAACGGGTCTTCATCGACCGGATTGCGAATGTACTGGTTCAGGTAACCGATCTCGATCCGCGGGCGGTTCGGCCCGTTCAGATTGAGCCCGATCCCGGCAAAGACCCGGTTCTGCGAGAAGCTCCCGATTTGACCCCAGTCCGTCTCGTTCAGGTCGAAAAACATCTCGTCCCAGAGAACCCAGCTGCAACGATCGTGGCAGTCAATCGGACGGGACCATTTGCAAAATTGCCGCAGTCGCCAACCCGCCTCGTCACTCCGGTCCCGGAAACGTTGTTCCAGGCGCGTACGTGACATGTATTTTCCACAGCCGACCGGGCGGGTCCAGATAAGTTGTTGCCAGAAACGGTTCTCGTCAAAGATCGGTCGACCGTTGACCGGCAGTTCGTTGATCCAGCCGTAACCGGCCCACAGGCTGGTTCGTTCGTTGAGGGCATAACCGATGCCGGGTCGCATGATCGTCTGATGGAAACCTCCCGAATCCGTCAGGTAACGGAGGTGCCCGTCGAACCACCATTTCCAACGGGAATCGGGATTTCGATACTGTCCCAAAGGCCCTTGCGTGTTGGCCGAGAACCAGCTGCCAAAATCGTGTTGATTCTGCGCGCAAAGCGGTTGAGCCAACCCGGGTATCGCCAAGGTGGCGATCAGCAACAGGAATGCGGGAAAAAAACGAACGTTCGGTCTGGGAATCAGGTTGGTTTTCATTCTGTTCAGCATGTCGAGTGATGGCGTGGACCCCGATATCATTCGCAGAAATCGGGAAGACGAATCCTTTTCTATTTTTTTTTCGAAAGATCGTACTGTGCGAATTGAGTCAAGTACGGGCCGCCACGCTGGAATTTTTGAAAATCCCTCGAGCCGATTGGAGTGCTGGCAACCATGCAATGATGGCAATTGTGCAGGCAGCGCGATACGATAATATGTCCGACCATGTTCTTGCCAAGTGAAACGCGGGAGTTGAGCCATGAGTGATCCGACACGACGCATGTTTAACCAGGGGGCGCTAGGTTCGCTACTTACCTTCTCTTTGCTGGAGTCGCTATTCTGCCGTGATGCGTTTGCGGACGAGATCAAACCATTGGCTGCCAAATGGTTAGCCGAACTGAACGAACTGGGCCAGGATGTCAAGAACCGGAAACTGACACAGGTTGAGTGGCAACAGCAGGTGGAGCAGTTGATGGCGCAGGCCGACCTGCCCGACCTGATGAAATTTGTCGAGTTTGACAAACTGACGGGCAACCTGCCGTTGAGCGACCGGGGGGAGCGGGCTGTCAGCAAACGGTTCCCCCGCGTGGAGGGATTACCCACCGATTTGGTGTTTGGGCATCAGATATTCGCACTGAAGAAAGGGCGCTCGGTTGCACCGCACGGTCACAACAATATGGCGACCGCCTTCCTGATGTTGAAGGGGAATTGTCACGGTCGCCATTACGATCGGGTGGAAGATGCTGAGGATTACCTGATCATTCGTCCTACGATCGATGAACGCTTTGGGGTCGGAACCTATTCGACCATCTCGGACCACAAGGACAACATACACTGGTTCAAAGCGGAATCGGAGACCGCCTTTATCTTCAATATTCACGTGCTCAACCTGGACGCCGACGTCTCCAGGGGCGGCCGGGTCTACGTCGACCCGTTTGGTGAAAAGCTGGCTCTCGGCCTGGTCAAGGCACAGACGTTGAGCAAGAAACAGGCGTACGACAAGTTCGGTTAAACACGCGGCCGTGGGCCCCGATTCGAAACTGTCCAATTCGCGTTTTCCGCTTGCTTCGAATTGGTCGCTGTGATGGTCTGACTGGCGGCGCCGAACGCGGTTGGACAGGGTCCCCCGTTCGAATGGTCTGGCGTCGGCTGCTCGCTTGGCTGCCCTGGCAACTGGCTGCCAGCAAATGGGGGCATCGACAAAACACCACAGGTTTTCTTGGTCGAGCTGCACCTCCGTTGATTGTCTGGCAACTTCGCGCGGTCCCCTGAAACGGCGTCTGAGTGCCGGCAGTACCGTTGCCGAATAACCCGAAAGGAGGGGGCCCGCGCGGAGCGGTCCGTCGACTGGGAAACCGGTCGCGCGATTCGCTGTCAGCAGGAATGTGTCCCGCGACACACTGCACTGGTGGCGGTCGGTACGTTAACGGACGGCGATGTGCCTGGAAATTTGACAACCCGGTCCGGGCGCTACAATTGCCGAAACAGCTTTCTCGCCTGGTGGTGAGGACTACTACGTCTACGACCTACCGCTGACCACCGAAACAGACTTGAACGTTTGCCAGTTTGGGCTTTCCGCCCATTCAGTGGTGCCCCGTTGCGTAATAGGTTTGATCAATTGAGAGGTGCTTCAGCAGCTGAGAGGAACGAGAAGATGGCAAAATTCAATTGTTTCATTACTTGTGTAATGATTTCCGCGATAACGGCGACCGCCTTTGGGCACGGGTCGACGGTTTCGCCCAAAAGCCGGGTCTACCGGGTCTATCAAAGCAACCCGGAGAATCCGAATTTCCAACTGGCCGCCAACGCGGTTCAGATGGATAGCAAGGACGCGTACTACACCTGGAATCAGGTGTCGCAGAATATCCCGGAGGCGGTCCAGGCGGGCTTGCCGCCCGGGTTCGATTATTCACCGTGGGTGCCGGATGGACAGATCGCCAGTGGTGGCCGCACGGATTCCAACGTGTTTGGCGCCTTGACGTACAAAGGCCTGGACCAGGTCAGTTCCGACTGGCCGACGACCCCGGTTACCGGTGGCGAAACCATCACCGTCGATTTTTATGCCACCATGCCACATGAACCGAGTGTGTGGGACGTCTGGATGACGACACCCGATTGGGATGCCAACACGGCGCTCAATTGGAACCAGATGGAATTCCTGGGTCGCCCCGACCCGACGTTGGCCGATAACCACTACACCTTCGATTTGGATATCCCGGGCGATCGATCGGGGCATCATGTCCTCTGGTTAGCCTGGCAGAGGGATGACCCGGTCGGGGAGGTTTTCTTTACCTCCGCCGACTTGATGATCACGGCGGTTCCCGAGCCGGGTTCCGGTTTTCTGGCCGGTCTGGCGATGATGTTCTGTGTTTTCCGCAGGAAGCGCGTGCCGGCCAGGGTTCGGCGCTAACGTCGCCTGCCGTGAAACGGGTTGGCCACCACCTCGGAACATGGATTTCGGACAGACTGGTAAATTTCCAAAGTGGCCAACGACGTAACAGGTCCCGCTAACCCCGGGGCCTGTTTTTTATTCGGTCCAAATTGCCGGGTAACAGGAATCGTTTTCAAGGGTCGGTTTCATGCGAGGGCAATTCGATGGGGGGTTGGCCGGAGCGGGAGCGGATGGAATTGATCGAGCGATAAATTCGCGGCTGGCTGAGCAGTCGGTGGAGCAAGCGATGCTTGCCGGGGAAATCGAGAAAGACGAGTCCCAGGAAGATGAACAGCAGGCCTTGCCCCGGCGTGACCAGCATGATCAACCCGACCACCAGCAGCACCAGTCCGATCAGGTTGCGGACCACCCGCCAGGTCAGGTGCAATGCAGGGTGCAGCTGGTTTTCCGTTGTTCTCTTTACCGGGCGGGTCAGGTAATCGGCCGGCAGGCGGATGATCAGCAGCCAGGCGACGACCAGGCTGCCGACAAATACCAAAAGGGATATCGCCGTTCCGTACACCAGCACCGTCGTCCAGTTTTCCATCTCTGGATTATTCAAGGATTCCCCTGTCGGATAACCCCGGTTCTCCCCTTTTCATGATTTTTCATGCCCACAACCGGCCCGCCGGGCGGCGCGTGGTGGTTTTGGGGAGCCGAATTCAATGTTACGATTTCTTGGTAGATCGCGAGATGGAACCGGGGATATCCCCGCCCCATCGGGGCTGACCCCGGTGTGCCGCCGAATTCAAACGCCGAAACAACATCATGAAACTCGAGACATTGCCAAACCTGGTGCGTGACAGTAAACGTTTCCACAAGATTGTATCGACGCTTATCCGTTACGGTTTGGCCCCTTGGTTGAGCCATGCCAAGGCGAGCTGGATACGAAAGTATTTCCAGGCGGCGGACGGCCAGCAGATCAGCGACTTGACCAAGGGAGAACGGATGCGCCTGGCGATGACCGAGCTGGGGCCGACGTTTATCAAGCTGGGGCAGATCCTGAGCACCAGGCCCGACCTGGTGGGTCCGGAGATCACGGCCGAACTCTCCAAGTTGCAATCGAGTACACCGGCGGATCCGCCGGAAACGGTTCGTCATACGATTGAGATGGAACTCGGCGCACCACCCGAAGAGTTGTTCCTCGAGTTTGAGGATGTGGCGGCGGCGTCGGCCTCGATTGGCCAGGTCCATTTTGCCAAGTTGAAAGATGGTACGCCGGTCGTGGTGAAGGTGCAGCATCCGGGGATCTCGGGCAAGATTCGCAGCGACCTGGAAATCATGACCGGCCTGGCCGAGTTGGCGGCGCACTATTCAGAGAACGCGCGACAGTTTCGACCGGTCGACACGATGGAGGAGTTTTCGCGCACCCTGTTGGCCGAACTCGATTTCACACTTGAAAAGAAAAACCTGCAGCGTTTTGCCCAGAATTTCAGCCACGAGTCGGATGTCGTTATCCCCAAGGCTTACGAGGAACTCTGTTCGACTCGAGTCCTGACGATGGACCGCCTGGACGGCATCAGCCTCGAAAAACCGGAGGTCCTGAAAGAACGCGGGTACGATCTGGAGAAGCTCGCCATGCGGGGGGCGAACATCTTCCTGGAGATGATCTTCCGCGATGGTTTTTATCATGCCGATCCGCACCCCGGGAACATCTTTGCCATGCCGGATGATGGAATCGGCCTGTTGGACTGTGGCATGGTCGGTCGGATTGACGACCTGTTGCAGGAACAGTTTGAAAACATGTTGTTGGCCGCGGTGCAACAGGATCCGGTCGGTCTGTGCGATTCGATCTGCGATCTGGGACAGGTGCCCCGGGAAATGGATCTCGGAGCGTTGCGGGGGGAATTGACCGAATTCCTGGCCGAGTTTGGTGCGCAGGACCTGAAAGATTTTGACCTGGGCGGGGCGTTGAACCGAATGATGGAGATCATACGGAAGTTCAAAATCATCTTGCCGTCGCGGGTCTCCCTGTTGATCAAGGTCCTGGTCATGCTGGAGGGGACGGCCAGCGAACTGAGTCCGACCTTCAGCCTGGCGGAAATTCTCAAACCGTTCCAGGCGAAAGTATTGCGGCGACGGTTTGCTCCCAAGCGGCTTTTCAAACGGGTCTATCACAATTTGGGCGATTGGAATCGATTGTTGGGCATGGCGCCCCGGGAACTCTCCGACATCCTGACGCAGATCAAGCGGGGCAAGTTCGACGTCAACCTGGAACATCGCAAACTCGACCCGGTCGTCAACCGGATGGTGATCGGTGTCCTCTGCTCGGCACTCTTTCTCGGTTCCAGCTACCTGGTGGGTAACCGGGTGAAACCGATGATCGGAGACTTTTCGATATTTGGCATGTTGGGCTGCATGTTGGCGGTCTATATGGGAGTCCGCCTGGTGCGGGTGATCCACAAATCGGGCAGTGTCAAATCATTCTGATCGTCACGAGCGCTCACTGACCGCACCGGTCAGATTTTACCTTCCTGCTTCAGTTGCCGGTGCAACGTCTCCTGGTACGTTTGCCAGGCGCCCGTGTTCTGCTGGGCGCGATCATCGTAAAAGATGAAGCCCAGGGCCTGGCGGGTCCGGTGAGAACTTCGGTTGCCATCGGCGCGGTGGATCGTCAGCGCATGATGGGCCAGCAGGTCGCCCGCTTCGGCCGGGCAGGCGATCTCTCGGGCCAGGTCGTCGGCGGTCGGGTAATCCGTGATCCCCTGGCTGAAGCCGAGGGTGCCGGTCTGGCCATGCGGTCGCATCGTTTCCCGGTGAGAACCGATCACGTAGCGAACGCAACCGTTCTGGGCGTCGACGTTTTCCAACGCCAGCCAGAGGGTGATGGCCAGGCAGGGTGACAATTTGAAATAGTAGCCGTCCTGGTGGGGCGGAGTTGGTAACCCGGTGCCAGGTGGCTTGTTGAAGTATTGCAAGTTGCATGGCGTGACCGAATGGCCCAGCAATTGTTCGGCCAGTTGACGAACCGGACCCTCGTTTATCAGCGCGGCAAAGAACGGGTCGTGCAGATGCAGGTTTTGTAACTGCTTGAGCGTGGAATGATCGGAGGTCTGCTCGTAGAAGACCTGCTCCGGTGGCATCTGAGGGACGACATCCCGGATCACCCGGTCGACTTCTGTCCGTACCGAGGCGATCTGGTCCGGGCTGAAAAATGACCGGCAATGAACGAAGCCTTGGTCATCAAAAGGTTTCTGTAGATCGGTACAGTTCATCGAGCTGGCTTGAATTACCGGTGGTTCTATTCGGTTTCAAATGCTTTTGGCAGCGCGCCGTCACCTGTCGGCTCTCCCTCGAGTAGCCAGGCCAGGTTGAAACGGGCCAACTGGGAACCCCCTTTCGGTCCCCCTTCGAAATGCAGGTAGATCCAACCTTCACTCGGTGTGCCGGCCCGGCCGACGTTCATCGACGAGTAGGCGCTTGGCCCTTCGTATACCAGCCGTTTGATCGGCCAGGTCTGGCCGCCGTCGAAACTGGCCCAGACGGTGGCTCGTTCCCGCTTGGCGTTCGCTGTGTCGATGTTGCTGAAGAGCAGGATGTCGTGATCAGCGACGGGCAGGCGGGTCAAGCCACCCATGCAACCGTACGAGCGGTGTTGGTGGCCGTCCGGCAGGACGTCGACGACCCGCCAGTCCTGCCACGTTTCTCCGCCGTCCTCACTATAAGCGGCGCGGCGGCGGGTATTCTTCGGCCGTTCCTGCCAATGGACACGCGAGTTGTAATAGACGCGTCCATCCTTCAGCTCCACCAGGGTCGCTTCGCCCGTTCCGTTTTCGGGGAACGGATCACTCGTTTTCCAGGTCTTCCCGTGATCGTCACTGTAAATCGCGTTCGTGTAATGCTCGGGCCATTTCGAACCATCGTTCTTCCCGGCATAGTTCCGCGTGGGTCGCAGCAGGCGCCCTTTGTGGATTCCATGTTTCAGCGTCACTCCATGCTCATTCATATGCATCGAGGGCATCGCTCCCTTGGAATCCGGTGTTAGATTCATCGGTTCGGATTGCCATGTTTTACCATCGTCCTGGCTGCGGTAGAGGGTGATCGGAGCGGGTGGATGGCGTTCTTCGACAAAAGCCAGGATGTCGCCGGTCGTTTCATCGACGGTCGTGCCACCCCCTTGGAAGCCCGGTTTGGCGATCACGATCGGTTCGCCCCAGGTCGCCCCTCCATCTTCGCTGCGGAGGGCCAGCACCTGCGAATTCCCCCAGGTCAGCAGGACGGTCCCCGCCTTGGTCACCACAACATTGGGGAAACGTTCGTTCGGGAACGCTTGCTGCATCTCCATTTTTGGTTGTCCCAGAAACGGGTCGAGTTGCGGGTTCCCCTGACCGATGAGGCAGGCGGGAAACAGGGAAACAATCAACAAACTGGGCAACAACCGTCGGTACATCGATCTCTCCTGGGATGGTTAGAGCCCGATCCCGTAGGAGCAGGCCGCAAAGCGTCGTTCATGAAGTGGTAGGTGGCTCAGGATAAGCGATCGGACCCCGGCAGGCAATTCAGGACGTTCGATCTGCTTCAGTAGGACGTCAGCTTATTGTAAGATGGGATTTGGCCTCGTGGCCTGTTACCCGTTAAGTTCCCAGGAGGTCGATCCGTGTACCGTTCCTTAATCGTTTCATCGTTTCTGGCGTTGTTTGGGACTCTGGCCCTGGGGATGGGCGCGATCGAAGCCCAAGATGCTAAAAAGATCTGGGATAACGCCCCCCACTCAGCCTTTACCGACCTGATCGAGTGGAATGGTAAATTGTACTGTGCTTTTCGGGTGGGCAACGATCATGTCCCCCGGCAGGCGGGTGACGAGGGGCGGATCCAGTTGATCGTGTCGGACGACCAGGGCCAGACTTGGACCGACGTGGTGACCCTGGCCGAGCCGAAGATCGACCTGCGCGATCCGAAACTGTCGGTCACGCCGGATGGCCGGTTGATGATCCTGTTCGCCGGGTCGAACTACGATGGTGGTTCGACGCTCAAAGGGCGGGATTGCCGGGTCGCGTTCGGCAAGACGGATGGGACGTTTTCCAAGCAACACGTGATCGAGTTCGATTCCGATGTGGCCGGCGATGTCGATTGGCTGTGGCGGGTCAGCTGGGCGGGCGATGGGACCGGCTACGGCGTCATCTATCAACCGGACCAGGAGACGTGGGGGTTGCACCTGGTCAAAACGAGGGATGGGATCCATTACGAGCTGGTTAAATCGTTCGATCTGCCGGGCAAGCCGAATGAATCGACGATCCGTTTTGACGGTGAGCGGATGTGGATCGTGGTGCGGAACGAAGCCCGGAACGGCCACTTCGGTCAAAGTCTGCCGCCGTACAACGATTGGAAATGGGTCGATGTCGATCGACGTTTGGGGGGCCCTGACATTGAGCGACTGCCCGATGGTCGCTGGTTGATGGGGACCCGCGAGTACGGCGACACAACCCGCACCGTCTACGGCATCCTGCCCGCCTCGGGTAAGTTTCAAAGAATTGGCGCGCTCCCCAGCGGGCGGGATACGAGTTACCCGGGGATCGTCCTGCAGGGGGATGAGGTGCTGATCAGCTACTACTCGGGCCACGAGGGGAAGACATCGATCTACCTGGCCCGCATTCCGTTGGGCGACCTGGACCCAGCGAAGTAGCAAACGGAAACGCCTCAATCGGAACCGGCCCCGTCGCCGTTCTTTTCGGCTGCGGCGGGATTAAAATATTGGTCCGGAATCGGCAGCACCACGCGGAAGCCACCGCTTGCGTATCTTAGCTTGGGGTCGAGTCCCCCTCGAAATGAAGAGCGGCATTCCACAGCCGTATGAACGCAGCTGAATCCACGAAACACGCGCCCTTGTTTCACCGAGGGACTCCCCGTCGGATCGGTTTTCCTAGACGGTGTGTACTGGTCGAAACCGAGCAGGCGATAGTGGTTGGGAGGACGCTCGTCGTCGCGAATGCCAAGCCACTTGAGATAAGGATCAAATCGTT
>JAKVBG010000053.1 GCA_022447605.1 Mariniblastus sp.
GAGAGCCGGTGCAGGTCACTGGTTGACTTGGCGCAGTCGTCCACCACAGCCTTGAGGCAGAAGTCCTCGACCTCGGTGTTCTTGCCGATCGCATCGAGCCGCGCTACCTGCAACAACTGGTTGATCATGTCATCCAGCCGTTTTAATTCGACATCCATGACGTGGTAAAACTCGGATCGCTTGGCCGGCTCGAGGCTGCGCATCTGGAGAGTTTCCAGGTAGAGCCGGAGGGAGGCGATCGGCGACTTCAACTCGTGGGTCACACTGTCGACAAAATTGATCTGCCGGCGACTCAGTTGCCGTTCCTTGATCGTCAGGAAGAGGTAAATCGACAAACCGATCAAGACCAGGGAAAAAGCGATCGTCCCGATCGTCAAGGTCCCCCAATACGATTGCCGGGCTGCCAGGATGATCCAGACGACCATCAACGCGATGTTGATCGACATCAGCACGATGGCCAGCGTCAGCGACAAATAGAGTGGACTACCCTTGCGCACAGGTCCGTTCAGGGGTTAAAGCTCAATTCAGAAAATCGTTACCAGCTACCTCAGCGTAACAGCAACGGTAGCATCCAGTGATAGATTTAGATCAAGTTATAGGTTTCCATCAAAAAGACCAGTCCCGACCGGCCCCCACCGCTGTGCAACCGCTGCCCACCCACATCGTCTAGAGCCCGAGTTCTTTCACGACGATCGCCTCCAAGTGGTCGACTACCTGTGGAAAGTCCATCCCGTCCGTCAGAACCTCGATCGACCCGACCGCCTTGACGAGCTTTCCCACCGGTCTGCTTTCGTCCCGCAGGTCCCGTTTGTTCTGGGCGGCCAGGACCTCTTCCAGATCGGCCGATTCTCCCTGCTCGACCAACTGCCGGCACCGCCTTTGAGCCCGCTCGGCTGCACTGGCCGTCAGGAATATTTTGCAGTCGGCTTGCGGAAAGGCCACGGTCCCCTGGTCGCGCCCCTCGCAAACATAATCGCCACTCCGGGCCAGGTCGCGCTGTCGCGACACCATCACTTGCCGCACATCGGGATTGTCGGCGACCTCGGACACGGCGCCCGTCACCTGCGGACTGCGGATCGCCTGGCTGACATCCTGGCCGGCGACCAGCACCCGATCCCCCGCAAAGCTGATGTCAATTTGCCGAGCCAATTCAGCCACCCCTTTTCGGTCACCCGGATCTCTCCCCTGCTCCAGCACCCACCAGGTCAGGGCGCGGTACATCGCCCCGGTATCCAGGTAATGAAAGCCGAGCCGGGCCGCCAACTGACGGGAAACGGAACTCTTACCAGCCCCAGCCGGCCCATCAATGGTCACGATCATGATTGCCAGTCCATTTCGAGTTGAAAATGCTGATTCGGGGCAAAGTCAATCGCCACGGTCCGTCCCTCCACTTCGGCGTCCATGACATGTTCACCCAGGAAATTGACGCGGCTCGCTGCGCCGACCTCCCGCGGACAGGTCAGCTTCAGCCGACCGTTACGACCTTCGGTTTCCAGGAACCGGAACATCGCTCCTACCTCGTTGCCGGCCGCATCCAGCCGGACTCGGCTCTGGGTGGCCAGCAGGTTCTTGCTGCTGGCGTGAAACAGCCAGCCCGCCGAGGATTCTCCCGCGGGCGCATAACCAACCAGAGCAGCGGTGGAGAGTTCAGCCACCTTATGGGTGGACAACTCGACATTCACCGCGATCGCCATTTCAAACTCCTGGACCGACTCACCCCGTACCGACAACAGGGTATCGAGCATTCGCCGTGCCGACCGTCGATGAAACGGGAGACCCATTGTCAACAGACTGATTTTTGCCTGGGCCGTTTCAATATCGATCAAACTGGGTGCCTCGATCTTCTCTTCCATCAGGAAAAAACGGCTCCCCAATGATTCTCGTTTGATCTGAGCCGCCTCGTCAGGCCAGGCCCAACGGGAACAGAAGTAGTTTTCCCACGGTCGATCGGATAACTCGACCTGGGGAACGAGCTTGAACTGCATCCGGATATCGGGACAAGCACGGGTCACGGTGATCGACTGTTCAAACGTCGCCACAACCTGTTCCCCCATTACGATTCGACCCTTCGATCGAATCCGCCCTCGAATCCGGGTCTCCTGCTCCGTCTCGATCGAATCGGCCAGCATCTCGGCGTAAATTCCTCGACCGCCGTCGCTGGCGGGTTGCCTGAGGGAGAGCCGCTGGGTCATCAGGTTCCCCCGTTTTCGGTGGCGGTTCAGGCTGAGAATGCCCCCCGTTTTTTCGTCCACCAGCACCTCGAAAAATTCGTTCCGCAGTGCCAGCCCCTCCAACACCTGCGCCTCTTTCTTCAATGGATCGCCCCGGTTTTCGACGGTCGGGATGACCACGCTCCCCATTGCCGGCAAGTCGACCACCAGGTCCGAACCGGAAGGTCCCGTATCGGCCAACACCACAGGCGGGTCCGATTTGATGGCACCCGTCCGGACTCCCGGCAGGTGAAGGTAAACTCGCCTGGCAAAGCTGAGCGGGTTGACGACAACCACATCGCGGTCCTGCTCCGGTTCGAACTGCCAGCGGCCGGCCTTGGCAACCGCGGCGCTGACCTGCTCCACCAGCTCGGTCGTATTGGGCGGATCCCCTGCTTCATCTCCCAGGCAGGCATCGTTCCGATCCATGGCGGCCGAGATCGATTCCCGGATTGAAACCTCGCCAGCCGCCTGCCCCCCCCGTTGCAGGAAGTGGGAAATCGTCGTGAACCCGGCAAGACCTTGTAGGACGTGATAGTTTTTCCAGTAATCGACGATCCGGGAGAGCGGGTTGCGGACGCCTCCCGATACCGCATCGGTCAACGACCGACCGCGATATTCATCGTCAGAAAATCGCTCGCTGTAACCCGGGTCATAGAATCCCTCCAGGCACTCGCTGGCGGTAACAAACTGCCCCAGCAGCGGACCGTAGCGGGACAGTGTCAACAGATCGGCGAAAGCGTCACAGGTTCGATCCGGCCAATGGGCGAACAGGACGGTCGAGTGATGGTACGAGTCGAGCGCCTCACCGATGAACTTCCCCAGATCGAGAAAGGAGCCGGGATCGGCGGCGTCCCGCGGAATCTGCTGGATCGCCGGCAACCTCGTGCCGTCGGTCGCTTCCCATTGGATCATGGTCGAGGAGCCTTCAGGAATCGTCCCGCGTCCCAGGTTGGCGTGCAGCGCACCGGAAAAATCAAGCTGCTCTAAATCGGCAGGGAGTTTCGGGTTCAATCCAAAGGTACGGCGCACAAACAAGCGGGGACGTTGCCCGAGTCGACGCCCGACCTCCTCGATCCCCCGTTCCAACTGGTTCAGTTGCGATTCCACGCCCATCAGTTTCGAAGGCAACTCCGAGTACAAACCGCCGACGACTTCGGCCCGTTCCGCCTCGATCGCCGCCTGGATTTTCTGGTAAATCGCCGGTTTTTCCTCCTGCACCGTTTTGACCAACTGTCCGGTAAGCAGCAGATTCATTTTGCCGTCCGATTCCAGCTGTTTTTCACACCGGCTCCCCAGCGTACTGGGAGCCAACATCACGACGTCGAGCAACTCGGGTTGGCTCGGGTAGAAACGGTTCCGCTCTTCCAGCAACAGGTCGTAACAAGCCTGCAACAAAGGCTGCAGATCGGCTCTCTGTTCCACCGCCCCCTGTGCGGCACGCACAAGCCGGCTCTCAAATTCCTGTTCATCCAGGCCGCTGGAATACCGAATTTGGCGTGTCATCACCTGAACCTGCAGAAAGCCGTAGGCCAGGGCAAAGAACTCGCGGGCGACCTGCGGATCGAAATCGGGTGACAACCTTTCGGCCATTTCGGGAGAGGCCAGGTACGCCTGACGCGACTCCAAACTCTGTAAGGTTTGACACTTTTCCTCTTCGATCAGTCTCTCGATATCGGGACAAAGACGTTTTGCCGAAGCGGAGGGAATCAGCAAAAGCCGGTTCTCCAGATCGTGGCTGAGAAAATCGGTGCTCGACCAGAGAGGCATTTTCCCGCTGGAGGCAACGATTTCGGGATGCCAGGTCACCGTCCAGGCCGCCAGGATACCGGCCGCCTCAGCACCCCGAAAATGAGTCGGAAAATCCTCGATACTATGACAGGGAAATAGTGGGATCGGTGCTGATTTTGACATGAAATCTCTGGAACTTAAGGAGACGGTTGATCGTCCTAGGACCATCCGGTCAGCCATATAAAAATCGGGTCAACCGTTACTCCCGTCATTTCGGATTGGGAAAATCGGACCAATTGGATTTCCCGTTACAAAAAATATCCGGCTACCCGGGAGAGCGATCGTTTTAACTGGCTGCATTCGATCATAAAGCCCGTGTTTTCGGGCAAAAAGTTGACAAATGAGCTCTTTTTTCAGTAAATTATAAGGAGGAAACTTTCCGCAGCAGGCCGACTCCGGCCGATCCATCTCGCCAGGATTGAGTGCAACAAATAAACTATATGAAGCATTTTGCACGAAAACCGGGTGGAATGAATCGGGAATCCGCTTGGCCCGCTCTTTTTGTACGGAATTGAAACTTCAAACTATTCTATATAGATGGCCCAGCGGTCCTCCGCCGATGGTCCCTTTATTTAGTTGATCGAATTATTTGAACAGGAACGCAAATGGCCAAAACAAACGCCGTATGGGGTATCGATATCGGGCAGTGCGCACTGAAGGCACTGCGCTGCACCCTCGATGCCGATGGCGAATCGGTGGTAGCCGACACGTATGACTATATCGAGTATCCCAAAATACTCAGTCAGCCGGAAGCCGATCCCGAGGAACTGGTACGTCAGGCGCTGGAACAGTTCCTTTCCCGCAACAATGTGGTTGGTGACTCGGTCGCCATCAGCGTACCTGGGCAGGCAGGGCTTTCGCGGTTTTTCAAGCCGCCCCCGGTCGATGCCAAAACGTTGCCCGACATCGTCAAGTATGAAGTCAAACAGCAGATCCCGTTTCCCATCGAAGACGTTATCTGGGATTGGCAACAAATGGGCGGCACGATTGTCGACGGCCGAACCGTCGATGCCGAGGTCGGCCTTTTCGCCATGAAGCGGGACGCCGTTTTGCGTGCCTTGCGACCTTTTGACGAAGCGGACGTCGAAGTTGACATCATCCAGCTTTCACCGCTGGCTATCTTCAATGTCGTCTGCAACGACATCCTCGATGAACTACCCAACGCTGAGGAATTTGACCCGGAATCGCCACCCGAATCCCTGGTGGTCATGTCGATGGGTACCGACACGACGGACCTGATCGTCACCAACGGGATCAAGCTCTGGTTGCGAAACATTCCGATCGGCGGCAACCACTTCACCAAGCAGTTGTCGCGGGAACTGAAACTGACCCAGGCCAAGGCGGAGCACCTGAAGCGAAACGCACGTCAGGCCGAGGACCCCAAGACGGTCTTCAAGGCGATGAGACCGGTCTTCACCGACCTGGTCAATGAAGTCCAGCGGTCGCTGACGTTCTTCCAGAGCATGGACAAGACAGCCCAGATCTCGAAAATCGTCCTGCTCGGCAACGCGGCCAAACTGCCCGGCTTGCGGCAATTCCTGAACAAGCAGCTGCAGATTGACATTGCCAAGGTGACCACGTTCGACACCCTGACGGGAAATGAAGTCGTTTCCCAACCCTCCTTCAAAGACAACCTGCTCTCCTTTGCGCCCTCCTATGGACTCTGCCTGCAAGGAACCGGCAAGGCGGTCATGAACACGAACCTTCTGCCCGGTGAAATCGTCACCGAGCGGATCATCCGGGCAAAGAAACCTTGGGTACTGGCTTCGGTCGGCATCCTGATGATCGCCCTGGTATTCAGTTATTTCATGACGGACACCGCCTGGTGGAAAGTCGACCCTCGCTACACGGCTGACCAGGTCAGCTGGAAAGAAGCGAAAGATGCAATCGATCGACAGGACGGCATCAGCAAACGACATAAACGGGAAGATGACGAACTGAAAGTCAAGCTGGAAAAGCTGAACCGGCTCGCCTCCGAACTCGTCTCTTCCTCCGAGGACAAAACCTCCTGGACGGAAATCCAATCAGCCATCTATCAGGCCCTGCCCAAAGATCCTCGGCTGGAAAATCTGGAGAGTGTCGATCCAAACGAACACCCGTTCGAGGATCGCAAGGAACTCTACCTGGACCACATTGAGACGAAGTACTACAAGGATGTCGCGGAGTGGTTAGACACGGTCAAACCGATCCACGACACGATGTTCGACAGCACCCGGGAAGAAATCACTGACCTGCTCAAACCGATTAAACAGGCAGCCGAGGAAGCTGACAAGGAAACGGCAGCGGAGTTGACCGGGGCCGGCTGGATCATCGAGATCAAGGCCCATCACTTTCACAACAGTGATCAACAGGTCCTGAAACGGAACGCCGACAAGACCTACGTGATGCAGACTTTGATGACCAAGCTGATCGACGGGACCGTTGAGTTTCCCGGTGCGGCCGATGCCGTTGCCGGTGGCGGTGAATATAAATTCCAGGACTTCGGAATCTATTATCCCACGCTGGTCACCAGTGGAGAAAGGACCAAGGAATCGATCGGCTTTCGCCAGGATTCCATCGGCCGCGATTCGGACAAGTCGAGTGCCGGGGGGCCGGGCTCCACCCAACAAGGTGATGGTAGCTTTGACGCTTGGCGCTATGATTTTACTGTCCAGATGGCCTGGATTCCCCGATCGCCCAAGGAGCGGTTCGAAGCGAAAGACACTCGGGAAAAGGCCGAAGCCGAAAAAGTAGCGGACACAGAAACAGAAACGGTTGAGGAAAATTAACTTTTAAACGGAACCCATCATGGATCAAATCGTACCTGTCATTGAATTCATCAAGAAAAACCGTTTTTGGATTACGTGCTTTCTGCTGGCTGCGGCAATGGTCGCTACGTGGATCATCGCCACCGGTGAACTGGCCGTCCAAACCGCTTCCAACCTAGGGGAAGTGAAGAGCCGGATTTCAACCTACGATGCCATCATGCGGACCGTCGCCAATACGGGCGAAACCAACGTCGGCGCGCATCCAAATGATTCTTCCAAGAAAGGGATGGAATCAGAAATCGACGAAGCGACACAATCGGTGCTGAAGTCGTGGAAAATGCGATACGACGCCCAAGCGGAAATCATGAAATGGCCGGAAGAGATCGCGTCGCCCGAGTTTGTCGATACCTTCAGTCAATTCGACCCGCCCGAGACGTTTCCGACCGACCGAACAGGCCTGCAAATGGTCTCGTTCCTGCAGATTTACAATATGCAAATCCCCAAGACGATGGACCGCATCTGCGCCATCATCGGCACCGAGTGGCAATACGACATGGGCGAGAGCACGCCGACAACCAACAACCGTGAAAGTGATGAGGATGACGGCGGAAGCGCCGAAGCGGGTGAAGGTGAGGACGGGGACGAGACACCTCAGGCAAAGGCGACCGTGATTGACGACAACTCAATCGTCGTCGCATGGAACGAAGACAACCAGGAGCTTTGGCTGCAAAAATTGATGGACTTCAAAGGACGGGATGACCACCGGCTCTCCCAATCGGTTCCTTCCCCCTCCCAGGTCTACATGTTGCAACAGGATCTGTGGCTGCTAGAAGCCTTCTTCAACATCATCAAGAAAGTCAATGGTGCCGCCGATGCTAACGATTTGGCGACAATCAAGACGATCGATCACATCGCCTTTGGGCGGGAAGCCTTGACACAACTCGGGGAGATTACCACCCCAGACCAGTCACTGAGTGCCGTCGCCAAGAAAACGGCCGATGCTGTTAGCAGCTCAATGGTCACGAGCAAGGCCGACATCGAAAAGAGGGATAGAGAAAACCGCAAGGCAGCGCGGGCAGCAAACTCTGGAACGGGTGAAGGCGGTCTCAATTACACCAACCAGCCCGCCTATCACGGACGGTATGTCAATGAAAACTTTGAGCCGGTCCTGGCAGACGACGTACGCAAAATACTGACGGGAGCCGAGCTGCCAGAGGAAAACCTCGAGATGATTGTATCGAAGCGCGTACCTGTCCGTTTTGCCTGCCGCATGGATGAACGGAAAATCCCGGAATTCCTGACGGCCTGCTACCAGTGGGGACAGGACGGTGACAAGCCATCGCCGTTCATTTTCGAAGTCTGGCAAGTCCGCATCAATCGGCACACGCCCGGCGAGGGAATCGAACTTCAAGGTGGTCACAGCTCGGTCCAATCATCTGGTTCCACTGAAAAATTAACCGCAGCCGAAAAAGCGCAGCAACTGGCCTCCTCGGCCGGTGGCGGAGGCGGTGGAAATGTCGGGCTGGAAGGTGGCGAAGTCGACGAGGGTGAAGCGGCCGGAGGGGCAAGCTCCGCCAGCAGCGGGAATGTAGAGACCCGGATCGGCTACGACGTGGATGTTGAATTCTACGGTATCGTCAAAATCTATAATCCGGTCAACGAAGCTTTGCTCACCGGCAAATCTTCCGACGACGCGACCGACACAACCAGTACCGAAACAACCGATTCCAGCAGTGATCCGGAATCCGAAACATCCTCGAGTCCTTGATTCGCAAACTGGATGAAAAAACAAATTTGAGAGCCTGTTCGGCTTTGGAGATAAAATGAAAAAGACGAATTTAAATTTCAACAGTTTTCTTCTTTACCACGTGGAAAAGATCATCCTGTTGGCAGCAGTCGTTCTGCTCGGACTGTTCCTCTGGTGGGGCTACAACACGGATGTTTTCAATGAGAAAACACCAAGCCAGCTGCGACAGATGGCCTCCCAGGCGAATGGGTATATCGAAAATGGCGAGAGCTGGACCAAGATCGCCGAGCACCGCAAAGCGGACTCCGATTCCCATCTGCGCATCGAACAGGCCTCCAAGGTCTTCATCGGAACCGATCAATACAAGCGAGGCCGCTTGCTCGGCACCAAGGCGAAGACCCTCGGGATGCGAAAAGATCCGATCCTACGGGCTCCGATCGAAATTGTGGCTGTCCCACTCTATGTGCCGTTGCTGATCAACAACCCGGATGGGCAGGAACTGGCAATCTCCAGCCTTCCGCCAGCCGGTCAAGCCGATCCCGACGAGGAAGACGAGGAAGAGGAAGGGAACGGCGGTGGCCCCGGCGGCCCCGGTGATTTGGGTGATTTCGGCGGTCGTGGTGATGACGACGAAAAGAAAAAGAAACGGGTCGACGGGATCGTCCTGGGCGAATCAATGCCAGACATCCAAGCTCAATACATGACGGGCATCCGCCCCAAGAAAGAGAATCTGTCCAGCAGCCAACACCGGCCGGAAGTCACCAAGATCATGGCACTGTTTGGATTGGTTGAGATCAAGAACCAGTGGGCTGAATACGACAAAGTGTTACAGGATTCGGCTGCCTACTACCCCGACCGCGACAAACCTGTCTACCAGTACGTCGAAGTCCAACGGCGGGAAAAAGGCCAACCCGACGATGCCTGGAAGGATGTTTCCAAGCGAAACCGACAGATCATCAACAGCTATTTCCCGGACAGTGTCTATAAATTTGGCGCCCCCGAAGTGATCGATGCCAAGTTTTATGACCCGATCCTTTCTGGAAAAATTCCACCGATCTCGATGGTGGATTACCGAAACCTGGCCACTCATCCGAATGGCAAAGTCGAGCAACGTCAGTTTCCGAAAGAATCCGAAAGCAGTGAGTCGGCCAAGGACCCATCCGAAGGCGGAAGCAGTCTTGAAAATTTCGAAATCGACGAAGAGGACGACGAAGAATCGGAGGGAGCCGACCGAGATGATGCCTCAGGCAAAGGTGAATTTGAAGATGAAGAGGACCATGAAGACCAGGATCCGGGCGATCTGAGTGATCAGAAAGAATTTCGCCAGAAGCGAAAAGGGACTGATCGTTCGGATTACATCGAGATCATGAACGCCAAAGTCGCCTCTGGCGATTACAAGCTGCTTCGCTTTTATGACATCGGAGTTCCCGAAGGAAAAGAGTACGAATATCGAGTTCGCGTCTGGCTGGCCGACCCCAACAACGAAAACCCGGACGGTTTGTTCAGTTCTCTGGATGATGGCGAGGAGGACCGGGACACCCCGGCAGCCGGTATGTCCCAGATGGAAGGTGGAGAAGAAGGCCCTGGGATGGGACAACAGGAAGACGAATCTGAAAACTACGTCTATGTCAAACTTGAGTCGACCATGAAAGATCCGGCCGTACGGGCCCGGATTGCCAAGCAGGAAAACGACCTGGAAGCCAACCCGAAAAGCATTCCCAACAAAGGGCTGCGTTACGCCCGGCCCACCGAATGGGCCTACACCGATGGCGCTGTCAAATCGGCCAAGGATTTAGGCGAATTTCACGCGGGCAGCGTGGATGCGGGCCGGCAAATTCGGGTCAACAACAGTTTTTCAGTGCCGACCGGTGACCCGTCGGCAGAAGTCGTTGCAGCGATGTGGAACAAGAAATATCACACCAAGTTTCCCGCGCATCGCATCGTCAAGAGTGGTGATGTACTCGACTTCAAACCTGAAAAAGCGGTTCACCTGTTGCACCCTATCGACTGGTCAGTCCGCAAGCTGGAAGATCCTCCCGAGTTAAAGACGGGTGCTGTCGTCGTCGACATTCTCGGCGGTGAGGATTTGCGAATCTCGCAGTCCAAAATGGATTTCAAACTACCAGGCGAAGTGCTCATCATGGATGCCGACGGGAATTTCCGCGTGCAAAATGATATCAACGACCGCCTCGGTTACCGTCACGCTCTTTTTCTCGATGACGAGTTGGCCGAAGTCGGCAAGAAGAAAAAGAAGAAAGATGACACTGGAGGATTCGGTGGCGAAGGGGACGGCCCTGGTCAGTAGTTCTACAAACTAATGTCACACGGGACGCTTCTGTATTCACAACCAATACCGCCTTTCTGAAAGCAAACTGATCGTCCGGCTTCACGGCCGGACTTTCTTTTGCGCGGGCATGCTCTTTTGCGCGGGCATGCTGGCAACCGAATAGACGACAAGGCTGCCGGCGGCGGTTTAACGCAACGTGACATCAACCGATCAGCAGATAACAGATCAAAGTCACCACGACCGTCCCAATCAGGTTAAGAACGATCCCTTCACGGGCCATTTGTTTCACGGTCAACTCGCCCGACCCAAAGATGATTGCATTGGGTGCCGTTGCGACCGGCAACATGAACGCGAAACTGGCGCTTATGGTGGCGGGGACCATCACCAGCAGCGGGTTGATCTCAGCGCTCAATGCCGCCGCCGCCAGTATCGGCAACAGGAGCGTGGTGGTTGCCGTGTTACTCGTCAACTCGGTCAGGAACGTCACTGCCAGGCAGATGATGCCGACTAGCAACAGCAGCGGCATCGCCCCTAATCCGGCCAATTGCTGACCGAGCCATCCACTCAAGCCGGACACGACAAACGCCTTGGCAATGCAGATGCCCCCGGAAAACAGGAGCAGGATACCCCACGGGATACGGCTGGCCGATTTCCAGTCCAACAGACGCTCCCCTGCGCTCCACCTTCCGCTGGGGATCACGAACATGGCCAGTACACCGAGCAATGCCACGCTCGCATCATTGGCCCCGGGAAGGCCCAACCACTGGCTCCAACCACCCAAGGGCTGAATCCTGGTCACCCACAACAGCGCCGTCACCGCAAAGACGACGAGGGTTCTGATCTCTGCACTTTGCCAAGGCCCGACCGCCGGCAGTTCAATCGTTTCGACCTTTCCCAGGTTGCGCGTCAACCAGAGGCCAACAATCGGCAACATCACCACCACGACCGGCAGGGTCCAGGACATCCACTGCAGAAAAGAGGGTTCGAGACCTGTGTTTTCCTGGTAGACCTGGAAAAATACCAGGTTGGGTGGGGTTCCCACAGGAGTCCCGATCCCACCCACACTTGCCGCATAAGCAATGCCCAAAAGCAGGGCGGATCGTAATTGGAGATTTTCCGTTTGGGCAATGACCGCCATCACGATCGACAATAACATCAAGGTAGTCGCGGCGTTGGAAATCCACATACTAAGAACGGCCGATGCCAGCATGAACCCGAAAACCAGGCGCCGACCATTGGTACCGCCACAAAGCGAAACCATCTTCAACGCGATGCGCCGATGGGCACCACTCTTTTCCATGCCAACGGAAAGCATGAAACCTCCCATCATCAGCAGAATCAGGGGGTTGCCATACGATTCGGCCACCTCTCCGGGCGTTAGTACGCCGACCAGCGGGAAGAGGGCCATTGGTAACAGCGAGGTAACGGGAATCGGGACTGGTTCGGCAATCCACCAGATGGCGACCCAACAAGTGATTGCAGCTGTCCAGCAGATGCTGACTTCAAAATCAGCGTTCCACAACGACAGCCCCAATATCAGCGCCAACAGGGGCGTAACCACCAGGAACAGGTTCTTTTTCATCCGGCCACCAGTCCAACATAAAAACAAAAGGCTACTTTCTCCTTACTGAAAAGACAATTCGGCATACCGTTCCACAGGCGAAAGCGGAAGAAACCGACTCCGTTTGCAGCCAGTGGGCCATCCCAATCAATGCCTTGACCAAACCGAACTGGAGGGAATCCGCACCGCTGAATCAGGGCACCACCGCCAAGGAACATCCTCCAGGAAACGGACACAGACGATCTGCCGACACGGTCATCGCCCGGCTTTTATTCCCGGACAAGGCAGGCAATGAAACAATCCAAACCGCTAGCTGGTCAGAGTCGGTGATTTTCGTCCGTAAATATCGCCCTATTAACTCGGTAAAACCTCGGTCACAAAGCCCGCCGCTAGCAAGAGCACGGGGAAATATATTTTTTTATCCTTTTGATATTGACCGATCTTTCAGACCTCAGTAATTAACGCCCCTGAAATAAAAATGCGTGCACTGTCTACGGACGGTCGTCTCGATTTGCGCTGGCTGTGCGCGGTCGGAACGGTGCCGGGGATTGTTTCCCTGACAGACCAGTGTTGAGTGAAAACTCATCCAACAAACCGTAGCAGTTTAACTTGATACCTTATGGGTAAAGCGTCCTTAACAAGGAGAATTGCGTGAGAGTCTCCGAGCGACTTCAACACGGTTTTTTGACTTGGTCCCTGATCTGCGCAACTGCGTGGTTTGGGTTCCAGGTAGAAACAATGGGCCAAACCGATTCATCGGTTGATAATTCCAACACCTTCGCACCTCTGCAGGGTGCGGAGAACACCTTCAGCCCGCAGCAGGCGGCGAAGGATGTTAACAGCGGCATGGACCAAACAGGTCCTGCCAAAATGACGATGCTCAAGGCACGTCAAGCTCTGGCACACGGTGATGTCACCACTGCCGAAATGATGGTCAAATCTGCCGCGAAATACCCGGTGGATTTTACCGCCCTGGGCGATTCGCCACAGGCCATTTCGAACATGATCGCCTACCAAAGAGAATTGGCGAAAATGGCTGCTGCCAAGGACCGGGCATTCAATGCGAAAGCTGCCGAGTTCCTGTTGGAGCAGGCGAATAGCATGGTGAATTACCAGGACCTTGACAGCGCTCAAATGCTGATGGAACAGGCCGAAAAATTCCCTGTTGATTTCGGCCAACTGAAAATGACGCCGCAGGCCGTAGCTGCAAAAATTAAGGCACAGCGAGCCACCATGCAGGCATCATCCATGCAAGTCGCCAACGTAAAAACGGAAGCGATGAAGTTGATGTCCCAGGCCGAACTGGCATTTGACCAGGCTAATTACAAGCTGGCGGCACAACTCACCCAACAGGCCAAAACATTAGGCGTTGCTGACGCTGAATTTGGCACCAACCAGATGCGTCCATGGCAAATGGAATTGAAAATCCAAAATGCCATGAAGAACACGACCACCGTGGTACCGGCGAGCTTTGAAGAGCCGAGCCAACCGGTCGTTCAAGCAGATTACAATCCGGGTGCTGATGCTACTCAAAACGTTCAGGTCGCTATGAACCAGGACCTTGAGGAACAGCCAGAAACCGTCCAGGAGGTCGTGGAAGTCGAAAACCAGGACACGGACAACTCCCAGGCACAGGCAGAAGTGATTGAATCGGTCGAAACTCAGCCGGTTCCTTCTCGCGGTATGCAGCTTTATCGCTCTGCCCTGCAAGCCCTCGAGAACCAAGACATGGACGGTGCACGCGAATACTTCCAATTGGCTTGGCAATATCGAGACGAACTGGATATATCCACACAGCAGTCAATTCAAGACAAACTCGCCAGTATGAGCAAGGAAACAGCGATCCAGGAAAATGTTGATCCATTGAACCTGGACGCGGTTGCCAATGCTCAGGCAGCGATGTTCCGAAAACTTCAATCGGAAGTATTCCGCGAGCGGGCAGCCGCCGAACGTGCCTTGGAGAAGACACCTCGGATGGCACTCGACCGGATGACGGACATCCGCAACCGGGTATCCCAAAGCGATCTGGATGATGTAACCAAGCGTCCCTTGTTGAACATCATCGATCGGGATATTACCGAGATGCAAACGTTCATCGAGTCCAATTTGCCTGAAATCATGAACGACGAAGCGAATGCTTCGCGCATGATGGATGTCGAGTTGTCTCGTCAGAAACGATACGACACGGAAGTCCAAATCCAGAAACTGGTCGAAGATTTCAACAACCTGTTGGACGAAGGCCGGTATGCCGAGGCGCAGCAAATTGCCCGCCAGGCGGCTGACCTGGACCCGGACAGTGAAATTTCGGCATTGTTGCGAGAAAAGGCCAATCTGGGCATCAGTATCGCGGAAATGACTCGAATCAAGGAACAGAAAGAACGTGGTGTCTACTTCGGACTTCGCAATGCGGAAGAAGACGCGATTCCATTTGACGAAAAGACTCCTTTGCTGTTCGGCGATTCCGATGAATATGCAAAGCGGGTCAACATGCGGGCTGCCGAACTGTCACTAAGGCAGTACAGCTCGGAATCAGAGCGGCAAATTTGGAATTTGCTCACCGAGCAAAGAGTCCAAGGTGAATACCGAGGCACCCTGTTCGAAGCGATTGACCAACTGTCAACACAGGCAGGAGTCAACATCATCTTCGACAACATCGCCTTGGCTGCCGAGGGCATTGAAACCAATCGACAGGTCGATGTGCCCATCCGTGAACCGATTTCTTTGCGATCCGCATTGAACGTCATTCTCGGCTCTGCCGGCCTGGTGTTCGTTGTGGAAGACGAAGTTATCAAGGTCACCAGCAAAGATGCCCAACGCCGCGATGTCAAACCAAAAACCTACTATGTGGGTGACCTGGTGACACCGGTGAAAAATTTCAACTCGTCCCTCAACATGAATTTCATGACACCGGGGGCGGGAAATGGCATGAACGGTTACATGACGCAGAATGGCTTCGACGGCAATCAAACACCGTTGGCGATGGGACAAAATCCCGCCTCCTCTGCGATCTCCCCCATTGCCATGGCTCAACAGGCCAATGCAGCCCAACAGGCCGCCATGGGTCAACAGTTACCCAACGGTCCGTTCGGTGGTGGTTTCGGATTTGGTAACCAGTACGGCGGTGGCCCCGTTCAAACAGGGACACCTCAGTTTAACAGCATTGGTCCACCCACCTTGGGTGGTATTACCGAGGCCGATTTTGAACCTCTGATCGATCTGATCAAGACAACGATCGACCCCGAAAGCTGGGACGACACGAATGGTGATGGTACGATCCAATCTTTCGTACCGAACCTGAGCCTGATTGTTTCCCAAACACAGGAAGTCCAGGACGAAATCCAGGATTTGCTGCAGAAACTGCGGGAACTCAATGACGTTCAAATCGTGATCGAAGTACGTTTCATCACCCTGCGTGATAACTTCTTCGAACGAATCGGCATCGACTTCGATTTCCGAATCAACGATGCGGCCGATATACCCAACCCACTGCCGGATGTACTACCGGAAAGTGTGGTTGTCGGTCGGGAACCAGTTCCGGAACGATTCGTGCCCACCGAGGACCTGGATGTTGCATTTCTGCAAAACAGTTTTGCCTCGGCGGTGCCGAACTTCGGCGGGTTTGACGTCGGTACGGCGGCCAACTTTGGATTTGCCATCCTGAGTGATATTGAAGTCTTCTTCCTTATCCAGGCATCCAAAGGTGACAACCGTTCCAATATCATGCAGGCACCCACGGTCACCATGTTCAATGGCCAAAGTGCGAGTGTCACCGACGGGGCCCTGCGTCCTTTCGTGACCAGCGTGATCCCGGTCGTGGGCGATTTTGCAGTTGCCCAACAGCCTGTAATTACCTTGCTGCCGGATGGAACCAGTATGAATGTCCAGGCTGTGGTTTCCAACGACCGCAAATCAGTCAGGATGACCTTGGTACCGTTCTTCAGCCAGGTGCAGGATGTCCAAACGTTTACCTTCGACGGGTCCACGAAAACCCGTCGTGAAACGGATAGCCTGCTGGATGATCTGCTCGACGGCGTCGACGACGACGAAGAAGAGCTGGACGGCGAAACAGAGATCGTGGAAACGGAAACATCCGGTGTCACGATTCAGTTACCGACTGTCGGTTTCACGACGATCAACACTGTCGTCAGCGTACCCGATGGAGGAACTGTCCTGATGGGCGGAATCAAGCGAATGCGAGAAGGCCGCTCCGAACGGGGTGTTCCCTTCCTGAGCAACATTCCGTACATCAACCGGTTGTTCAAAAACGTCGGTATTGGACGTGAAACGGAAAACCTGATGATGATGGTCACACCAAGAATCATCATTCAATCCGAAGAAGAAGAAGCTCAAGTGGGTAAGGTCGGCAATTAGTTGCCAATCGATCTAATCCACTAAAACACTTTGAATCTGACCGCCGAACGTCTAACGTTCGGCGGTTTTTTTTGACAAGCTCGGCATCCAGGCCACGCCAACTATTGACGTTTTCGCAGGCCACGGTCAGATTAATAAACTTGTCTCGAATCCAGTTGATTCGAAGGACCGGTAACGATGGCGGCGCCATGTCCTCATCTCCCGGTCATTTCCTCCCTGACTAAACGACGATAGGAAGTTCCAGATGAGTGATTGGGAAATTGGTGTTTTCGCGAGCATCGATGCGGGATTAGGCGTCCATCTTGATGTGGCCCGCGAATTGGGGGTTCCCACCATCCAGTTGCATGCACCTCACGCGGAAACACGAACCGCCGAAAAGGCCCAAGAATTCCTCGACAAACTGGCGGAATACGAGATTCGACTGACGGCTGTTTTCGGCGGGTTCTCAGGAGAAAGTTACCAGGACATCCCGACCGTCGAAGAAACCGTCGGGCTGGTACCCCCGGAAACCCGGGCTGTCAGGCTGGAGGAAATGAAAGAGATATCCGATTTTGCCAAGCTCCTTCAATGCGACGTGGTTGCCCTGCATCTTGGATTTGTTCCGCATTCCGTTGAAGGTTCCGATTACCAAGGCGTGGTGGAAGTCACCCGCCAGTTATGCGATCACGCCCGTGCCAACGGCCAATCCCTGCACCTGGAAACCGGTCAGGAAACTGCCGACAGCCTGTTGCAGTTCATTCAAGATGTCGATCAAGACAACCTGTTCGTCAATTTTGATCCCGCCAACATGATTCTCTACGGAACTGGGGAACCGATTGAAGCGCTGGAAAAAATTGCCGACCACGTCAAGAGTGTGCACTGCAAAGACGCCAAGTGGGCCGACCAACCCGGTAAAGAATGGGGCGAGGAAACCCCACTGGGTGACGGACAGGTCGATATGCGGCGTTACTTGTCGACGTTAAAATCGATCGGTTACCGGGGCCCACTCACGATCGAACGGGAAATCCCCCAGGAACCGGATCGTCAAAAAAACGAGATTGGCCATGCCGTCGAACTGCTGACCCGGTTGCGAGGCGAATTGGCATCCTGAAAAACCGGCCGCACCCCGCAACCTCTGACCAGGTCAGCCTGATGGATCTCCGACGTTTTTTACTGCTGCTCACCGCGATCGCCCTACTGACCTGTGGTGGCTGGTTCTGGTCAGGGGAATCTGCTGAAAATCAAATGTTTGCCGGCATCTTCATGCGGGTCGGTTTCATGCTGCTCGTTTTATGGCTGGCCTACCATCAACTGGAAAGCTTCAAAAAACGGACGTCCTGGCTGACACTGGCCATCGTCGTCTTCTTCCTCTTGTTGGTGGCGGCCAGGCCACGGATCTTCCCGATTGCCGCCGGAATCGCCTTGGGCAGCTTTTTTTTAAATGGATTGTTAAGAAAACTGGCAGGTAAATCCTCCGGTGGTTGAGGCCCGTTTCCCAATCAACCCTGATTCCCCGGGTCCAACAAATCTTCAAATTGCCGCTCGTCCAACACCTGAACGCCCAGCGATTCGGCTTTGCTCAACTTGCTACCTGCTTTTTCTCCGGCAACCAGGTAGTCTGTCTTCCCTGAAACGGAAGAACTCGTCTTGCCACCATGCTGCTCAATCAGCTGCTTGATTTCATCCCGTGTGTATCGCGACAAGACACCTGTCACGACAAACGTCTTGCCGTTCAACTCGTCTCCCAGGGATACCGTTTCGGCAGTCTCCCCATCGATTTTCAAACCGAGCGCGACCAGGTCGTCAACCGTTTCGCGCCCGAAATCACTGGTCAGAAAATCGATCACGCTCTCCGCGATAATATCCCCCACTTCATCGACCTCAGCCAATTCCGATTTGTCGGCATTTCGCAGACTGTCGAGGTCATGGAAATAGTCCGCCAGGACCCGCGCGACGGTAATGCCAACGTGTCGGATGGAGAGACCATTCAACAACCGGGCCAACCCGCGGGACTTGCTCGACTCGATCGCCTGGATCAGGTTTTCCGATGACTTTTTTCCCATCCGTTCCAACGCCATCAATTGTTCGACGGTCAGACGGTAAAGGTCACCATATTGGCTTACCAGACCCTGAACCACCAGTTGATCGACAAGCTTGTCCCCCAGGCCTTCGATGTCCATCGCATTCCGCGTGGCAAAATAGCGGATCCGTTCCTTGACCTGAGCCGGGCACTGCAGATTGGGGCAACGGATATAGACTCCTCCCTCGTCTTTGACCAACACGCTCCCGCACTCGGGACAATCGAGAGGAAACTGAAACTTTGGCAAAGCCTCTGTTTTGCGCTCGTGTTTTTCGACCCGCACGATGTGGGGAATGATCTTACCCGCTTTTTCTACCACGACCGTATCGCCCACACGGATATCTTTGCGGGCGATTTCGTCGGCGTTGTGCAGGCTGGCACGGCTGACGATCGTGCCGGCCAGTTCGACCGGCTCGAGGTTCGCCACCGGCGTCACCGCACCCGTTTTCCCAACCTGCACCTCGATCGAGTTCAATCGGGTGATCGCTTCGTATTTCTCCCACTTGTAGGCAATCAGCCAGCGGGGGCTCTTCGAACGGGAACCGAGTTCCTCCCGTTGATCAAACCGGTTGAGCTTGACCACCAGCCCGTCCACTTCAAAGTCGAGTTCTGGCACCAGTTCAATCAATTGTTCACACTGCCTGGCCGTTTTTTCAATCGACATGCCGACCCGCACATCGGGCGTGGGGGGCAGGCCATACGAGCCAATTTCATTGAGAAAATCTACATGGTTGTCACTTTTAAGACCTTCGCAATAACCGGTACCATGGCAAAACAATCTCAGGTTTCGCGTCGCGCAGATACGGGGGTCCAACAATCGAATGCTGCCAGCCGTTACGTTCCTGGTATTCATGTACGGAGGCAGACCAGCCTCTTCCTGCCGTTCATTGAGTTGAACCAATTCTTGATTGGTCATGTAGATTTCACCCCGCACCTCAAGTAGCGCGGGGGGCGAACCGGTCGCCAATCTCAGGGGCACATCGGCCACGGTCCGCAAATTATGGGTGATGTCATCTCCCACCTGACCATTGCCCCGCGTCAACCCGCGGACGAACTGACCCTCCTCATAAATCAGGGTGGCGGCCACACCATCGATCTTCAGCTCCACCACCCATTCGGCCGGACCACCCAGTGCCGTCTCGGTCTTTTTGCCAAACTCGATCAACTCTTCCAGGCTGTAGGTATTATCGATCGATAGCATCGGAACT
>JAKVBG010000054.1 GCA_022447605.1 Mariniblastus sp.
GGTGTCGGGTTTGTCCGTCCCCATGTCCCGTTCGTCGCTCCCAAAAAATACTACGCCCCGTTCGACTACGACCAGATGGTACTGCCTCCCAAGGTACCGGGTGACTGGGATGACATCCCCAAAGCGGGGATCAACTACAAGACGAGCCAGAATATGCAGATGGACCTGGCTAAACAGCGGAAGGCGATCGGTGGTTACTACGCCTCGGTCGCCTACCTGGATGCCCAGGTCGGCAAGGTGATGCAGGCGTTGGAAGAATCAGGCGTCGCCGATCGGACGATCGTCATCTTCACCAGTGATCACGGCTACCACCTGGGAGAACACGATTTCTGGGCCAAGGTCAGCCTGCGGGATGAGTCAGCCCGCGTCCCCCTGATCATTAAGGTCCCGGGCAAACCGGCCGGCGTCTGCCATTCCCTGGCCGAGTTGATCGATCTGTACCCGACTGTTGCCAGCTTGTGTCAGTTGCCCGTAGAAGATCGTTTGCAGGGCCAGGATATCTCCGCACTGCTGGATGATCCAATGCAGAAAATTCGGACCGCGGCCTTTTCCGTGGCACCCATGCGAAAAGGATTTCTGTTGCGGACCGACGATTGGGCCTATATCCAGTACGGTGAACAGGGGCAGGGGGGAGCCGAACTGTTTGACATGCGAAACGACCCGGCCCAGATCACCAACCTGGTCGATCATCCTGACCACGCCCAAGTCGCTCAGTCGTTTCGGGAAGCAGTGGCCGAAAAACTGAAAGAGGTGCGAACTAACGATCTGGGACTCTCTTATGGGAACGGCCAATAAGGGAGATCGACAGCCGCGACAAGCCCGATGGCCTCAGCCTAGAACGGGCGCCCCTGTCGGACGGGAGTTGATCGTCATGAACGACTCCAACTCACCGATCGGTCAGGGCAGCGACACTTTTTACTCGTTCCCGTCTTTTCCTGCCGTTACCTGCTGAATCCACTCGGTCATCTTGTTCAACGGAGCCAGGTTAAACGTCTCATCGATCTGGACGTACTCTGCGGGTGAACCGGTTTCCGACTCCTGAAACAGGTGGTTCAGACCGGGGAAGCGGACCATTTCCGAGGCCGGGTGCTTGCCCTCCTGCCAGATCGCTTCCAACACCGGCACGTTCAGGTCCGGGTGAACCTGCAGATCGTGATCACCAAACAGCGCTAGGACCGGGCAATCCATCTTCCTCAGCGCCACGGCCGGATCGTAGTCCAGGAAGAAGCGGAACCAGGGGATATTGAGCCGGGATAAACTGTCGGCGGCGCTCTCCGGCAATTCAAATTCCGGCTCCTCTCCATCGACGGTCAATTGCTCCCGAGTCCGGGCCATCAATTTCTCTATAAAATCGGGCGACTCCACCTCGCCCTTTCGCAACATAGCAAACGCGTTTTTCGTCAGCGCTTCCTGGAAATCGAGATCCGTCTCGCTGGCACCCGCCACGGCGGCAATCCGCCGGGATTGGTCCAGCACAATCTGATCGCCAGGAACGGTCGTCCCGCCCAACATCACCACGGCGGCGATATCGGGCCGGCGGGCAGCAATCATCGGGCCGATATACCCCCCCTCGCTGTGGCCGACCAGGATGATCTGCTCTGGATCGACGACCGATTGTTCTTTCAGCCAGTCGACCAGCGTCTCCACATCATCGGCGAAGTCCTCGGACGTGCAGAGCGCAGGATCGCCTGTCGACTTATCTTTTCCCCGATCATCAAACCGCAAGGTGGCAATCCCGTTATTGGCGAAGTGATCGGCAATCACAAAAAACGCCTTGTGACCAAAAATGGTCTCGTCGCGATCCTGTTGCCCGGAACCGCTGATGAGGATCACCGTTGGAAACGGGCCTTTCCCCTTGGGGTGCGTCAAGGTCGCTCCCAATTCGACGCCCGGACTGCGGGTCGATTTGATCACATGGTCAGAGGATTCATATTGAAACGGCCCTTTCGGCGTCTGGGGGCGATCCGGCATCTTGCGCCGTGTCTCCTCCAGCGGAACGGACTTGAAATCGAGCGGCAACTCGGCGCCAGACTGTTTCCAGAACCCCTCGACCGATTTCCCATCCTGGGAACGCTTCCCCTCGTAATCGGCCTTGGTCGCGGTGACCTGAAAATTGAATTCCTGGGAGTCGGTCGTCGTCTGGGGGCCCAACGTGATCGCCAAGCCCAGCAGGCCTTCACTGAAACTGTCTAACTTGGCCGACAACTTCCCCTCTCCGTCCCGCAGGATTCGGACCTGGAAATCGAATTTTCGGGGCCCTGCCACCAGCGTCCCCTGCCAGGTCTGAACGAGGGTCATTTCGGGCGCATTGGCAACCCGCTTGAATGTCATATCAAAAGCAGCTCCCCCCTGTTTGAACTTCCCGACAGCGACCTGCTTTTCCGCTTGATCGCCCTCCAACTTCCCGGCAAACGAAGCGCCGGCCTGCTTGACCTCAAACTCCAATCGGCCATCCACGATCTCGAAGCGACTGAGCGGGACCGACAGGTTCCCCTGGTCCAGGCTATACATGGCGCCCTGGTAGACACCCTGCTTGTTCTTCTGGACTTTCAGTTCCAAACGCAATTTTTGAACACCGACGTCGAGCACACCGTACCACGTTTCCCCTTTCTGCTGTGCCAGGCAGATCGCAGGGACCACGAACCAGAAAAGCAACAGGAATGAAAGCCGTAGATAGTTCATCTCTTCCTCACCAATTCGTTCCAACTGTCCCATGGGATGGCCACGCTGCCAGGCCCGTTCCTACCGCTTGCAGCCACTCAGGAAACGCGACTACCAGAACGCAACTTCGGATTTTAGCAGACGCGAATGGGGGACGGGGAAGAAAAGAACAGGCAGCAACGAATTCTTCGCAGGACAAAACCTGTTGAGACCAGAATCAGCGATCCGATTGATCGGCCGGTTTGGGCGAATCCGGTTTCTTATCCTCCGCCGGTTGGTCATCCGAATTGCCACCCGACAGAACGTTGCCAAACCCTTTGAACAGGTTGAACGAGGGCAGGGCGGCTTCCGCTTGATCCCGCTGGATGTCGAGGTAACCGTGCACGACGAATTGGCTGTCGCCATTGATCACTTCGAGTTCCAGTCCTCGAAACCACTTGAACAAGGGAGCCAGGTAATCAGCCGGGATCTGCGGGGCGGCGAAGGAGGGCCAGCTACTCGATTCCCAGACCAGGCGAGTAGTCGGTGTCTCCACCAGTTCATATTTACCGCCCAGCGTGCAGACCAGGTTGACATCGAGGACGTTTTCCGCCGTTTCACGGGCCGCGATCGGCGACAACTTGAATTGCTGGACCAGCATGTTCAACAGACGGGCGTTGGCGATCGAGGTTTGCCAGCTCCGTTCATAAAGATGAACATTCCCCCAGTTCCGCAAGTTGGAATTGCCCAGGTCACCAATTTCCAGCCGCGCATGCGCCGGTCGTTCCAGGGGCACGAGGCGAAAACTCCGTTTCAATTCCTCCAGTCGTTGCCGGCTCATGGAGATGGCCGTGTACAAGTCCGTTTGCAGCCTCCAAATTCCCAGCAAACCGGAAAAGGTATAACCTTCGGCATCCGGCTGCCCTCCCAGATTGGGCAAGAAATCGAGCAGTCCTGCTGGCGGCATCGAACCGACAAACCAGGGAGCCGATTTCACCAGGTCCAGCATCGACAACAGGGACATCGGCTTGATTTCGACGCTCGGGTCAACCGTGTCCTGGACGGCGCCAAAGATCTGGTGGCTTTCCGTCCCTCCTGTCAGGAAGCCACCCCGCAGGCTGGCACTGAAGCGAATGATATCCGCCTCGGACTCGACCACTTCCCGCCTCAAAGGGGGCCCAATCATGTTGAGCAACCAGGCGTATTTCTGTTTTCCAAACGGCGCGACCCGGCCATCAAAAACGACCCGCTCGATATTGTTGCCCTGCTGGTATCGCTTCAAGGCAAAAAACATCGGGTCAATGCCGGGCAGTTTCTCGGCATAGAACGCCCTCTGGCGTTCAAAGTCGGCCGCCTCGGCGGCCGTCACTTTATTGATTTCCAGGTCGCTGATCGGCGTAAAAAATCCTCGCCGGCCCCGGATTGAATCGATCCAGAAGTCCCCCTCGCGAGCCAATTGGCTACCATCGGCGCGCTTGCCAAAGCCTTGTGGCAGAAAACGGTTGGCGATCAGCGTGTCCGGATGATCAGCCTCGACGCCCTCTGCCCGGGCGGCAAGGTAGGCCAGCTCAATCAACTGCATATCGGCAATGCTCTGGTTGCGCCGCCGCAGTTCAATCTGGTAGGCCGGCCCCAGCAGGTTCTGGAAAAACTCGGTGGGCAAGTAGAGAAAGATCGTATCGTCACGACTGAGCGGCATTTCTTTGCGAGCGTAGCGGAATCCGGGCGTGGTCGCCAGGGAACCGATCCCCTGCGCGGCCTCCAGAAAACGAGTGACCAATGTCAACGAAGACGTGATCAAATGGCTATTGCCCGAGATGACGTAAAAGGAACGATACCGATTGTCCGGTGTCTTGAGAAACTGCACCTTCGTCCCGTCGACTTCAAACACCTCGATCTCTGCCCCGTCCTCCTGGTGGTCCTTGGCAAACGCCACGCGGCGCGGCGCTAACTGGTTCTTCAGGGCACCCGTATTGCGCGCTTGCAGGATCACACCGACCGAGGCACCATCCTCCATATACATGTCGTTACCGATAACCGCCACGTCCGAAATCAGGTTGCCACCGAACATCTCGTCGAAGTCCGTCGATTCGATCGCCATCTGGTCGAGGAACTTGGAATCGATCTTTGGCTCCCAACCCCTCAAGCTGATCATCTGGCCCAGGTTGTCACCGTACTCCTTCATCAGGCGTTTCACCCATAACTGGTTCTGCCAGGTCCCGAATCTCAAGTAGAAACACTCGCGGGGAACACAGGTGGCAATCGGCTCCACCTCGACATCCGCTCCGTCAAACCCCGAGAAGTCGGTCGGGATCCAATTCGGTTCGGCCGGCAGTGGCAAGGTCGCCTGGCCAATATCGGCCTGTCCCAGCAACGATTTCTGTATCGCCTGACTGCGCTGTGACTCGACGTCGAACACCCTGGCCAAGGTCTCCATCAACGTATCCGGTGGCGTTTCGACCTGGCTGGCCGGTCCCGACGGCTGCAAGTAGAGGCGATTGGGGAGCATGAAGGTCAGGTACGTTTCAAACAGCTTCGGATAGTCACCCAAGGCAGTCTGCTCCTCGGTCACCGAGGCATACTCCTTCCACCACTGCCGTACGATTCGGGAAAATCTGGCATCTCGCACAAACTCGACCGGGACGGTTTGCGATCGCGCCAAAGAACCCTGCAGCGTCAACTCCAGTGGTTCATCTCCGTCAAACAGGAACCAGGCCGTATGCAAGGAAGCGGGCGAGACGTCCCCTCGGCCAAGCAGGGCGTTCAGAAACTTCGCAGCAGGGGGCTTGGAAGTCACCGGGTAGCGGATGCGGCCATTCTTTTCGGTGATCAGAATGGCACCCGTCCGATCGATCATCTCGTCGCCGGGCCGCAGGCGGAACTCGATTTTACCAATTCCGTACGGCCGACCGGCATACGCCTCAACACGGGTAATCACCGGGGGGAGTTGCCCAATATTGGAAAAAAGGCGCGCCGTGGTTTCGGCATTCGGCTGGTCCGCCGTTTTCTTCTCGGCAGGTTTCTCCTCGGCCTGCAACAGTTTCGACAAGTCATCGATCGATTCCTTGAGGATCGACTCCTTTCCCGATTCTTGCTGTTCCTGAGCCGACAGTGGAGCGGCCAAGCCGAACAATAACCAGCAGAGAACCATTCCGACTCGACAACAGTTCGTCCCGTTGGCAGGGTTGGCAAAAAAGGTGGATCGCTTCATTTTTTGTAACCGGGGGATTCGAATGGCGGCCAGGAGAGTACCGCGAGCGCTTATAATCAGCCCACGTAGATTAATGGATTTTCACCTGCCAAGGAATAATGTCAAAGCCCACTGGAGAGGCGTTCCCCGCAGATCCCGAATCGCCAAACATGTGCATTTCAACTGCTGCCAAGGTAATTTCATCAGCCGACGCGCTCTGGATCGGGGCGGGGGCCGGCATGGGGGTCGACTCCGGTTTACCCGATTTTCGGGGCGATCACGGTTTCTGGGAGGCCTACCCACCCCTACAGCGGGTCGGCCTGACCTTTTACGACATGGCCAATCCCCGGTCTTTCCGGGATGATCCGGCCCGCGCCTGGGGATTTTACGGGCACCGCCTGCAACTCTATCGGGACACCCGGCCACACCCAGGTTTCCGGACCCTTCATTCCTGGTGCCATCAACTGGGCAAGCGATCATTTGTATTTACCAGCAATGTCGATGGACATTTCCAGGCTGCCGGCTTCTCGGAACTGGAAATATTCGAATGCCACGGCACGATTCATCAGCTGCAATGTAGCGATGCCTGCCAAGCAGTGACCTGGTCCTGTGACAACATGCAGATCGAAATCGAGATGAAGACCTTGCGAGCGGTCTCGCCATTACCCCGTTGCCCCAGCTGCCATGCAATCGCCCGACCCAATATCCTGATGTTTCAGGATGGCGAATGGCTTTCCCATCGCGCCCGGCAACAGCTCGACCGTTATGAACAATGGTTGGTCGATCTGGCCGGCACCTCCCTGGCCGTCATCGAAATTGGCGCGGGAACCGCTGTGCCCACGGTCCGGATGGAAGCGGAACGACTGGCCGCCCTGCCCGGCGCGACATTGATCCGGATCAACCCGCGGGACTGCGAATCCCGGGACGGAATACTGGCAATTGAACAGCGCGCCAGCGATGCCCTCCACCATCTCGATCGCTCCGTCCAGCAGTTGGCCAACGGCGCGAGATGACCTTGGCAACCACTTCGGCTCAGTAGTTCAATCGGACACCCCGCTCGTCCAGCAGCTCAAACAACTGCCCGGCCGATTCATACAGGTGAGCATCCATACCGGCGGACCTGGCAGCCTCTATGTTCTCCGGCCGATCATCAACAAAGAAGATCGACTCGGCCGGCTGCCCAGCCAGGCGGATCGCGTCCCGGTATATCTCCCGCCCCGGTTTCATGCATTTTGATTCGTGGCTCAAGACGAAGCAGCAGAAGTACTGCTGGACCAGGGGAGCCACCCGCAGTACCTCCTGCCAATGCCCCGGGCAGGTGTTCGAAAGGATTCCCAAGGGGAGATTGACCATCCGCAACGCCGTTAACAAGGGGACCAAGTCGCGGTTCAAGTGAAAGATCCGGCTGGCGGCGGTGATCACCTCGTGGGCGGCGGCTTGGGATCCGGAGTTCCTGAGAATTTCATCCGCAAACTGCTGGCAACTGATCTCTCCCGACTCGTATCGATCCTGCAACCCGCCCTCGAAAACAAGTTGTTGAACCTCCTGGGGCCCCCATCCGACCGTATCGGCGATCTGGTCCCGGCTCCGTTCATGGCTGTAACGCACAAGAACATTTCCAACATCAAAGAAGAAAAATCGTGTAGCGGTTAACATGGCTGACAATTCAATTCACGCCCGGACGACAGGTGCAGGAACATTTGTGAATCCACACGACTTGAATCATTAACACCGGTGGGGAATCACGTATAATGCAGCATAGGTGGGACCCGAAAAACAAGGAACAGGGCATCATGGAAACGGCAACGGTGGCACGGCCAACCAATTTGCAAGAATTACTCGATCGCGGCTGGAAATCAAAATCGGTCAAACAGGAAATCCGCGAAAATTTCCTGCGAAAACTTGCAGCTGGCGAGCCCCTTTACCCGGGCATCATCGGTTACGAGCAGACCGTCATACCCGAAATCAACATCGCTCTGCTGGCCGGACATGACATGCTCTACCTGGGAGAAAAGGGCCAGGCCAAAAGCCGATTGATGCGGGGCTTAGTCGATTTCCTGGACGAGGAGATCCCCTACCTGGATGTCCCCGATTCACCCTTTCACGAGGACCCGCTGAACCCACTTAGCCAGGTAGCCAAAGACTGGCTCGCCGCGCGCCCCCCGCAAGAAGTCCCGATCCGCTGGTGGCACCGCAATGACCGCTATGCCGAGCGGCTGGCACCCGGCACCAAGTTCGCCGACATCATCGGGGAAATCGATCCGGCCAAGCTTGCCACCGGCGCAAGCATGTCGACCGAATCGGCACTGCACTTTGGCCTGATCCCCCGCCTGCACCGGGGGATCTTTGCCATCAACGAGCTACCCGAACTGGATGAACTGGTTCAGGTTGGATTGTTCAACCTGCTGGAAGAGCGGGATGTACAGATCCGGGGCTTCCCGGTCCGTTTTGATGTGGACGTGCTGATCCTCTTCTCAGCCAACCCATCCACGTTTAACCGGAGCGGCAAAGTGATCCCCCAACTGAAAGACCGGATCGGCTCGATGATCCAGACGCACTACCCGACCGAACGGGAACTGGGGATCCAGATCATGGAACAGGAAGCCGATCTGGACCTGGGCGGTGATTACCCGGTGACGGTCCCCTATTTCATGAAGGAAATCTGCGAACAGATCACCCTCCAGGCCCGTCGATCGAAATATGTCGATCAGCAGTCGGGGGTCAGCGCCCGATTCAGCATCGCCAATTACCGGACGATGGTCTCCAGCGCGCGACAACGGGGCGTTTTGCTCGATGAAAAGCCGGCAGTCCCCCGCATCAGCGATTTGGCCCATCTGTACACGTCCTCGTTGGGAAAACTGGAACTCGACCTGATGGGGAGTCACCAGATGACGGAGCGGCAGGTACTGGACAGCCTGGTGGCCGAGGCGATCCAGATCGTCTTCGACGAATACGTGACCCGCCATGGACTGGAAGAGATTTCTGAAATCTTTGGCAAAGGGGTGCGGATCGAAGTGGGTGACCTGATCCCGTCGGCACAGTACGCCGAACGACTGAAACATGTTCCGCCCGCCTGGCAAAAAGCGTTTGAAATCAATGCGGCCGAGGACGCCGCGGTGCGGGCATCGTGCGTTGAGTTCATCCTGGCAGGCATGTACGCGATGGATCAGATTTCCAGGTCCCAGGAACACGGCCATACTTCCTATGAAACGTAAACCCCCAACCGAGCAGCGCATCGGGGGTGTTTTGCACACCTACCTGAAATTTGATCCGCGCAAGTTCCCCAGCCCGACCAAGCCGCCACCCGACCTCGTTTCGCCCTGGATCAATGAGTGGATGGCGTACGGCAGCCAGCGCGAATTGACGGAGGAAGAACTGGCGCGGGCGATCCGCATCGACCCCAGCCAGTTCAAGAATTTCGGCCCCAGCCTGGACCGGGTACAAGCGATGCTCGAAGAGCGGAAGCAGAAAATCCTGGCCACTTACGAATCGCACAGCGTCCAACAGCGGGCCAAAAAACGCTTTCATAAAACAGCTCGCCGGGGACCCCGGCCCCGAGACCGGGACCGGGATGAGTACCGGGACGCCGTCCAGCAGGAACAGATCTATCAGCTGGAACAACTCTGGTACAAGCAGGGAGACGACCGGGGCGAAATGGCACGTCACCTGGTCCTGCTGATGGATCAGCTGGGCGAGAAGTACCAGGTCGACGAGTTGGCGGCCAACTACGAATTTACGGGCCACGAATCGATGACGATCCCCTTGGCCCTGGAGATCAAGGAAGAACTCGACCGGATCGAGGAACTGCTGGCCCAGTTGGAACAGGCGCGGGAAAACGCACAGATTGGTATTCTCGATCTCGATCAACTGGCCGAACAGATCGATCCCGAAACGATGCAATCACTGGAAGAATTGCAAAGGACAATCGACAACTATGTTCGGGAAATGGCCGAACGACAGGGACTGACCAAGAAAGATGGACAGTACCACCTGACACCCCAGGCATTTCGCACGTTCCAAAAAAAGCTGTTGGGACGGATCTTTGGCGAACTGCAGGCTTCCCGTTCCGGTCGGCACGCCACGGACCTGCCGGGCGAGGGAGCGGTCGAACTGCAGCAGACCCAGCCTTACCAGTTCGGCGACTCGATCACCCAGATGGATATTCCCCAGACGTTTGTCAATGCGCTGTTGCGCCGCGGAGGCGGCTTGCCGGTGCAATTGAAAACCGAAGACATCGAAGTACACCAGACCCGAAACCAACCGAAATGCGCTACCGTGGTGCTGATGGATATGAGCGGTTCGATGCGTTACGACGGCCAGTACATCAACGTCAAACGCATGGCTTTGGCGATGGAGGGCCTGATCCGAACGGAATTCCCGGGTGACGTGGTGAAATTCGTCGAAATGTACACCTTTGGCAAGGTTCGCACCCAGGGAGAGATCCTCGACCTGATGCCGAAGCCGGTGACGATTCACGACCCGTGGGTCCAACTCAAGGTCGACATGGCCGATCCCGACGTGAGCGAGTCGATGGTCCACCCGCATTTCACCAACATCCAGCACGCCTTGAAATTGGCGAGGCAATTACTGGCCGGACAGCCGACCGCGAACCGGCAGATCGTGCTGATCACCGACGGTTTACCCACTGCACATTTCGAAGATTCGATGCTCTACCTGCTTTACCCGCCCCATCCCCGGACCGAAGAGATGACGATGCGGGAAGGGCAGCGGTGCGCCCAGGACGGGATCACGATCAACCTGTTCCTGGTTCCCAGTTGGTCACAGTCCGAAGAAGATATCCGCTTTGCCTACCGGCTCTGCGAAACAACCCGTGGCCGCGTATTCTTCACCGGGGGCAAAGACCTGGACCGGTTTGTCGTCTGGGATTACCTGCAGCGGAAGCGAGAAATCCTGTAAGTTCCTGTAAGTTCCTGTAAGTTCCTGTAAGTAAAAAGCTGACGGTCCGGTGAACAGCCGTTTCTTCCTTACGTCCCGGTTGCATCTTCAGAACTGGATCGTTCCCAGATTGGCCTCGGAGGAATCAAGAAACCGGGTTTGCCAATGATAATCCTGGTCACCCAGCAAGTCTTCGACACTGGAAAAATAACTCCCCAGGGCCGCCATCTCCGAGCGGGTCAATGAACGGCCGGCCGGCTTCGCCTGGTGGCGGGAGATGACCAATAGAAAATAAGTGTTCGGGGCTTGGACAAAGCTGTCAAATCTTCCCTGGTCGTCGGTGCGCACCACCGCGCCACCGGAGGCGTGAATGAAGTCGATCACTGGATTGTTGAGGGGCTCAAACGAATTCGGGTTGACCGACTGCCCATCCATCCGCTTCTCCGGCCGCCGGTCACGTGGTAGCAACAGCACCACTGCACCCGCATCCCCCCGTTCCCCGCGCTCCCCGACGCACAAAACCTGCCCGGTCACCTGGCAGTCCCAACGCGTTTCATCGGTCGAGCCACCCCGCGTCAACGAACCGACCATCATGCCGAAAACGAAGAAGGTTGCCGCCACAACGCCCAACAGGGCACCCTGGAAATAGATGATCCACCTGGGTACCGAGATCACTTGGCCGACGGCCCTTGCCGAGTCGGAAGATTTTTCCTGTTTGTCCCGTTCCATGTTGATACCAAACCTCGCCTTCGAATGTCTCGATTTTCTTGCCGATCGGGCGACGTGTCAACTTTGCCCAAATTCCCCGGGTGATGCTCCCCGCGATCGGGCTGGTCGATTGCCATGGTTATTTACTGAATTAGCCCATTTGTAAAAGGCGGAAGGCCCTTGGACTGTTTGACCGATCCGGATTTCCGGCAACAATAACCGGGTGGCTGAATCGAAATACCTGAGGAATGTATGAGCCGACGATCACCCCAAATTCTGTTCTGGATCTCGTCTTGCGCGATAGTCGTAGCGACGATGGCCTGCGCCGTGGGGACGACAGTGGCCCAGGGTCTGCCCCAGGTGGTCACCCTCAACAGCGGCGTCCAGTTTGAAGGGGAAGTCTTTGCCGTTTCGGCCGTACCCGCCGGAGAAAGAAATGCCTACGGCACCAAGCCGATCGCCGTCGTCAACGACGGTCTCCGAAATATCCATTTCTCCTACCGTCTGGGTGAACGGATCGTCAACACTTCCGATTCCAACCGGAACGAATCGGAAATCGACTGCTGGCAGCGAGCCACCAATCGCAGTGTGGCCGACGGCTACGGAATTTTAAAATACGTCGGCCCGTTCAACAAACACGGACATCGACTACTGAGGTACCAGGACGCCGATGGCGTATGGGAAGTGGTCCAGGGAATCACCCGGGTGAACCCGCGATGGACGGAACTCCGTTCGATTGTTGCCCCCGGCAACAAGCGGCAACGAAATTGGACCATGCGAATTGCGACTCGGACGATCGACCCGGACATCCTGCGTGAGTTTCTGAGAAAACAGATCAAGAACGTCAACAACCCAGCGGAATACGAGACGCTTGTCGACTTCTTTTTGCAGGCAGAACAGTACACCCGTGCGATGGAAGAACTGACCGTGATCCAGAATCAGTTCCCCGACCAACGCGATCGCGTGATGGAAAACCGGCAGATCGTTCGCCAGGGTTACGCGCGGCAGTACTTGCGACTGGTTCGCAATTACATCGACGTGGGCCAACCGGAACTCGCCAAGCAGTTGATCCAGGCCTTCAACCGAGAAGGCATCGCGGGCGAAATCGTGGCCGAAATCAATGAGCTGCAGCGCCAATTGAACAACGATCCAGCCTATGTCGAGGCCTCCACGAAAATGGTCGACCAAATCATCGCCCAGGCGATCGACGAGGGAAACCTGGACCAGGGCCAGGTAAAGTCGCTGGAGCGTTTCCGGGCAGAAATCGATGATCAATGTCGGGCCACCAACGTGGCGCGACTCGATGCGGTTCGCCGATTTATCGACGACAACACGATGTCAGCAGCCCAGAAAGCCTCACTGGCCCTCAGTGGCTGGATACTGGGCAGCAACAACGCCCTCGACAACCTGGCGGTCACGGCGTCCCTGGTACCCGTCCGCGATCTCGTGAAAGAGTATCTGACAACGAAGGACGCGGCCCGCCGTGGGCAGATCCTTGTCGAACTGGAGAGTTTTGAAACGGGCGTACCCAATTACATCGCGCAAATGCTAACCCAGATGTTGCCGGTCGAACCACCGGAGCAACTGGATGGGTACACCGGGGAGCAACCGATTGATTACACCGTATCGGTCAAGGGTTCCCTGGCGTATCCTGAAGTTCGCGATTACCGCTGCCAGGTCCACCTGCCCCCCGAGTACGATCCCTACCGGAAATACCCCTGTATCATCACGTTACCGGGCGATTCCAACCTCGACCAGCAGATGGCGCGTTGGTGTGGTCTGTACAATGAAAAGCTGGGGGTCCGTGTAGGACAGGCGATGCGCAACGGCTACATCGTCGTGGCCGTCGACTGGAAATTGCCCAACCAGGGGCCATACGGTTACACCAAGCGGGCTCATTCGGTTGTTCTGAAAGCGTACCGCGCGGCACTTCGGAAATTTTCCATCGATACGGATCGAATTTTTCTCAGCGGCCATGGGGTCGGCGGGGACGCCGCCTATGACATCGGCTTATCCCATCCCGAACATTGGGCTGGCGTGATCGGGCTCTCGGGAAAAATCGATCGCTTTGCCGACCTCTACGCAGCCAACGAACATACACGGTTACCGGTCTATGTCGTCCTCGGAGAAAAAGACCTGGCGGCCAAAGAAGCGAGCAAAGCCGCTTTGAACAAGTGGCTCTCGTCCAAGAAATACGCGGAATGTGTGTACGTCGAATACAAGGGACGTGTCAACGAACCATTTGTCGAGGAGATCGTTGAGATCTTCAAATGGGCCAAGGCCCAGCGCCGCAAACTGCCCGACACCTCCGGCTTTTCCATCGACGTCAAGGGCCGGCGACCCTGGGACAACTACTTCTGGTTTTACGAGATGAAGGGCTTTCCCAGATCAGCCACGACCTGGCCGCAACTCTGGGCGCGGAGGCACCCCAAGCCCCTGCTGCTTTCGGCCGAGCTGAAAGGGAATCAAACCAACCGCTTTATCATCGGCCCGTCCAACCAGGGCGAAGGGGTAACCCTCTGGCTCTCTCCCGAGTTCGTCGATTTTTCCAAGGAGATCGTGATTACCGGTCGGGGCAGAAACGTCTCCAGGTTCATCGAGCCGTCGGCCGCCGTGATGTTGGAAGATGTTCGCTCGCGGGGGGATCGCCAACATCCGTTCTGGGCGAAATGGGAATGCAAGGGCACCGCCTGGGACGAGTGAAGCGGGAACAGCCAAGCCGGAGAAACCGCCTGCTGCAGTGGGAGCCCTTCAAAACGGGCTTTCCCACCGGTCCTTCATTTAGCGGCGCGGCGTCTTATCGTCTTTCTCCTCGTCCTTCTTGACCATCAGGTTTAGAGAGTTTTTTTTTAGGACAACGCCGGAAACCAACCAGCCATCATCGACCGTTTCCATCACCCATCCCATCGGTCCAAAGTACGGCGCGACGTGCTTGTCAAAATCGGCAGGCAGATCGCTGCCGTCAATTTGCTGCTCCCTGCTGTCACTGTCTGCCTCGGTCATCATCTGGTTCAGGACCCGCGCCAACACGGTATTACTACTTCCCATCTTGCCCTGTCGCAACATCTCGTAGTTGGTCTTGATCGCTCGGTCCAACCGTCCGAACTGCCTGAAACTGACCCGGCTTTTGTCCGTCAAATTGTCCAATGCCTTGGCCACTTCCTGGTAGTCATTGCAATCCTGCAGTTCGGTGGTCTGTTTCAGATTCAGGATTTTTTCCAGGTATTCCCTTCGGTTGGCGATCAGCAGATAACCGTCGATGGGAGCAATGAATCGCTTCTCGAAGAGACTGAAATCCTCGGTCACCTCTTCGTCCGACTCGAGATCGATGTCGTCGAGGGAGTCATCAAAGGAATCGTCGAACGGGTCATCCAGATCGATCAGGTCGGGATCTTCGGCGGTCGTATCAATTTCAAGAATTTCGATTTCGCCGATTTTTGATACTTTGGCAGGCCCAATCAGGTTCTTTTTAAAAGCGTCAATCGCCACGTCAGGCTTGCCCTTCAGCTTCAGAGCAACGACAACTCGCTCACTTTCCTCGTTGATTTCACCCGTCTCGGACTCGTGTTTTTCCGACACGACAACGATTTGATCGTCAAACGAATCGACCACTTCGAACAGATCGATCTTCATGTCGGTTTTGAAGCTGACCAACATCTGCTCGAACAACCCGTCTTCCTGCAGGAACGCATCGACCACGTCGCCGACGTTTTTGATCGCACTGGTGAGGTTCCAGACGACGCTGAAAAAGGCGGCCGAATCGTAAGGGACGAAGGAGGGCGGAGCAAAACTGGCCTCGTTGCGATTGCGGAAATCGACCAAGCCAAACACCCGCTGATCCCGTTCGTCACCGGTCCGTGGAGCATAGACAAACGTTCGGATCAGGACCTCGTGATCGTAGGTCTTGAAATTGACCACACCCCCAACTCCCTGGAAGGCACCAAATCCGAGCTTCTTGAGCGTGGTAGCCCAATCATCGCGCCGCTGACCAAATTCCTTGTCCTCGTCGGCAATCGCCTGGGCGAGCTTGATATACCCAAACGGATCGATAAACCAGCGCACATGCTTTTCATCGGTCCCTACCATACTGGTCTGGTCATGAACCTGCTGGAATGGACGGGTCGCGGCCAAAGTTTCATCGGCAACGATCGCCTCGACGTTGACCGCCCTGCGAATGATATCCCGAAAGATACCCTCGTTGTCCGAGGCGACCATCCACCCACCGGCAATTGCCTGGAACGCCGTGCGATTTTTCCGCAAGCTGTTAGGCCGATTCTTCAGTTTCCAGCGGGCAACCGACACCCCGTGGACATCTTCCATTTCTTCCCGGGTCGCGCCCTGTTCGACCATCTCTTTGTCAATTTTCTTCAGCAGTTCACGGGCCTCTTCTTCCGTGTCGGAAACATCGACCAGAAGGACCATGCCGTGGGAGCCCCGACCAATTTTCTCGTCTTCCGCCTGGTCCGGAAGGATTCCTGCCAAGCAGAATTCACCCGAGCGAACCCCTTTCAGATCATCGATTTTAAGGCCTAGACGCACATTCCTCTTATTCACCCAACCTTTGACCTGATCTCGAATACTGTCAATGAAAGGCTTCAGTTTTTCATCCTGAGTCAGTTGGCCAAACTGGGTTTTTTCGAAATTCTGCTGGAGCAAATCACCGTCCGGTATGGAAAACCAGGCCTTGGTCGTGGCGGGCAGGAGATTTTCACTGGCGATCTTGGTTTTTTTCTCTTGTGCCTGGACGGAAGAGGGGCCACCCCAGCTGATTCCAGCCAAAATCGCGCTCGCCATAGCCACCAAGATGAATTGAAAAGGTCTAAACACCTAATTCTCCTTATAGTTCCAACAGACCGTCACCGCCGTCATAATAGAAAACGATTGAGGGTTGCAGAACGCCTTGAAATCCGCACACTTGGCCGTTTTAAAAATATCGACCGATTAGGCTTGTTCACAGACTCCAAATGAACTGACTGTCATAGTTTTACTTGGTTGCCTAACCCGAACTAATCGTAGTCAATTGCCGTCTTCCGAAAAAGCACGTTGTCGATCGCATTCATTGTGAAAGCAAGGAAATATGTCAAACGAACTGTACGAAAACCCCCTGATCTCACGCTATAGTTCCCAAGAGATGGGGAATATCTGGAGTTCCCAGCGAAAATTTACCACTTGGCGGCAACTTTGGTTGGCCCTGGCAGAATCCCAACAGGAGTTGGGGCTTGAAATCAGCCAGGAGCAACTGGCCGAGATGCGGTCCGCACTTGATTCCATCGATTTTGACGTCGCCAAGGAGCACGAGCGCCGACTACGGCACGACGTCATGGCGCACGTGCACACATTCGGTGATTGTTGCCCGACGGCGATGCCTATCATTCACCTCGGAGCAACCAGCTGCTTTGTAACCGACAATACGGACCTGATTCTGATCCGGGACGCGCTGCAACTGGTCAGCCAAAAACTGGCGCACGTCATCTCACTGCTGGGTCAATTCGCCTCGAAACACGGGGAATTGCCCTGCCTGGGCTACACCCACCTGCAACCAGCCCAGCCGACAACGGTTGGCAAACGGGCAACCTTATGGATCTACGACCTGATCGAAGATCTCCAATCCCTTGAATTCCGCCTGAATCAATTGCGGGCGCGTGGAGTGAAAGGAACCACCGGAACCCAGGCCAGCTTCCTCAAGCTATTCGATGGGGATCACGAAAAGGTGAAGCAATTGGACAAACGGGTTTCGGAAAAAATTGGCTTCCCGGCGCAGTACCCGGTTACCGGCCAGACTTACCCCCGCAAAATCGACGTTCACGTCGTCGATATCCTGTCGGGCCTGGCGCAGTCGGCCCACAAAATCGCCTCGGACGTTCGCCTGCTGGCCAACCGGAAGGAACTGGAAGAACCGTTCGAGAAGCACCAGATCGGTTCATCCGCCATGGCCTACAAGCGAAACCCGATGCGTTCGGAACGGATCTGCTCGCTGGCCCGATTCGTGATCAGCCTGCAGTCCAGTCCGGCCAACACCCTGGCCACCCAGTGGATGGAGCGCACCCTGGACGATAGCGCCAACCGGCGACTCGTGCTGCCCCAGGCCTTCCTGGCGACCGATGCGATCCTGATCCTGCTGGGGAACATCGCCTCGGGGATGGTCGTTTATCCAAAAGTCATCCAGAAAAACCTGATGGCCGAACTGCCCTTCATGGCTTCGGAAAACATCATGATGGCTGCCGTAGCAGCCGGTGGCGACCGCCAGGAAATTCACGAACGGATTCGGCAACACAGCCAGGATGCGGCAGCCGAGGTGAAGATTCATGGGAAGGAAAATGACCTGATTGAACGATTATCGAAGGATCCGGCCTTTAAGAATGTCCCCATTGAGCAGCTACTCGACCCGGCCAGTTTTGTGGGACGGGCTCCCGAACAGGTGGAAGAATTTATCGCCGATTGGATCACCCCGATCGAGGAAAAATACGGTCAACAGGCGTTCGATCAGGAATTGCGGGTATAGACGTTTTCTCTTTCCAGACAGCTCTGCGCATCAGACGGACCGCAAGAGGAAACAGAAAATGAAAGAAGCTGCAGGGCAGGTTCGATTGGGCCACGCCCTGCTCGGTCAGTTAGATCAGGTCAACTGGCCGGCGTTTGCGGCGCCGGCTTTGGCGACAGGGCTGGCAAATGCCGGTAATGATCAGCCGGTGACTGCGATCCTGAAAATGGTGGTCTTCGGCTACCTTCTTGCGGATCTCTTTTAAACGATCGTCCTGGAACTCGATCAGGCTATGGCACTTGGAGCAATAGAGATGGTCGTGTTGCGGGTAACCGTAGTCGTGCTCGTAAACGGATCGGCCATCCAGCTCAAATTTGCGAAGTAATCCTGCATCGACAAATTCACTGAGAGCCCGATAAACGGTGGGCCGACTCACATAACCTGCGTCTCCCTTGGCAGGCAACTTCTCCATCAATTGATCCGCATCAAAATGCTCGTGGCTGCTGAACACCAACTTGATCAGGTTCTTTCGCTGCTCGGTATTCCGCATCCCTCGGCTTTGCAAGTAATCTTCAAACCGCTGCTCGGCCGTTCGTGCCATTTCGATCGGCTCAAGTTGGACGGGCTTATCGGTACCAGCTGCCATAGACGGGGCCTTATTGAGATCAAAAGACAGATACTATTGAAATCTAGCGAGAAAACAGGGTTTCCTGTCTCAATAGGATTGTAACCGGAACGCCTCTTCATGCAACCCGATCGTCCGAGCCTGTCCCTAGCAGGCTCGGTTCAGATACCTTCTCCTCGCTCCACCAAGGGCCGCCGGAAAACACCCGCAGCCCCCGTGGCACCCGGCCGCCAGGTGGCAGCCAGATTCAGCAATTAATGGGAATGAGGCTCGTGTGGAGGAATCTTGCCGGAATACGTTTTGCCATCCATTTTGACCTCCACGGTCACCCCCAGAACCATGGCAATTGCCAGGTTTTTGTCATCCAGCATGTACTTGTCGGTCGCCCCGTTTTCATCCGGATTTTCGGCCGTCAATGCGAAACCCTCATCATTCCCCTTGGTTCGGCGAATCGTAACACTGTCCGCCTTGATCGGCCGATTTTCCTTGCCACTCGGATCGAGAATCACAACACGAATAATGTCGTTATCGTTGTAGTGAACCCATTCGGCATTCATATCGTCACTGTCAAAAGGAATCTGGTGGCCCCCGTTTGGTCCCAACGGTCCGAGCTTTCCTTCCTCGGCATCACCATCGTGATCAGCGTGATCATCGTGACTATGATCATGCCCATCGTCGTGGGCATGCGCATCGTTACCGTCTTTCTTTGAATTTTTTACTTCCTGGGGTTTGTCACAACCACCCAGACAGAAACAGAAAAGGGCCATCCCCATGCACAAGAAACGCAAATTCAGCATCGTTTTTCCTTAGTTTTTTTGAATCTGAAACGGATTTGCCCGAAGTATAATCACTTCCCTAGGATCATCCAACACGTCTTGTTCTACGCGGCGCAAGCGGACGAGGTTCGCCCACTTAACGGCGCGCCGATTCCACACAGATTCGATCAATTGTGCTGGGAACTGGGCGGAAAATGAACCGGTCCGACCACGCGGGTCAACTGATCCCGTCCATGCCGTCGCAAGCACTCCCGCCAGAGTGAGCTCGGGTCGCCAAAAATCTCCTCGGGAGAGGCCGACATCGGCAACCACAAACCTTGGCTGATTTCCTGACGAACCTTTTTTTTCTCCCAACCAACCACGCCGAGGACCAGGCGATAAGGAGAATCAATTTGCTCCATAAGCTCATTCAGCTTTTCGGCCTGCGACGAGAGGAAGATCCCACCGGGGATTTCCAGGTCGGCCAGCGCCCGTGTTCGGTGGATCGCGAAAATCGGGCCTCCCTGATCCCCTCCCACGTAATTGGAAGCATCCTTCAGGTTGGGAACACCTGGCAGGCTGCCAAAATCTTCACCTGTTTCGATATCGGCCACCTTGTTGAGCGCGACGCCAAATGTCCC
>JAKVBG010000055.1 GCA_022447605.1 Mariniblastus sp.
AGCTGCTCGACCAACGCGATGCCGTTTGTGAGCGAAAAACTTCCCACCTTCAAGGAATTTGCGCTGGCCTCGTTGTCGGACATCTACACCGAGGAAGGCTTGACACAATCGGAACGGTTTGAGGTCAATGCGCTGGAGTCAGGCGTACTCATCAACGATGGTGAGGCCAGGTTTCATTTCAAGCCTTTGCCTCGACTTGCACAGCTGTCACCCGGTTTTGGCGTGGTGCTCACAGAAGTCGACGGTGACGGTAACGCAGACATGTACCTCGTGCAAAATTTTTATAGCCCGCAGCAGGAGACCGGGCGGATGGATGGTGGGGTGAGCCTGCTGCTAAAAGGCAATGGCGATGGAACCTTTCATCCGGTTTGGCCTGACCAGAGCGGCCTGGTCGTGCCGGGAGACGCAAAGGGATTGACCGTGACCGACCTGAACGGCGATGGCTGGGTCGACTTTGTCGTGTCGATCAACGACGGTGATCTATTGGCCTTTGAAAACCGTGGATGCCAAGATGGTCGCATGTTCAACGTGCGTCTGCGGGGCAGGCCGGGAAACCTGGCAGCCGTAGGTGCCCGCGTGCGTGTAGAACGGGAGGACGGCACAAGCCAAACGGCCGAGGTCTATGCAGGCAGTGGTTATCTTTCTCAGTCGAGCAGTACGTTGGTGTTTGGCCTGGGCCAGACTGGCCAGGTCAAACGCGTTGAGGTCCGCTGGCCCGATGGCATGGTCACTTCGCATCCGCCCCAAGAGTCGGCTCCCATGATCATTGACCACCCGTAACCGGTCTTGCTGGCCGTAACCGGTCTTGCTGGCAAACTAGCAATAAAACGCATGCGCGTGGTAGAATATCCTCATGTGGCGAATCCCGACTGAGGGTTTCGCCAGTCCCTGGATTTTTGTCCGCTGCTTTTTTCTGGCAGCATGAAGCCTTTAAACCCAACCGGATTGCGCATGGCTTTGACAGGAAAGGCTTTGACAGGAAAGGTGGGTTTTCAGCACCACCTGTGCTCAAAACAATTTCGTGGCACAGGTTCTCAAAAACTTCTTCGGCTGGCCGGTTTGTTGGCCTTTTGTGGTTTGCCAGCGGCCATTTCTCCGGCGGCTCCTGCGGCAGACAAATTGCCCGTTGCCGCATCCCGGCCGACGGCCCGTCGCGCGGATGGCCAGGTTGTGCTGGAGAATGACAACTTGCAGGCGACATTTAGCGAGGAAACAGGTTCTCTCTTAAGCCTGGTTTCCAAAAAAACGGGCTGGCCGGTACATCGAAGAGCCGAGTTGGGACGCAATTTTCAGATGCTTGTGCCGGTACCTGGCAGGCGCAACAACCGGGTGTTGGGTGAGAAGCAAAACTCCCCTGGTCTGCGCCTGGAGGGAGAGGATTCCAGCGCGCCGTCGGTCCTGTTTACCTGGAATGGTCTTGAGAGCGAGTACGCCGGACAGCTCGATATCCGTTTTGTGGGAAAGGTGACCATTACCGCAGACAACCTGGTATTTGAGGCGGAAGTCTTCAATCGCAGTGGCTACACGATTGAAACCTTAAACTGGCCCTGCCTGGGAGACTTAACGGTGCCGCCTGGTGCCGATCGTTTTGAGCACAAGCGACTTTATTACTGCGCGATGCACCAGACTTCTCTTTACCCGGTCTTTAGAAATCAGGTGGGCTACTGGGGGACGGATCATCCACTGCAGTACTGTGAAACTCCGTCCGCTCCTTTTGTCCTTGCCGACTCCGGCAACGAGGGGCTGTACATGGGGTACCACGATACCTCCCTGGAGCGGATGGTGATGTTTACGTTTCAACTCAAACCGGGTATGGAACGTACAAATTCTTTCAGTTCCGGTACGGTTCCCACGACCGAAACCATCTCTGGCGAGCCGGTCCATTTTGAAATGGCAGCCATTCACTTTACCTACCTGGCCGATGGCCAGTCGCAGCAGCTCTACCCGATCGTGGTGAAACCGTATGTGGGATCCTGGCATCACGGCGCCGATGTCTACAAAGCCTGGCGAAAGACCTGGTTTGTGCCCCCCAAATTGCCTCCCTGGGCAAGCCACGTTCACAGCTGGCAACAGATTCACATCAACTCGCCCGAAGACGAATTGCGGGTGCCATACAGGGATCTTGTTCAGTATGGCAAGGACTGTGCCCGGCACGGTGTCGATGCGATTCAGCTGACCGGTTGGACCACCGGCGGCCAGGACCGGGGAAACCCTTCCCACGATGTCGATCAGCGACTGGGCAGCAAGGAAGATCTTGCCTGGGCCATTGACCAGGTTCAGAAGCTGGGCGTCAAGATGGTGATGTTCAACAAGTTTACCTGGTCTGACCGGTCGAGTGAGTGGTTTCGTAAGGAACTGGTCCAGCACGCGATGAAGGATCCTTTTGGAGACTACTACTCCACGGGTGGATACCGTTACCAGACACCGGCCCAGTTTGCCAATATCAACCTGCGACGCCTGGTGCCGATGTGTCATTCGGAGCCCGCCTGGAGGGAAATCGCAGCCGGCGAGTACAAAAAGTCAATTGCCCTGGGAGCTGACGGCATGCTCTACGACGAAAACCAGGGGCATGGTGCCACCCATTACTGCTTTGATCGCTCGCACAACCATCCTCAACCCGGTTTTATTTACGCCGGTGACATTGAACTGGCCCGCAAGTTTCATCAAATCAAACAGGAAAAAAAGAGCGACTACCTGATTGCTGGCGAAGCCTCTTTCGACCTGCAAATGCCCTATTACGAGATGTCGTATTTTCGAATTTACAAGAATCACGTTCCCCTGCATCGGTATATTGCCACCGATTCGGAAATGATGATCGGCGTTTTTGGTCACAATGATCGGCACTTGCTCAATCAGGCGTTGATGTATCGATACATCATCAGCTACGAACCGAGAAACTACAAAGGACGTTTGCACGAGTTTCCGCTTACGCTCGAGTATGGCAAACAGGTGGACCAGCTCCGCAGGCGGTATCAGGACCTGCTCTGGCACAGCGAATTTCGTGATACGGTGGGAGCCACTGTGTTGGCCGATAACGAAAGCTTCGACACGTACTCTGTTTTTCTCGACCCGGATAGCGGAAGACGCGCGGTGGTCGTGGCCAACCCGCACGCCGACAGGCCATTGGCGGTGGAAGTTCGGCTTCCCGATGGCAACGGACCGCTGGTCTCTGCTACACCGGAGAAACCGGTTTCTCAGTCGAGTGACGGACACGCACTGCTGCCGGCTCTTTCGACGATCGTTTTTATGGAGTCAGACCGTTGATCGTTAGACAAGCTGGCTGAAAGATAAGAACAGGGTTGATTTTCCTTCGCTTGAATTCAAGGATCCACTGATGGTTAAAACGATGGGTATCGGGTTGTTGGGGCTGTTATGCCTCGTTGGTTGGACCGGCTCGGCTTTCTCGGCGGACGACACGGTGGTCGAATTCGAGGTGCCGGCCGGTGAGCGACAGCTGTTTCTGGACGACGTGGGAATTGCTTCGATCAGGAACCTTACGCGAACCATGCATCAACCGGAGAAAAAAGGCGCCGTGATTCGGTGTGACCCGGGACGTGCGGGACCGGATCAGCATTCGATTCATATTCACACGCCGCCTATCTGGGACCCTGACGAACAAATCTGGAAATGCTGGACAACCGTTCCCAGGTCGGTAGGCGGATACTGGGAGGCAAGCGGCTACTGGGAAAGTCCCGATGGATTGCACTGGATGAAGGGAAACCTGAACCAGGTAGAAGTCGATGGGTCGACCGACAATCACTACATTTCCTTCGAGTTCAACGAAAAACAGTATGGACCGCATTGCGTCATTTACGACCCGACCGACCCTGATCCAGAGCGACGTTACAAGTCAGCGCTGCCACCGTATTGTATGGCCACATCGCCTGATGGACGGCGGTGGAAGGGTGAAAGCACGACCGTGCCGAACCGGGATACGTATACTTTTTCGTTCGACCCGAAACGGCACCTGTTTATTGTGGCTTCGCGTCAGGGGCACTGGTCCGATCGCAGGGTGATACTCAGTACCAGTCGTGATTTTACGAACTGGGATTTTCATGGCCTGATTCTACAGGCGGATAAGCGAGATTTGGAAATAGGACTCCAAAAGATCGAGGCGCGTTTTAAGGATCCAACACTCAAACAACCTGAATACAACCGGCCCGAAGACTACAATTCTCAGATTTACCGAATGGGAGTCTTTGGTTACGAGGGGCTGTTTGTAGGGTTGCCCATGATGTATTACCGCGTGGCCCAAATGCCGATTGGCTGGGAAGGGTTTGATGAGATGGATCTTTCACCCCGTGTTCGAAGAGACGTCGAGGCTGGGGGAGATGCCACGGCAATTTTCGAAATTCAGCTGGCCTGCAGTCGTGATTTGAAAAACTGGAAAAGGCTTGGTGACCGGCAGCCGTTTCTTGGGCCCTCAAGGATCGGTACCGGCGCTTACGACACGCATTGTCTGCAGAACGGCGATCACCCACTGGTGCGGGGTGACGAATTGTGGTTCTACTACAGTGGCATGAAGAGCTATGCCCAGATCAGTGACGAATATCCGGATCAGGGTGCGGTGTGCCTGGCAATACTCCGGCGGGACGGATTCATTTCGCTCGATGCACAGGAGGCCGAGGGAGTGCTGGTGACCGAACCCTTTGTGTTGGAAGGTTCTGAGCTGTTTGTCAATTGCGATGGACATCACCAGGGTGGACTGACGGTTGAGGTTCTTGATGCGGATGGCGCGGACGTGCTGGCAAAATCGGCGCCGGTAATCGGCGATCAACTCCGGGCCCAACTCCAGTGGGACGAGGGAGACCTGGCAAGTCTCAAGAACCAGAAGGTTCGCTTGCGGTTCGTCGTGCAAAATGCCAGTTTCTATTCCTACTGGTGCGCGGCAGTTCAGTAGGCCTCAAAGCCTTGTTTCCACAAGGTTTTGGTGACCGGTCTTGTTCCGGTGAACTGCGTCCAACCACAGAGTGCCATCTTCGGCGAGTCTCCGAGATCTCGCAGGTCAGCGCGCCCAAGAGACCTCTCAGGCGGTAAGCCCGCCTCCGGTGCGACCCCGGCTGGTCATTGCTGGTTCCTTCGGAGCCCCAACTTTTTGGGGCCCTGGCTGCGCGGACTTCCGAAGAGAGTCGGACCGCCAAACGGCAGCGAAAAGGAGCCAAAACGGAGAGAACTTCCCCATGGGGTGCCAATAGTTGACAGAACTGCAAATTGTGATAATAATAAAAAAAACTATACGATCTGCGCAGGCTAAAAGGCGCAAGCTGCAATTATGTTTATTGCCTGGGGTGGGCGTATTTGAGGAGCCAGCGTAGGTCGCAGAAAAGTTACTTAATTTTTAGTTTGCAGGTTTAGTCCAACACGGTGCCAAAAGTGCGGCAAAGCAGGACGAATACCCGAATTGTTTTTCGGTGAATGATTCAGCTGCAGACGCAGTTATGGATACAAAATTACAGCCAACATTTTAACGAAAGTGAACGCAAATGTTCTCTGATAGAAACCTGTTGTTACTGGCATTGGTCGTTACCGCCATAACACTTGGCTTGTCAAACGGGTCTTGGGCGGCCGACGTTTCCTGGGATGGCGGAGGAGATGGGTCCACCTGGAATGACAACCAGAACTGGGCTGGTGACAATGGGCCGGGTGATGGAGACGACCGGGGTATTCTGGGAGACACGGCGGTCGATCGTACGGTCGTCATCAACTGGCCTGGGCCTGATGAGTCGTTGGGCTGGGAACAAACAACCGGTGGCGTGGTCAACAAGATCCAACTGAATACGGATTGGAATCCATCGATGTGTTGCATTGCGGATCTCAATTATGTCAATACCACCGGTGATACGGGTGCGTTGGTTCTCGACTTGAACGGTTTCAAAAAAAAACAACTTCAAGGCGCGACACATTTTTTCCCGCCCATGACCATCATGAGTTCTCAACCGGGTGGCGAACTCGTCTATGCCCGCAAGCTTGAATGGGCTGCCAACGAAGTCGTCGTAGGCGAGAACGTGACGATCAGATCGAAATTTGGCGGATACAACAACACATTCGGTCCTGCCGGCAGTGAACTTGCCTGGCACCCAAACTCCAAGTTAATCGTCGATGGCAATGATGGAGTGTTTACAGGTACCACCAAGTTTGGCGATGTTGATGTGGTCAATAATGCTGATTGGGGGAACAACGGATTTTTCACCATTCAGGGTGATCTGAACATTGAAGCGGGATCAAACATCAATCTTCTGCAGGGAACTCCTCAACGGATGGCTTTGATGGGAAATATCACCGATCTCAACACGACAAGTGACTACACGGATGGCCGCCTGGAATTCGTCGGTTCGGGTAACGTGCAGGAGATCAACATTCGTCGCCCATTAAAGTCTACGATCAGTGTCAAAGAACAGGCAAGTGTAAGGCTCATGCATGATTTGGATGCATCGGCAAATATTGCCCAGAACCCTCACGAATCAACTTGGACCAGTACCGGAACGATTGATCTGAACGGGTTTGATTTTCTTACCAACCAGTTGGTGGTTGCAGAGAATACCAATATTATTTATGGAGCGGGTACCGACAGTAGCGTTATTGAAGTCAACGACAGGTTAGGCAATATCGGAAATTTTAATGTCACGATTGTCGACCAGGGCGGCTGGAATTCTGGTGACGACTTTGTGCTGTTTGACTATGCCGGCAAGAAGGGTGTGTACGGCCCGACACTCGGATCAGTCCTCTTGCCATCGGGGTGGCAGCATGGTGGCCTGATCGATACGGGGGACCCTAACGATCCTGATGCTCCCGGCAGGTTAGTACTTTCGAACCTGCAAACCAGTGGCGGGTCAACCGGTAGTGGTAACAGTTTCACCTACAATCGTGCCGGTGGCGGATCGTGGAATACCTCCACCAACTGGTCCCCCAGCGGTGTGCCCGATTCGCAAGACCACGACGTAACCTTCGGTGGCGGCATTGCCGGAGGGACGGTCGCGGTGGATTCGTCGGTTGCGATCAACAAGATCACGTTGGATAACAGCAGCGCTAGTTTCACGGTGGCTGGGCCAGGGAGTATTAGCCTGCAAGCCTCGACCGCACTGGTCGATCCGTCCATCTCGGTTGCTTCCGGTAGCCACACAATCTCGGCCGATATTCACCAGGTCGATGGAGTAACCATTGGCGTTGCCGGTGGCGCGAGCCTGACCGTTGGCGCTGTTAACCTGGACGGGGGTACCCTGCAGAAGGAAGGTACCGGAGAACTACGAATCGACGGTACGGCGGCCGGTTCCACCGGGAACCTGGTGGCAAACGCCGGTACAATTTCTGGGAGTGGAACTGTTGGTGGTGACTTCATCAACGTTGGCGGCAACGTCGCTCCCGGCAGCAGTGCAGGCATTCTTACGGTCGGAGGTATTTACAATCAGGGCGAGGATGCAACCCTCTCGATCGAGTTGGGCGGTACCACCGCCGGTGACGAGTACGACCGGATTGTCGTTAATGGAGGGATGGCCGTCCTGGATGGGATCCTGGACGTATCTTTGATTGACGGTTTTGCCCTCAGCGGATCAATGCAGTTCGATATCCTGGACGCCAGCCAGATCAACGGTGACTTTAGCACTCTGAATCTTCCGGCGGGTCTGACCTGGGACGCTTCCGACGGGACGCTGAGCTTCGGTAGTGGTGGTGGCTTGCCGGGTGACTTCAACGGCGACGGCACGGTTGACGCAGCGGACTACGTGGTGTGGTCTGACAATCGGGGCGCCGGCGACGAATCGGCCCTCGGCGGCAACGGCGATGGCATCGGTGGTGTGGGCCAGTCAGACTACCTGCTCTGGAAGAACAGCTTTGGCAACACCAGCGGCAGTGGCAGCTCGGCTGCGATTCCGGAACCTGCCGCTTTGAGCCTCCTGCTTGTGACTGCCCTTTCAGTACTTGTAGGGTATCGAAGAAGGTAGGGTGCCTGGCACACGTTCGGACGTAGCCTTCCACGTTGACACAGGGCCTTCCACGTTGACACAGGGCCTTCTTTGGCCAGATCTGGTATCTATGGTGCCACGTACGCGCTCGGATCCCTGGGGTCGCTGTCATCGCAAGTGAGCAGTTGCAGCCAGACGTAGTCATCGATCAGGGCATCGAAGGTGCGGGCGCTTCCATCTGCCATCGCGCCGACCCAGGCCTGCGGGTGGGGAGTCGAAGCACGGAAATTGTAGTCGGCAGCGATGTCTGCACTGACCGGGGGCATTTGTGCTGTCTGCGAACGCCGAATCCAGTTCTTGTTATAAAAGTCGTCCGGTAGTACAAAACCGATCATGGCAGAAAAAAGTGCGCCCGAGTTGATCTGGGCAAATGCTGGCTGGACATAATTGACCGCTCCGGGGTCACGGGCAAATTCTCCAAACATGATCGTGTTAGAACTTCCATCAGGAATCCCTCCCAGCTTGTATTTGCATCTCCAGCTTTTACTCCGCGGGCATCTATGAACGGGAGAAAGACATTGTGCAGAGTTTGCCGGCTCTCGACGCCCCATTGCTAAACGCGGCCGTTTCCGGCCCAGGAGCAGATAATTTGCACCGTAGGAGGAGTAATCGTGCTTGACGGGTTCGTTCGCAATCATGTAGTCGGACGGGCAGCGATATTGGGGGATATTTCCGTAGACATGCCACAACGATAATCCAGGTTCCAGGTCCCAGCTGTCGGGATAGCCAGGTACATTTCTGACCTCCCAGATTGGACAAGGATTGGATGTCGGACAGCCAGATCCGCTGATTGCAGCATCGTAAGCGGCATCGTAGATGAGCTCTTGTTCCACGTAAGGCAGCAGAAAATTGAAGATTCCCTGCGTCATTGCAGGCGTTGTTTGAACGAGATCCGGAAGTCGATCGCCGTTCGTGCTGGTGTGGTTGTGGGCAGCCAGTCCCAGTTGGTGCAGTCGATTCAAGCACTGTGCGCGCCTTGCTGCCTCGCGGGCTGCCTGCACTGCCGGTAGCAACAGGGCAATCAGGATACCAATGATGGCGATTACCACCAGCAGTTCAACCAGCGTAAATGCGCTGCGCGTTATTTTTGTTGGTCCTGAAGGGAGCATCGCTTTTCGTGCCTGATTGTTATTGCTGTTCCATAAAGACCACTGCCGATAGTGGCGGCAAAGTCGCCTGCCCGTCGCTCATGCTGGGGGCGGGATCTTCAGGAGTTGCGGAAATCATGGATGTCGCGCCTGCCATTTTTACGGAGATCTTTAAAGGGTCGTCTGGTTTCGGGTTCACCACCACAACCGCCCGGCGATTTGATGGGCGATCGACAAAGACCGAGTAGTGATCCACCGGCTCGCCATCTGCAAATACCTCGGCTCCCTGGGTATGTCGAAATTCTCCATGCCACAGCAAATCGGGGTACCGGCGTCGCAGCGCATCGATGCTCTTGCCGTATGCCAGCGTCAGCGGAAATTCCTCCAAACGGCCTTTGTAGTTGCGGGGCTCGTAGCTGAGGATGTATCGGTACATCAGAGCCTGGTTAATCACATACCGATCATTGTATCCGAATACTCCTATCATAACCTCGGTGTCGGGTGCGATGTAGCGGTGCAGCGGAACGTGATCCTTGCCAATGCGGACGTAAGAGAGGCCATATTGGCTTGATTGCAGGTCATAAGTGCCTTCGCCGGCGAGGAGGAAATCGGGTTTGTGCTGGCGGATCTGGCGGTGCAAAAGCTGGGCCAGGGGGATATCACCGGAGAAAACATGGGCCGGCTGTCGATGCCCATGACCACTGGCAAAGCAATAATGGGTACCCCCATGATGCTGGTTTTCGTCGTACAGCGCGCCGTCGGCACCCAGTGCGATTGATTTTAAAAACTCCTGCCCGGCAATTTTTCTCCAGTCTGCACTGACCGGACACATGGGAATCAAATGACGGTTATTGATCCGTAGGTGCTGGGCTGCTGTCTGGTAGGTGTATCCGGGGTGGACGTAGTAGTCGCCATAGGGATCTTTGACGGCCAGGTCGACCAGTTCGCGGCGAAACCATTCGGTCGATCGATCGGCCCAGGTAAACTTGTTAAACAGAACGACTTTGACCCCCAGTTTTTGGATCTCGCCAATCGCCCTGGCTAAATCCTCGTGCGAACCGAGCCTCGGTTCGATGTCATGGGAGGGGTTGTTCCGGTCCTGGCCGCCGGTGGTCCAGCCAGTGAGCTGAATTGCCTGGACGCCGTGCTGGGCACAGTCTTTTCCGTACTGCACGAGGTCTCGATAGGGAACTCGAAGTTCGTCTTCGGGGGAGTTGATATGGATTTGTTGCCAGGAGTGTACTTCTTCCGCCCAGGTGGGAAGTGGAGGAGGTTTATACCAGCTGGCCCGCCACTTTTTGTAGCCATCGACTCCAGCGTGCCAGCTGCCGGAGTAGGGCCGAACCACGATGGGTTTGAGCGACGTTGTTTCGCCGCCAGCCAGGTAAGGCAGGTGGACGGCTGTTAACTCAACACGGACCGGGTGCCCTGAGATCGTATCAGTTTCAGGAGCCTTGCCGGAGAAAAGAAAGTCTGCCTGTTGGTGACCTGGTTTCAACCCGAGCGTGAACAAAACCATTTGCTCGAGACTCGTGTCATGATACCCCATGTAGAGACCCTGGTTTTGGTCGGTATCTACAAGTACGAAGGGGGAACGGGGTGTTTGAATCAATTGTTTCGGGTAGTCGGTGCCCCAGTAGCCCACATCGGACTGAAACGTGGGATAGACCGAATTCTTGGTCATCGCAAAGTAGCTCAGGTGGAGTGCCTCGACGCGCTTGGTGCCGACCGGGCGGCACACCTCTCCCAGGCAGGGCCACGAGACTGTTTCGACAACGTGAGTGGTGCCGTTGATCACCTTGCCACTGAAGACCAGGCCTTCGCCGGTCAGTTCGACCGAGCCGACAAACTGGATGTCCACAGGCCCCGCGTGCTTGGTTGCCAGATTGTCCCAGGTGAACACCACCTTGTTCGAGGATGCTGCATGTTCAATTCTGGGCGGCTTTTGCTCGATGCCCAGGACGGGATTGTTGCGCCTGCCCGGCACTGGTACGAGCATGCGGAAACTTTGGCCCAGTTCTTGCCGTTGTTGAATCTTCCAACCGGTCGATTTCGAAACGAGTTCTAACAGCGCCCCCTGATGGCGACTGAATTTTGCTCGTAGGTCGTCATTTTCGAGCACGATGGCATCGCCGGCGTGCTCGTTGGCTGCTGCCTCTGGGGGCGAGATGAAGCAACCCCAGACAACCGCGCCCAAGACCATGGTTCTGAGAACGGCCACGATTCGATGCAGGTGCTTCATTTCTGACTTGCTGCTAGAGGATTGCCAGGACTGGGGATTGCCGGGACTGGGGATTGCCGGGACTAGGGGATTGCCAAGTGTCGTGCAGGAATTTGCAGCGCCGGCCAGATTCCTGGCGAGAGCCTGGTTGGTCAAGGATGCATGGGCCTCGCGGTGCGTTCCGATTGCTCACTGGTTACCCGCATGAAACGCTTGTTGTGAAGGAACCACGATGGGTTATTTCTACTTTCATTTTAAATTATAATTTGACATGCCGCAACAGAGGGGCCACTCTGTGGTGACAAAACACCGGCGCCAAGTTTTTCGACCCGCAACAACATCCAGCCGGCGGGCAAAGTTGTTGTACTGTGGGCTGCTTGGTTTGGTGGGGAGCTTTACGTATTTGTGTTTCGAGAATAAAGTTGCCTGTTTGCGGTCTGTTCCTGGTTCCCTAGCGAGATACCTTTTATGAAACTTCTGCCACCGGATAACGTAGAGCAGGCTATCGAAGCAATCGATTCGGATGGATTTGCGGTGCTGGAGTCGGCCATCAGCGAGGCAGAAGCAGCGGAATTGGCCGACCTGGTACTCAGTTCTCCTGCGCGTGTGGAAGGAGTTAGTGGGTACGAATTTGCCATCTGTCTACTCAATCACGAGCAGCGGTTTCTTAAGCTGGCGATGCATCCGACGGTTCTCGAACTGGCGAGGCACTTGCTTGGTGGGCGCACCGAGGAAGCACCCAACGCGTTTGCCTGGCCCACCGAGGACCAGGTCCGCGTGGGAAGCGTTGATGGCCTGATTGCCCATCCAGGATCCGATCCTGGTTGGTGGCACATGGATTCTCCCATGGGTCAGCTCAACCAGTCCCGGCCGCTTCCTGATTTTCCCATTCTGGTGAACACCATTTGGGCACTCACACCGTTTGAAGAACGGACCGGGGCCACACGTCTCGTACCGGGGAGCCAGCACAAGCGGCATTTGCCGCCAGCAACCCGCGATGCGCTCGAAAACCAGGTCCATTGCTGCGCGCCCCCTGGCAGTGTGCTGGTTGTACCCAACACGGTATGGCATGCGGCCGGCTCCAACGGCAGCGAGCAACCCCGAGTTGGGGTAGCCTGCAATTACCAACCCTGGTGGGTTGGTCGACTGACCATGGATATTTTCCCCATCGATCGTGAGGTGTGGGAAAAGTTGCCAGCCGATGCGCAGGCACTTACAAAACATCAACTGGAGTGGAATACCGACTTTCAGGGTGAAGTGAAAGATCACGATTAGAAAAGTGAAAGATCACAATTAGCACGGTTAGTAAGTTCCAGAATTTTATCTGGTGAGCAAGTCGATGGACTCCGAGCTTTTAATCTCCCTGGGCGCGTTGATGGCAATCTTTCTGATGCCTGGTGTTGGCCTCTGTGTGGATGTTCGGGGACAGGCCCCGGTACCAACCAATCTGAAGTGGCATATCAGCAGGGCGACCGACAACATTGTCCGCTGGGCTACGGCCATGTCTGGCTTCGATCCTGTCGTGGCGGTGCGCGACGGCCACCCAAAGAGTTGGATCGACTTGAATCACAATCTGGGTCGGGCCATCGACGGCCTGCTCAAGGGCGAAGCCAGTACGAGCCAACGCACTCCCGAGCAGGTCGTGGAGACTCTCCGAGCGGTTCTCTTTGCGACCTTGGACAACGAGGCAGGATTTCCGGCTGCCTACGACGCGGAGTCTGGGAGAATCATCTGTTCGGCACACGACATTCGCGAAGCAGTCCAGGCACTACTTGAACTGGCCACGCGCCGCTCTGACCGGCAGGCAGGGGAGCATCTTGGAAGGCTCCTCGACACGTTGCTCCGCATTACCGACGACCAAGGGGCTTATCGGCCGGAAGTGATTGCCCAAATTCCCCTCCTGGCGGCCAACTCAAAGTCAGGCGAGGTGGCCGGTTTTACAGACCACGACACGCTTCAATACAACCCGCCCGAGGACGAAGGTTTTTATTATCCACAGGCTGTGACGGTCGATCGTGGCCGGCTCATCATGGCGTTGGTCCAGGTTTACCGCCACCTTCGCGATGAAAGGGCCCTTCAGTTGGCTCGGCGTTTTGTTCACCGGGTGCGGAGCCGGTGTTTCACGCCCGAGGGCCAGTTGCTTCGAGAGGCCGGAAGTCACACGCATTCGATTACCGGTACGGTCCATGGGCTTGCTGCTTTTGGGATTCTTACCGACGATCGCGACACGCTTGAACATGCCCGGAGAGTTTTTGAAGGTGGTCTGGGTACGACAAGAAGCAGTTTTGGATGGTCGGTCGAAAATTGCTGGCGGGAGCGGGTCGTCGGGCGTGGAGAGATCAATAACACAGGTGACATGATTCAGACTGCGCTTCATTTCGCAGAGGCAGGGTATTGCGAGTACTTTGAAGTGGCCGAGCGGATGGTGCGCAGCCACGTGCTGCCCGGCCAGTGGCTCAAGGGCCAACCCTTTTACCAACCGGAAGGGGCGCCCCAGGAGGCACTAAAGTCGTTTCCTGATGATTCGGATGGCGGCTGGGGATTCCCCGGCGTGAACGACCGGCACGTTCCGGGGGCAGATCCCGACGTTTTGGATATTACCCAGGGTGGGATTCAGTCTCTTTGGGCCGTCGGGCGGCAGAGTGTGACCAGCGACGAGTCAGCGGTACGCATCAATATGGCCTTCTCCGGCGAAACTGATGGGGCGCATGTGGAAAGCCACTTGCCAGTTGAAGGTCGCGTTACCGTGACCATGAAACAAAAGGCCGCACTTTGGTTTCGCAAGCCTTCATGGCTCCCCTGGGAGAAGCTGAACATCGTCGTCGACGGGAATTCTGTTGCCGTCAGTCACGTTGGGTCGTGGGCGGTTACGCCCCCCCAGGACCAAGGCACGCAGCTGGAAGTCATTTATCCGCTGGTTCGACGCGAACAGCAGGAGTGGGTCAACTACCAGCGATACCGATTCGTGTTGGAGGGGGACACGATCGTCGCCATGAGTCCCAGGGGACATTACGCTCCCATGTATGACCCTCTCGATGACTGAGCTTGATGGTCTCTCTGGAAGGTGACGATTTGAGCATCGGCCGGATCATTGCAGATTTTCCGGCGATGGGAGAGCCGACCGACCTGGTTGGTCGGTGAATCGTAACCCGCAACTCCAGCACCGGGTGCCATTTTTACGGGACATCGACAACTTTCCCGGTCCGGCTCGACTCCAGTGCGGCGAGGACTGTCGCCGCGATTGCCCGACTCGTGGGAGCATCGAGTATCGTATGGCTGTTGGTGTCGATCGCGCGCGCGAAGCTGTCGGCCAGCAGGTAGTCGTTCTCTGAGTCCAGCAAACGTTGATTTTTGAACTCTTCGGCTGGCTGATCGCGATAGTAGATGCCGACTTCAGGCCGGGCTTCGCTGATGACCAGGGCCCCTTTTGGGCCAAGAATGTGCAGCTTGATCTCGCCGATGTCCGGGTGGCTGGCAGCGCCGATGCGACCGAGGGCCAGGCTGCCCACAACACCGTTTTCAAATTCGAGCGATACCGTTGCCAGGTCCTCCACGCCGTTGTCGACATACAATTGATGAAAATGTGCAGTTGTACGGGCGAACACGCGACAAACTTTTGCACCAGAGAGCATGGCAATGTAGGCCAGCGGGTAGCACCCTTCCACGCCGAGTTCGCCCATGGGCTCCTTGCCAACTCCCCCATCGGCTCCGGTGATGTGTGCCGCCTTGAGCGTTTCGAGCCAGTCCATCGGTGGGGCGCCGGGATCGCGCGAGCCTTTCGGCGGGCCCGCATCTTTGGCAAAGTAAAAATCAACGTGAAAGGCGTATGGGTCTCCCACCTCGCCACGAGCGATCACCTCCCGCGCCTGGACGACTGCTGGAAAAAGGTTCCGATTCCACATCAGGAACTTGACCTTGTTCTGCGCGACTGCTTCGACCACGCGGTCGCACTCCGTAAGCGATGTCGACATCGGTTTGTCCTGGATGATGTGCAAACCTGCCTCGGCGGCTTGCACACTCAGAGCACAATGGCGTTCGGCCTCGGACGAGACGACGGCCACCTGGACATCGTGTTCGGCAATCGCTTTCGATACATCGCGCACGTAGGCAATGCCATGTTCGTCTGCAAATTGTTGATTCCGCTGGTGGATCCAATCGGGTTGATCCGCTTCGTCGGCCACCACGGTCAACTTAAATCGCGGATGGGTTGCCACACCACGGGCCACGTAGTCGTGTTTCACCACGCTCAAGACCAGAACGCCAAATCGATCGTGCGGTTCAGGCAGGTTCATAGGAACCTCCCTGGTCGCTAAACACGCGTCCCGTTTCCAATGACTGCGCTACCGCACCGATAACCTGGTGGGTGGTGCGGCATTCAGCCTCCCCCACAGGTGACGGTTTGTTTTCACGGACTGCATCAATGAACGATTGTATTTCACGCCAAACATGGCCATTCCCCTCGCCACTGATCAATGTCGAAGGATTACCACCGCCATACAGTAGATGGGTATTACGATGATCGTCAGCATAGGCGGCACCAGAGGAGCCGATCAGCGAAAGAGAATCGTAACCCTCGCCGCTGGGCAGCGATGCTGAAAAATCCATGATTGCCATGCCGCCTGCTGGATAACCGCCGCCTGCTGGATAACCGCCGCCTGCTGGATAACCGCCGCCTGCTGGATAACCAAGGTGGAGCTGGACATAACCGGGCATCGCATCGTCGTCCTGCCGTGCGAGCGCGAAAACTTCTGTCGGTTTCGCTCCGAACAACCTGGTAGCGAACTCAAGGTCAGGGAAGAGCCACTCGGCCAGGGGCTCGTTTCTCGGGCTGCGCCAACGGTGCACACGCAGTAAACCCGGATCTCCAAGTTTGCCGGCCAAGAGGCGGTCGAGGATGGTTTGACTGCTCGGTTGATAGCGTAACGTTTGGGCAACGCCGAAAGAGATACCTGCTTCCCTGCATGCGTCGATGATTGCCTCCGCTGTCAAAAGGTTTTCAGCGACCGGCGAACGGATGAAAACGTGCTTGTTTGCCTCCGCAGCGCGGTGTGCGGCATGGTCGTCATTCAGCGGATTGTCAATAATGACCGCGTCGAACTCATCCTGGTGCCTTTCGAGAGTCACCTCCATCGAATCGCCAAACGCCACGATGTGGCCACCCCGCAGCCTGGCAGACACATCCTTCCAGTTAGTGACGTCACTGCCACTACCGACCACAGCAAGGCGGATGAGTGAATCACACATGCTTGTTCGTCTGCCTTTTCAAAAGTGAAAATGGCCAGGCCAGTCAAGGATGGACCAGGATGCAGTAAAAATAAATCGGGCGATGTCGATGACCAGTGGGCAGGCCACAGTACCAACAGTCCCATATTATCCAGAGCCTGTGCTCGGCACGCAATGCGGCTCAAAAAGGTTTGCCCTAAACGATTGTTGAAAACACAACTGTTAGAAGTAAACCGTTTTGTGTCTTCATTCTCGTCGGCAATCCAAAGGCGGACTGCGCCGCGAGGCAACTGGTGCCAACCGGGGGAAAGGAAATGTCTGCGCATGAGAATGGCAGGCCCCAAACAGTCCAGAGGGGTGGTTTGCCAACAGGACTTATGCCAGCCGCGCAAATCCCGTGTGCTTGACCGGCCCGCCAATGCGTTGCTCGATGTCTTCCTGCTGGATCGCCAGGCCCAATTCTTCAAAGACTTCCTCGCAGGCGGCCAGGCACCGGTCGACGTGCGAAGCTTCATGGGCCAACATCGGGTAAAACCCGCCGCTCACCAGGATGTCGTGGGAGAGCATGCGGACGGTCCACAATGTTTGTAGCGCGGCGGCCTGGGGATGCTTGAAATGAAAATAGAACATCGCCGGGTGTCCGGTGAAGTCAAGCGGAACCTGGTGTCGCTCGGCAATCTCCGTGAGGCCATCGCGCAGGCGGGTTCCTATTTTTTCAAGGTGGGCTGGCACGTCGATTCGCATCAACTTCTTGACAGTAGCGACGCCTGCGACCGGTCCCACCGCCTCGGTGCACAAGGCGCTTGAAATAAAAGTGTCCTGGGCTGCATCCATGGTGTCGGCCGTGCCGATCACCGCGCTGATCGGGTGTCCGTTGCCGAGCGTTTTGGCAAATACGGCAAGATCAGGTTCGATCCCGTATTTCATATGGGCACCACCAAGACACAGTTTCCAGCTGATCGTAATTTCGTCGAAGATCAGGCGGGCTCCACACCGCTGGGCCAGTTCCCGCACACCTTCGAGGAATCCAGGTTCTGGCATCAGGTTTCGGGTGGGTTCCATGACAATCGCTGCCAGGTCCGAGCCATGTTCGTCGACGATTGCCTTGAGTTCGTCAATTTTGTTGTAGGTGAACGGCATCACCAGTCCGGCCATGCTGCGGGGAACTCCGTTGGGTTCCAGACCAACCTGGTTGTGCCAGTTCCCCAGGCGATCGACCATTCCTCCTCCGTCGGCCGCCAGGTTGGCCGACAGGTACCAGTCGTGCCAGCCGTGATAACCGCAGAATGCAATTTTGTCGCGCCGGGTTCTTGCGCGGGCAATCCGCACGGCGATCGACATCGTTTCGCCCCCAAGTCGGCCAAAGCGTACTTTTTCGGCCCAGGGGTGGATCTCCAGCAGCAGCTCTGCCAACTCGACTTCCTCAGGTGGGTTGAGCATGCACATTACCCCCTGGGGAATTCTCTCGAGCACCGCCTGGGTGACATCGGGATCGGCATAGCCGAGCACCGTCGCGCCAATGCCGCAGGTGCACATGTCGAGGTACCGACGACCGTCGAGATCTTCGACCTCAACGCCCTGGGCCTTGGTAAAGTAAGTCGGCCATTGCTCGGGCGCAAACATTTCCTGTCGCTTGCCATAGAGCTGGGTTCCGCCCGGGATGATGGTCTTGGCTTTGCGGTACAACTGCTGGCCGCTTCCCTGGGCGAGTTCGGATGTGACAGGTTTGTTCACCGGTAGATCTCCTGACGGGGATTTTTGAATGCGGGCTTGGTTTGGCTTCGTGCCGTTTTGGGTTGGACTGTTTATGTTGGCGATCCGTGGAGGGGTTGCTGGTTACAACGTGCCGTCAAATCATCAGCCAGTCGATTCGTCTGATGTGGTCACCATTCTCCAGGATGGTCATTGTAACGTGGTTTTCCCACCGGTTCACCCCCGGTGGACCTGCGAACCCATCCAAACGAAGGTCACCAGGATCTGTTCCCTACTTCCAGCAATGTCTCAAACCGACTGCCGGTCGGGTTACTCAAGAGGTGCCGAGCGTGGCGACCGGTGTGCCGGGTCGCAGTTGCCCATCCAAGACAGAGTTTTACCCGTTGTGCGACTTCCAGCTCGGCTGCGGATTCGGAAGGCGGGGATAGCCGCCGTGGTCGAAAAATAAGCCTGTCCCTTTACGTCGGGACTCCCGGGTGTAAAACTGGTTTCCTGTTCCGAGCGCGCACCGTTTGTGCAATTACCGTTGGTGCAATTGTAGCAGCGGCAGGACTTTCCTTGACCATCACGAAGATTGTATTTCGGCGAGTTAACATCCATTTATGAATAGCACTTCAGACCACACAGAAGGTGAACCCATTGCAGCCACGTTTTCGGTAAACGACCGGTCCTATTCCCCGCCGGCGCGACCGGTTGTGGTGATTTGCGTGGATGGTTGTGGG
>JAKVBG010000056.1 GCA_022447605.1 Mariniblastus sp.
TGCAGGACTCTCTTTACCAAAGCCGCTGTGGTTGACCAGTTTCCAGCGCTGGCCAATCGCGGCAAAATGATGGTAGGCGACCGGTTGATTTCCCCGGTGAGTCTGGATGAAAAGTTTCCGTGTCGGGAGCTGGTGGTTTGGGTCCTGCAGTACGGAATAGAAACTCCGACCGTCCAGTCGGACTTGGGGTGGCTCAATCCGACACGCTTCCAACACGGTAGGCAATAGGTCGATGTGGGCCGCCACGACATCGGATGTCCGTTCCCCCTGGCCGAGCCTGGGCCAATCCCACAGGAAAAGTGTGCGAATTCCCCCTTCGTAAACCGATGTCTTGGTCCCCCTCAGGGAACAGCGGTAACGGTTGCCGTTGGGCCCGTTGTCGGTCATGAAAATGACGATCGTATTGTCCCGTATCTGTAATTCGTCCAGCAGGCTGTACAGTTTTCCAATGTTCTCATCGATATTGCTGATCATCGAAAAGATCTGTTTCCGCTTTTTGAGATTGGCCTGCCTCCCCAGGGGTTCCCCCTGGCTGGGAGGGAACTGATCATTCCCGACGTCGACCCCCTCGTAAAATTCCATCCAGTCCTCGGGCACATCCTCGAAGGGGCCGTGGGGACAATTGTCCGGCAGGTAAACAAAAAATGGTTCCTTGGCTTGGGCCGCTTCCCGAATGAATGCAAACGCGTTTTCGTAATAGATGTCGGTGCAATATCCCTGGAACCGTTGCGGCTCTCCATCTTCCATCAGAATCGGGTTGGTGTATCGACCCGCCGCTTCGAGCGGGTCGGACGGCTGGCCAATGCCGCCTCCACGATGGACCAGTGAGCGCTGAAAGCCTTGGTCGTTGGAACGCATCGGGAAACAATCCCCCAGGTGCCATTTGCCAAAAATACCGGTTCGGTAACCGTGGTCCCGCAATATTTCAGCCAGGGTAATTTCGGTCGGTTCCATCATCGCCCGCCCGTTGAACGTGTCGACCACACGTGTCCGGTAGTTGTAGCGGCCCGTCATCAGACAGGCCCTGGTTGGAGCGCAAACCGGACTGACATAGAACCGGTTCATGCGGAGCGACCGCTTGGCCATCGCGTCGATATGAGGTGTCTCGATAACGGGGTTTCCGGTGCATCCAAAATCGCCGATACCCTGGTCATCGGTCATGATCAAGATAACATTCGGCTGAATTTGCCCTGCCAGGTGGGAGAGGGGGCTGATTAACAGTAACGCCGTGAGGGAAAGTATTTTAATGGTCATTCGTTTCTCTGTGTCCCAAGGCGATAGCACGAGTAAAAGCCGTCTTCGGCTGCTCGATATCATCCGCTGCTTTCTTCTTAAAATTATATCCCTGCTACTGGCGTTGCCGTCTGGCCGTGTCAAAATGCAGACATCTTCCGATCCTATCTTAACCTGTTTGAAGGCCCGAGTGAATTATCTCGGTATGCAAGATATGTCACATAGCAAGTTCCGTTACGGTGGTTGGTTCGCTTGTTTACTGGTCATCGTTTCGGCGGCCATCCCGCTGCAGGCCCAGGAACAAAATCGGAATAGCACCAAGAAGATACGGGTTCAGCCGGGTGAGTTGGCGAGCCGGATTGGATCGGCGATCGACTGGCGGACCGATGTGGAGCAGGCGTTGAAGGAGGCTCGGGAGACCGGCAAGCCCGTTTTTTGGTATGTCCCTACGCTCAAGGGGAGCTTCATGGACCGCAAGGTGGAAATTGACCGTTACATGTTGGCGGGTCCCTTTTCCCACCCGGCAATCATCCGCTTGTTGAACACGGAATTGATTCCGGTGCGGGCCAAAGCGAAGGGGCAGAACCAGCAGAAGTACAACCTGCTTCCCTTTGAATTCGTGGAACCCGGTTTTGTCCTGTTGAACCCGGATGGTTCGCTGAAACAGTCGGTCGATCGCTTGACGACTTTTCAATCCCGTTGGTTGTTCCAGCTGATCGCGGGCGCTGCCGGACAGCCAGAGAGCCAATTTGAGGTCACGCCCCGCTTGGCAAAACAGTGGGAATCGGCAGGGCGTGGAAACTGGTCTTTTGACGTACCCCAACTGCCTGCCGATGATCCCGATGCCGTTGAGGCCGGTTTGCTGCGCGGCATGCAGGCATTTCGTAACAACCAGCCAGGCAAAGCGACGCGGATCTTTGCGGAAACGTCCCAATTGCAATCGGATCATCCGCTGGCCTGGAAAGCGGCCGCCGAGGCCGAGGGCATCGGTCCCTTTGTCCGTGGATTTGAAGTGGTGCGCGACTTGCCGGGGCGCGCTTACCAGGCGGGTCGCGATTCTGCAGGGAGCGCCGCACCGGCCGGGGTCTACGATGAACAGCAACTGTGGCGGTCCGGAATCGACTTCCTGCTGGGGATGCAGAACGAGGCGGGTGGTTATGTTGATTCCGATTACGATTTTGGGGGGACGGATAGCTTGCCAAATGTTCACGTGGCCGTCACGGCGTTGGTGGGGATGGCACTGCTGGAAACAAAACAGGCGTTGCCCGATTACCGTAGAGAAGCGGTCGACCGGGCCCTGCTGGGGTGTGCCCGCTTTGTTTCCGACCCGGCCCACGTGAACCGCGCCGACCGGGACGAGATCCTCTTTGCCTATGCCTACTCGGCGCGTCTGCTGGCCAGGCTGAAACGGGCCGGCGATGCTGCGCCTGCCATGGAGAGTTTTCCCATCGAAAAATTGTTGCAGACTTGTGTCAACAACCTGCAGAACCTCCAGTCCAAACGGGGAGGTTGGTACCATGAATATGAGAATCCTTTTGTGACCGCGACAGCCCTTTGCGCCTTGCATGAGGCGCAAGAGGCGGGTGCCCAAGTGGATGAGGCCAAGATTCGCAGCGGGGTGGAGTCGCTGGCCAGTGACCGTGGGAACTTGGGCAGCTACCCGTATTCCAGTGGACGCCGCCGGGCTGCCCGGAAGGAGACGGAACGGGACATCTCGGCAGCGGCCGGGCGGATGCCGCTCTGCGAGGTCGCGCTCCGTTTGTGGGATGGATCGGACAATGCCCGGTTGCAAAACGCCATCGAACAGAGTTTTCGCTTCCAGGAAAACCTCGATGTCGCCCTGAAATATGACGACCATACTTCCCGCTTGGCCTATGGCGGGTTTTTCTTCTGGTATGACATGCGGGGCCGCAGTGAGGCGATTTCGTACGTTCAGGACGACGAGCTTCGTCGGCAAATGGAACAGCGTCAGCGCGAGATCGTGATGGCTCTCCCGGAAATCGATGGATGTTTTGTCGATTCCCACGAAATTGGCCGCTGTTACGGTACGGCCATGGCGCTACTCTGTCTGGCCAGGCGGTCGGCTGGCAATTGAGCATCGCCTGGTTCCGACGGTCATTTTGAATCGAGCACCCACACTCGAGGATCGCCCGCTTGTTCGGTCCCGGATAATTGCTCCACCGCGCGGGATAGCAGGTTCATCGTCGGGGTGTCATCCGGGAATTCCTGGAGGATGGCGGACAACGCATTGCACGCTTCCAGGTACGATTCGGCTTCGAACCGTTCCAACCCCTCTTCGTAGGCCGTCTTGAGGCGGACCCAATCCGGGTTTTCCGTTCCAGGAACTTCGCAAACCGTGACCGGTTGGGAGACGTTGATCAGTTTGACCTGGCCGATTTTCCGGTAAGCGATCGACGGATCCAGGTCTTGAGCGGTTTCCAGTGTGACCAGGAGCGGAACTCTCAGTACCTTGGTGACACCCTGAACGCGGCTGGCAACATTGACCGTGTTGCCGAGAGGACCGTACTTGAACCTGAGCTTGGAACCGATGTTTCCCACCTGGGCGACTCCCGAGTTCAGGCCGATCCCAATTTGAAATGCCTGCCCGATTGTCCGGTCCCATTGGTCTCCCAGTTCCTTGACCTTCGCCAACATGTCACGGGCGGCGCGGGTTGCCATGGTGGCATGGTCCGGTTGCGAATCGGGGGCCCCCCACATGGCAATCAATTCGTCCCCGATGTAATCAACAAGAACGCCCTGGTTGGCCTGAACGCAGTAGGAGAGTTCTCCCATGACGTGGTTGATGAACTGAACCGTGACCTCGGGCCCCACCCGTTCGGCGATTTCAGAAAATTTCCGGATATCGCAAAACAGCACCGTGACCTCGGATTCTCGCCCCTTGAGAAACTCCTGGTCGTTCTCCAATTTTTCCACAAGGTTGGCCGGGAAAAACTGCTCGAATCGGACGCGGGCTTTGACCGCTTCCTTCTCCTGCTGCAAGCGGGCCAGGCCGGCTGCAATCCCGGAGGCGAGCAGTTCGACGAACATCGTTTCCACCTCGCTGATATCCCGGGCCGGTCCTCGACCGGCCATTCGTTTATCACCGTACATCGCCCCGATCACTTCCCCTTCGGGTGACAGGATGGGCGCTGCCACGAGGCTTTTGACACCCATGAGGCTCTCCGGTTGCTGGGTCTCAAAATCGGGAATCTGCCGGTGGGCGCGAACACTGGCATGAACCTCATTTAAAATAGTCAAACTCGGTTCCCAGTCGGCTTGGTCAGTCCGGCCGTCTTGCTGGTGAAGGCTGCGCACTTTCCAAGATTCGTTTTCACGGAACAGGACGGCAGCCAGGTCCAGTTCGAGCATTTGCGCCATGGCGGCTGTGGCCTGCTGAAAAAACTCATCCGTGTTGGGTGTCCCCTGGAACAGGGTGAGGATGTTGCGCAACCAGTTCATCAATTCCGGGGGATCCATCTGGTTTTGGTCGCGCAATTGAATGATGGAAGGTGCGGCCATGGTTAAACCTGGCGCCGGACCAACCATCGAGGGTGGCATGGTCATCTGTTCCAGGCCGACCAACTTGGCCGGGGGGGAATGGACCCGGACAACGCGTTGTCCAATCGAGAAAGTGAGTGGCAGGCAAAGTTCGAGGGAATCACCGGGATTCAAGGTGGTCGGGGGTTCGGCAGGGGAGAGTGCCGGAATTTCGATTTTGGCTTGGGAACTGATATTCTTCAGGGTCAGCTGCTTGTCTCGCGTTTCCAGCAGGGCGTGTGACCGCGAGACTTCCAGTTCGGTGAGCGGTGCGATGATCAGTCGAGGCGGATTCACGGCGCGGTTGATCTGGTAAGGATCCAGTTCATTCACTCGCTGCCGGCCGATCTCGATCTGGTCAATGAGGGGAGCGGAAAAAACCTCCCGTCCCTGATCCAGTACGTCGATCCTGATCGTCTTGGTTGCGGCCATTTTGGAAAGGGTGCCCGGCTGAAATGGGTTACGTAGGGTTGGGAAATCCAGTTCTGATGGCTGACAGGGCAGGGTGCCGCCGGAGGGTGGGAACTACACAAACTATTATCACGTGCCCGCGTCCGTTCACTGCTTGTCCTGGGTCTGCTTGTCTTTGGCTTTCAATTGCTCGATTTGCTTGTTCAATGATTCGTTCAGCCGTTGCAACGTGCGCAGTTCACTTTGCAGCTTGACTCGCTGTTCCTCGCTTTCCTCAACTTTCTGGACCAACCGTGTGATCAACTGGTTCTGGTTTTCGGCATCCGCCGTTGGGGGCGGAGCTGTTTGCTGTCCTGTTTTCACGGCACGACTGTCCTGTGCAACCTGGTTGGCCAATTTGTCGATGACCTTTGACTGCATCATATTGCCATTTTCGAAAAGCAGTTTCCTGGCCAGTCGCAATATCTCTACTTCCTGATCGGCCGAGTAATCGTCGTCGTATTGCCAGGTCGTCTGTTGTTCCCGCAACGCGGCCCTACGGAGCATGATCGACTGGGCCAGAAGTTTGGCCTGATCGGTTTGCCCCGCGTCCAGCAGGCTGTCCATGGCCGTTTTCAGGGCTGTCAACTGGTTTTGTACCTGCTCGGTCGAGCGTTGGGTGGCCGGTTCGGGGGAATCCGGACCGGGCGACTCGTCGGACGATGGTTCGGATTTTGCCGCATTGCCAGGCCGTCCTTTTCCCTGCTGTCGATCATAGGCCAGGATCTCCTCGATCTCTTCCTGGGTGGCAATCCCCTGCATGATGTTGTTGATTCGGCGGCCCAGTTCTTTTTGATTCAGCAGGTTGAGCAGCGTAATGCTATTGTTCAGCGTGACAACCGCTTCTGCTCGCGTTACGGCCGGTGGTTCGGGAGGGGCTTGTCCCGGTGTTTCGGATTTCGGATTGGCCTGGTTCTTATTCATGGTCCGCAAGGATTTGATCAGCCCCAGCGCCTTGTTTTTCATCAGGATTGCCCCGGCCTTGTCTCCTTGCTGTTCCAATTCTTGCGCTTGGGCAATGAACTCGCGCACCATGCGGTTCATTTCAGTCACCCTTTGGCTGTCTTGGGCCAATGGGTCGTCGGTCTGGGCCACGACCTGGGTTGCCCAACAGGCAAGCAGGGACAGGCAGCCCAGTGCTCGGATACAAAATGGAATTCTCATGACTTTGTCAGGTCCAGCTGCGGTTTCGATGGGAGTCGATTGGAACGGCCAGTTGTGGGGCCCATTGGGTCCTTCAGCAGCCGTTTGCCGGTTGACCAGGTAGCCCTTATTGTATTCGAAAGCTCCCCGGTTTGGAGCCGAGGGTTTCTTGCCGATCGGGTCCTTACCAAGGGAAAACAAAACAAAAAGCGTGGAAAGGGCCGTTGTCGACCCGCTTGGGGCGTTCCGAACCGGTGCGGGGGTGGGGCGGTTTTGGACCGGTGGCGGGTTGGTTTTCCGGCCCCGTTGTTTACGCTTGTGGCATGGCATGAACTAAAAAAAACAACCACGTTTTTTTGGGGAGAGAACCGATGATCAAAGTTCTGAGCGCCCGTGACAATGTCTGTGCGGAAGATGGTGTATTGGCTGGGGGTATCGATTGGTCGGTGACCAAGAAAACGCTCGTCGGTGGACGGCAACAAGGTGTCGAGGTTCTGCAAGTCGATAATGGCAAACTGCAATTCGACGTGATATTAACACGTGGGATGAGTGTGGGTCCGGTCACGTGTGGTGAGATTCGATTGGGCTGGGACTCGCCGGTTCAGGAAATCGTGCACCCGATGTACGTCAACCAGCAAGATGATGGGGGCTTGGGTTGGTTGTCCGGTTTCAATGAATGGATGGTGCGCTGTGGTGTCTCTTTCGCGGGTCACCCGGGTGATGATGACGGAATTCCTTTGACCCTCCACGGTCGAATTGGCAATACACCGGCTGCGGAAGTCGAAGTGATCGTTGACGACAAGCCGGAGCCCCGCATACGTATTCGCGGGTTGGTTTCGGAGCGGGTGTTCAAGTTCGGCAGCTTCGACCTGTGGACCGAGGTGTCGACAGCGATCGGTTCCCATCAGGTCCGTTTTTGCGATCGCTTGACGAACCAGAGTGAATATTCGCGTGACTACCAGATCATATACCACACCAATTTTGGCCCGCCGATTCTGGAGGAGTCGGCCAGGTTTTTTGGACCGATCAAAGAGATCTCTCCCTTGAACGATTACGCGGGGCAAGGGCTGAACGGCTTCGAAACGTACTTGGCGCCCACGGTTGACTATGGGGAACAGGTATATTGCCTGCGCCTGCTGGCGGATGAACAACAGAAGACAACCGTGATGTTGCAGAATGCCTCCGGCAACCAGGGCGTGGCGATGCGGTATGATACGTCCACCTTGCCGGCGTTTAATCTGTGGAAAAACACCGATACCCTGAGCGATGGTTACGTAACGGGACTGGAGCCGGCTACGGGTTTCCCGTTCAATCGGTCGGTGGAAAGAAAAAATAATCGGCTGCCCAGGTTGGAGCCTGGAGAAACGGTTGAGTTCGACGTGGCCGTCGAGGTGTTAGCCAACGCGTCGGAGGTGGGTGCCTGCCGGGAACGTATCGAGAGTCTTCAGGGTGACGCACTCCCCCTGATCAACGCTGATCCGCCTCTGCTTTAACCAGCTCGGGATCAACGGAAGCCTGCGGAAAGTCAGTCTGTGTTTTTCCGTGTAACCCCCTCGGACTCGACTGAATTCGATCGATAGCCGCATCAAGGACCTGGTCGCCCCCGTCGCGAAGAACATCTCGAATACCGGGTACCAGTTCGATGTCGACTTCGATCCCCCGTCCGTCGTAGGTTCGTCCATCTGGACGGAAGGATGCCATGGAAGCACAGCGTATTTCCAACCCGCTCTGTTGGAGTTGGAATCTCTGGGCGCGAGCGCTGCCACCGCCACTCGCCTGGCCCATCAGCGTGATGCGGGGACGACCCGCCAAGGCACCGAGAAAGATATCGGTGGCGCTGAAGCAGACCGCGTCGGAAAGGACCACCACAGGCCGGTCGTAGAAATACTCCTCCTTTTCGCCGGTTTGATCCAGCACTAGATAATGCCACGCACTGAATCCGTCACCGGGATTCCACTCTGGCTCGAAGGAATCGGCAAAGGCCGTGATGGCGTCTCGTTGGGGGGCGGTCCATCCTGAATGGTCTTGGCGGTACATGTACCTGGCCTCCAGGTGGTCTGGTTGAAAGCGGTTGCTAAGTCGGTATTTCGCCACGTTTCCCACCCACGGTTCTTCGCCGGGACCGAGCAGGTAGCCGGCCAGCGTGAGCAGGCCTTGACGGGTGCCGCCACCGTTGCCGCGCACATCCACGATCAGGCCGACGGTATCTCGAAATGTCTCCATCGCCGCCCGGATTTCGGGAACCTTCTGTTCGTCCATCTCTGCGAGTCGCAGGTAGCCGATGTTTCCTGCGATGATTCCGGATGGCCGGCGTGGCCAGCTGCCGTAAATCGGGCGATTGCGGGTCATGGGGACCTCCACATCGACTGGCTGCGGGTCGGTGGGGCTGGCTGCCAGAGTGCAGCGGAGCGTGTCACGACTGGGCATGCCCCGGCGGGTTCGCAGCAACTCGATAGAACGCAGGGACCGCAGGCCACGTGACCGAACAAGCTGTGGGCTTCCACGGGTGATTTCGGGGCGTGCCGTCTCGATCCAGTCGTCGATCGAGACCCCGTCAATCGCCAAGATGAAGGGGTGCTTGTTATCCACAAATTTGCTTCGGTCCGGCAGGAAGGCGATCACGCCGCCCTCCGCGTCTTGCAGGAGAAACGGGGGATAGAGGGCAGGGGGTTCGAAGAATCGGGAGGACACACTGGCATGACCATCGCCGAACTTCGCCAAGACGACGTTGAGCTGGGATGCCAGCTCGGCCGGAGTGATTGCCCCTTTGAGGTTGGCCCGCACGGTATCCAGTTCCGCGTCAAGATCGATGCCGCGCAGGTGTCGGTAGGCGAACTGGTTGTCTAGTTGCTGCTGGAATTGGGAGATATCGGCCAACGCTTTTTCGCGAGCGATTTTGACGGGGGGTCGCCCTGATGGACGGAACCTTGGTGGGCGGTCGCTTTGTTGTTGATTTGCCTCCCAGATAGCCCTGCGGTTGTTGCGGGACATGGGGATGTCCGTCAATTCAACCGGTTGACCATCGGACAGTCGAATCAGCGTGAGGTCGACCTTGTCGGGAAGCGGGTGTCCCATCAACTTGAGGGCTTGCGGCAGGTCCTCTCCAAATCTCTTTTTCATGAGACCGGGCCACTGGCTCTGACAGAAGGTGAGTATTTTTTCGACATCAACACCTTCGATGCGAATCGGTTCGTACCATTCGGCCTGGATGAAAACCTCCGGCGCATCGTCGACCCACCTTAGTTTCTCGAAGGGGCTTGAGTCGCTGGCAGCGTCCTGCGCTTGGTTCATCCCGGGCGCAAGGAGCAGGATGATCGGCAGAATCCAGTAGCAACGAATCGGTACGGCCATCATCCTGTTTCTCCCTGGAAACGTTTTGGGTGCGGACAGGCCGACCTGCGCGAGTTGGTCCACTACCATGATGCGAAATACTCCGATCCGCAGCAATCCTTGGCAACGGATCAGATTTCGAGCGGAGGGCACGAGACTCGAACTCGCAGCCCCTTGCGGGGTACTTCATTTCCAATGAAGCCGCTAACCATTCGCTTACCCTCCCTTGGAAATCGTTCCTTGCCAGAGCGATTGCCAACACCTTTCAAGGTGAGCTTCTATCTTGATGAACCGGTCAGTTTTTTGCAAGGTCTAAGCCGAACCACCGACCCTGCTCGGTCGAACGAGTCGATTGGCTGGTGCCGTCATGGCCGAATTGTTCGGACTTGAGCGGCCCCTCAACCGACAGACTGCCGGACGGGCGCAGATGGGGAGGCGGTCCGGCGTCTGATTTCCATCAGGACATCCGCCAGGGAAGAGGCTGTGAACAGGTCGTCACAACCTGGGATGTAGATTCTCTTTCCCCATGTTGTTTCGAACACCAGGCTTTCCTTGGCGATCCGGCCCTGACCTGCCAGCAGGCTGGAGATCAGGCGAGTGAGTTCGGACTCCGGCTGTCGGAAAACCCGGTCAAACTGCTCATAAGGCAGAAGGGTCTGTTGGCCGCTTCTTTCGATCCGGATACCTCTCTGTCTCGCCTCGATCATTACCTCGCGCTGTCGAATCAGGGAACGTCGAGTCAGGTAGACGATCGATGACAGACATGCCAGGAAGAAAAATCCGTAAATGGCGATGACAAGGATTTTTTGAAAATTGGATGCCATCGAGAAATCGGTTTGTAGGCCAAGCAGATGCAAGGATCCCAAACCGGCCAGGAAAGCGAAGAGTGTCGAAAACAGGGTCAGGCACAACCAGGCGAGGAGATCCAGCCTCGCTCTCTTGGACCCTGTTTTCAGGTTCGGCTGTTTCTTGCAGGCAACAATGCACGGTCCCAGGTCTTGGGTGCGTGGGGGCGTCGCAACCGGTTGGCTCCGCGGGTCGGCGGGCGAAACCACGTCAGACGGGGTATTCCGCTTGGCGTTTCGAAAAAAACCGGATCGACCGCTCTGTCTCCTCTGTTCGGTGGAATCAACCAGGTTCGCGTCGACTACTTCGAACGGAGGAAGATCGGGATCATCCAGCCAGCAGTCGGGATCTGTCCGGAGTGGTCCCCTGTTTTTCCTGTGCGGTTTGGGCGGCACGGGCGAGCGATGTCGGCGATCGGCCCGCAACGTTTCCCGGGGGAGAGGCGAAGTCAAATTCGCCGGTCCATTTTGCCCCTCACCGTAACAGACCAGTTCCGCCAGGACAATTTCCAGGTCCGCATTTGAATCTTCGCCGGTGATGGGAGAGGGGGGGCCGGTGGTGTCGCCCTGTTGGTGGCGGAACAGTGTTTCACATTTTGGGCATTTGATTTTACGGGATGCTTTCCGGCCAGGGACTTTGAGTCGCTTTTGACATTCAGGGCATTTCAGTTTGACGAATTCTTGCGACATTTTGAAATCGGTTGACATACAGAGAATTCTCGGACCGGTGCTGCCTCGACCCAGCGACGGGCCCGGCATCCATCCCTTGATTGTGACACTGTGACCTCTCTGGTTTCGTCTCCCTTTTCACAGGAGCTGTTTTATTTCCCGTTTTTTTCTTGAAGAATTTAAGGTGCGTACGATGAACCGGCCCTGGCGGTTGCCAGTTGCCGGCAAAACGGTCCGGGCTGGAAGGAGGCAGGTTAAACAGCGAGCAGTGTAATGGTAGGATAGACGTCGGTGCGAGTGGGCCGATGACCCGGGTCGCCGGGTAGCCATCGGTCCATCAAATGAAGGATGCAATAGGATCAACGTACATGCCGATGACCGACTCCAATGTCAAGGAACTGGGGATGGCCGAGGCGGGGCCGATTGAGTCCAGGCCTGCCGGTCATGTGACTGCGCTGGGGGGAAGTTCGACCATTTCTCTTCGCTGCCTGTTTCAGATCGTGACTGGTTGCGGCATTTTTTTGGCGGTCCTCCGGTTTTCTCCCATGATCGCTGTCTTGGGAACCATTATGATCGCCCCTGCCATCATACGGACCGGGATGGCGTCCGAGCGGTATCAGTCTGAAAAACTGTCGTTTGGATTGAAACGACGCATTCTGGTTTTTGCCGAATCCCTGGGGGTTGTCATCATGACAGGCCTGTTTGCGGGCAGCGTTTTCCTGCTGGTCAGCTTTCTGTTTGGCTTGCTCGGAATGTTGTTTGGAAGCGCGGTTTCCAATGGCGACTTGAGTTTTGACGTGGCAGTCGTGGGAACGGCAGGAGGGATGATCTGGGGAATGGCTGGCGCCTTGCTGGCGATTGGCTATTCTGCCTACTCGACATGGATTCCCCGTGTCCCAAAACGATGAGCCCACCGCCCGATTGCAGGCGGCCGGTGCAATTTTGATAGAAGGTCGTGGTGTCAGGAACGGGCCTTCGTGATATTTGAATGACGTTGACCCTGCCTAATCGACTCTAATCGACTCTAATCGACTGCCATTTTACCGCTAATCAGGGTAATGAACTCGGCATTGGTCTTGAACCGACCGAGCTGTTTGGTCAACTGTTCCATCGCGTCCACCGGGTGCATGGAAGAGAGTGTTCGACGCAGCATCGTCACAGCATGCAATGTTTCGTGCGGCAGCAGTAACTCTTCCCGTCGGGTTCCGGATTGTGAAATGTCGATCGCAGGCCAAACCCGCCGATCTGCCAATTTGCGATCCAGAACCAGTTCCATGTTTCCGGTCCCTTTGAATTCCTGAAAGATCAGGTCGTCCATACGGCTGCCTGTATCGATCAATGCGGTACCAACAATTGTCAGCGAACCGCCTTCTTCGAACGATCTGGCAGTGGCGAACAGTTTCTTGGGGATGTCCATCGCCTTGATGTCAACACCACCGGACATGGTTCGGCCTGTATTGCCAACCCACTTGTTGAACGCCCTGGCCAAGCGTGTGATCGAATCCATTAGGAGGAAGACGTCTTGGCCCATTTCTGCCAGGCGTCGACACCTTTCAATCACCAATTGCGAAATGCGCACATGGCTTTCGATGTCTTCATCCAGGCTGCTGGCAATGACTTCACCGTCGACGTTGCGTCGCATATCGGTGACCTCTTCCGGACGCTCGTCCACCAATAGCACCATCAGCTTGGAGTCGGGGTGATTGGTTGCAATGCCATGACTGATATGCTGCAGCATGATGGTCTTACCGCTTCGCGGCGGGGCGACAATCAAAGCGCGCTGGCCTTTTCCGAGTGGAGTCAATAAATCCATGACCCGCGTTGTCAAAGGAGTGGGGCCGGTTTCCAGTTTGTACCAAAACTCGGGGTTGATCGGTGTGAGTTCGTCAAATCGCTTGACTTCGTGATACTTGTCGGGAGCGATGCCATCAATGTCGGTGATTTCACGCAGACGTGGGCCTTGTTGGCGCCGTGCCGGCTGGACTTTGCCCTTGATCATGACACCCGGTCGCAACTCGAATTTTTCGATCATCGTTCCCGGTACGAACGGGTCGGTTCTTTCACGCGAGTAGTTGTTTTCGGGAGACCTGAGAAAACCGTAGCCATTGGGATGCAGTTCCAGGAGGCCCGCACCTTCTGTCAATTCGGATTCATCCACATCGACGGGGTCGTAATTGCGTTCCGGGTCCTGTGACCGGCGGTTGGAGCGACTTCGTCCGCCACCGCCACCGCCACCGCCACCGCCGCCACCGCGTCGACGACGGTTGCCACCACCGGAACGTGAACCACCACCGCTGTTGCCGCCACCGCCGCTACCACCACGGCCTGAACCACCCGAACTACCACGGGGCCGATATCGTTTCTTGCCCATAAAGCACCTAAACCATCAGGTACATGAAATGTTTACACCAGCTGATTTCAACTGGCTACCAAGTTATGCCCGTGTGTTGCGAAGAACGCTGTTTTCCTGCGTGGTCGCAAAAGGATTGCACCGGGCACTGTTAACGTGTCTCAGAAGCGTCTTCAAACAGCGAATCATAACGTGATGACTGAATTTCAACGCATCGTATTTAGTTGATCTTCCTCAATCGACCGAACAGGAGCCGGCCAGGAGTTGCCAAGCAGTGGCTAAATTACCGAGTTCCAAACTCGTATACCGACGGGTGCGATGAAGGGCCTTAAGTAAATTGCCTAGAGGCAGAATCTGCAGGCATTGAGTTTCAAAGCAATGATCGGTCATCAGCAGGAAGTCTAAAATTCCAATTAGACATCTGTGAAAGCCGGTAATCCGCGAGGCAATAGCCTTAGAACGAAGCGGAAGCTTTAACTATCGGAAGTGTTATCGATAGTATCGCATGTGTCAACCGTAGCCCCTCACAATTAATTCAACTTTTCCCTGTTTTTTTCGATTAACCGATCCGGTCATGGCACATCTGAAACAGCCCGATTCCCTCGAATAACCGCTAAAACCGACCACTTCAAGCGCGTGGGCCAGGGTTGGGAGTATGGATTCGAACGTTGCCGTCCGACCAAAAGCCAGCGGGCGGCTGACAAGCGAAAATGCGTAGTCCGGCAGCCGGGCAGACGGTTGTCGAAGCGAGGGAAGTGGAAGGTGCCGTCTTTCATTCGACACTTTTGCCTATGGCGGCCAGGGATGAAGATTCCCCCGTCTTCGCATCGCCCGAAAGGTTGGCCTCCGTGTGGGGGCGACAAGGGGGTCAATCGTAGGCCAGGTCGATCGACTTGTAGACAGTCCGGACGATCCGGAATCCCATCTTCTGATAAAGGCGCAGCGCTCCGGTATTGTGGGAGGTCACTTCCAGGGTCACGAACTTGATTCCTGCCCTGGAAAAACCCGCAAGCGAGTGGCCCAGGAGGGAACGCCCCAAGCCACGAGAACGGTGGTTGGGAACAATCCCGATATTCTGGATCGACCCAACATCGACCTGGTCACTGATGCCCTGGATGGTCCCGCAATTTTCCACGGTTCCAGTTTCAGGATCGGTAAAACGGGCCAACCAAGTCGCCTCGGGTACAAACCCCTGCCGGCAGCTGATTTCTTTCATCAGCCTCACACAACCGTCTTCATTGCCCAGGCAAGGAAAAACGTTACTGTCCATTTCTGATCGAAAACTACGGTATTTGGCCATCGCGTGATCCTCCAGCAGGCGCGGTGACCACGGCTCAAGATGGTAATTCGCAGGTACTTGCAATTCAGCCAATGGTCCTTCCCGCAGATCGAAACGCATCCGGTAACGACGAAAGTAGGTGACGGTCATGGCATCAATTGGAGAGGACGCTGAAATTCCCATTCGTTGAATGAGTTCATTATCGGCTGGTGTTGACCCTTGTCCAGCAAGTGTCCAATGTTTCAGTCGAGGTTTTTTGGCACGTCGGGGTCTGGCTCGCTTCGGGAAAGGACCTCGCCTTCGACAATATCCGGTGGTCTCTGCGGTTGGTTTTCATAAACCTTCACCACAAAGTTCTTCTTGAGCCAGCCGAGAGCGCGTGACTTGTACCAGGTGCGGCAAGCTGGAATCAGCAGAGAGAAACCGAACAGATCAGTCAACAATCCGGGTGTGATCAAGAGTCCGGCCGCGAACAGGATCATCCCTCCATCGGTGAGCAGATCGGTCGGCATCTGGTTCTGTGTCAAGCGGCTGCGAATACTCATTCCAACCCTGCCGATCTGGTTCTTGGCCAACCAGGCACCGATAATTCCGGAAACGACAACCAGGCCGATGGTGGCCGTGATGGTGATATAGCTGGAAAGGACCATCAGCAGGAACAGGTCGGCCAGTGGTACCAGGATGAAGATGAGTAAAAGTCTTGCAAACATGCGATTGGATGCGCCAATTTCTATCGATTCGGGTCAACCCGATTTCATTATAACGTGTCAAGCATCGGGTGCGTCTCGCCCTACAGCAGTTCACGGATGACATTCCGCAGTTCCGAAGGCGAATACTCGTCGGAAACCGGAACACGGATCAGCGGAAGGTCGGCTGATTCAAATGCTTCATTGACAAATTTGTCCCGTTCAATACGGTCGGGGCGCTCGTGACTGCTATCGTCCAATTCGATGCATAACAGCGGTTTCAACGAATTTCGGTCACAGATCACAAAGTCGATATGTTTGGCCAGGATTTTATTGATCCAGGCTCGTTTGTTCTTCGCGTTTTTCTCGACACGCAGTAAGTCGGCAATCCGGACCATGGCAAAAATTTCCCACTCGCCCTGGACCGCCTTGCGGAGCGATCTGAAGAAACGCAACTCGGTTTTGGTGACCAGACGTTCCCTCGCAAAATAGGGGAGTTTGCGAGGGCGAGTCCAGATTCGCAGCAGGACAATCAACACGACCACCATGGTGATGAGCACCACGAATGGCCAACTGGAGGAAAATATCTGGTCAAATTGATCGGACATGCGACAGCCCATCAGCGTGGGAAAAATCTGGCGGGGAGTTTGCGGGAAACGCCCTTTCGACAATGAACGACTGACATAGAATAGTTGATTCTGGCGGATCGGGGTAGGAGAATGACCGGTCCTGTTGGACGATCATTTTCAAAGTTCCCCGATTATTCGAAAACAGCCAGCCACCGTGCGGCGCGACCGGATCATGACTGTAGAAGAAATCAAAAAACCGGTCCTGAAAGATCTCCGGCTGGGAAACGTCAGCATTGGGTTTCCCATCGTCCAGGCCGCCCTGTCGGGCTACAGTGACTGGCCCATGCGGGTCATTGCGCGACGCCTGGGCGCCCCTTACACGGTTTGCGAGGTGATGCTGGACGAATTCCTGGTCAACCTGAAAGAGCGGAAACGGACGAGCCATTTCCTGCATATTTCCGATGAAGAGCACCCCGTGGGTGGCCAGTTAATGGGAGCTGAGCCGGCGCAGTTTTCTGCGGGTGCGTTGAAACTTGTCGAGGCCGGGTTTGATGTGATCGATATTAATTTTGGCTGCCCGGTGAAAAAAGTCCTTGGCCGGTGTCGTGGCGGCTTTCACCTGAGCCAGCCGGAAACCGCCATCGACATCATCCGTCGTACGCGGGATGTGGTACCGGATCACATTCCTGTTACGGTAAAAATGCGGCGAGGCATCGATGATTCGAGTGAAAGCCGGGATAATTTTTTTCGGATTTTGGACGCGGGGTTCCAGATTGGGATCGACGCGGTGACGGTTCATGGCCGCACGGTCGAACAGCGATACGTAGGTCCCAGTCGATGGGAATTTCTCAGGGAGTTGAAGCAGCACGTCGGGGACAGGGTGGTGTTGGGCAGCGGCGATCTTTTTACGGCCGCAGATTGCCTGAAGATGATGGCTGAGACAGGCGTGGATGGAGTGACTGTCGCCCGGGGGGCGATTGGCAATCCTTGGATTTTCGGGCAGTGCCGGGCGTTGGCCAATGGCCAGCCCCTGCCGAATCCTCCCAGCCTGTTTGAACAGCGAGAAGTGATCCGCGAACATTTTCGATTAGCTGAGGAAATCTATACGATGAAACGCGCGGGCCCGATCATGCGTAAATTCGGAATCAAGTACTCAATCCTTCATCCGCAGCACGAGGAAGTCCGCAAAGAGTTCGTCAAAGTCAAGGATCGGTCTGAATGGGACGCAGTGCTGGACCGCTGGTACAATCAGGATTTGCCGGGGGTCCATCCCAACGGTCGCATGCACAAGGCCCAGGGCAGTTGTACTCCGGGCGGAAACTGACCGTTTGCCAGCCGTAACGCTCACGGGAACTCGGTGTAGAGAACCCCTTGGAGCTGTGAGAAAAGCCCAGAATTGCTTTCCTGAGGCCGCGTGGGGAGCGCGTTTTTCAACGGTTCAAACAATGGTATACTCGCCTCAGGTAGACGCCTTGGATTGATTGAGACAGGTGAAATGAAATGAAAGTTGGTCATTACGAAAACACGCCGCAGGACCGGGTCGAGATGGCCGGGGCGACCGGTTGCAGTGTCCGAAAATTAATCGGCGCGGAAGATGACGCACCGAATTTTGCCATGCGACAGTTTGAGGTGGAACCGGGTGGGTACACGCCAAGACACCATCATCCGTACGAACATGAAGTTTTCGTCCTGGAAGGGAGCGGGATTGTTTGGGAAGGAAACCAGCAACACTCCATCACCGCCGGTGATGTCATCTATGTGGCTCCGGACGAAGTCCACCAATTCCGCAACTCCGGAGAGATCCCCCTGAAATTCCTGTGCCTGATTCCGAATTCGGCCAAGGATCAAGCGGTGACCCAGGTCCCCGAATGCGGTGAGATTTAACCTGTTCGTTGTTTCCATTGGCCGATAGGACCTGGTAAACGTGGCTCCCAACAACCCAGCAGAAAAGATTGCAGAACTGCGGCAGGAAATTCGACGGCACGATCGCCTGTACTATGTCGAGGCGGCCCCGGAAATATCTGACCTGGAGTACGACCGCCTGCTTCAGCAATTGAAGCAATGGGAGCATCAGAACCCGGAATTGGTAACACCTGACAGCCCCACGCAGAGGATTGGGGACATGGCGGTTCCTTATCTCGAAC
>JAKVBG010000057.1 GCA_022447605.1 Mariniblastus sp.
CGGATTTTCACGAGGAGGGTACTCTCGTCAGCCCCGGCGAAAAAAGACAGTCGACGGTTTTGCTGTCGGACAAGCCTGGAGGCGACCATGGAGGGGATACCAACTTTCCCCAAAGAGGAGTCGAAATCATTTTTGGTCAGATAGGGACAGGTCGCGGGTTGTTTGTTGGAGGGAAAAGAGCTGGAGCTTTTCAAGGGGGAGATAGTCTTTTTACCTGCTCTCCAGCCAGTTCAGCTCTGGATGGGCAGATCTACTGAAGTGGTTGGGTGCGGGTCAGCTTTGCCAGGGCCGTACCCAGATGGGCCATCCCACCCTTGATGGTCTCTAGCGGAACCGCGTAGGCAAAGCGAAGGTGTCCGGGTCGCTGAAAGAGGCTGCCGGGCGTTGCCACGACACGGGCAGTCTGGAGGAGGTAACGTGCGAGGTCGTGGTCGGTTTCGACCAACTGCCCGTCTGCAGTCCGGCAGCCCAGGTAGGCATGCATGTCGGGGAAAAAGTAAAAGGCGCCCCTGGGAGTGTGCCAGAGGGCATCTGGTGCGGCCTCCGCGAAATGTTCTAAAAGGCAGTCGCGGCGGCGGCAAAGCCCCTCGCGGATCTGGTGACGTACCTGGAGGTTCGCATCCTCTCGAAGAAAGCGGGCGTAACCCTTCTGGGTTGGCAGGTTAACGCAGGAAGAGGCGTTGCCTTGGATGTTTTCAAGAGTTTTCATGACCTCCTGTGGGCCGGCCACGAATCCCAGTCGCAGTCCTGTTCCCGAAACCTCTTTGGACATGCCTCCCACAACGAAGGTCTGCTCTGGAAGAAGCGAGCCCATGCTGGTGTGCGGAACGTTGTCGTAGTAGAGCGTGCGGTAGACTTCGTCGGAAAGTACGGCGACATCTGGATGATGTGCGAGGACTTCGGCCAGTTGTTCAAGAAGTGGGCGCTCGTAAACGGCCCCGGTCGGGTTGTTTGGGGAATTGAGGACCACCGCTGCAATGGTGGGGTCCTGCTTCAGGAGATCAGCAAGCCTTGTGGGGTCAGGCAGGAACTGCGCATCGGTCTCAAGCAGGATCGGCGGTTTGCCGGTCAGGAGCATCGGGATATTTTCAAACGACTCGTAGCCTGGCGCCAGCATCACAAGCCGGTGTCGCTTGGCGCTGGGATTCAGTAGCGCCAGCGCAGCTTTGAAGATGGCATCCTTGGGCCCGGGGCAAATAACTATCTGCTCACGAGAATAATCAAGCTGGAATCGCCGGAGATCCTCGACGATGGCTTCGACCAGTTCGGGATCGCCGCCTGCGGGCGAGTAGTGTGTGGCGTCTTCTTTGAAGGCCTCGGTGATTGCTTCCTTGATGCTGGCGGGCAGGGGGATCTCGGGGTTCATTTCACCAATCCCAAAATCAAAAACCTCCCCGCCTGCACTCCGCATCGCATCGGCAACCGCCTTGATTTGTAGAGTTGGCGACGGCTTGAGTTTTTGAGCCCATTGGGAATGGGGAACGGACATAGGGTCTCCCTGGATACGGCAAATTGGTAACCGCCTTGAGCGGACCATTGCGTGCGAATTCTTTCCATCGCCACCGGCGAACACTGTGGGTCGGCGAAACGGGGCAGCTGCATCCTTGCAAGTCATCTTGTTTGGAACGCTTGCAAGTCGAACTCTTAATATCCAATCATGTCAGCGATCATGGAAAAAGTCCGATAGCCGGTCGAAATTTTAAACCTCCTCGGCCCGTCCCACAACGTTTCGACACGGTTTTTTGAAGGTCTGGATGAAGCGAGTGCCCGTGTCTTTGGAGCCAAGGTCCACAGGTCGACCGGACAGCCGGTTGGCGGAGGCAAAATGGCGATCGGTTTTTGTAACCAAACAGACCCAGGTAACAATCGGTGAAGGCCCGCGTGATCACACGTCAAAAACCACGACTTTCTTCCTGGTGAGTTAGAGAGGAAGGCGGGGATAGAGGGGAGAGGGGGGAAAATTTGTCAGAACGTCCCCTGCAGGGTTGCCTCGGGGACGATGCGGGATGAGAATCGCTAACTGCCGGTTTTCCCGTCGGCAGGATGTTACCGGCATTCAGACTACGGTGTTTGATCCGTTCGGGCCGACTCCTGTACCGCCCGTTTGGCAAAGTATCCAGTTTAGGAAAGCATCGAGTTTAAGAAAGCATCCGTCGCCATGCGTGTGTGCTTCTGGTCAACAAGGACGGTATGTCCGTTGACACTTTTTTGGGAGGTGATGGCGGTACTCCGGGTTTGCCCGAGTACCCGCTCCCAGAGTGAGAGGAACTGAAGAAGGAACCAGTCATGGGTCAACAAGTCGCCAATGCCCTGGCCGCGTTACGTGAACTGGGGACGCCGGATGAAATCCGCGCGTTGGCCGTTGACCGGTTTGGGCCGGCCACGCCACCACGTGTCAATGCGCATATTCATTTGCCGCCTAATTTTTCTGCGTTTGAAAGTGTGCAACAGGCCGTGAGCCTTGCAGAAGCACAAAGCATCGGTGTGCTTGGAGTCAGCAATTACTATGACTACGAAGTCTACGGGGACTTCGTCCAGCGGGCCTGCGCGAGCGGTATTTTCCCCTTGTTCGGGCTCGAAATTATTTGCATGCAAAGTGACCTTCGCTCCAGAGGGGTGAAGGTCAATGATCCAGGGAATCCGGGCAAGACGTACCTTTGTGGGAAAGGCATCACACGCTTCGACCAGATGACAGCCGAGGCTGCTCGGTTGATTGAGGTGATTCGACAAAACGATTCAGCGCGCATGGGTTCGATGATCGATGCTGTGAGAGAGATCTTCAACGCATGCGGTCTCGAAACAGCCATCGATGCAGAGGCCGTTCTCGAAAAAATCGTCTTGCGGCACGGCAGCCCGCGCAAAACGGTAACCTTGCAGGAGCGGCACATTTCACAGGCGTTCCAGGAGGCGCTTTTCGAACAGGTCGCCCCCGAGTGTCGCATCGAACGTTTCAATGCTATCCTCGGCACCGAAACCAAAGCGAAGGATGCTGGCGATTATGTGACGATGCAGAACGACATTCGTTCCTGCCTGATGAAGGCGGGCAAGCCAGCCTTCGTGGAAGAAGCGTTCGTGAGTTTTTCCGAAGCGCATCGACTGGTTCTCGAACTTGGCGGCATCCCCTGTTATCCGACACTGGCCGATGGTGCTTCGCCCGTCTGCAGTTACGAAGACAATATTGATGAACTCATTAACAAGATCAGGGCGAACAAGGTCTATGCAGCCGAGTTGATCCCGATTCGCAACCAGGTGTCTGTAACACGTCAGTATGTGACCAAAATGCGCAAGGCGGGTCTTGTTGTAACGGCTGGCACGGAACACAACACGCTCGACCTGATTCCGATGGAACCGTTTTGCAAGGATGGTGATGTGCCCGAAGAGGTGCGCTCCATCTGTTGGGAGGGTGCATGCGTCGTGGCGGCGCATCAGTTCCTGACACTCCACGGCGAGACTGGTTTTGTGGATGACCAAGGGTGCCCGAATGCGGGTTACGCGAGCGATGATGAGCGCATCAAGGCTTTTGCCAAAATCGGTGCAGCGGTGCTGCAGAAGTACTACGGATCCCACCCATGAGGAAGCAACCGTGACGACCGCAACCACAGTCGCCTGGCCCGCCTTTGCAGCAACCGATGACCCACTGGAGGTCATCTGCAAACTGTCTCGTTTCTACGGATCCGATCCAACCATCGTCCTTGCTGGCGGGGGTAATACCTCGTGCAAGATTGGAAATCGCCTGTACGTTAAGGCCAGCGGTACATCGCTGGCTACCATGGACCGTGACAGCTTTGTGACGATGGACCGCGACAAGTTCGACGTTCTGGCCAATGCAACGTTGGACGAGAACTCGGACACGCGGGAAGCACAATACAAGACTGCCATTAACGACGCGCGATGCGAACCCCAGCGCGGACAGCGCCCCTCGGTGGAAGTGCTTCTGCATCATCTCGTGCCCAGTACGTATGTGGTACATAGTCACGCAACGATTGTGAACGCGCTTGCATGCCACAAGGACGGCAAGCAACTTGCCCGGGAAATTTTTGGCGACGACATTGTGTGGCTTCCCTACGTGGATCCTGGTTTTATTCTTGCCCAAACCTTGAAGGGGGCGCTGGAAGAATATGCGGATCGTACCGGGGGAAGAACCGCCAAGGCGATCCTGATGGAAAATCATGGCCTTATCATTTTTGGCGACGATCCCGACACGATTCGTGCGAACACGGACGAAGTACTCGAGAAGATTGCGGCCCGACTGGGTGACAACTGGGAGTCGAGTTCGTTCGGTCGTGTGAATCGTGTCAAGGATGCCGCAGCGATGCTGCGCGTGATTGGCCCCGCGTTACGCGGTTTGCTGGCCGAGGACTCCGGCAGGCTTAAAGTGGTGACCATGGACGATTCGGATATTGCCCTTGGCATGGTAGGTGTCGAATCAGGCAAATCTATTGCCTGCGCCGGTCCCATCACACCCGACCAGATTGTTTACTGCAACAGTTATCCGCTTTGGTTTGACATTCGGGAAGGAGAATCCGAAGACGATCTTGTCAGGCGGTTGCGGGAGGCGATTGACCAGCACACGAAAGAAACCCGTTATCCACCCAAGGTTGTGTTGGTGGCTGGTGTTGGTTTGTTTGCGATCGGTGATGATTTCAAGTCGGCCGACACGATCCGGGAAGTTTACCTCGACGCGATCAAGGTGATGGCTGGTGCGACACGGTTGGGAGGCATTCGCTATCTGTCAGACGAGAATCGTGTGTTCATCGAAGAGTGGGAAGTGGAGGCGTATCGCAAGAAAGTTGCTGCTGCGAGCAGCAGCGGTTCGGGGCGAGTTAGCGGCAAGATTGCCATCGTGACCGGCGCTGCGCAGGGATTTGGTCTGGAAATTGCCCAGGGACTCGCGCGGGCAGGTGCCCATGTTGCGTTGACCGATGTGAATGCACAGGCCGCGGTCCATGCGGCCGATCAAATGTCGGAAGCATTGGGCAAGGGGCGCGCGGTTGGCCTTCCGATCGATGTGACCGACAGCCTGTCGATAGGTAGCTGTATCGATCAAGTCGTACGGAAATATGGCGGATTCGATCTGTTGGTGTCCAACGCAGGTGTATTGAAGGCCGAATCGGTCAAGACGCAGCCGGAAGATGATTTTGATTTCGTCACCGAGGTGAATTACAAAGGGTACTTCCTCTGCGTTCAGAGGGCTGCGCCAGTCCTGGCGACGCAGCATAAGGCCAATCCGGCCTCCATGAGCGATATCATTCAGATCAATTCAAAATCGGGCCTTGTCGGCTCGAATCGGAACTTTGCCTATGCGGGCAGCAAGTTCGGTGGCATAGGATTGACGCAGTCGTTTGCCATGGAACTGATCGAAGATGGTGTGAAAGTCAATTCGATTTGCCCCGGCAACTTTTTCGATGGGCCGCTGTGGTCCGATCCTCAAAAAGGTCTGTTTGTGCAATACCTCAAGGCAGGTAAAGTTCCCGGTGCACAAACGGTTGAGGAAATCAGGGACTTTTATGAATCCAAGATACCGATGGGACGTGGATGCACTTCAGCCGATGTGATGAAGGCAATTCTGTACGTGGTTGAGCAGCAGTACGAAACGGGACAGGCTGTGCCGGTAACTGGCGGGCAGGAAATGCTTCGCTGAGAAAGAGATGAAGAGGAAAATCGTGATGACGACACAAACAGGGGATATCCCCAAAACGCAACACGCAGTGCAATTGGTCGCGGCTGACGAATTGAAACTTAATCCCGAAAAACCGGTGATGAACCCGGGGCCGCACGAGATTCTTGTGAAGATCGAAGCGGTAGGATTGTGTTTTTCAGACCTGAAACTGCTCAAACAGTTTGACAACCATGTGCGCAAAAGCGAAGTGATCAGTGGTATTGATCCGGAAGCGCTTTGCGGCATCCAAAGCTATGTGCCTGGCAATATGCCGGTAGTGCCAGGGCACGAAGTGGTGTGCCGTATCGTGGCGATTGGCAACGAGGTCAAGCACCACAACGTTGGCGAGCGGTGCCTGGTGCAGACCGATTATCGACAATTGCCGACCGCAAATTCTAATGCAGCGTTTGGCTACAATTTTGAAGGTGGCCTGCAGGAGTACACACTTCTTGACGAACGGGTGGTTATTGGTCCCAACCAGGATCGGTTTCTGATTCCGGTCACTGAAGAACGGAGTGCATCGGCGGTGGCGCTGGTTGAACCGTGGGCATGTGTCGAAGATTCCTATATCACACGTGAACGCAACACGATCAAGGCGGGCGGTAACCTGCTGGTTGTTCTTAGCGAAGGCCATCAACCGAAGGGAGTGATCGCGAGTTATTCGCCCCAGGGCGAGCCAGCGGAGGTTAAGACGGTTGAGCCTGCCGACGCGGTAGAGTTGCCCGATGAACACTTCGACGACATCGTGTACTTCGGTTCCGACAAGTCAACGATTGATGTGCTCAACGACAAAATTGCGCCGATGGGGATCATTAATCTCGTGCTGGGTGGCAAAAAGATCGGCGCGCCGGTTTCTGTGGGTGTGGGCCGGGTCCATTATGGCATGACCCGATGGATTGGTACGGTAGGCGGGGATGCATCTGAGTCTTACAAGACGATTCCAGCCAACGGTGAAATCCGTGAAAATGACAGCATCCTCGTCGTCGGTGCGGGTGGGCCGATGGGACAGATGCACGTGATCCGTGATGTGTGTCTTGGCCTTGATGGAGTGAGTGTGGTGGGCACGGACTTTGACGATTCGCGCATCGACTCCCTGCGAGCCAAGGCCCAGCCAATGGCGGATTCCAATGGGGTACCGCTCCGCCTGGTGAATCCACAGAAGGAAGAGGTGACAGAGGAATTCAGTTACTTCGCCCTGATGGCACCGGTCGGAGCCCTGGTTGCCAGTTCGATTGAGCAGGCTACTGACGGGGCGATCCTCAATATTTTCGCGGGAATCCCGGCGGTAATCAGGCAAGAGGTCGACCTCGATATGTACATCGAGAAGCGTTGCTTCATGTTCGGAACGAGTGGCTCGACCATCGAGGATATGCGAATCGTGCTCAAGAAGGTTGAAGATAATTTGCTTGATACGAACGCGTCGGTCGATGCGGTCAGCGGGATGCTTGGTGCGACCGATGGGCTGGCGGCGGTTGAAAATCGTACGCTCGCCGGCAAGATCATCGTGTACCCGATGCTGCACGACGTTGGTTTAATTGCACTGGAAGAATTGGACCAACATTATCCCTCGGTGGCTGAGAAACTCAACGGCGGCAAGTGGACTGGCGAGGCAGAGGAGGAATTATTGCGAGTGGCGCGATCCTGAATCTTTCCAGTTTGGTGGTCAAATTCAGTGGCCGAGCGATACAGACGCCTTCACTGTTTTGATTTTCAAGAGAGTGAACGGGTAGATTGTGGTGGCATAAATTGTTCCGTCGCGGGTCGTGATCATGGCCATAATCACGTGCAGCGGCGTGAGCGTGCCGTCGGGCAGGGTGTGATAGCCGTGGATCGGCCGTGCGGTGCCGTCGGCGTTTTTTGACGACCCAGCGGCAAAGTTGAAGAAATCGGGGTTCTCGATGGCAAAGACGCCCAGGTCCTCCATCGCACCAGTTGCCGGAGTGTAGCGCACCAGGTGGTGCAAAAAATCTTTGCCGAACCCGGTCTTGTTGTCGATGCGGATTGCCGAATAGACACGACCGTCGGGGCCAACCGTAACCGAACCGCGCGAGTCGGGGTTTTCGCCTTGGAGACGGTCGCCCAGGCTCGTGGCGACAACAGGTTCACCGGTCGCTCCCGTAAGATCCACGCGGAACATGCGGAGGTCATCGAGAAACTGGAGGTATGCGGTCTTACCGTCCGGTGTGATTCGCCAGTCAGGATGTTGCCGCCTGGCACCGACGTAGTTTTCCAGTGGCTTGCCTTCGACTACCAGTGGAGCGACGGTTACCTTGTCGGTTGCAGGATCATAGCGGGCAATTTTGTAGTCTTTGGTAATGGCCGTGCCACGGCCCTGGGCATCGACGAGCGTGTTGGGCTGGTCGCGCAGGATGGGACCCAACTCGCGGTACTTTTTTGTCTTCCTGTCGTAGAGCATCCAATGCTGCCCTTCGCAGGTGATGACGTAGAGCAGGCCCCGAGATTCGTCGGCGGTGACATCAATCACGCCTTCCCCTTCTGTCTTGCCGGCGGCAATTCGCTGCTCGTCCAGCGGCATGGGCATTCCAAGGTTTTCCGCTTTGCCGGTTGCCGGGTCGTAAACCATCACGTATCCGCCTCGATAAACGGGGATTTTCTCGCCCCGTTTCAGTGCCTCCGATTCTGCAGTTGTCGGATAGCCTTGCTTGGAGCCGACGTAGATTTTTCCAGACGGACCGACGAAGTTGCGCGTATGGATTTTGGACTGGGCGGCGTACCCCGTAGGGGTCAGCGGCAGGCCAACCAACTTATGGGTGTCGAACACGATATGTAACTTTTCGGTAGTCGGATTGAATTCGACCAGGTACGCGTTTCGCCCGTAGGCGGCGGTGCCGATATAGATCTTTCCGTTGTGCCCTTCGCAGAGTGAAAAATAGCCTGACTCTTCAGTGGTTGTCTCGGGTGGGATGTGGAATGCCTTTGCCCACACATAGTTGAACGGCGGCTGTTGGGCGACAGCCAGAGACGCACAGAACAGGTGGATCGATATCCAGGCGATGATCAGAATGGTCCTGGATTGCAATTTCACAAATTTTTCCTTCGGTTCAGGCAACGGTTATTGCATTGGTCATTTGGTTTATGGCGACCAGTTACTGTCGTAGGACTTTACTTCTCGGCGACCGGAGAGGGAATCTCGGCAACCGAGTCTCGCGTTCTGGCCCGATGTTGTTCGGGTTAGCGGTTTGCCGATCAATTATCCCAAGATCTCGTGAACGATGCGGCCGTGTACGTCGGTGAGACTCATGTCGCGCCCTCCGTAGCGATAGGTGAGCTTTTCGTGGTCGAGACCCAGTAAATGGAGGATCGTAGCGTGCAGGTCATGGATGGTCACCGGGTTTTCGGCCGCATTCATGCCGAGTTCGTCGGTGGCCCCGAAAATAGTACCGCCTCGAATTCCGCCACCTGCCAGCCAGAGGGAGAAACCTGCTACGTGATGGTCCCGCCCATGCCCGTTACTGGTATGGGGCGTACGACCCATCTCGCCGGCGCAGAGAATCAAGGTTTCGTCGAGCAGGCCCCGTTGCTTGAGATCTCGAATCAGGCCTGCGATGGGCTGATCGGTCACCAAGGCATTTTTCTCGTGACCTTCTTTCAACTGTTCGTGCTGATCCCAGGTTCCGACCGATTCGTCGAGGGGATTGGCTGTGATCTCGACAAAGCGAACTCCCTCTTCGATGAGCCGCCGCGCTCGCAGACACTGGGTCGCATACAACCGCAGCTGCTGGTCCTCGGAATTGACCCCGTACAGATCCAAGGTGGCAGCCGATTCTCGGGATAGATCAAGGACATCTGGGATTTCGGTTTGCATACGATAGGCCAATTCATAATTGCGGATGGCCGACTCAATTCCGTCATGATTTCCTAACGACTCGGCCAACTGATGATCCTGCTGCAACAGCAGATCCAGTTTTGCCCGTTGGACCTCCCTGGAAACATCAGGCGGAATGATGTTGGCCACCGGAACCCCCGCGGCCTGAATGGACGTTGCCTGGTAATTGGCGGGTAGATATCCGCTAGAAAAATTTTCTCGGCCCCCCGGCGGAACCTTCCCGCTTTCCAGTAACACAAATCCGGGTAGATTCTGGTTCTCGCTGCCCAATCCGTACGTTGCCCATGAACCGAGGCTGGGAGCACCGGCGCGCAGGCGGCCAGTATGTAGAAACAAGTTGCCTGCCGCATGCAAAGGCAACTCGGCCACCATTGAGCGAACCAGGGCCATCTGGTCGACACACCCGGCCAGGTGGGGAAACAGTTCGCTGACCTCCATGCGACATTGACCATGTTGGTCAAAGGTCCACGGACTTTGCTTCCACTTTCGATTCCCATCGGTCTGCGTCTTCTTGCTCTCCTTCAATGGCCCAATCGGTTTGCCGTGGTATTTGGCCAAGGCTGGTTTGGGATCGAACGTGTCGACGTGGGACACCCCGCCGGCCATGAAACAAAAAATAACATTCTTGGCCCGTGGTGCTGCCTGGGTGGCGAAGCCTTCCGAGAGTCCGGCATAGGTAGGATCAGCCATTAACGACGACAACGCGACGAGGCCAAATCCGCTGGACGCATTCTGCAGCAATTGGCGACGTGAGAGCGGGCGAGACACCCGCCCCGGACATCGCGATCGGTGAAGCGAAGATTTGCTCATGGCTGTTGGTCCAAAAGCGGTGGGTGGTCGGTTATTATCATGAAACGCCAATTTTGTGGACCGGTCGATATGAACGGACCCGTTACCCTATAGCCTACCACGATGGGCTGACTTTAACGAATGTAGATGAGCTCCTTGGTGTTAAAGAACCAATGAGCCACCTCCTGCCAGATGATTGGGTTGGCCAGGCTTTCGTTCGGTGTGACCTTGTGGTACTTCTCAAGCCAGTGGACGAAAGTGACAATTCGGTCCCGTTCTTCATCAGCGGGCGGGCGGCCCAGGGCCTGGACGAACATGTTTTCAATGCGAGCTTCGGGGAACTCGTTTTGATCTGTGAGGAGCTGCTGGCTCCAAAACCGGGACTGGTCGACCAGGAAAGGATCATTCAGGAGTGCCAACGCCTGGGCGGGTACGTTGGTACGATTTCGGCTGCCACGGGTCTCCATCGGATTGGGCCGGTCGAACAGTTCCAGAAATTTGGATCCCTCCATTCGGGTCACCTTCAGGTAGAGGCTTCGCCGGCCAGCGCCATCGAGGGGCCCCGCTGCGAGTTTCCGATGCTCTTTGGGTGTTTCACGATAGGGATGAATGCTGGGTCCATAAAGCGTCTGATCGAGTCGGCCTGAAACGGCCAGGATCGTGTCGCGGATCGCTTCGCTATCGAGCCGTCGTACAGGATAGTGATGCAGCAGGCGGTTGGCCGGGTCTTGTTCAATAGCAGCGGCAGTGGGCAAATTCGACTGGCGGAAAGCACGACTGGTAACAATCTGGCGAATAAGCTTTTTAACCGACCAGCCTTCCTGCATAAATTGATGGGCCAGGTAATCGAGCAGCATCGGGTGCGAGGGCAGGTCTCCCACATGTCCAAAGTTGTCGGTCGTACGGATGATTCCCGTTCCGAACAGGTGGTGCCAAATGCGATTGACCATCACCCTTGCAGTAAGTGGATTTTCTTCACTGGCGATCAGCTCTGCGATCTCCCATCGCCCACTACCTTTGGACGGAAAATACCTGGATCCCGCGATGGCTTCGAGGTAACGCCGCGGGACCTCCGGTCCCAAGTCTGTTGCATTACCTCGAAGCAGCAACGGAGAATCAAATCCCGGACCGTGGTCGGCGATTCCTGCCACAACACGCGCCTGGGATAAGCAGGCTTCGATTTCACGGTACTGCCGGACAAGACCAGCTGCCGAGTGTACTGTGCTGGTCGAGTTTGGCAGCAGTTCGCTGGAAAGTAGCCAGTTGATCCAGTGGACATCGTCGTTCGTTGCCCTGCCGTCTCTCCATGCCTCGATGGCCTGCTGGCACACCCTTTGATAAGCCTTGGCGACGTCGTTCAGGCTTTGTGGTGGGGGCTGGTCGAACAGCCTGGCCAGGTGGGAGAGTTCTGGTCGCGGTGTTTCCTCGCAGTCGTGCAGTACGACGTGCGTGACTCCGAACCAGGAGTGGGGCGATTGAAGTTTTGCATCGTCGGTAGTTTTTGGCACTCCGGGTCGGTCGGGCCACCGCAGGTTATCGGTCTTGGTCGTCAGTTCAAGATAGGACCGATGTGGAGAACCAGCGCTGGTGGGAAATCTTTTCCATCGCAAGCCATCTCCGTCAAGGTAAAGTTTTCCTCCTCCGGCGTACTCGTTCAGCGCGCAACTGTCGACCACGGCACGAAGCATGCTCAGCCCATCGCCGAGGAATTGTAGGCTTACGTATTTGTGTTCGGTAGGAAGCCACGGTGATTGCAGCGTACCATTCATCCGCGGAGACAATAGGTGGGTGAAGATGCCTGCGGGTAGAACAGCGTTTACCATGTTGTCTCCACCAGTTGCCAGTACGAATCGTCCGGCCGCACCCGGACCCTCTTGCAATCCCAATCCGAGGGTCTTCCATGTATGTGGCTGGTTGCGACTGAAAACTTGATAGGGGTGGAAGTTTTCGGCATTGAATTTGGTGCGTTTGTGCGCCTCGGTCTCGTATTCTTGCTTCAGTTGTTGCCAGATTAACGACAGGTCAGTCGGCTCTTGCAGATCTGCTATCCTTTTGAAGGACAAGGTGAAATTGTCGAGTTCAGGGTTTTCCTGGTAGAGTTGTTGCTGAAGTCCTGTTCCGGCTTTCTCGTCTCCTTCAGTCTTTTTCTGACGTAGCGCTGCAAGCAACGCTGTTGGCAATGTCTCGGTTGCTGCTAACCACTTTGCAGCCAACTCTGGTCGTAACTTGCTTTTTAGATCCTTGAGTTGGTTGACCTGCCTGGTCATAGTGCCGGGTAAATCGAGTGTCTGCACAACCTGACGCGAGCTTTCCAAAATTCCGACCAGGGCGTAATAGTCTGCCGTAGAAATCGCATCGAGTTTGTGATTATGGCAGCGGGCACAAGAAACGGTTAACGCTTGAAAACCTTTAGTCAGGGTGTCGATTTGATTATCAAGTGCGTCAAAACGAATCTCTGGAAAGATGGTGCAGTTGTCGTGGCCCAGTTCAGAGAATCGCCAGAATGCAGTGCCGATGACCGATTCATTAATACCGAGTGCGGTATTGATGCGGGGCGCTTTAAGCAGATCACCAGCAATGTGTTCCCGGACGAGTTGATCGTAAGGAAGATCAGCATTGAAGGCCCGGATCAAGTAGTCTCGATACCTCCACGCATCACGGATTTCATGGTTCCATTCGTAACCATGTGTTTCAGCAAAGCGGACCACATCCATCCAGTGTCGGGCCCACCGTTCACCAAAATGGGGCGAATCCAAAAGGCGATCGACGAGGGCTTCGTAGACCGCATCCTGGGAGGCGGCGGGATGGTGCACCGATTGCCGTTCGAATTCATGCACTTCCTCGGGAGTGGGTGGTAAGCCCGTGAGCACGAAACTCAGCCGTCGCAACAACGTGTGCAGATCTGCTGGCCCATGGAGTTCCAGTCCGACTGCTGCAAGTCGGGCTTCGACAAAATAATCGATAGCGTCTGCAGAAGATTTGCTCTCGGCGGCAGGCAATTGTGGTTTGCAAAGTGGCTTGAAACTCCACCAATCGCGTCGCGCTTCCAGAATTCCCTGCCAGGCGAGCTCAGTTGCCTCATCCACGGTGGGGGGATTGTCCCGCGGGTCGGGGGCTCCTTGAGCCACCCATTGCGCGAAGTCGCCAATGACCGTCGGAGGCAGCTTTTCATCTGGCGGCATTTCCAGGGATTGGCGTCGAATCGCGGAGATCAACAGGCTTCCTTCCACGTCGCCCGGTACCACAGCCGGTCCGGTTGTGCCTCCCCTCAGCAAGGCCTCTCGGCTGTCGAGCCGCAGACCTCCCTTGATTTCCGTGGCTGCTGCGGAATGGCATTCGTAGCAATAACGTATCAGTGCTGGGCGAATTTTCCGCTCGAAGAATTCAACAGAGTCGTTCTGGTCGGGGGCTGCAAAAACCGGGGCACCAATCGAGGCGCACATCCAAATCGAAACGCACGTCCAAAACGAGGTGTGCATCCAAAACAAGGTACCCAGGCAGGCCATGCGAAGACGAATCGAGACCAGAAGCTGTGCAGAGAAACTACGTGGTATGGAATACGACTTGTACATCAAAGACAGGTTGGCCGGTTGAGCAGTCAATCGCGATTTGCGTGGTTCGGCCTGACACCATCTTCCGTCAGCCCTACCCGCTGGCCCACTCATTATACCCGAACAACCTGGTCACGGTTATTGAGAAACGATTGACGTTTTTCCTTGCTGCACGACCGTCAGTGTGGCTGATGGTTTGTCCCCCCTCAAAAAAACCTGGCGGGAAGACCGATTCAAGTTGGCCGACAGGAGGCTATGATCCACTCGAACTCGGAGAGTCCACGGTCATTTTGGGGTGAAATCGGTAATTTAAGCAATCCGCCGTTTATTTCCAGTACGGAGGCTACCGGGTCGAGCGCCACGGTAGTTTTTAAAGAGAGCAGAGTCTCTAAACAGAGAGCGATAGACGGGAATTGATAAGTTCCCCGGATCCCGAGATCTATTTGGTTAAATCCCAGGCGGTGACCCACTTCACGCTCACCGGCTCAAGGCCGAAGTCCTGTCGCAGTCGCTCGTCCATATCGACCAGATGCCCGGCCCCGTAGAAGATTCCGAGTTGCGATTTCCCCGCTGCCAGCTCCTTTTTCAAAACCTGCAGAGCGACTTTATTGCGTTCGGAAATCAAGGTAGTCCCTTCTTCTCCACCCAAGCCCAAAAAGATCGATTCCATCTCGGCAAGCTGTGTTGCCATCAGTTTTTTAAGCTGTCGAGCCCGGTCTGAGGAGAACAGGGCTGTGAATAACTGGACGTCCATCGATTGGCCCTTTTTCGCCTGGCGGCTTTGGTGTCCGATCGATTGGCCGATGAGCCGAAAGTACAATTGCAGGAAGCTTTCACCACGATTCTGCATCGATTCGGCGAATTGATCGGGTGACATGTCGGCGTGGACGAAATTGGACTTGGTGTAGTCAATTTGCTCGAGTTGGTGGTCCAACTCCAGCATTTGTTTCATCCCGTTTTGTAACATGCCGACCGGGTGACGATTCGAGGTGCCGCGCCCCCGAGCCACGACTGATCCATCCGGGGCGACCAACTCGTAGAGCAGTGCATCGTATTGCTTGAAATGGGCGTTGAGCTTGTCGTAATACTCTTTGTCACCCACGTGGATGGCACCCACCAGGTCGACGAAGGGCGGGTTGGTGCTATCGGCTGTCTTCTTGGTGACGCCCGTTTTGGCTGCCGGCCTGTAGCGGATAATCGCGGTTTGGAGCCCCACTAAATCGTCGTTTTTATCCCGCTTCAGGCGGACCCACTTGGTACCGAGCACCGGCGTGGCGTCATCCTCGACGTTCTTCCCAGACAAGTCTGCCTTTTCGGAGAGGTCTGCTGCTTGCGCCTGGGCAGCGACCGGTGGGCAATGCTGGCAAGCCAGCAGGAGTGTGGCCAGCAGGCAAACTGCGCTGGAGAGTTGCTTGAGGGAGCAGCCGACTCGGGCAGCAGGCCGGCAACCGGAAAGGGGGCCAAGGGAAAAATTCATGACAGGCACTTTAATTCTCTCAACCGGAGATTTTCTGAGTGGGAGGGCTGGGAGGATGACAGCAAGCGGTGGCCCACTGTGCCCAAAGTATACGCGTTTCGTCCCTGTCGAACAAATCAGGCCAACAAGTCGTGCTTTATGGCAACAGGCCCTTCGGGCAAGGTCGTTGGGAGGTCCTTGTCGGCGAAAAGTTCTCTCGGGCAACCTGACTCTGGGGTGACCAAGCATCTTGGGCAAGCATCTTGGGTGGGGATAGGCTTGCTGTGCTGTCAATTTTCGTGCATCGGTACTTGTTCCGTGCGGCGGTACCTGGCCTGGCCGGTGAGGTCATGAATGGGGCATTTTGTGGGACCGGGCCGCTGGATTTCGCCAATTGCCGGAAATCTCGCTGTATCTTGCCAATGTTATTCAACTGGAAATACTGCCCGGACCGATACTACCGGCAAGGAAGATTTTGTCGGTCTCTGTCTGTCGGTCAGAGCCGGTCCGCGTCCAATGCGCCTCCAGTGGTAGTTGAGAAAGATGAGCCTTTACAACAAGATTAAATTGGCTGTTTTCGGATTTACCTTGGTAATTCTGGCTGCCCCCGTCCAAGCGCAGTTTTTTCAGCCTTTGGGGCCGATTGACTATTACCACAATTTTCAACCATTTGCACCGGTCGAATTGGGGTTCGGCAACACGCCCCAACCACCGACCGACGGCTATTTTTTCAATTATGACAAGCTGTTGTGGGCAGCCACAGCAGGCCGTACGGTGGTTGGTAGTGCTGAGCCGGGTCCCCCAGTGTTTCCTGTTGGTTTTGGCAATATTGGTGGCGATTATAAAAGAAACCCCATCTCGGGTGCCACAACGCTTGAAACATCCGATACGGATTATCGTTGGCCGGTAAATTCCGAAGGCGATCCGAGAATTCCGAATTCGGGAACACCCGGCGGCGATAATAGCCAGTATATTAATCCCCCTATTCAGCATTCGACCCTACGTGATGCCCTACCGAAGGCAACCTTTGCTGGTGGAGACCGGTATGAATTTGGTTACGTAACAAAAAATCGTGGCTGGTCAGTTGGTATTCTCGATGGCCCCAAGTTTGACCGCTCCCGCGACTACGGAGCTGCTGATTTTAACGACCTGTACAACATTCAGCCTGAGGATACCGAGGAGGCTGGCGAACAAGAGGCAGAGGAGGACTCGCGGGAATTACAATGGCAAACCGGTAATCAGCCGTGGTTTCGTTTTTACCACCCCGACGGTTTTGATATTGTGAGGCCGGAAGTTCGGACCCTGTTTGGCGACATTTATGTGCATTTTGAATACGAGTCTGGCCTGATGCACGGGTGGGTCGATATTTTGTCGCAGGAGACAGGCGGTGAGGCAGGAGATTCAGACCAGGAAACGAATTACCGCCTGACCGATTCGGATGGGGATGGAATTATTGACGGCGACGGCATTGCCGACGATGTTGACCGGGATGGCCAGTTTGGTCCCGATGGGTTTGCTGAAGATGGAGTTGGACTGGGGCCACCGGAGACTGGTCTCAAACCTGATTTTGGTCCTCCGCATGTTGACTACCCTGTCGAAGAACCGGAGCAGGGAGAGATTACCTCCAACCTTGTTCCCGACTACGACGACCTGGTGGAACTTCCGACGAACTTTGGCCTGCTGACCGTACGCAGCTATGTTAATATGGATGGCATCGAATTGATGCGGACCCATATTCTAAGCAATCGCCGCTACATGGCCAAAAAGCAGAACAACCAGCTTTTGCTAGCCTACGGTGCCCGCTACTTACGGTTTAGCGATGAGTTTAACGTCGATGGTTCTGGTGGTGTTCTTGGTTACAGTCACTGGTACACAAGTATTGTCAATAATCTAGTTGGTCCCCAGGTTAGTTTGCGATGGCAAAACCAACGGGGCCGCTGGAGTACTAGCGTCCAGGGTCGGGGAATGCTGGGCTACAACATCAGCAACTGGAAACAGAACGGCGGCATTGGCTTGAACCTGGTCCGCGGGCACTACAACCAACCCCTTTACCTCAACCCAACCACTTTTGAACACGGGCAGAGTCGGGGTGACTTATCCCCGTTGGCCGAGTTGCGGCTGGATGCTAGCTACCAGATTTCCAAGGCCGTAGCTTTTCGTGTTGGCTATACCGGATTCTTCGTCGCCAATATCCGGCGTGCCCACTCTGGGGTGAAGTACCACCTGCCCATGATGGGGTTCAGCGAAGGAAATCGCGAAACCGTATTTGTCAACGGAGCCAACTTTGGTTTTGAGGTCAATTACTAGCAGAGGGGTCACCAGGCGACGGGCCACTAAGCCCTATCGAGAGCGATTCCAGGTGCGAACGGGTCCGCTTTCCGCTGGGCGGGATCTGGCCAAAGCAAGGCCCGGCCGGAAACGTGCCATCATGCAGGACCTGAGGTCCCGCGAGCCACTCTGACTTGTCCCAGAGAGCTCAACTCTTTGTTGTGGTGGCCTTTGAGTGGATGGTTCGCAGTTCTCCGAGTTCCTGCGTTAGCCGATGCCGTAAAG
>JAKVBG010000058.1 GCA_022447605.1 Mariniblastus sp.
GGTACGCTGCTCGTCTCGCAATTGAGTTCCAGGGGGTCGACCAGTGGCAAGCGCGAGCGCTGGCAGAAACGGAGCCACAGGCTCTTCTGGAAAGCTCACTCGCCCTGGCCCGGTGTGGCAATCCCGCAGACCGCAACCTGCCACAACAAATGGTCACCGCTCTTGACCGGTGCGACTGGTCCCAGCTCTCCCCATCCCAACGGCTTGCCCTCCTGCGTGCGTACGGGCTTATTCTCATACGACTTGCTCCCGCCGATGAATCCATCCATGCCATGCTGATCGACCGGATCGACGGTCATTTTCCCGCGGACGATGCAAGCTTAAACCGGGAGTTGAGCCGCTTGTTGTGCTTCCTTAACGCACCGGCCATTGTCGACCGGACGCTGTCACTGCTGGAAGTTGCTCCTACGCAGGAAGAACAGATCCACAACGTTTATGCACTCCGTTCGGTGATTGCCGACAGCCCTCTTGCCCAGCAGGAGAGATATTTTCGCTGGTTCCAGCAGGCACACACCTGGCGGGGTGGCCATAGCCTGAAGGGTTTTCTCGAGAACATCAAGAAAGAAGCCGTCGATGGCCTCACGGATGAGCAACGGGAGCAGTTGGGAGACGCCTTAACCTTCCCTGAGAATACTGCAGAAGGGCAAGATGGACTGGCGGGACGGGACCTTGTCCGGGAGTACTCTGTTGCTGACGTAGTCGGAATGCTGCAAGCGGGGATGCGGGGACGCAGTCATACGGCCGGCCGGCGGCTCTTTTCCTCCGCGCAATGTTTTAAATGTCACCGAGTGGGCGATGAAGGTGGCGCCACCGGACCAGACCTCACGGCAGTGGGTCACCGCTTTGGTCATCGCGACCTGGTCGAAGCGATTGTCGAGCCCAGCAAAGTTATTTCTGATCGCTATCGGGCGACGATGTTCGTGCTGGAAGACGGACGGGTCGTGACTGGGCGGGTGGCAAACTTGAACAACGACCAGATTATGGTTGTCACCAACATGCTGGCCCCTGGTGACCTGACCTCGATTGATCGGGAGGAAATTGAATCTTTTGCCCCTGTCCCCACATCAGAAATGCCGGCCGGGTTGCTTAACACGTTCACGCAGGACGAAATTCTCGACCTGATGGCCTATCTCCTCTCCGGCGGCGACCGTGCGCACACCGCCTTTGGCACCCCCTGAAACATTCGGGCTGCCGCACCTTTTTGCCTGGCTGGCATGGCGATGCTATCACCATGAAATCATCGCCTGCAGGAACTGGCTTCTGCATCGGGCCTGGTTTTGGGTCGCAGCAGCTTAACCCAGAACCCCGTCCACCACATTGCCGTGCACATCGGTCAGCCGGTGGTCGCGGCCCTGGAAGTGATAGGTCAGGTTTTCGTGATTAATGCCCAGAGAGTAAAGAATCGTGGCATTGAGGTCATGGACGTGAACCGGATCGCGGGCGATGTTGTACGAATAGTCATCGGTCTCACCATACGAGTGGCCAGCCTTAATACCACCCCCTGCCATCCACACCGTAAAACAACGCGGGTGGTGGTCGCGCCCGTAATCATCAGCGGCGAGTCGCCCCTGGCAGTAAACGGTTCGCCCAAACTCGCCGCCCCAAATGACCAACGTATCGTCCAGCAGGCCCCGCTGGTCCAAATCCCTGATCAAACCAGCCGTGGCCTGATCGGTGGCACGACATTGCCTGGCCAGATCGTTGGGAAGCTTTTTGTGCTGATCCCAGCCCCGGTGAAAGAGCTGCACAAACCGAACCCCCCGTTCACTAAGCCGTCGTGCCAGCAGGCAGTTGTAAGCATAAGTGCCTGGCTCCTGGGCGTCGGCGCCATAAAGGTCAAACGTGCTTTGTGGCTCGTCAGAAACATCCGTCAGCTCAGGGACCGAACTCTGCATGCGGTAGGCAAGTTCGTATTGGGCAATTCGCGTGGCAATTTCTGAATCGCCAACCTCCTCCAGCTTGATTTGGTTTAATTTTGCCAGGTCGTCAAGGAATCGCCGACGAGCCGCGCCGCCCATCCCGGGCGGGTCGGACAGATAAAGCACCGGGTCGCCAGCGGAACGAAACTTCACACCCTGGTACTGCGTAGGCAGAAAGCCACTTCCCCACAGCCGGTCATAGAGCGGCTGACCAGTCCGGCTGGAGACCATGGCCACAAAAGCTGGCAAATTATCGTTTTCGGTTCCCAGCCCGTAAGAGACCCATGCCCCCGCGCTTGGACGGCCGGCCAGTTGGGCACCGGTCTGGAAAAATGTAATGGCCGGGTCGTGATTGATGGCCTCGGTATACATCGATTTGATGAAACACATTTTGTCGACGACCTGCGCGGTGTAGGGAAGCAGGTCGCTCACCCAGGCACCGCTTTGGCCATGCTGGGCAAACTTGAAGATCGAGGGGACCACCGGAAAACTGGGTTGCGAAGCGGTCATGCCGGTGAGCCGCTGGCCCTTGCGAATTGATTCGGGCAACTCTTCCCGGTGTCGTGCCGCCAACTGTGGCTTGTAGTCAAACAGGTCAAGTTGTGAGGGTGCACCTGACTGGAACAGGTAGATCACCCGTCGGGCCCGGGGCGCGAAATTTGGAAACTCGGCGCGACGGCTCAACGACTGGGCCTCTGATCCACCCGCGGCACTATTCCCAACAAGCGACGCCAACGCGGCAGCCCCCATCCCACCTGCGGTACGGCCAAAGAGCTGCCGTCGGGTCAGGTGCCGTCTTTGCTCCATGATTGGATCCATCGCGATCTCACTCCCGAGTAATGGTCTCGTCCAGGTTCAGTATCAAGCTGGCTATGGCTGTATAGGCAGCAAGTTCGCTCGGGTCCCGCTCTGGATCAAGCGGATATTCCCCCATCTCGAGCAACCCGGCCGCCAAAGCCGGGTCGCGCCCAAATCGATCCAGGTGATAACCAAAACCAGCCAACAAAATGCGGGCTTCGTCGGCGCGTGGATGGCGCGCAGTGGCGAGGCGAAACGCGAGGGCAATCCGGTCCTGAACCCCGTCGTGGGTCCGCATCACGCGCTGGGCAAGTGCCCGAGCTGCCTCGACAAACGTCACATCATTCATCAGGGCGAGCGCCTGCAGAGGCGTGTTGGTGCGTGACCGACGCACGGTGCACGATTCACGCGCAGTGGCATCGAACGTGACCATTGTCGGCGGCGCAACCGTACGTTTCCAAAACGTGTACATGCTGCGTCGATAAAGATTCGGTGCGTTGTCATGCTTGTAGGGACCGCTGCTGATGGTGAGTTCCTCCCAAAGACCGGCCGGCTGGTAGGGCCTGACCGACGGTCCACCCACGGTCTCGGTAAGCAAGCCGCTTGCCGCCAGCGCCTGGTCACGAATCACCTCGGCCGGGAGGCGAAACCGGGGCCCCCGGGCCAGGAGCCGGTTTTCCGGATCGTTCCGTACTGGCAGTGATGCGGTCGCGGCGCCCTGGGAAGAGACCGGTTGGCCAACACGGGAGGACTGTCGGTAGGTTGCCGAGCTCACTATCTCGCGCAGCATGTGCCGGGTATCCCAGCCACTAGCGACAAATTCAGTCGCCAGCCAGTCGAGCAGTTCCGGATGGCTTGGCCGCTCGCCTCCAACGCCAAAATCCTCTTCCGTCTTGACCAGGCCTGTTCCAAAAAGCATTCTCCAAAATCGGTTGACCGTCACCCGGGCGGTTAACGGATTGGCCGGGTCCACCAACCACTGGGCAAATCCAAGCCGATTGTTCGGCGAATGTTCACCAAGGGGTGGCAAGATTGCCGGCACTCCAGGTGTGACCGGCTTGCCCGGTTTGTCATACTCGCCGCGAATCAAAACAAAAGACTCCCGCGGCGTTGGCAGTTCCTGCATCACCATGACTGTGGGAATCGTGTCGGTCAGGGCACGCTGTTTGTCTCGCAGGGCGACAACCCGCTGGTAAACCGTTCGAATTGCCTCTGGGGCCGGCTGGTCGAGGAAAAAGGCGCGCAACTTTGCCCGGTCTGCCGAGGTGCGCTCCGCAGGTGATATGGCGGCAAGCGTATCGATTGACCTGGCATTGGCAACAATCTGGACTTCGCCTGGCGAGAGATCCCGGTCGTAAATGGAGAGGTCGTCAATTTGCCCTGTAAAATCACTCTGCCCTGATCCGATACGTAGCGGTTCGGAGTCAAGGATAAACGTCTGGTTGATGAAGTCGTGGTGCACGACCAGCGGCTCCTCTTGACCGTTCACATAGATCTTCAGTCCTCGGGCTTTGCGGGAACCGTCGTAGGTCATCATTACGTGATGCCACCGATGAAGGGCGATCGCGCGGGCCGTTTCGACCCGGATCGAATCGTCCAGCCAGCGAACAATCAGGTTGGCTTGCACGCGGCCATTTTTCAAATCGACGTAATAACCCTTCTCTTGGGCAATGGGGATCATCCGCGACACGATCGTGCCACTCTCGGACTCCGGATAGATCCAGGCACCCACCGAAAATTTGTCAAAATAGTCAAATTTGGCCACATCGCCCGCATCGATGGTCACGCCCTCTCCCACCTTAACCGCCTGGCGAACTTTTCCCGGGACAAAGGATCCGGCTGCGGCAGTGAATTTTCCTGGTTCCCCCTTGCCCACGGAGTTGGCAAGGTTGCCATCCAGCTTGTAACGGGCGATGAGGCCGCCACCGATGGTCCAGTCGGGAGCACTTTTATCTGGGGCCGACAGGATGGACGCGCCCGGCTTGGCGGTGCCGGCCGTCTCGATGCGTTTGGCGAGCGCCTGCTCCCACTCCGCCTGGGAAGCACCGAGCTGGTCGCCAAGCTGCTCGAAATCGGCTTCGGCATCGGCCAGCGCTGCTTCGAGCTGATCAAGCTGGCGTTGCTGCGGGCCGGTGGGTGCCCGAATGTAGGGCGGCGAATTACCATCCTTAAGCGCGCGGCCGTATTCGGGCACGTTATTAAAATAAGCAAACAGCCGATAGAACTCTTCTTGCGTGAAGGGGTCGTACTTGTGGTCGTGACAACGGGCACAACCCAGGGTCAATCCCAGCCAAACCGTGGCGGTCGTATCCACACGGTCGACCACGTATTCGACTTGATACTCCTGGGGAATCACGCCTCCCTCGGCGTTGCCCCGGTGGTTGCGATTAAAACCGCTTGCGATTCGCTGGTCGAGCGTGGCCGCTGGGAGCATGTCTCCGGCGATCTGCTCGATTGTGAACTGGTCAAACGGCATGTTCTGATCGAAGGCTTCAATCACCCAATCGCGCCACCGCCACATATAGCGAGGCCCATCGGTCTGGTAGCCGCTCGTGTCGGCATACCGGGCCAGGTCGAGCCAGCCCACGGCCATCCGCTCGGCGTACCGTTTTGATTGCAACAAGCGGTCGACCACGCGCCGGTAGGCTTCTTCTGGAGAGGACTCGTACTCGGCCAGAAACGCGTCGACTTCAGCTGGCGCCGGCGGCAGGCCGGTGAGGTCGAGCGTCACGCGGCGAATCAGCGTGACCGGGTCAGCGGTCGGCGCAGGCTGCATTGCTTCGCGATCCAGCCGGGCCAGCACAAAGTGATCGATAACGCTGGTCGGCCAGGTGTCATCGGAGATCACCGGCAGAGCCTGCCGCTCGGGTGGGACAAAGGCCCAATGCTCCTCCGCTGCGGCATACCCTGCTCCAACGGCAAAGCTGTAGCAATACAGGAAAAGCACCCAGGTCATTGATTGAGGCTGAAAAACTCTCATTCTGCGATTATACCACTAGGATGGTTACCGAACATCCAGGTTTCCCGCCTTCCAGTCCCTGGCTGGTCACACCCAGCGACCGGTTTGGGGCACGTTGGTGATGGGGCGGTCCGTTCCGGGCCGAGGAGCCCGAAAATACTCCGTGGGGTTGCAGCCGTTTGGAGGCTCCCCGCCAGGGGATTCCTCCGGCAAAGCCGTTCTTTTCCCAAGACCAACGGCTGTCGATACCGGGGATGGAGGCTGCCAGGTTCGAATCCTGCCCTTCACGCGTGGACCAGGGAAGGTTCAGGCTAGAACTTTTTTAATGACATGCCCATGCACATCGGTTAACCGGCGATTCACACCATTGTGACGTACGGTAAGACGTTCGTGGTCAATACCCAGCAGGTGCAGGATCGTGGCGTGCAGGTCGTGGACAGACGTTGCGTTTTCGGCTGCCCGATAACTGAAGTCGTCACTTTGTCCATAGCGCACGCCCCCGCGAATACCTGCACCGGCTAACCAGGTGACAAACGTGCCGGCGTTGTGGTCCCGGCCGACGACCGCTTGAGTGAACGGCATGCGGCCGAATTCGCTCGTGAACACAACGAGCGTATCACTCAGCAATCCGCGTTGCTTGAGGTCAGCAAGCAATCCGGAGATCGGTTGGTCTACCGATTGTGCAAGGGGTGGCAAGTCTCTGGGAATACTTTCGTGGTGGTCCCACTGTCGTTTACCTCCGGCGGCCCCACTCCAGACTTGCACAAATCGCACGCCACGCTCGAGCAGTCGTCGTGCAGAGAGGCAGTTGCGGCCGAAGCCAGCCGTTACCTGCTTGTCGAGACCATACATTCGACGGGTCGACTCCGTTTCCTGGGAAAGGTCAAGGGCCTCAGGAGCGCTTAACTGCATCCTGGCGGCCAATTCGTAGCCTTCGATACGGGCTTCCAGTCGGGAGTCTCCCTGGTGGGTTGCTGCATGAGGACCGTCCAATTCCCGCAAAAGATTCAACCCGTCCGCCTCGCTCTGTGGAGTGATGTACTCGGCGAACTCCGGGGGATGCAAATTTACAATCGGTTGTGGGACATGCGTTTTGACGATAATCCCCTGGTGTGCAGCGGGGAGAAAGGCGGGCGAGAAGTTTCCCGTGTTATTAAAGGGATACCCCTCCGGATCGGGGAGCACCACGAAAGACGGCAGGTTATCGCTCAGCCGTCCCAGGGCGTACGAGATCCAGGCCCCCATGCATGGAAAACCGGGCATTTCGAAACCGGTGGTTTGCAGGTAGCTAGCCGGACCGTGCACATTGGTCTTGGAGACCATGGCCATCAGGAATGCCAACTCGTCCACCCATTCGGCCATTTGGGGAAAGACGCTGCTCACCCACTGGCCCGATTCGCCATATTGTTTGAAGGAAAATGGCGACCGCATGATTCCCCCAGGCACGCTCGTAGCGGCTGCCTTGATCCCAAAGTCGATCTGCTCTCCATGCCGTCTGGCCAGTTCGGGCTTGTAGTCAAACGTATCCATCTGGCTGACGCCGCCGTTCATGAAGAGCTGCAAAACCCGCGCTACCTTCGGGCGTCTGTGAAGACCCCCATCTTGTTCGATGCGGGACGTATCTGCCAGCAACCTGTCGTCAGCGAGCAGGTGCGTAAGAGCAAGACTACCCAGTCCGCCGCCCAGTTGTGAGAGAAAGTCTCGGCGCCGGTGGGGAATGTCAGGAAACATCGGTGCTGCCCTTGTGGTTTCAGTCGACAAACATGAATTCGTTGCCATTGAGCAGGAACCGTGCCGCGTTGGCAAGGCCGTGCTGGTGGGCGTAGCCAATCACCGCCGTCGACTCCTGCGGGGATGGGAGTCGCCCCAGCAGGAGCCGGAAGAGCTCTTCTACCTGCGTTGGCATGGAATCGCTGGCCAGTTTGGCACGATCACCAAGGTGTTCGCATTGTGTGACGATAAACTTGTCATGGAGCATCGACAGCGCCTGTGCCGCAGTTACCGATTCGTTGCGGTCGGGTGCCCACATGGAGGCATCCGGGCAGTCGAGCGATTCCATGAACGGGTCAGGTATCGTGCGGAAAAGAAATCGGTAGACGCTGCGGCGATAGTTGGCCGGGTCGTGCGTATTGAAGCCGACATAGTCGACCTTCGGAGTGATGTGAATTCCTTTTGACTGGATAAATTGTTTCACCGAGGGTCCGCCCATCGTCGCATCGAGCCTCCCGGAGATTCGCAGGAGTGAATCCCGAATCTGCTCGGCGTCCAGGCGTTGCCGGTTCATCCGCCACAGATACTGGTTTTCGCGATCAACTTCCGCAAAGGGCGAGTTATAATTCGACGATTGGCGATAAACGGTGCTGGTCACGATCAGGTGGTGCAATGCTTTGAGCGATCCACCGCTTTCCAGAAAGGTCGTTGCGAGCCAATCGAGCAGTTCAGGGTGGGAAGGTTTTCCTCCCATGTGCCCGAACTCGTTGGGCGTATTGACGATCCCCCGACTGAAGTGGTAGTGCCAGACGCGATTCACGATCGAACGCCATGTGAGGACGTTGTGCGGATCGGTGAGCCAGCGGGCCAACGAAGCTCGCCGTGCCCCTTCGTCGGCCAGGTCTTCCAGTTCAAAAGTACCGGGTAGGTCGTCAAAAATCTGCAGCGCACCAGGACCGGCCACGGCACCAGGACTCTGGACATTGCCGCGCGAAAGCACGTGTACCATTCGCGGCGCCGCCGGAGGCTGAAAGCCGCCGTTCGCCTTGAATTTACTGGTGCCGCAAAATACCAACTGCGACTCGGGCAGGCTGGCAAGTTCCAGGAGGCACCGCTGCTCGAGGTAATGTGCGTTGAGCTTTCGGCGTTGTTGGTCATCGCGAAGTGCCGGGTCGGTGGCCAGTATGGTAAGAACGCCATCGGGGATGACGGAGTTGCCAAACGGCGGAGGTGAAGCGGTCACCGACAGGCGGAGTCGGCCAATCAAATGGCCTGCCCCAACCAGCTGTTTCAGTTCAAACTTGAGCGTCGTTCCATGCTCCGAGGCGTGGATGGGCTGGTCGACAGTGAAGACGGCGCGATGTGATTTGCGGATGTCGGGGTAAATGCCCCACATCGTATCAGGATCGCCGTCCACGGCTTTGGCGATGGGGTAATCGTCCTGACTGAAATCGGCTTGAGGATCGCGAAGTTGGATGGGTTCGGAGACAACTTCAGCTTCGGTCGTTTCTTTGTCGTCCGGCTGACTGCTGATATCGTTTGGCAGTTCCTGATTGTTCCCTGGTGGATCGACAATCGTGACTATCAGCTCGTTGAGGTGCAGGTTGGCGTTATCTTGTCGCCCAGGACCGCCGTACGGGAGGCTGTCGTGGGTGAGCGTTTCGATGCGGAGCCCGGTGATTTGCGGGAGGTCCGTTCGGGCCACGACGGAGTAAGTGTCCTTGTCGGGGCGTTTGCCGCCGGATAAGAGAGATCCGTCAGGCTGCAACGTAAGGGTTGCGCCTTCGGCCGAGGCAAATTCGGTCGGAGTCAGGACATGCCATTCGGTAACGCTGTTATGAAACTCTTCTTCCCACACAGCAACTTCGGCCATGAGTACCGGGTCCAGCAGCGCATTGTCGGCAGCGTTCAACTGCTGGCGCACCTGACGGATGAGCGCCGCGAGCGAATCCCTTTTTCTGCGGGTCGACGGATCGGGGTCGTAGGGCCGATTTGCTTTGTCAATGCCGGCGAAGACCGCTTGAAGGCTGTAGTACTCCTCCTGAGTGATTGGGTCGAACTTGTGATCGTGGCACCGAGCGCACTGGACTGACGAACTGGCAAATGTGGACATGGTCGTTGTGACCATGTCGTCGCGGTCGAGATAGTGTGCAATCAAGCGATCAACGGACTCGCCTTGGACAAACATCAGCGAGCTTTCATCCCAGGGGCCTGCCGCAATAAAACCGGTCGCCGTTACCGCCCAGGGGTTTTCAGGGAACAGCACGTCTCCGGCAACCTGTTCCTGGACAAACCTCGCATACGGTTTGTCCTGATTGAACGAGCGGACTAAAAAGTCGCGGTACGGCCAGGCATGTTCTCGCGGACGGTCCTGGTCGTGCCCATGGGTTTCAGCGAAGTGCACGACGTCCATCCAATGGCGTGCCCACCGCTCACCGTAGTGCGGACTCGAAAGCAACTGCCCGACTACCCGCTCATAGGCATCGGGGGCGTTATCCGAGAGAAAAGCATCCACCTCTTCGGGCAACGGCGGCATACCAATTAAATCGAGATAAACACGCCGCAGCAGGGTCCGCCTATCGGCCGGTGGCGAGGGATCCAGGTTATGCTCGCTGAGCTTTGCAAGAATAAAACGGTCGATTGGGGTTCGGGACCAACCGTGCCATGCCGCGGTCGTTACGGGTGGGGGCGTGGCCTTCTGCAGGGGGCGGTACGCCCAGTGGTCGGCAGGGGGCAAGGGTGCATCGGCCAATAGCGTTGCACCAAAGAAAGCTTGCGCAACAGCGGCCAGAATCGCCAGCAACAAGGGGAACTGCCGATCGATCTCCAGGGCAAGACGACAACCAGGGTGACAGGCCACCGGGAACCTGGCCGCTCCGGACTGCCGCGGAGATGCAGCTATCGGTTGCTCACGAGGTATTTTGAGGGATGCTTGCATTTTCTCAAAAGTTCCCGGTTGGGTTACTGTATTTTATCGTTGATCTCAACGGCCTGACTACTGGGTTTCAGGTGAGAATATCATGAACAACGCTGGCCGGCTCTACGCCGGTGAGCCGTTCGGCAAGCCCCTTAAATCGATAAGTGAACCGCTCGTGGTCAATCCCCAGACAATGGAGGATTGTTGCGTTCAAGTCATGTACGTGGACCGGGTCCCGGACGATATTGTAGCAGTAATCGTCCGTCTCACCGTACTCGATTCCAGGTCGCACGCCGCCGCCCGAGAGCCACGTGGTAAAACAGCGGCTGTGATGGTCACGGCCGTAGTCGTCTTTGGTAAGTTTACCCTGGCAATAGACGGTCCGACCGAATTCACCTCCCCAGATTACCAGCGTCTCGTCGAGCATTCCTCTTTGCTTGAGGTCATGGATCAGGGCTGCGGTTGGCTGATCGGTATCCTGGCATTGAAGCCGTAATGCTTTTGGCAAATTGTCGTGTTGATCCCAACCCCGATGGAACAGTTGAATGAACCGCACGCCGCGCTCGGCCATGCGGCGTGCCAGCAGGCAGTTCGCGGCATAACTTCCCGGCTTCGTTACGTCAGGGCCATACATTTCGAGAGTGTGACTATTTTCACTCGAGAGGTCTGTCAGTTCGGGTAACGAGGTCTGCATGCGATACGCCATTTCGTACTGGGCGATCCGGGCGTGGATCTCCGGATCCCCATAATCTTCACTCTTTATCCCGTTAAGCCTGGCAAGGCCGTCCAGGATACGGCGGCGCGAGGCACGATCCATACCGGGTGGATCGGATAAAAACAAAACCGGGTCTTTTCCGGCGCGGAAACGTACCCCCTGGTCATTGCTCGGCAGGAATCCGTTGCTAAAGACGCGAGCAGGAATTGGTTGGCTTACGGGACGACCCGTCCCCTTGGAGACCAGCACTACGTACGCGGGGAGGTTTTGTGTATCGCAGCCAATTCCGTAACTGAGCCATGAGCCCATGCTGGGCTTGCCCGGTTGTTGGTTGCCGGTGTTAATGAACGTAATCGCCGGGTCGTGGTTGATTGCCTCGGTGTGCATTGATTTGATAACGCAGATGTCGTCCACGATCGATGCGGTGTGTGGCAGGAGCTCGCTAACCCACCGGCCTGCTGCACCATGCTGCTGCAACCTGAACATCGAAGCCACACAAGGAAGGCTTGTTTGCCAGCTGGTCATGCCGGTGATACGTTGGCCACCTCGGACGGAATCGGGAAGTTCGGTACCGTGCCGCGCCTGAAGCTTGGGTTTGTAGTCGAACAACTCCATCTGGCTTGGTCCGCCTGATTGAAAAAGGTAAATGACGCGCTTGGCATGTGGTGCGAAATGAGGTAAACCGGGCAGGCCGTTCGGCGGAAAATGGGGTTCGCCAACTCGCGGTGTCGCGGTGGCGTTCAGGCTTGGCTCAAGCAGAGACGCCAGCGCCGCTGCGCCGATGCCGCCAGCAGCTGGCCCAAAAAACTGGCGGCGGTTGAGCATCAGAAGATGTTCTTGATATGGGTCCATTGTTCTTCTATTACTTATTCCTTGGTCAGCGTTTCATCGAGGTTGAGGATCAGCGCGGCAACGGTTGTCCATGCGGCATGCTCAGCAGGGTCTAACTCCGCGTTACGTACGGACTCGCCGACCGACAGGAGGTCGTTCGCCGACTGCGTGTCGTTACGAAAAACAGCCAATTGCCGGTGGTAGACATCCAGAAGCACTGCCTGCTCGGCCGAGTCGGGTCGACGAAGCGTGGCGAGTTGAAAGGCAAAGTTAGCCCGATCCACAATCGCAGGACCCGCTTCGTGCATGGTTCGTTGGGCCAGTGCGCGGGCAGCCTCAACGAAGGTGGGATCATTCATGGTCACCAGGGCACCCAATGGGGTGTTGGATCGCTGGCGTCGGACCGTACAGATCTCTCGGCTGGGCGCATCCAGCGCAACCATGCTGGGTGGCGGGACCGTTCGTCTCCAGTACGTGTAAAGACTGCGCCGGTAAAGCTTGTCCCCGTGGTCTTGTTGGTAGGGGCGATTGGTGGCCTCCATCCACAACCCTTCCGGCTGGTATGGCCGGACACTCGGCCCTCCCAGGGTACTTACCAGTAAACCACTGGCGGCGAGCGCGTTATCACGGAGGGTCTCAGCCGACAATCGAAATCTCGGGCCTCGAGCCAGAAGCCGATTTTCGGGGTCCTCGAAATCAGTGCGCCATCTTGAATCCTGCCGGTACGTTGCGGAGGTGACGATGCTCCTGATCAGGCCTTTGACGTCCCAGCCACTCTCTACGAATTCCGAAGCCAGAAAATCGAGTAACTCCAAAGAAGAAGGTGGTTCTCCCTGGGTGCCGAAGTCTTCGGTGGTTGCTACGATTCCCGTTCCAAAGAAGCGTTGCCAAAAGCGGTTCACGATAACGCGGCTGGTCAAGGGATGCGTGGGCTCAACAAGCCAGCGAGCAAAACCCAATCGATTTGGGGGCGCATCACCTGGAGGCGGCGGCAGAAACGCTGGCGTGCCTGCGGTGACTTCCTCGCCCGGCCGGTTCCACAAACCTCGTTTGAAGACAAATGTCCGCCGCGGCCGCTCCATCTCTCCCATGACCATCGTCGTCGGAATACTTTTTCGAAGCGCAGCCTGTTCTTTGCGCAACCCGGACAGACGGTCAACGATTGTCTTGTATCTCGAGTCGTGGTTTTCCAGGTAGTATTTTCGCAGCCTGTCTTGCTCGTCTTTGTTGCGCTGGTCGGGTGGAATGGCCATGATTCGTGCGCCGGGATTGGCCAAAGTCGATATGTCCGTCTCACTCAGCGGACGACCGTAGATTTGCAGGTCGTCGATTAAACCGTCAAATAACCCGTCCGAATCTTGGCCTCCAATGGACAACGGTTGGTCGGTTTTAATCGTGCCGTCCAGGTTGCTGTGGGTGATTTCCAGCGTGCGGGGCTCGCCGTTCACGAACAGTTTTACGCCGTCGGCATTGCTTGATCCATCATAGGTCACGCAAACGTGAACCCATTGGTCCAGCGTGATCGATCGGTGATTGCGATCGAGGACCTGGATTGCGTTGTCAGGCCAGCGATGAATCAAGTGAACGACAATCGTCCCGCGTTGCAGGAGGACATCATACCCGCGGCCCGCCTGTCGGTCGTCGATCCGGGAAATAAGAGTACCATCTGCGCTCTTGGGGCGAATCCAGAGGCTGAAAGAAAACTTGTCGCTGGAATCAAATTTGGCCGTGGCGCCGGATGGGTCGTAGGCAATGATGCCCTCCCGTACAGATTGCTTCTTCAACATGGCCAACATCTCCTGCTGCCACTGAGCCGTTGGCGCACCAACTTGAGTGGCGTGGGCCTGGAGTTCTTTCTCGGCGCTACTGATTTCGGTAGCCAGCGACGCACGTTGTGCTTCCTGCCCAGGGGACGGAAACGAAACCAAAGGTGGCACGTTCCCCTCATTGTTATCCATGGTCGGCCGATCCCGGCCGGTATTAAAGTAGGCATAAAGGCGATAAAATTCGACCTGGCTGATCGGGTCATACTTGTGGTCATGACATTGACTGCAGCCGGTCGTCAAGGCCAGCCATACCGCGGAGGTGGTCGTCACTCGGTCGGCCACCCATCGTGCCCGGAACTCGTCGGGATGCCCGCTGGCGGTGAGGCCATGAAGGCGGTTGAAGCCAGTGGCTACGAGTTGGTCTTGGGTTGGGTTGGGCAACAGGTCTCCGGCCAGCTGTTCGATCGTGAACTGATCGAAAGGCTGGTTGTTGTTAAAGGCAGTGATGACCCAGTCACGCCAGGCCCACATTTGACGGGGCCAATCCTCGTGGTAACCATAGGTATCGGCGTAGCGGGCGCTATCCAGCCAATCCAGCGCCATCCGTTCGCCGTAATGGGGGGACGCGAGCAGTCGGTCCACCAACCGTTCGTAGGCGTCAGGACGGTCATCTGCAACAATCGCCTCGACCTCAGAAGGTGCCAGCGGCAAACCGGTCAAATCGAGTGAGACGCGGCGAATGAGTGTCCGGCGGTCTGCCTCGGGAGCCGGAGTGACATGGTCCCGTTCAAGGCGCGACAGGACGAAACGATCGATTGATGCCCGGGGCCAACTCGTGAGTTTTACCCTCGGTAGAGAAGGTCTTGCCCGCGGAAGAAAGGACCAGTGCTCCGGCTGGTCAACGCGGTTTTGTTCTGTGGGTAAACCTGTGCCTGCCCGGAGGCCGTTTGGTGACAAGACTCCCAGCCAGGAGTACACCACGAGCGCAACGCAGATGGACACCGCACCGGTTTTGGGTGAAAACAGGCTCATCGTTAGGGCCCGAGTCGGTTGGAGCCAGGCAACACTATGGCAAGCTCCATGAGAACAGCGGCGGCGTTGAGCTCGCTTTCGGTACGGCTCGCGATCAGGACGTTGGCACCAGCCTGGGCGAACGCCTCGGCGATCGCGCATCCCAGGCCTTTTGAGCCCCCGGTAACAATGGCCCCTTGATCGTCCAACCGAAATACATCCAGCACGTTCAACTTTGCAATTCTTTTGCGTCAGTCAGGGTTTAATAGGACCGGACGTGGCAGCGACCCTTTCCGAAAGTGGCCACAAGGTAAACCGACCGAAACCAACCTGCTGAATCGTTTAAAAGGGGGCGCACGTCGTCTTTAGCGGACCCTTTTCCGAACGAGTGCTGCGATCGCCACCAATATACCAAGTGCGATCGTGCTTGGCTCGGGCACCGCGGCGGTGGTCCCGCTGCTGGAGTTCCCGAAGTTTTGCTTCCAGAGGGCATAGTCCGCGTGGCCAACCGTTGCGCCACCCGTACCGTTGCCGTTGAGGACCGCCGCGTTACCACCCAGGTGATCTCGATAGACGGTGTAGTCAGCGGCATCGACTGTGCCATCGGCATTGAAGTCGCCCGCGATTCCCGGTACAGGCCCGGTGATCCAGAGGTTGTCCAACGTGGCATACAGGCCGGCGTTCACAGCAACATGGGTCAGGTCAATATCAAGCGGCCCGGGGGATAACGTGGCCCCAAGCGTCCACTCCCCTTCGCCGGGCGTTTCCCGATAAAGGGCCCTGACTTCCGTCGGCTCACCACTGGCATCCAGATCGACAGCTAACTTGACTTCCGACCAACCAACCGTCTCCCAGTTCCAGAGGTTAAAGGTGGCCCCCGCTCCCACGCCGTCGACTGCATATTCGACCCTGGCCTTACCTGCCAGCCCCGGATGATCGTCATCAAACAGCTCCACCCATATTTTGTCCTCGGTGGCACCGCTGCCTCCTGCCAGATAATCACTCCCAAGAAACAAGTAGGATGGGGTCTGGGCGGTGGCCATGTTGATCATGGTGGAAAACTCAAGCGTCGTGTCCGGGTCGAGCTGTGGCAGTTGGGCTGTGTGGCCGTGAGGGTTTCCGCCCCCCACATTGGAAAAGCCCTGGCTGCCCTGGTAACCGCCCGGTGCCGTTCCCGGAGTAGGACCTGAGGCAATCGTAATTCCACCATCATCGATAATTGTTACCGAATCGGCTTCGGCCGAGCCGTTGTAGGTGTAGGCTTCCCACCCACTGGCAGCATAGCCAGGATCCTGATTGAACCGCTCAGGCCAACCGTTGGTGAACCGCCCGACATAGCCTTCAAAATCATCGCCAAAGAGAAGCCCCGGCGGTGGCGGTGGTGGCGGCAGGGGAGGCGGACCCGGCTCGCGCACAAACCCATTGCCCGTATTGTACTTGAACAGGTCGCCTGTTCCGCCGGGCAACGTTACGTTGAGCCGGTTATTGGTCAGCGGCACCACCTCATCCAGCCCGGTCTGGCGGTTTAGCCGCAGCAGTGAATTGACCGAGGAATCAAACTGCACTTGAAAATCAACCGCGTCGGTGGCGGAGTCATTGGCATCGAAGTTCAGGTTGGTCAACATGAAGTAGTCTTCATTGTCGTGATCTTTAAAGTAGCCGATCATCCCATCGGTAAACCTGCCGGCTGGACTGGTGATATCGACATCGGTCATTTGCGGCTGCTGAACACCAGAGCTGTAATTGGGAATTCTTGACGGGGTCGTCGTATGGGTACCCTTGGGAATAAAGTAGACCGACTTGCTCTCAAGGAAGCGGAGGGAATCGCCCAGCTTTAAAATCTCTTCGTTGGCTTCGGCCGCAATGGGGTAAAGCTCGTTGGGCGTGTCATCGGAAGGATCACCCAGGTCGCCATAGTTCACCAGGTACGCCTCACTGTTACGGTGCTCGTACTGGAAATAGTAGAGCCCCTTGTGCCCGGTGGTCAGCGCCGAGAACAATTGCAATCGCAACTCCGAATCGCCCGTTCCGTTGCGGTATTTTTCGGCACGTACCCAAACCTGGTAAGGCAAATCGTGCTCCAGGCCTTTTTGGCGCACCCGCATCAGGGTGTTGAAATGGGTCTCGAGGTTTGTCGGCGCGACTCCTGTGGACGGGTATTGTGCGTAGTTACCCAGGTAAGGGTACGCGCTGTAACTGAGCACATCGGGACGCACGGTCGTTGCCCAGTCATCAATATATTGTTCATACGTGTAGCCTCCTGCTGGATAACCGGGCCCACCCCAATAGAGTTCGGGCCTGGGGTAGAGTGTCGAATCCCACAACGATGCACTGATAAGCATATCGGAGGTGCCATTGGCCGGATCCCGGAGCCAGTCGGCAAACTCTGCCAGTTCGGCAAACTGGACCTGCCTGGGTTCATCATCCATTAACCAGCCGACCCCCATGTTGTTGGGCTTGGCCAGTTGGTTGAGCGCATTCTGTCTCCAGCCGGCCCCCTCGGCGGCAGAATAGTTGGCCATGTAGATCCACGGAATCATGTTGCTGGCAGCCTGATTGATCGGCCCCCCACTGCCGCTCATGACGACGTTCAGTCCGCTACCGTCATACAGCCCCGTGTCCGTGACCGCGCTTGCCCAGCCTGTGATCATGAAAGGGTGACTTTCCACCCAGTCCTTGCCAAAGGTCGTCGAACGCTGGGCCCACGTCGCGGCGGGCCACAGCACCACAAAAAGGCCAGCAACAAGACAAAAGCGTTTTGGCATGAGAGTTCCTGGAGTTCCGAAGCGATGTTTCAAGCCCAACAGAGCCAATGCCATTTCTGGTGAGTCATGTCGCTGCCAAACCACCGGA
>JAKVBG010000059.1 GCA_022447605.1 Mariniblastus sp.
GCTTCGCCCACGGGCGAGTTGCGCCAATGGATCACACCGTTTGCCAAACGCTGGGTCTCGGAGCCGAGAAGTGCAAATGACCTGCGTCTGAAAAACCTGTTTGCCAAAAATGGCTACGCCGCCGATGCGGCTTATTTTGACAGTCATGCCGGCCCGGAGAAAGCCCGACTCCAGTACGCCAATGCGGTCAAGAGCATTCAGGCCAACGACCTGGAATCGGCTCGCCGCACGCTGTTGGGCGTGATCGAACTCGACCCGACGTATGCGCCGGCTCATTTGAACCTGGCCGACATCATCAGCAAGGCAGCCCAACAAGCCCGGGGGCCGAATGGCATGCAGCTGTATGGCCAGGCGGAACGACACTACCGGTCCGCGATCCAGCACGGCTCAAACGAATTCGATGTCCACTTCGGTCTCGGTTTTGTTCTGGCCCGCATGGGACGGGTCGACGAGGCGATCGAGGCATTTGACGTCGCCAACCAGCGGGCCCCGAAAAAATGGGAATCACGCCTGGCCGTTGCCAAACTGCTGGCCAGCCAGGGAAAGTTCGCCGAGGCGATCCGGAGACTGCAGGATGCGGTGGCGAATCAGCCGGAAAATGAAATGCTCGTGTCGGAACTGGCTGGGCTCCTCGTTCATTCCGGCCAATACGAAACAGCACGCCAGCTGTGCCAGGACTTTCTGGAGAAACAGCCCCGGGCAGAAGAGATCAGGGTGCGACTGGGGGACAGCTACTTCTTTGGAGCGCAACCCGGATCCGCCCTGGGCCAGTACAACCAACTGCGAGAAACCCCCCTGTTGGCATTGAAGAAGGCCTGGATCTTTTCGACCTCAGCCGAGGCGTCGCTGCAAAACCCGGACTACCTGAAAACGTTCCTTCGTCAGACGATGCCCCGTCTGCGCCCCAATGATCCGTTGACCGGGCAGGTCGCAGCAGCGGCCCTGGCTCAATCGGGCGATTTCGCAGGAGCAGCGCGACTGCAAATGGCGATCCTCCGCCTTTTCCCGGTCGGATCGAATGGCGCGCAGTCGGCCGAACGCCAACTCAATCAATACCGGCAGGGCAAACCGATTCGCCAACAAGGCGCCAAGGATAACCCCTTCACGCCGTTCCTGCTGCAAGCGCCGCGCTAAACGGACACTCGATTCTGCAATCAGTCATCGCGCCTCAGGTCGGTTTCGGTGACCACATGGTTTTCAATAAGCCACGCTTTCCAGCGGTTGACATCGAAACCGTAGTCCTGGCCTGAATAATTTCGCAAGGCGTCCAGGGCTTCCTGATTCTCGACACTGACGACCTTCTGGGCGGGACCACCCCCCACGCCGAAGCTTTGCAGGTCGCCACTATTGGAAAACGAACCCTGGGTGCGGCCCGGTTGATTGCCCGTCGCCGTCTTGTGCTGGGTCACCAGCGCCTGGGTCAGGTAATAGGCACCGTTGTCCGCCCCCATAAAACCGATCAGACGGCAGGTGCGGCGGATCACACCGTTGTCCGGACTCGCCAGGTAGCGGGCGGCCATGCTGGTGGTTTGGAACCGCCCATAATGCTCTTGTTCCAACATCACCACGGCCCGTTCACGGACCTTCGTCTCCGCATCCATAATCGCGTATTGGACCAGCAGCGCCTGGGCATGCGTTGAGGGAATACGACCGATCGCCTCGACCATCAGGCGTCGGACATCCGGTCGTTTTTCATTCTTCATCATCTTGTCGATCAGATCGAGCGATTGGGGGTCCACCAAAGCGAACAGTTGTTGCTGAACCACGCTGGGGTTCTCTTTCCCCAGGACGTACCTGGCCCAACGTTTAAGCTCTCCGTTACGATCTCCCTTGGCCTGCCGCTGCTGTTCGACTCGCTGGTTGATTTGAGACTGCAGTTCCGGCATCCACTTGCCTCCCTCCGATACGTAACCGTGGTAGGAATGCAGCAGGTCCTTGTCGATCCAACGACCGTTCAGGTTCTGAAAATCGAGCAGGTTCAGCGCCTTTTCATCGGTCGGATCGAGTTCAATGATCCGTCGCAGGTGACCATCCCGTTCATGCTTGAACCGGGAAGCACCCCCTTTTTGGCGACTCAACCACTGGTACATCGCCCAGTGGGAATCGGTCGTATCTTGTAAATCATTGACTTTCTGGTGGTATTCTCGCAGCAGCTCGTCGGCCGGGTAAGCGCGTCGGACCACACTCCCTTTCTCCAGTTTCAGCAGACCGCCGTTGGCAGTCCGGAACAGGACATAGGTCTTTCCCTCCTGAACCACCTCCTTCAGGATTTGCCCCCGAATCTCGCTACCGGACTTCAAGACCAGGCGATCGAGCGCCGGCGGCGGTCCATCCTCGACAACTTCCGACTCATCCTGTCCCCTGACCGGGCAGGCCAGGACCAGTCCCAACAGACAGAGGGGACCCCAGTGCTTGATGGATGTGGATCGCTTCATCGTTTCTCCGTAACTGAACAACGCCCCCAATTGTACCGGTTGGACGCCCGGTCAGCAAAAGAGTTCCCTCCCTTATCCAGCCGCCCGCAACCCGCACCGCCGCCGCCGAGCCAGAAACAGCCCGCCCAGCAGGCAGACCAGCCATCCGCTGGCCGGCTCCGGAATCGAGGTAATCTGCCAGGCCAAACCGAATTGGGTGGCAGAATCGGACGAAACGCGAAAACGGTAGGAACCCGGTGCCAATTCCCGCAGGAAGATATGCTCCGAATTGTTCACGGCGCTGACACTTTCGTCGATCACGTTCCCCAGCGAGTCGAGCAAAACCATGTCGAGATTCGCCAACTCGGTCGATGCATTAAAGATATCGGCCGACGATTCGGTGTCGATCACATTTATATTCCAAGTCAGTGCAACCGACAATTCTTCCAGTGGCGAGGCAGCCGACACGTCAAATTCGTAATACAGGTCACTGGCTTCCTTGAATTCACCGAGATGCCAACCTTGGTGACCGACCGAGTTACCCGCCGGATCGCTAGTCCCTTTGAATTCTCCAGCCCGCAAAATATGGTAGCTGTTGTAGATGTTCAGTTCGCCAAACCCGTAGACTTCGTCGATCGGTTGCGTACTGGTTCGCGACCAGTCCGCAAACTCATCCTTCGTCGCCCCGGCAAATAACAGGGAGCGGATCAGGACGGCATCGCTGGCCGCCGTAATGCCGGCCGCTTGGCGCAGGATAGCTGCCGCGCCCGCCACGCGGGGGGTGGCATAACTGGTGGCCGAGTCGCCCGCCACGATGTCCGGTTTAAAACGACCCGCGCCGTAGAACGTGGTCGCCCCCCGGGAATGGTTCCCATTGGTGCGCCCCACGGCGATGGCGTTGTAACTGTGGGCCAGCAGGTCGGGCGTTCTCGTCCCGGAACCGTTATTCACTCCCACCGCCATCACCGTGTTATCCCGGTTGATGACAAAATCAAAGCGTTCCAGCATGTCCTGGGCAATCGCTTTGTCGGCGATGTTCCCTATGTAACTATGGTTGCCAATATCGAATCCTTGCGCCAAGGGATCGGCCCCCCCGTCGTGACCCAGCACCCGGTTCAGGTAGTCATTCGCGTTGTATCCTGTAATCTGGCTAATTCCCGGCGCGATGCTGTTGGTTCTGGAAAAGAAATTGCGGGCCACCGATGTGGCATGCGAGCTGGCGCCGACATTCGTACCAGTCCCATCAATGATCGTTTTGTCCAGGAATTCGGCCAGGCTGAAATCGGCCAGGTAGGCACTTCCGTTGGGCGCCTCGACCTGGGTCACGGAGAGTCCCGTTCCGTCCTCCAGCGAATTTCCCAACTCCGCCTTGAGAGCGGTCCAGCCGATATCATCCTGCCAGTCGGCCCGCAGCGGCAGGGTAAACGCCAGAGCGAACAGGAACATCCAGCAGAACGGCGGGTAGAATCGGCTTGCACGCATGACACACCAGGAAAAGAGAGAGGGCCGAACTTCGTATCCCGCGACCGACCGCCGGCCACGGAACAAGACTAAAACATGTCGAGTCGATCCCCAGATTTCATACTAGTTGGACCACCGGGGCTTAGCAAGTTTCGGAGTTCGTCCCTTTTGCCCACTTTCAACGTTGTTTGTAAGCAGTTTCGCCTTTTTTGGTCCGGTCCAATTTCCCGTTCTGCTGGTTTGCGGATAGACTAGGGAAACGACCCCTAGGCAACATGGACCGACCCGAGCTGATGGCCCAAATCACCTATAAACAGATGGCAAAACTGTTCCACCGGCTGGCGACCAGTTATGCCGCCGGTGTCGACATTCGTTCCGTTTATGAACGGGAGGTGAATGCGGGTGGTACTGCCTATCGAATCAACGCCCGCCGGGTGCTGGACCAGTTGAACCAAGGCCGGACACTGGCCCGGGCGATGGCCCAGAGTGACGGCTATTTTCCGGAACTCCCCATCGCCGTCGTGCAGGCTGGGGAACGCGGAGGCCGGCTGGAAGAATCCTTCCGCAAGTTGTCCGATCATTACACCAGCATTGTCAAGTTTCGCACGAACTTCCTGATGAGCATTGCCTGGCCCGTCTTCGAACTGTTTTTCTCCATCTTCGTGATCGGGATGTTGATCCTGATCATGGGCTGGGTATGTGAAACGGCCAATATTGCCCCGATCGACTGGCTGGGGCTGGGCCTGAGTACGACCCAATACTTTTTGCTCTACTGGTCCGTGGTGTTCCTCCTGTTCGGCACCTTGTTCATGCTCGGCTTGGGGGTTCTGTACGGCTGGTTTGGCACGTTGCCGATGCAGATCGCACGGCGAATCCCGCTGGTCGGTAAGACGATCGAAAGTTTGGCCCTCTCCCGCTTCGCCTGGACGATGTCCGTCGCCGAGAACGCGGGGATGAACCCGGTCGAAACGGCCCAGTTAGCCGTCCGTTCCACACAGAATTACTATTACGAGAGACTGGAGGAACCATTGTGCGAGGACCTGCAACGGGGGCAGTCGTTTGTTCGAGCGATGCGTTCGACCGATTCTTTCCCGGATGACTTCCTGCTGATGGTCGATACGGGGGAAATCGCCGGCGAGTTGGCCGAAACGATGGACCGCGCTTCCCAGGAACATCAGAACCGCGCCGAGAACAACATGAAGATGATTGGCACGATCGGCTTTATCGGCATGCTGTTGTTTGTCGGTTTGATCGTGGGTTGCCTGATCATCTTCATGTATAAAAAATTGATTCTTGACCAATACAGCAATTTCCTCAATTGCCTGATCTCCGATCTGCTGGAGCAGTGGCCCTGAACGACCGCCGTCAACGGAGCGTTCCTGCAGTGAAACTTAACGTTGCCTTGTCTCTACCCTCGAAAGTTGCAACATGTCTAAATCTTTTACCTTCCCACCTGGTTCCAAGATCGAAATCTCCGATTTTCCCACCCGGGTTGAAACGGGCGACTACGACAAATCGTCGGCTGCCGAAAAGATTCAGGCCAATGCCGAGGTAATGGCCGATCACGCCCGTCGCCTGTACGCCGAGAACCGGCGGTCCATCCTGTTGTTGCTGCAAGGTATGGACACGGCCGGCAAAGACGGAACGATTCGGACCGTGATGCGGGGGATGAATCCCCGCAGCTGCCAAGTCCATTCCTTTAAACAACCGAGCGAAGAGGAGCGGGACCACGATTTCCTCTGGCGAGTTCACAAGGTGGCACCCCGCAAGGGGAACATCGGGATCTTCAACCGCTCCCATTACGAGGATGTGCTGGTCGTGCGGGTTCACAATTTCGTACCCCCCCAGACCTGGCAACAGCGATACCAACAGATCAACGATTTCGAAAAACTCCTCAACCAGACCGGCACTACCCTGATCAAGTGTTATTTACACATCAGTCGCGATGAACAACGGGAACGGTTGCAGCGGCGAATTGATGAACCGCGGTCGAACTGGAAATTCAACCAGGCCGACCTGGAAGAAAGGCGATACTGGGACGATTACCAACGGGCCTACCAGGACGCCCTGATCGCCTGCAACACGGAACACGCCCCCTGGCATATTATCCCCTCCGACCGGAAATGGTATCGCAACCTGTTGGTCAGCGAGTTGATGCGGAAAGCTCTGGAAAAACTCAACCCCCAGTACCCGACCGTGACCGAAGACCTGAGCCAGATCGTGGTCGAATAAATTCCGGCAACCACCCGCCAACGTCTCGTTCGTCAACCCGTTTCCGGCATGAACGTCGGCATGACGATCCCGGTTGCCGGCCGGTCAGCCCCCCGCACCTGTCCGAAATGGAGTTCACAATTGCGGGCCCCGGCGCGGTACAACTGCCCGACCAGCTCGACTTGGTCCGTCGGTACCAGGAACACGGGCGATCGGCCCCGTTGGTGATCGAGTTGGGCGGCGATCAGCGCCGCGGCAACGTCGGCATCTCGCGCAATCCCCGGGCCCAACATGTTGCTGCCAGGATGATCGACCGAGACCAGAAAACCGTGCAACTGCCCGAGTTCATCTTCCAGCACCGAAACCCGCCAGATGTCGAGTTCGTTTTCCAGGAAATACCGAAAGTCCTGCTCCCGTGAAACCGGGTGGACAGACATTTCCAGCTCGACCATCCGCGGCACGTCGGCCGGCACCGCATCACGAACGCGTTCCCACCCGGCCGGTCGCCAATCGAGTCCCTCATCGGGGACAGGGATCAACATATCCTGGTAGACGGCGCGGGGTACAAAACCGGCCCGGTTGTAGAGCGAGTAGGAATCGAGGTTCATCGCACTGGAGACCAAACGAATGGGCAGGTCCCGGCGCTCCGCCTGATCGATCACATAAAGCAACAATTTGCGGGCAATTCCCCACCCGAAACACTCCGGGTGGACATTCATAATGCCGAGGGCCACGTGGGTAGGGCGAGGATGGAAAAAACAGGAGCCAATAATCCGTCCTTGTGCCGCGTCCACTGCCAACACGCAACACCCCGGGTCGAGCCCTTCGTAGACTTCACAGAACAGCCGGGTCGATCCGGGACCGTTTTGAAAAATCGGTTCAAACCCTCGCCCCTGGTACCAGGCGTTGGTACTGTCGTGGATCAGTTGCGCCACTTCTTCCCAGTCGGCGGAGACCATCGTGCGCAGGTGGATGTTCGGTTCGTTCACGGATGGGAACTCCCAGTGACAGAGCGACATGACCCTCTGTTCAAATACTCGGCGGGCCACCCCCTGGTCCACCGTTCATGTCGACGATGCCCGTTTTCTAACCGCCGTTTTCAGCTCGAGTCAAGCCGCCGCCCCTGCGAAACGATCGTTCGGATCGCGCTCATGTGGGACCGATCTGACAAAAGGGGACGATCCGCCAGCGCTCGGCCGGAACGTAAAATCGAACGCCCGGACTGCCCATTCCGGTGGGGGGAATAAAACCGGGAGAGGGAGAGGAAACACTCCGTTCGAATTCACACAAAAATCATCATTTTTTTGTCACGATGCCAGCCACCCGAAATGACTAGCTGCTGCCGATCCAACCGATGGCGACTCCAAATACTCGTGATTTACCAAGATAGCACTGTCCGGGCCAATACCCGTCCCGACTCGAACGTTCCCTATCTCGCAATTTTTTCTGATTTCCGGTTAGAGGGAGATCGAATTAAATAAAACTCTGGTTAAGATCAAACTGGCCGATAAGCCGGTCCAAATGCCCTCGTTCCGTTCCACATCCATGAAACTGCATCTGTCTCTCATCGTATTCGTATTGCTGCTCACGCTTCACGTGAACGCAGACGCCGATGTCGTGATCGACCGATTCGATGTCGGCAATTCCGGTTCGGTGCCCCGCGCCTTTGAAACCGTCGACACTTACAGTGTCTTTACATCGACCGACACCTCGATCCTGGGTGGCGTTCGCAAATGGCAGGTCGAGGTTACCAAGCACAGCATCGCCCAAACGGACGTTTACGATGTCGCCTCGGGGATGTACAGCGTCAGCAACGGTTTTGGCCAAAATGCGATCACCACCATCCGCTGGGACGGCATGGCAAACGACTTGATGAGTGGTAGATTTGACCGACGTTTTGGGGGTGGCCGCATCGACCTGACCGACGGTGGCACCAATTCCCTGTTCTCTCTGGACGTCCTCTTTGCCGATGTGACGACCCAATTCGAGGTCGTCGTCACCGATGCGGACGGTACGTTTGGAGTCGCTAAAGTGGTGACCCAGCCCGAGGAGACGGAATTCCTGTTCTCTGAATTTACGGGCATCGACTTCAGCGAAGTCCTTTCGATCGAACTCGTGATCAGTGGCCAAGACGGGTTTGACGTGGGGATCAATCATTTTGCGGCCGTCGCCATTCCGGAACCTTTCTCGACCTCGTTCTGGGGCACTGGCTTGATCGCCCTGTGGGCTGGTCGTCGCCGCAGGTAGTCGACACCGGGCACCGTACAACGAGTCGCCCTCGACGCACTCGTTTGCCAACCCGGTCGGATTACGTTACGATTGGCATAGACGGGTTAGCAGGCGGTGAGCATTAATGCTCCCTCTCGATTCAACCTTCTCCCTCTGGCGGATGCGCGAAACGATTTCAAAATCGCTCGTCAGTGGAATCATGTACGGAAGTGGTCGTTTCCCTGGTGGGGACCGCGGTCTTCAAAACCGTTGAGCCGTATGGAAAACATGCGGTTGGTGGGTTCGATTCCCATGCACTTCCGCCATTTTTCTTTTCAGATCGGCCCTGGGATCCCTGGGATGCAAGGGCGGGCAGGGACGGTTGCCCAGCGTAGTCAAGCGACCGTTTCCACTCCGGCTCGCCACGCACCCGCACTTGGCCGACAAAGACGGCCGACAAAGACGCCGAGCTACCGGTTTGCCAGCCCTAAAACGGGATGTCACCATCTTCGTAGATAGGCGGTTCTTCCATGACGGGCGGCGCGTCATCGCCGGAATTGGCCACTTCCAACGTTTTGTAACTGAGTGCTTCGGCGCTGAGGAAATATTTCACTTCGCTGTTGGCATCCCGCTGCCATTTACGGCCGCTCAAGCGGTAGGTCACCTCGATCGTGGATCCTGTCTTGATCCCGTCGGCCACGTCACAACCATCCTGGATAAACTCCACCGGGATGAAATTGGGAAACCGTCCATTGGACTGTTCCAGCACGACCAGGCGTTTGCGAAACCCCTTCTGGCCATACGTTTTTGTCTCTTCTACCAAATGGACGACACCTTGGATGGTTGCTTCGCTCATCGTATTCCACACCTGTTGATTGATTTGAACGGTTGAATCATACAACGTTTGCCCCGGCTCAAAAAGGGATGGCCCGTCAGATTTACCCCACGGGCCCGGCCGCTCATCTGACCCGTTCGACGCTCCCCGGACCGACGCCTGACAGAAAATCCTTAGCCCAACGCCAACTTACCCGGAATTTTCTCGTTGGGACGGGTCCTCATCGGATTCCTTGACCGGGTCCCATAACGTCAGTCCTGCCAGATCGACCACCCGAGACGAAAGCAACGTACTGGCCAGGTAGCCGACCCCGTAGCAGACTACGATCCCGATCGCGGCGTACAGGTAACCGTTGACCAGGTACAGCTTCCAACCGATCGTATCGAACATCTGGCGCGGTGAAAAACCGAACACCCGTTGATCCTGGGCGGCCAGAACGATCGAGGTCATGACGGCCATCGCCACCAGGGCGCCGATCAAACTGCCCACCCCGTTAGCCCGTCGCGTCGTCGCACCCAGGGCAAACAGTCCAGCCAAAACGCCCAGGAACATTCCCAGGATACCGATGAACTGATCGAACAGGCTTTTGATACTCGGGTCCACAAACAGCAACCCGGCCCAGGTGCCCAGAACCCCCATCGCCAAGGTCAAGACGCGGGCCACCCACAAACTGGCGCGATCGGACCGAACCAGGTTCAGGCGCTTGACAAAATCCGTCACGATCGTGGTCGCACCCGAGTTCATACTGGTCGAAACGGTCGACTGCGCCGCCGCAAAAATACCGGCCACGACCAGCCCGGCCAGCCCGATCGGCAATTCCTGGCTGATGAACAGCGGCATGATCCGGTCGGTGGCGATCGTAGGATCCAGCCGATCTGGGTGAGTCCGATAAAACATCCAGAAGGCGGTTCCCATCCCAAAAAAAATCAGCGCCGCAGGGACCGCTAACAAGCCGTTCAGCCAAATCGACCTGGCCGCCTGTCGCTCGGTACGGGTCGTCATGTACCGCTGCACGACCGCCTGGTCTGCCGTATAACTGGCCACGTTCTGTCCCAGTCCACCGAGAACCACCACCCAAATCGCCATGATCATGAAGGAACCACTGCCAAATTCCCAGTTGACCAGATGAAACTTCTGGGAGGCGATCGCCATATCGAGACTGCCGGGCGCCGATCCGTACCAGGCAAACAACAGGCAGGCGAGCGCGCCGATAAACAACACGAAGGTCTGGATCGTATCGGTCCAGATCACCGCTTCGATCCCGCCCAGGGTACAGTAGATGATTGACAATGCGCCCATCACCAGCACACACTGCGCGGGCGTCAACGGCGTCACGCTGGCCAGGGCGAGCGCCGCCAAGGCGAGCACCACCCCCATCCGAAACACGTGGAACAAACTGAAACTGGCCGACCCGATCAGGCGAGCCAACAGGTTGAACCGCCGTTCCAGGTACTCGTAGGCACTGGTCGCGTCGATCCGCCGAAAGAACGGCAAAGCGACATACACCGCGATCGGGGCCACCAACAGGATCATGGCACTGCCACAGGCGTAGACCCAGTCCTGGGCAAACGCCTTGGCCGGCACCGCCATGTACGTGATCGAACTCAGCATGGTGGCGAAGATGCTGCAACCGGCCGCCCACCAGGGGATCGATTTGCCACCGCGAAAATAGTCGTCGGTCGTTCGGTTGCGCGCGGTAAAGTAGACACCGATGAAAACGATGCCAACCAGGTAGACAACCACCACGCTCATATTCAGCCATCCAAAATCCCGCGCCTGCCCCGGCAGCGTGATCCGCCATGCTTTCCGCGTGCGCACCCGCGGGCGAACCTCTCCACTGATCAGGAAAATCGTGTCGTCCCAGACGACCGCCGGGGTTGTCACTTGACCCGCTGTTGACGGGCCTGTGGCCACCCACGTATCGGTCAAGGTATGGTACAGGAACGGTTGACCTGGAAAGCCCGGGTGTTCAAAGTCCTCTACCTTGTTCCTGCCTCGAAACGTCCATTTCAGCTGCTTCTGCAAAATGTCACCACTGGCATAGGTGGGCACCAACAGGTGGGACGGTCCAACCGGGGCGATCGTACCGGCTGACATCGGCACCGGTGCATCGGCCAGGCGGCGCCAGCATTCCGGCCCCCCGTATTCACCGGTTTTCGGATCGAATGACTTCGATTCAAATCGGCCCGGATCAAAAACCCAGACGTCCCTTAAAAATTGGAGTCGCGACGCCTCTTTTTCACCCGGTGTCACCATGAACGGAGTCAAATTCGACGGCTCCCCCACGTACCGCCCTCCCACGACGTACAGCCGCTCTCCAAAGCCGTCGTGCTGTGAGCTGACCAGTGGGAACATCCGCTCCGGTCCACCGCTGGGCCAGGTGGCCACCGGTTCCCAGGCGCCCACCGGTCCATTCGTCGTCGAGTCATGCACATCGGCCAGGTGGTCCAACTTCAAACGCCAGACGATGCGGCTGGCGCCTCTTGTCCCGTCCGACTGCTCTACCTTGCCCGCCACGACGTAGACATAGTCCCCGACCAGGGCGGCTCCCCCCGCGGTAGCAGGCAGCGGCAGGTCCGGGATCGCCCGGTCGATGATCTCCCAGGAGGCCCCTCCCTGTCCTACGCCCTCGCGCTGCCGGATCAAAAAGACGCGGTCGAGCGGTCCCTCCGCATTTTCACCCCCGATACTGAGCACGCCGTACGGGGTGCTGACCACCGACGAATATCCGACCGGGCAGGGCAGGCGAACCCCGGGTTCGTCTTGCCAGCGATAACCGCTCGACGTTTCCTGATCTGGCACCAGGCTGAATAGTCGATCGTGGTAGAGCTTCGGTTTGGACCACAACAGCGGATCGTCCGGTTCGGCAAAATTCGCCCCCCCGGCTACGACGAGGCGATCTTCATGAACCCCCACGATCGGCCCAGCCAGACCGAGATTGTCGGGAAGCGGGTCGAGCGGTTCAAAATCGACCTGGGACCGCGTTCCGTCGACATCGGACAAAGCGCGATCAGGGAACGCCCGCTCCGTACCGCAGCCGACCAGGCCGATCAGCAGGCCGCAAAGAAACAACGCTATCCCTCGCCGTCGTTGCAAAACACTCCCCTCGCTACCAAAAATTCTCGCCACCCGAAGTCTATCCCTTATCCGTTGGCCCGAACAGCATTGTTCAACGACCGTCTCTCGAATTAACCCGTTTCACGGAGGGAAATCAAAATCGCAACGACAAACAACTGAGGCCACCGTCCAACTTTTGAAACTCGGACATTTCCAGCTCGCGGACAGGATACCCCCGTTGTGCGATCATCGAACTCGTTTGCGGGTGCCCCGTCGGAACCAACACCGTCCCGTTAACGAACAGGCTGTTGGCGGCGTACGCCTCCTCCTCCGGCACAACCATCGCGTGAAAGTCGGCGCAGAGCGGGTGTTCCACCAGTTCCCCCGTGACCAGCAGGTTACCCTGATCCAGGTAATTCAGGCCGGTTTTCAGATGCAGCATCTCACGTAACTGGACCACGACCAGGTCGAGTCCGACGTTGACCAGGTATCCGGCCAGTTGTTGGGCGCCGGCTGAGTTGGTCCGCGCCGAAAGGCCGATATAGACCCGGTCTTCGGCCCACATCACATCACCACCATCGAGCGTGCCCGGGGGCTGGATGTACGACAACGTATCGAAATGCTCGAGCAACGCCGCGCGGATCAATACCGCTTCCCCGTTGCGAGTCTTGGCGCCCGGGTTGGTGACGACACCCAGTTTGCCAAACAACAGTCCCACATCCTCAACAAAGGTCGAATCGGGGTAATCATCCTCAGGGGGCAAAACCGTGACTTGCAACCCAAGTTCCTCCAGCGCCGTGATGTAATCGGCATGCTGGGCTTCGGCGCGGGACAGCTCGACCGGTCCGAGCGAAGCGCTGGTGATCCCCTGCGCCAGTGTTCGGGCTGGCTGGCGGGTGATGGCGCGGGTAAATTTTATGCCTTCGGGTAAATACACTTCATTCCTGCGGGGTAAAACCGAGCACGATATCAAACTCGGCCTGCAGCGCGCCGATCCGCGAGCCGGGGATCTTCTTGAAATCGACAACCAGCGCCTGGCGAGCCTGGGCATCTTCGATCCGGTTGAGGATCCCGTCGGTCCGATTCATCTTCTCCCCTTTGACGAAACATTGGGTAACCAACCGTTTCTTCCCCTTGATCTTGACCGCCACGTGGATGTGCGGCGTGCGACCCGGATAGGGAACCGGTTTGACCGTGCGAAAATGGTACGTCCCCTTGCTACCGGTCATAAAGCGACCGAAGCCCTGGAAATGTTGGTCACTTCCACCCCGTTTCGCATCCGCGGTATGTAGGTAAACCCCATTTCCGTCGACTTGCCAGATTTCGACCAGCGCGTTGCGGACTGGATTCCCTTTTAAATCGAGTACCCGTCCCGTCAGGTGGGTCACCTGGCCCACGGCCGGCGTGAGCTGATCATTGATGATCAACAGATCGTTGTCCGTATCGAGTGGCAGGCGGTCCGGGTAGAACGGCCCCTCGGTCAACGGCACCGTCCGCGTCAGCTCCTCGGCAAAAGCCCAACTCGGTAACAGGGCAGCACCCGCCAGGGTCGCGCCGCGAGCGATCAATTGACGTCGATCATGCATTTCATATTTCCCATAACTCCGATCGATTAACCCAGGGGTGAACATCAGTTTATCACGGATCGTCGAGGTTGGAAAACGTATCACGAGGGGAATTGATGGCCGACAATAAAACCGTTGCTCAACCCCATGGCGCCCACTCATTTTGCCCGGCCGATCCCCCTCACCGTGCAGCCAGGAAACTCCTTGTCAGGCAGATTGGAACTTGGATACAATTGTTTGAAAATAAACAACCAAGGCACAAAAACCATGTGTGTGACGACCGACGTCTGATTCCTGTTGAAAGAGCATGCCTGAACGATTTGATCCTTATCTCAAGTGGCTTGGCATTCGCGACGACGAGCGTCCTCCCAACCACTATCGCCTGCTCGGTCTCGACCTGTTTGAGTCCGATCCGGAAGTGATCAACGCGGCGGCCGACCGCCAGATGCTGCATGTCCGGACTTACCAAACCGGTTCCCAAGCCGCCATCTCACAACAGCTCATGAATGAGCTGGCCGCTGCCCGCCGCTGTTTATTGAATCAATCCACCCGGATCGAATATGAAAATCTCGTGGCCGGTCAACGTGGCGGATCCACTTCTTCACAGGGAAAGGCCACCGGCGAAGCTTTACCCGATTTTCAGTTCGAGGCTGCACCATCAAGCGATCAGCTTCCTGCCCTCAAAACAGAAAGAGCCAAACAATCCGTCAGTCGTTCGCGCCACACGGGGGCCAAGACCGCAATCACGCTGATCACGATTCCACTCGGTGGTATTGCTGGGGTTTCGGTCGCCATCCTGCTGCTGTGGGTCGGACTGGGGCTCGATCCTTTCGGGTTGATTGTCACCCCAGATCCAACGGTCGTCCAACGACTCGACAACGAATCGTTGGAACCATCGCCCCAGCAAAATCCCAAACCGAAGCCCAAGACCCCACAACCACCCGTCCAAACCCCGACCACGCCAACCCCGACCACGCCAACACCGGTCACGCCAACAACGGTCACTCCACCCGTCACTCCACCCGTCACTCCACCCGTCACTCCACCGGGCACTCCACCCGTCACGGCCCCGGACAATCCAGCAGCCGTCGAACGTCCTGTGGTGACAAAGCCTCCGGTGATTGTACGAATCGCCGTTCCCGATGCTGCCGAAATCGATGCGGCAAAGCAGGAGATATCCGACATATTCAAAGCCGACTACGAACGTGCAAACAGACTGGCAGGCCAAGATCGTCGCCAAGCGCTGCAGCGTGTTTCCAAAACGATCGCCACGGTTATCGACCGGGTACCGGACGACACCCGGAATTATGCGCTCTACCAGGTCGCCATCGATGTGGGGAAATTTTCCTTCGATTTTGATCATACCTTGGCGTTGGTAGGGCAATTGGAGGAACGGTTCGACGTGGACGGGCTGCAGGTCCGCTACGAGATCTTCCTGTACTGGCAAGAAAAAATTCCACTCCAATTTCCCGTCGATCAGCATTCCGCCAAACTGATCGAAATGGTGCCGTTCGCCATTCCCATGATCTCACAGGCCCAGGCTTCCAACCGTTTGGCCACCGCAGCGAACTACGCGAACATGATCTCTCAATGTTATGAACAAGCAGGCGATCCGAAGTGGGCGGCCGCCATGCGAAAAATGGCCGACGAATTGGCGAGGGGCGACCGCTAGGTAAGAGGTCATCCGTTCAATCGACGAACGCCCTGCGGTCCGGCTTATCCATCACCCATTGACTGCCAGCCGGAACGTGTTTGTCTGTCCCGCTGGATGCACTTCCACCCGCTATCAATAGCTTGCGAACGGAAGTCGCCTCGGTTTAAAATGGGAGTGAAGAGGGTTTCCCTATCTGGTCACGGCAAAAAGCTCCAAATTCGATGGCCGTACGAACTTATTACGAAATTCTGGACATCGCGCACGACGCGGACGAAGCAGAAATCCGCCGCGCCTACCGCGCCGCTGTCCAGCAACATCACCCGGACCAGAACCCGGATGATGCGGCGTCCGACCGGCGCATCCGCCATCTGAATGCGGCCCGCGATATCCTGCTCGACCCGGAACTGCGCAAACAATATGACGCCAAGTTGCGGAGGCGGGGCGTGTTGCCTGGCGAAGAACCGGAACCGGTCGACCCGGAAGAACCGTTGGAGGAGCTGGAACCGGTCGTAGACCCTGTTCCAACCGCCTCCGATGGCTTTTACGCCCACCAGTTTGCCGCCGCCCCCGACCCCCGCCCGTCGGGCGGGCCGACGTTTCGACCACGGACCACCCGTCGACCGCGCGCAACGCGCAACCGCCGTTGGATGAAGACCTTGATCCTGTGGATCACGATCCCCAGCGGAGGCCTGGCCGGCGTCTCGGTGGCAATCCTGCTGCTGTGGGTCGGTTTCGGCCAGGACCCGTTCGGACTGTTCCAGGCGGACGCCAAACCGGTCGCTCAAACGCCAGTCGAAACCCCAGTCGAAACCCCACTTCAAACCAGACCCGAAAATAGACGATCTCTCGATCCACCGCCGGCGACCAGCGAACCCAAACCTGAACCCAAACCTGAACCCAAACCTGAACCCAAACCTGAACCCAAACCTGAACCCAACCCTG
>JAKVBG010000006.1 GCA_022447605.1 Mariniblastus sp.
AACATGCAGAAACAGCAGCAGGTCGCCCTCGGCCACGGCGGCCCCGGCGTTCTGCTGGACGGCCCGTCCCGGTTCCGAGCGGAGCAAGAGACACTCATGCCGGCCGGCCACTTCGTCCGTACCGTCAACCGAACCACCATCGACGACGATCACCTGGTCCACTCCGGCAGCCCAGCTTGAGGCGATCGCCGGCCCGACCCGGGGCGCCTCGTTGATGACCGGGATGATCACGGAAATCTTCAAGTCGGGACCCGCCTACAGGGGATGGACCGGGGACATGCCCCACAAAAAAACGTCGCGTGAATTATCACGCGACGCCAAACCGAATACTATGGCCAAACCGAATTATTTCTTGATCGCATCCTGGGCATCAGCCGTACGGACCAACTCGGCCCGGGCAATGAAAGCCTCGACCTTGGACGGCGTTTGGGCACCGCGCAGATAACGGCGAATCCACTTGTCATCCTTCCGTTCATACATGATCAGCTGGGGCACTCCGCGCGAACCGATCAACTTGCGGGCCAGGGCAGATTCTTTATCCAAGTCCACCGTGGCAAAATGAAAATGCTTGAAGGCTTCCTTAGCCATCAACTTGGGGATCGTCTTCTTCTTCATCTTTTGGCAAGGCGGACACCACTCGGCGGTAACGAGGATCAACAGCGGTTTGTTACCCGCCTGGGCCTTTTCGTAGGCGCTCTTGTAATCCGATGTCGAGCCATCGTTCACGAGCAGCGCGGAAAGGGTCATCGTCAATACCGCAGCTAATTCCATCCTTGATCTCCTGCAATCCCATCCTTGTCGCCAAAAGGTCCGACGCCTGGCTCCTGTCGCGAGCACCGAAATCCTGCCTTGGCGCCTTCCTGGCCATCCCGGCAGCCTCATCAAAACGCCAAGACACCAATTCCGATATCGACCAGATCTGGCAATGGCATTGCCCGTTTTCAAACGATGCAGCCAACTATTTGACGGCTGCCTCCGGCAATCTGCTAAACGATTCCGGATGTACCGATAGCCATGTCCCATGAACAACCGCTCACCCCCGCTGCCTATCGGAACCGAGTGTTGATCGGTGTAGCGCAGCGATCCGGACAACGTGGGAGACGTTGACGATTGTCCCACCATTAAGGATCGCGGGACTTTACAGGAAATTGTTCGTTTTTCGGTCTCGGCCGTCTCATTTCCGGTAATAATGGCGCCTCCCCGTGACGGGAAAAAGGACGGCCTGGCACCCGCGGTTTTGTGCAAACTGCGGACCGAGGAACCCGTTCCTGAACTCGCCGTCAGCGCTACGTTTTCAATCTGCAACGCTTCGTCCTGGAACAGGGTAACTGGAGATTTATGAAATTACGTGTGGGTCTTGTCGGGCTGGGCGACTATTGGCAATCTCGCCATCGCCCTGCGCTTCGTGCCTTGGCGGATCGGTTTGAAGTCAAAGCCATCTGCTGCGAAGTCGCCGAGAAATCAAAACTCGTCGCCGATGAATTCTCGGCGACCCCCATGGATGGATTTCGGGCGATGGTGGAACGCGACGATATCGATGCCGTTCTGGCCTTGGCCCCGGACTGGATTGGACCGCTGCCCATCATCGCTGCTTGCGAGGCAGGAAAGGCCGTATACAGCTCGGCCGCACTCGACATCTCATTTGATCAGGCCAGAGAAATTCGTCAGCGCGTCGACGAATCAGGCGTTGCCTTCATGGCTGAACTGCCTCGCCGTTTTGCACCGGCGACGCTTCGTCTCAAAGAGCTGATCGCCACTCGGTTGGGCAGACCGAGGATCCTGTTCTGCCACGAACGGATGCCGGTGGAGGGACAACTGGACCGTTTACGGCGAGGTGATTATTGCCCGCTGGCCTGGCGTCATATCATGGAACTGGTCGACTGGTGCCATTACCTGGTCGAATCACCTCCGAGCACCGTTTCCAGCGCCCGACACGAATCACCCACGGACGAAGGACAAGCGTTTTACCAGATGGTCAGCCTCGATTTCCCGGCCTACAAGGAAGATGGCATTCGGCCCCTGGCGCAATTGAGTCTCGGGCATTACATCCCTGCCAAGTGGAAGGATGCATTGACCTATCGCCGACCCGCCTCGATCCAGGTGTGCTGTGAACGGGGAATGGCCTTTATCGATCTTCCCAATACGCTGATCTGGTTCGACGATGGCGGCCAACATACCGAGTCGCTCGAATCAGAACGATCGGTCGGCGAACAGATGTTGATCCAGTTCCATCGTTCCGTCACCAGCCTGGTTCGAAATCGTTCCGACCTGGCCGACGCCTACCAAGCCATGCAGGTCGTCTTGAGCGCCAACGAAAGCGCCAGAACAGGCCAGCGGATTTCACTGGACTACAATCACGAGTGACGGAAGACAGGCAGCCACCGGGTAAATCAACCGGCTGAAGATTCCCCGGCACCCGGTTTATCTTTGCGGGAGTGCCGGAAACTGTCCGGGTGAACATCGTATTTCAACTGCGAAGCAGACGCCTCCGATGACGGATCAGCGGACTCCTCGTTATCAGGCTGGGGTACAACCCGTATCGAGACATCCGCAGCAGGCTCCTCGTCGTCGACGGCAGCACTCAATTCCGCCTTCGCCTCCGCTGCCCGCATCGCCTCCACTTCTTCCAACGGCAACTCCCGACCAAAGTACCGGCCCAGCGGACTAGCCAACAGGGCTGGCAGAAAAATCAGGTCACCGACAAGTGCCGCCACCAACAGGAACAACATCAAAATGCCGAACGCCTGGGTCGGTGTAAAGGTACTCAGGGCAAAGGCAGACAGGCCTAAACCACCAATCAGCGTCGTCTGGGTCATGGCGGTAGCAACCCGGTCGTAAGAGAGGCGAATCGCCTCCACACGTCTCAACCCCTGTGCCAGCCCTTTACGGTACCAGTTCAGGAAGTGGATCGTATCGTCGACCGCCACACCCATTGCGACACTGGCCGTCATCATCGAACCGATGTCAACCTTGCGACCGAGGTGACCCAGCGCACCAAAAACGATCAGGACCGGGAAAATATTGGGCAACATCGACAACGCGCCACCACGGATATTCAACAGGTTTCGCATACTCACTGGACGTCGCCAATTGCGAAGCAACAGCATCATCACACCGGCAATCATTACGAAGGCCAGGGCAATACTGTTGACCAGGCTTCTCAGCAACTGGTTTTGTGCTTTGTAGACGATGGGAATAATTCCCGTGTAAATCGTTGAAACATCCGTTTCAAATTCACCCAGCTTCTTCCCCTGCATGGCCGTCAATTGATCGGGAAGCGCTTTCTTGGTGACCGGGTCAACCTTGAACTCATGGTCTCGACAATCGACAAACTTGTTTCCGGCATTCTGCCTGATGAAATCAACATCAAACAATTCGTCATCCTCAATGACCACCACGCTATGGCAGTCGTCCCGCTCGATAAACTGCTTGAGTGCTTCGCTGGACGGAAACGTCTTTTTCCCTTCACCAAAATCATCCGGGTCAATCCAACGATAAGACTTGGTACTTTTCTTGCCAGCCCGCGTATCTTTGTTGACGTAGCCACGATTTTCCAACAAGTCCTGCAGAGTGTCTGAAAATATAAATGTCTGGTCTACCAACTCGGATATATCTTTGGAGCTGTCGACCCGCTGATCCATCTCGTCACTGACGTTATCCGGATTGCGGCCAAAAACCAGGATCATCCCTTCCTTCAAACTCTCATCACCCTGCTCTTTCTGGATCGACTCCAGGATATGGGTCCGCTTTCGGTAAGCCGTCATGATCGGCTCGACAACCGACTTGATGTCGGCGACGAACTTCCCGTAGTCCACATCGTTCAAAGCTGCCAACCGCAGGCTGACTCGCCACATTTCGCGACCAAAGATTTCCGGGTCCGATTTATCAGCCATCGCCTCGAGGTAATCGAGGTTCGATTTGCCGGCCACCGCCAGATAGTCTTCTTCCAGGATTTCGGGGTACTTGGTCTGCAACTGGGCGTTGAAGCGATAGCGAGGGTTGTTCAAGGTCTCGATCGCATTTTCGAAACCGGGGTCAACCTGGGTGTCGACCAGGTGCATCGGTGCAAACACATCAGTGGACATTCCAGGACCGACATAATCCAGTCCATCAGGTCCGAAGAATCGCTCCAACTGGTTTCGCACGCGGGCCGATAATTCCATTCGTTCAAGCACCGAGTACTTCAGGTCGTACTCCAACTGGTCATACTCGAACTCAAAATCCTCATCATTCTCGGGGACCGGCTGACCGGCTGCCAATAATTCGGACTTCTGCTTGGCCTTGGCCTTCTCCCGTTCTTTATCCAGCCAGGCTTCCTTCTGGGAATCTTCATCAATGCAAACCACCAGTTCCATCGGAACCAGTTTGCCAAGATTCGCTTCCATCCAGCGGTAGTCCTGCAGGATTTTCGAGTCGGAGTCAAAAAGTTTCAGCAAGTGTACGGACGTTTCGACGCGCGTGATGCCGTAGGCGAAGTAGCCCATCACCAGCAGCGAGGTAACGGCCACGATGGCGTAGTGCCGAACCACCCAATCACCCACACGTTGCCAAAAATACTTTACATAGGCGGCCAGGCCCTTCCGCTCTGTCCCTTTGGACCGGTCTTCCTTCTTGTAACCGGGCGGCCAAATCGTCAGGGCGGCCGGTAAAAAGGTAAACAGCAGGGTCACGGTTGCCATTGTGGCAATGGCCGAGAAAAATCCGAATTTTTGAATCGGCGTCAGGTTGCTGGTACAGAGGCTGACCAGTCCCAGACCCGTCGTAAAGGCAGCCAGGGTACAGGGAAACCAACCGTGCTTGACCGCAATTTCAGCCGCCAGCTTCGGACCACTTTCATGGCAGGCATCCCGATAGTAGTTGACAATATGGACTGCCCCCGACAGTCCCAGCACATACACCAGCGAAGGCATCGACATCAGGATCGCGTCCAGGGTGCTGCCCGCGAACCAGACGTAGGAGAGGCTGGAAATCGCAGCGACTCCCCCCACGAAAAACAACATCATCGTGACCGGAATTGAACGGAAACAGGCATACGCCAGACCGACTCCGATGATCAAAGAGAGACTGACAAGCCGGAGCAGGGTACTGGCCCCTTCCTCGTCAATGGCGACGTTGTCCCGGGGTGGACCTCCCAGATGCACGTTTTCAGGGTCAATCCCGCACTCGCCGGTTGCCAGTTCCAGGATACGTCCGCGCGGTTTTCCCAGGATCGGGCGACCGACCGCACGATCCATCTCTTCCAGGACGGGTTCGTTGAGCGTGACAATGATGCAGGTCTGCCTGGCAGGAGCTTCCAACTCCAGCGCCTCTTCCCACAGCCGGTACCATATTTCAAGTTGGTCCGACGGAGGGGCATTGAGCAACCGGTCAAAATCGCCGTCGTAACGTTGGGCAACTTCGACCTCGATGAACTTTTCGAACAGATCCCGGTACTGGTTGGTCGATCTCAGGATCGACAACTTGGCCGGGTCATCCACATTCTGCAGGAGTGACTCAAAAGTCCACTTGAAAGTCTCCTTGGGAGTCGGCCCAAACAGGGCGCCTGTCAAGCGATTGTGAGCTTCGACTTTTGCCTGGAAGGTTGTTTCATCACCTTCCCCGAACATGCCAATCCGGATCGTCCCATTCGGTCCGGCCATCTTCTCGAAAATTTCGGGACCGGTCGTAACGGACTTGAAGGGACGGGCGCAAAGTTTTTGAGGGTCCTTGTAAAAGGGGTTTTCAATCCCTTTCTGATCATCCGGGGGTTCCCCGAAGGTATCGATGTAGGTTCCTGTGACCTGGTTGCGTCCATTGAGCGATCGCTCCATCGACCGCTTAGCCCCTTGGATCACGTTGTTTTGTCCGTCCCAACGCCAAAGCTCCCCTTTGCGGTTGACCCAGTACCACTGCCCCTTGCGACCGAGCAGCCATTTTTCGCGCTGCTCACCCCAGTTCTCATGGTAATTCCCGGTATAGATCAGTCCGAGGTCGTCCCCCTTGCGGTGGGCCCTCAGTTCTTCGATCTGTTTGGAATCCCGCAGGGTCGGTTCGTACTCGAGGGACTCCTCTCGCAATTTCCGGACGAGGTTGGTGTACACCTGGTCACCCTCGCGACACCAGGGGCCGCTGATGACCACGAATTGGTCACCGAAAAAGTACTTGCGAAACTCGCGTAGTTCCCTGGTCTCCTCGTAATCGGCTGGCAACCAGTCGGCCACATTGTTTTGCATGCTGGTGGCCGCCATGCGCGCACCACGCATGGCAAATGGCAGCAGGAAACAGACCATGCAGAGAATCAGCATGGCACAGGTGCCAAATATCGGAATCCGCTTCGAATAAAAGGGGCGAACGCTAATTGTAATACGCCTCTGAGCAAAATGGCCAAACGGCCACCGTTCAACGGTTGCTGCTTGACCGGGATAACCGGGAAGCACCGTACGGTGACACGGGTTGTGTCAAAACTGGATGCGCCTGAAGACGCACCATTTGACAGTTGAGGTTACCGGTCTGACCGTTAGAAGTCCATGTCAAAGTACTGCTAAAATAGGCAGTTTTGATGGCAAGCCTGTTAAGATCCGTTGATTATAACGACAGGGCAATCAGCTGGCCCAAAAAGCTCTGGATCGGCTGGATTTGCATGCCGAATTCACTCTTCGGTGCAAAGGCGAAAATAGAAGAGACAAGGCCGATCAGGACGGACGCGCACAGGATGATGGCCGGCATCACCAAGCCACGGGTCATGAAGCCAAAAACGATGCAATACAGGCCGCCCGTGCAAACACAGATAATGCCCTGGACCGGTTTGGCAAGGAAAGCGACGATCGTGATCCACACCACGCACAGGACGTACATACCGATCGAGGCATAAAAACTGATCATGGCAGAGTCAATCGCATCGCCCATGATGTCCATCAGTAAAATGATAGCCAGGCCAATCGCCACCAGAATCCCGAGTGCAACCATGCTCACCAGCGCGATCAGAATCGAATCCGCCCCGTCCCCAAAATTCTGACCGACCGCCGTAACGGGCATATCATCAATTTCCCGTTCGGCCTTGGCCATGATTTTTTCGGCATCGGTGAGCTCATTATCGCTATACGACTCTTCCGAGTCCTCGTACTGCTCGGTTTCCAACTTCACGCCGGTTGCGATGTTGAAACCACACTCGACACAGATCACCGCATTCGGTTCCATGTCGGCGCCGCAATTCTCGCAAATTGGCCCTTGCGGAACCGCTTCGACACCCGCTTCGTCCAGCAGGTCGAGCAACGGGTTGTGCCCTGTGGGACGACTGACACTGAGAGAGGTTTGCGGCTGTTCTGCGGGTCGTTGTGCCACCTGCCGCTGGCCAACTATCATCCCCTTCTGCTGAATGACCATCGGCTGGGAGCATTTCGGGCATTTCACCCGTTTCCCAGCGAATTCATCTTTGACGTTAAAACTTGCGCCACAACTTCCACATTGAGCTTTGATCGCCATAAAATGAACCTTCAGCAGTATTTGCAATCGTTATAAAAAGGCGTCAGCTACGAATAAACGAAAAAATGCAGTGACTAGGTCTATTTTGTTACGCCCACCTCATTTGGCAACCGCCAATCCCCTGATAGGGCCAAATGTAGCTTCCGATTCATCCGCAAAACTGTCGGTTTGGAGTATTTCTGTCGGTTTTAAGCCCGTTTTCCGCCTACCAGACCATTGCTGACATTCTGTCACGACCCCTCGATCCCAGGCGGTTACCTCAACTGTCAGAGCTGTCAGGAGACGAGAATTGATCGGAAAAAGTCCCCACCTTGCAACTCGAACCACCAGGAACAGACCGACTGAACAACGCGAGTTCACCGCAGTTCTAGCTCCTTTGAGGTGATTTCATACCGTTTTGTCCAGTTTGCGCGTCCGGTTTGCCGGTTTTGGCGCGCGAGTTGCCTAATAGGGACGCCAACGTTTTGCATTGCGCAAAAATGTCAGGGACCCGGTCTGCCGTCGAGCACACGGTCTCTGAGAATTCAGAATGATGCTGGAGTTGCTCAGCAGATTGAGCCCAAGGAGTCCAACCGATGGCCGTTACCGCCAAAAAGAAAGCAAAAAAGTCAGTTCGTATTCAACCGCTGGGAGACCGAATTGTTGTCGAGCGAGACGTCTCAGGCGACGTAACCAGCGGTGGTATTTACCTGCCTGAGTCGGCCAAGGACAAACCGTCTCGCGGTGTTGTCGTGAGCGTGGGTGATGGCAAACTGCTTCCCAGTGGTTCCCGCAGTGCATTGCAGGTCCAAGTCGGTGACCACGTACTGTTCACCTCCTACGGCCCCGATGAAATCTCGATCGATGATTGCGAACTTTTACTGATGCGTGAAGAAGACGTTCTGGCCGTCATCAACTAATAAATACAAAACCGAATAAAAACTAAAACCTGTGATCAGGAGATACGAAACATGGCAAAGATGATTGCTTTTGACCAAGAGGCACGTGAGGCGATTCGCCGCGGGGTCTCCAAGCTGGCCCGCGCCGTCAAGGTGACCCTGGGTCCCAAGGGACGGAATGTCATTCTACAGAAGAGCTTTGGCTCACCCACGGTCACCAAGGATGGCGTGAGCGTTGCCAAGGAGATCGAACTGGAAGACACCTACGAGAACATGGGTGCTCAAATGGTTCGCGAAGTCGCCAGCAAGACCAGCGACGTTGCCGGTGATGGTACCACCACAGCCACAGTCATGGCTGAGGCCGTCTTCAACGAAGGCCTGAAAGCCGTTACGGCTGGGGTCAACCCGATCCAGATGAAAGAGGGCATCGAGCACGCCGTCAGTGACTTGACGGAAAAACTCTCCAAGATGTCCATCAAGATCAAGGACAAGGCGGAAATGGCCAATGTCGCATCGATCGCGGCCAACAACGACCGCGAAATTGGCGAACTGCTGTCGGACGCCATGGAAAAAGTAGGCAAGGATGGCGTGATCACCGTCGATGAAGGGAAAAGTCTGCAGACCGAAGTCGAATGGGTCGAAGGGATGCAGTTTGATCGCGGCTATCTTTCTCCTTACTTTGTCAACGAGCCAGGCTCGATGGAATGTGTGCTGGAAGATGCCTACATCCTGATCTTCGAAAAGAAACTGACCAACATCAAGGATATCGTCCCGCTGCTGGAAAAGGTTGTGCAGCAGGGCAAGCCGTTGCTGATCGTGGCCGAAGACATCGAAGGGGAAGCCCTGGCGACCCTCGTCATCAACCGTCTGCGTGGCACCTTCAATTGTTGTGCCGTCAAGGCACCCGGCTATGGCGATCGTCGTAAAGCGATGCTGGAAGACCTGGCCATTCTGACCGGCGGAACCGCCGTCTTTGAGGCGCTGGGAATGAAGCTGGAGTCGTTGCCGATCACCGACCTCGGTCGCGCCAAGAAGATCATCATCGACAAGGAAAACACGACGGTCATTGAAGGGGGTGGCAAGAGCGGCGACATCAAGGCTCGAATTGACCAGATCCGCCGCGAGATCGAAAACTCGTCCAGTGATTACGACCGTGAAAAGCTGGAAGAGCGACTGGCCAAACTGGCCGGCGGTGTTGCCAAGGTCAACGTGGGTGCGGCAACCGAAAGCGAAATGAAAGAGAAAAAGGCCCGGGTTGAAGATGCCCTGCACGCCACTCGCGCTGCAGTCGAAGATGGCATTTTGCCAGGTGGCGGCGTCGCCCTTCTGCGAGCATCCGGCAATCTGAAGAACCCAACCGACCTGACCGATGATCAAGCTACCGGTTACAACATCGTTTTGCGATCTTGCCGGGCGCCGTTGAGCATGATTGCCAGCAACGCTGGCCAGGATGGTGGAATTGTCTGTGAGAAAGTCCTCGACGGCAAAGGAAACTTTGGTTACAACGCCCTGACCGACCAGTATGAAGACCTGGTCGCCAGCGGAGTGATTGACCCTGCCAAAGTCACCAAGACCGCATTGGCCAATGCTGCCAGTGTTTCCATCCTGCTGCTAACCAGTGACGCACTGGTGGCAGAAATGCCCAAGGATGGCAAAGAGAAGAAAGGCCATGGCGGCGATTACGACATGTACTAAACGCCCAGGACAATGGCTGAAGGGAATTCCCCTCAGCCAACGACACAGAAGCCGCACTCCTCAGAGTGCGGCTTTTTTTGTTGCGATTGGCCTTCCCCTCCCTCTGTCCGGGGACAGCAAGGTGGACGCCATTTGGCTGGCTTACCATAATGAAACAGCAAGACAGGGTGGCTCGAGAAACGCTACCTCTTTATCCCGACACCTGGATGGTGGAACGCCATGGATGAACGCGACTTACTGGTTGCCTTTATTTCGACCGGTCTCGGCATCACCTTGATTTACGGCATCCTGGGCAACCCGGACTGGCTGTTCCGTTTGCGGACCCCTCACATGCTGGAAAGGAACCTGGGACGGCGCTGGGCCAAGCTGGTACTGGGTGGTGTGGGCGCGATCCTCATCTTGATGGGAGCCCATTTGGTCACGGGTCCATGGCTTGGATCCATAACGGTTAATCACGCCCAAACGCCGGTCGACCAGCCCGATGCGCAGCGCGATTGATCAACGGGCCGAGGCAACCAGAGGTTCCTTGAGACGCGTCACAGCGTGGAAAGATACGCATGCAGGTCGGCCCACTGGCCGTCGGCTGCTCGATCCAACAGACCGGAAGGCATCAGCGATTTGGCCGACATCTTGCGCTGCTCGATAGCCTCGCGATTGATCCGAACTGTCTCGCCGTTTCGTGTTAACAAGGTGAGCCCGTCAACCGAATCATAAATGCTCATCCCTCGGAAAACCTGTCCATCGACCGTTTCCACAACCAGTGCCCGGTATCGATGAGGAACCTGTTCATCAGGCGAAACGATCGAACGGAACAGATCACGTCGACTGAAACGCTTGGTAATCCCTTCCAGCCTCGGGCCGAGGCGGTTGCCCTGGTCATGGCACTTGGCACACTGCATCTCCTGAAACACGATCTGTCCCCGCTCGGCATCTCCCGCTTTCCAGTCAACCCGTTCCAGGCGTTCTGCCAGGTCGGGGACGTCGTACGTTTTCATCCAGCGTTCAAATTCAACGGGGTAACGGGTCGCAAGCTCCCGGCGATACCAGTCCAGAGAGGCATCCTGCCTTTTACTGGATGCATATTGGTAACCATCGTCTTCCGGCTCAATCGGCACTCCGTCAGGCGTCAAACGGGTCATCCTCGATTGACGCAACAGAGGAATCAAAGCATCCCGGACTCGATTCTCTTTCGGCTCCCACCCCAGGCGCAACGCCGCAGCAAACGCGGCCATCTGCTCGTCGGGAGTGGCCTTCAGGTCAAGTTTCCGCATCGCCTTGGCACTCGACTCGACTGTCGCAAGATCAGCCGACAACAGACCCCGGGCAAACAATTCCCGGTCCACCAACTCCGGCTGACGACTCAATCTTCGAATGACGATATCGGCCAACTCGGGATGGTCGACAAAGGACCGCAACAAAGGCTTGGACTGGCCCGGATCGACCGAGACGGCAATCAGCAATTGTTCTGCAGTGACCTGCTCAGGCAGCTGCCGGACCGCAGCCAGGAAACGGGGGGCCGCCTTCGGCCGAAACGGTTCCGGTAGCGTTTGATAAAGGTAGACGTGTTCAGGACGTCCCAGCTCGGCATGTTGCACCACGCCCTCAATCACCTCCGCTCTCTCGAACAGGCGCTTGACCAGGGAACTCATCCGCGGGACCCAGTTTCGATCAATCTGCAAGGACTCTTTTTCCATCTTGTCAGGCAGTTGCACAAGCGTGTCGGCGACCCGCTGCCCCGTCCCATTCGAACCGGCAGAGCTGAGCTTGGCGATACAGATCAGCCAGTGGATATCATCCACGGCTCGCGATTCGGGTCCTGATTGTGAGGCCAACAGGTCGACTAACTCGGGTGAGTCCAAGGCAAGCATCGCCGCCAGGCGACCGAGCTCTTGTTGGTCGGTCTCACCACAGGCTGGCAACAGGTTAACGATCTGCCGGCTGAGCCAGGCAGATTGGCTGGCATCCAGCTGCACCGGTTGAACCGCCTGGTAACCAAAAAAAACCGCCGGCCCCTCGCCCCGTCCGGCTCCCCCCAGGGCTAGCTGAACACAGCGAATCAGCGTCCCCCGCCACTCTGGTGGTGCCTGCTGCAACCTCTCCATACAGAAGATGGCCTGATCGACCCGAGCCTCATTCGATTCTGCGCCTTCGGCCAGACGGATCAGGCATCGCGAGGCCGGATGCAGATCCGCTCGATCCAGTTCTGAAAGTTGATCGGCAGAAAGCGTTTGGACCTTTTTCCACAGCTGACCGAATTCGGCCAGCTCCGGCTCTTTCAAACGATTGTCCAGACTCGACGGCGCGACAGGCGTCGGCGCGGTGAAACCCGGTTCCCCCGCTCCAGACAAATCCTCCGCCGACCCACGGTCGGCGACATAACGAATGCAATAGACCCCACCCTCGGTACCGCGTCCACCGACACTGACCCACAGTTCTCCCTGGCTTCCCACTACCAGGTCGGTCACGGCAAACCCGAATTGCCCATCCGCCACGGCAAACTCGCTACCCCGATCATACGACTCGGTTTTCGGATCGTAATGAAAACAGAAAATCTGACCGAAGGTCCAGTCGGCCACCAGAATCGCATTATGAAATGCAGGCGGAAACTGCTCGGCGTGGTAACAGGCGACCCCGGTAGGACTGCCTCGCCCCAGCGCACCAATCTCCCGGGGCATATCGAAATAATGGCTCGGTCGTTTCCAGCTCGCCGCAAGAAAACCGGCATGGTCGCCCGGTGTCAATTGGAACACGCGCGTCGGTCGGTACCAGGGCAGGGAAACATCCCGTTCTCCATCGGAATCAAACGTAAAAATCTGGCCCTGCCGATTGAAGGCAAAATCATACGCGTTGCGGAAGCCATGGGCGATGATCGAATTCTGCTGACCATCGTCGGCTACCTTCATCAGGAACCCAGCCTGCGGCTTCTTGACAGGCGAATCGGGATCGTTGTAGTAGACCTCCTGGATCGGAACACCATTGCCGCACAACAGGTAGAGGCAGCCATCCGGCCCGCGCTGGATAGAGTGGGCGTCATGCTCACCCCCGGTTTTGAGCGTCAGAATTTTTCGACGCAACTTCGACCTCTGCTCAGGAACGACCCAGAGCCCTCCATCGCCGACGAAATAGAGAACGGTGGCATCGCCCTGTTTTTCAAAATGCATCCCCTGGGCACCCTGCTTGAGGCTCAGGAGTTCCTCGGCCGCATCCGCCGCTCCATCCCCGTCCCGGTCAATCAATCGTCTGATGTAGCCTGGCCCGGAAACCACGACACGCCCCTCGGGGTCCAAGGTCATCGAAAAAATATTCGTGGCCAGATCATCCCCGGCGAACTTTGTGACCTGAAAACCATCCGGCACCTGGATACTGGAAACTTCCTGTCCGGTGGCCCCGGTTCCACAAGCGCCCCAACTGGCCAACAGAAGACAACCAGTCAGTGTCCCCATCCAGCAGTTCATCGATTCTCCCAGCCTCACAGCCAATCCCGTTAACAACTTGGACTCCCTTATCATTCCACCTTAATCAGGAGAACGGCTTCCCCACCGATCGATTTGACCAGACTTCCTTCATTCTCCAAGACAACCTTGGGAAAAACGGGGGTTCCTGCATGCAGCTAACCCCCAGGGCACCAAGATCGCCGTGGATTTGCTCCGCTACCTGAAAAAAATCACTGGAATTATAATTGTCTCGGCCCAGAACCGGAAAGGGCACCCTCCCCACGTCGAATCATGGAAAAGGGCACAAGCCTTCGCTTGTGTAACAGACGGCAAAGTGAACGAACCCGCGACAGAGATCACTGACTGGCTCGACCGGTTCCGGCTGACAACGTTTCGGCCTGGACAGTCGGAAGTGATCCAGGCTGTCATGGATGGGCAGGACACTTTGTGCATCATGCCGACCGGTGGCGGCAAGAGCCTCTGTTACCAATTACCGACACTGGCCCGCGACGGGATGACCATCGTCATCAGTCCACTTATCGCGTTGATGAAAGACCAGGTCGATTCCCTGCAACAACTCGAGATCCCCGCCACTTACATCAACAGCTCCCTGGATCACGCCGAGCAGAAAAATCGGATTCACGGCATGACGCGCGGTGAATTCAAGCTGGTCTACATCGCACCGGAGCGGTTGAGGAGCATCTCTTTCATGCGGGCCCTGCAGGAAGTCGAGGTGAAGCTTTTAGCCATTGACGAGGCGCATTGCATCAGCCAGTGGGGGCACGATTTCCGACCGGACTACGCCCGGCTCGGCTCTTTCCGCGAGCGGATTGGCAACCCGCAAACGATCGCCCTGACCGCCACAGCCACCAAGATCGTACGCGATGATATTGCCAAAAGCCTGGACCTGAAACAGCCGGCGACCTTCGTATCCGGTTTTGCCAGGGACAACCTCTCTCTGAATGTGGAAGCCCCAGCCAGTAACAGCGAACGGGATTCCCGGTTGATCCAATTCCTGGCAGAAAATCCTGGATGCGGGATCATCTACGCGTCGACACGGAAAAACTGTGAGCATGTTGTCGAGTTACTGTCGGAGCGAACGGACCGCCTGTTGGAGTTTTACCACGCAGGGTTGACCCCCGAGCGACGGCGCGAGGTCCAAGACGCCTTCATGGCCGGTGATATCCCCGTCATCGTGGCGACCAACGCATTCGGCATGGGAATCGACAAACCCGACTTGCGGTTCGTCGTTCACTACAACCTGCCTGGTAGTATCGAGGCTTACTACCAGGAAGCGGGCAGGGCAGGGCGGGACGGCCAGCCTTCCCGCTGCTTGCTGATGCATACCTATCAGGACCGGTTTATCCAGGAGTTTTTCATCGAAAACTCCTACCCTTCCAGGGAAGCGGTCCAGCAGATGTTCGATTTTCTCAAAACCGTGAAATCGAAACCGATCGAATTGACGCTGATGGAAATCAAGGATGAAATCGGCTTGAGTATTGGCAGTGAGGGCATCTCCACCTGCGCCAACCTACTGGAAAAATCCGGGGCGATTGAACGGCTAGACTCCAAGGACAACCGGGCCGCGATCAAAATTGACTCGCCGTTGCCAACCCTGGTCGACCTCTTGCCACGGGAGGCCAAACAGCAACGGAAGGTGATGCGCGGCCTGGAACAGGTGGTCGGATCAATGCGTGGAGAGAGGATCCTGTTCGAACCGAAGCGTTTCGCCCTCGAACTGGACATGAAATGGGAGGCAGTTGCCAGAGCCATCCGCCAGTTGATTCACCTGGAAGGCGTCGATTATGTTCCGCCCTTCCGGGGTCGGGCCATTCACATGCTGGCAGCTGACAAAAAGTTCCGGGAACTGGAAATTGATTTTGCCGAGTTGTACCGTCGGCAGCAGGCGGAACGGGACAAATTGGACACCATGATCCGCTTCGCCTCCACGCGTCGTTGTCGACAACTGGAGATCCTCGAATACTTCGGGGACGACAATCGCTACCCCTGCAACCGATGTGACAATTGTCTGAAACAAACAGCCGACGACCGCCACCCCCGACCAGCGGGAAAGAAAGCGAACCCGGATGCCTGCCTGTACGCGGCCCAGGTGACCCTCAGTGGTGCCGCCCGTACGGAAAACCGATTCGGGAAGACGCTGGTCGCCCAAATGCTGACGGGCTCGTCCTCCCGTAAGGTCCAGAAAAATGGCCTACACAAATTGTCAACCTTCGGACTCCTGTCAGGCTTGCGGCAGACGGACGTAGTCACCCTGATCAACTGGCTGATCGATCATGGCTTCCTGAAACAGTCGGAACAAACACGGTTTCGACCTGTTCTGAATGTCACCGACAGCGGCCGCGCTTTAATGAAGGGGGATGTCAAATTTGAATTGTCTCAACGCATCCCAGCCTCCATCGTGGAGTCGATCTCCCTCCGACTGGCCCACAAAAAACCGGTGCGAAGTTCGGCCGCTCATACGACCGAAACGACCCTTCTGGAATCACCACCCGACAATCCCGAGACAACCGTCGTCGAATCAGAACTCTCCGAGATGGCCGACCAATGGCTGGATGACGATGCTTCGGCAAACGAACAGGAACAGGAAGCGCCAACGGAATCACCAATCTCACTCCCCCTCCAGGAACCGGGTGCCGACCAACCGGTTCAGCCCTCTTATTACTGGACGTGGAAACTGCTCTCTGACGGCTACTCGGCCGCAGAGGTCGTACAGGTAAGGCACCTCGATTCGACGACCCTGTATGACCACCTGATCCGAGCAGCTGAAAGCGGACTGCAAACCGAGCCGGAATGGATGATCACTCCGGCGGAAATAGAAACCCTGGAAAACCTGGTCGAAGCGCATGAGGGAGCCAGCATCTCCCGGCTGATTGAGTTAACACCGACCGGAATCACCGCGCAACAGCTCTTCCTTTTCCTCAAGTCCCGTGCGCCCGAAACGGGTTGAAAAACGGCTTTTCTCGAGCGAGGCAACCTGCCTGGCAGCATTGACCGTGGCGCAAGGAACGCCAATTGGCCCGCAGGAAGGGGCAATTTCTGGTAGGCCAACGACGCTTGGCAGCAGGACGATCTATCTGCCATGCTGACAGAAACGGATTGAAAACAGAATTTTTCACCAGATTTTAGCAAGATTTTTGCCCTTCGCAGTCGGCCACTTCGCCCTATGATTGAGGTTGGGCTACAATCTTGATTTTTCCCGTTTTCACCGCTTCGCACGGATCTCGGAAAGATCGTTTTGCCCGGGGCCATTCTCCGGTTAACTGGAATAAATCAGAGTTTGTCCTCCAATCGATTTCACCACCGTGCTCGCAGGGCGCAAAGGTCAGGGACCAAGGAAACTATGGAAAACAATCGTCAGGACTCCAACCAGCCTGAAAACAACCCCCCGCGACCGCCATCGCGAAGTTTCAACTTCTGGATCATCCTGATCCTGGTGGGCAGCCTACTGGCATTCTGGGTGATGAGCAGCCTGTCCCTCGACGAATCGCAAATCAGCTGGAGTTACTTCCAGAAACTCGTGGACGGTCAGGGGTTTGACGGCGAAGTTTTAAAGAACGCTGAAGGTGAACCGATCGGCTGCATGATCGAAACCGCCGTGTTTGGAGACAAACAGGTCAGCGGTACCTTCAAGAATTTTGATGAGACCGTCGCGCTCCCGGCCGAGCCAGTCCGCGACAGCAGTGGCAAGGTGATCGAACCGAAAAAAGATGCCAAGTTAAAACAGAAATACTACACCAACATTCCACTCAACCCTCCCTCCCGGGACAAGCTGCGACAGCAGCTGGAAGAAGCGGGCGTCTGGGTCAGCTTCGATTTGGGTAATAATGTACTGAACTACTACACGATCATGCTGATCCTATTTTCGATCGGTTTGGTACTGCTGATGTTCATGACCATGCGTCGCGCCCAAAATTCGATGATGGGCGGCGGTGGTTTCCTTTCGAATTTTTCCCGCAGCCCCGCCAAGCGGTACGAAGCCTCGGCCGAGCCAATCACTTTCAAGGATGTTGCCGGCCTGGAGGGCGTGAAGGCTGACCTGCAGGAAATCGTCGAGTTCCTGAAAGACCCCACACGTTTCCAGAAACTGGGTGGGCGAGTCCCCAAAGGCGTCCTGCTGATTGGGCCGCCGGGAACCGGCAAAACACTGTTGGCGCGTGCCGTGGCGGGAGAAGCCGAGGCACCCTATTTCAGCGTCAACGGTAGTGAATTTATCCAGATGTTTGTCGGTGTCGGTGCCAGCCGCGTCCGCGACCTGTTTGCCACCGCCAAAGCCCAATCGCCGGCCATTATCTTTATCGACGAAATTGATGCCGTCGGTCGTCAACGGGGTGCCGGCCTGGGAGGGGGGCATGATGAGCGTGAACAGACACTGAACCAAATCCTGGGTGAGATGGATGGTTTCCAGGCGACCGAATCGGTGATTGTCGTGGCGGCCACCAACCGACCCGACGTTCTCGACCCCGCTTTATTGCGACCGGGCCGTTTTGACCGGCACGTAACCGTCAGCCGGCCGACGCTGGCTGGCCGAGAAGCGATCTTCAAAGTGCATGTTCGAGACGTGCCGCTGGCTGAAAGTGTTGACCTCGCCGTACTGGCCCAGGCCACCGCCGGAATGACGGGTGCCGATATCCAGAACCTGGTCAATGAAGCCGCATTATGGGCGGCCCGCCACAACAAGAAAAAAGTCGAAATGTCCGACTTTTACTACTCCCATGACAAGGTATTGATGGGTGCCAAGCGGGAAGAGGTACTGACCGACCTGGAAAAAGAACGGACGGCGGTCCACGAGGCGGGACACACCTTGGCAGCCTGGAAACTGATTGGTGCCAACCCGGTCCATAAAGTGACAATTATCCCGCGCGGACGATCACTCGGCGTCACACAGATGGTCCCCGATGAGGATCGCATGAACCTGTCTGAAGAAGAGATTCGCCACAACCTGGTCGTCATGTTGGCCGGTCGAGCCGCCGAGAAACTGATGTATGACGAATTTACCGTGGGAGCCGAAAACGATCTGGAACGGGCAACGTCGATGGCACGACGAATGGTGACTCACTGGGGGATGAGCCAGAAACTAGGGCCGGTCAGTTACAAGATGACTGACGAGGACCCGTTCCTCGGTCGCGAAATCCACCAGAATCGTCAGTTCAGCGAACATACCATGGAGGTGATTGATGACGAAGTCACCCTGATTCTGCAAAAGGCCTCGGAGGAGGCGTTTGCACTACTCGAGCAGCACCGTGACGATCTGAAACGGATCACCGATGGTTTGCTCGCCAAGGAAGAACTCGACCGAAATGAAATCACCGAGCTGATCGGTCCGTCGGTACACGCTGAGAAAAAATTACTGGCCAAGGAAGCTGATTCGAAATCGGCTACCTCCAACGGCGCGCCAGCTGCCGAATCTTTGGCAGATCCCGATGCGGGTGACGAATCGAAACCGGAAGCGACCGATTCCCAGAATGGGTCAGTTTCCCAGGCGCCCACCGAGGACGGTCAGTCGACCACGAGCTGATCGCATAGCAAACTCGGGCAACTTGTTGTCAGGCCTTAAACAACGTCCTTTCAGGGCACGTCCCGAGACAGTCAATGGCAAGCCATGCCTGGCTGAGAGCAATCCTTCCCGCTCAATCCGATCAATGAGCGACGCTTTCCCCGCACAGGTTCATTGAGCAGGGTCAACATGCCAATGACTCAGCAAGCTTCCCACAACGGGTCAGAAGCGAAAACATGCTCGTTTCCCCCGCAAATAAGCCATACCAGGGCAGCCCAGCCATTGGATGCGGACTGCTTGCTGGAAAACCGCCTTGTCACGAGTTACCACCTTCGTCTACAAATCACCTTCCCGGTTCATGGTGATCTCTTTCTGATTCAATAAAGGTTGATATTGAGAACCACGCTTGTTTTGCTGGCTATCTTCCTCTCCGGCATGGGAGTCTTTGGCTGCCGAACTGAAGAGGCTCCACCGGTTTCTCTGTCGCTCGATCCGCCAAACCTGCCAGGTGCATCGGAACAACTGGGCCCCGGAGTGCATCAGCGAACGGTTGCGCGACCTGAAGGTGAACCGCTCCGCTACACGATCAAGATCCCTCGCGATTATGATCCCACGACCCCTCTACCACTGGTAATCGTTCTCCATTTCGATGACAAGCCAACACGTTTTTATGGCCAACACGTGATCGCCCAGTTGTGTGGCCCAGCCTTTCGGCCACTGCCAGCGATCATCGTCGCACCAGATGCCTTGCCGGGCAGCTGGGCCAGCGAGGAGAACGAACAGGTCGTGCTGTCGACGTATGACTACATCGTCAACCACTATAATATCGACAAGAACAAGACGTTGTTGACCGGCTTCAGCTCCGGCGGTCATGGGACCTGGTACATTGCCGGTCGCAACCAGAACCGGTTCGCTGCCGCCATCCCGATCGCCGCCCAGCCAGACACGAGCATCTCGGATTGGAGCATACCTGTTTACGCCATTCATTCTCGGGCGGACGACGTGGTTCCACTGGACCATGCCCGTGACTATGTTCGGGAGATGCGCCGAGCAGGTGCCAACATGAGGCTGATGGTGACCGAGAGATTTCCGCACCACCGCACCGACCTGTATGCCAAGCCGCTGCGCGATACACTCGACTGGTTGCAAAATGTCTGGAACGAATCGTCGCGACCTTGATCGCGGCGTCCTCCCACAAGAAGAACCGGTGGCCCCGCAGCGTCGCCAGTTCTACCCGGTCTCCGCAGCACGGGCCACGATGGCACCAGGTTGCCAGCTCAGATATTCAAGTTTTTCTTTTCGCGGTCTCGAACTTGACGGGCTTCCGATATTGATGGCGCCTCGGGAACCGCATCCGATTCCACTTCGAACCACTCCGGCTGGAACTGGATAAAGCCATGTCCGATCGAGGGGTTCCGGGAGTTCTTGATCGCCTGCTTGGCGGTCAACGCAATGACGGCATCCGCCAGGGCAACAGGACCGTTACAGCGCGGTTGATTTCCGATATCTCCCTGGCTGATGCACCAGGCCCAATGTTCAATCTCTTCGCGATAACCGCGACTCGGCGGCGCGCTCCCGGCAGCTGCCTGGGCCGGTGCTGCATCCCCACTGGCTGATGTGTCGAGGATGGCGCTGGCCCCTTTTTTCTTGACACCCGCTTTGGCATACGTTCCCTGGATCGGGTACAGCAGTGCTTCTTTTTCGCGATCCAGGACCAGGGTTGCCTTGGTCCCCATGACGACTTCACCATATCCCCCGAAACCATTTCCATTGATCGAGGAATAGGAGACAACGACTTTCTTCTGCGGATCGTCATTGTAGCTGGGAATACCCTTTTTCGGATCGGGCAAGTTGTTGGCGGTATCCTTGTAACCGACATCGAAACTGTAATCGTAGCCTTGTCCCGGAAACTCGAACATGCAGTACACATGATCATCAGCATCCCGATCGACGGGGAACAGGTGCCGACCACCGACCGCATTGACGGTCAACGGGTGGACCGCCTTGCCCGTCTCCTTGCCGAGGGCCGCGATAAAAATACTGGCGGCATCCAGCTGGTGACTACCCAGTTCGGCCATCAAACCACCCCCGGTTCGATCCCACAGGCGCCAGCGAACCAGTTCTTCCAACGCCGTTCGTACGCGCCCCGGACCATAGACATTGTGGTCATCAATGTAATCATACTTGGAAGCTTCAACTGTTTGATCCTGATCCCAAGCCTGCCACTGGGCAATCTGGCGAGCCAACTGCGCCCGGTCCCGCGAAGAAGTGGACGGGTCCTGGTAAACCGAATGGAACGCCTTCAATTGATCGACGATCGGGTTCAAAAGTCGGCCGTCAACGGACTTTTCACCACCCGGGATGGGAGGAGCCCAAGAGTCTTTACCGGGACTGTTGTTGCGGTGCCACTGGGCACGGATATGGTGAATTTCACCCAACAGACCCCAGCGAATCAGGTTCACGGCATTGTCGTAAAGGATGCTGTAGTGACGCTGGTGACCAACCGACAGAAATGAATTCGTCTCATTGGCCGTGCGGGTCATCAATTTACACTGGGTCACATTGTGGGCCATCAGTTTTTCACAAAGGACATGTTTCCCCTGTTGCATAGCCGCCACCGCAACCGGGGCGTGCAGGTGAAGTGGTAACGCGATGATCACCCCCTCGATATCCGGATCCTGGATCGCCTCCTCCCAATCCCGGTAGACATCGACATGCCGCCTGGCCTCCGCTTCCGAGCTCCAGCCGTAAACATCCATCAGGCCGGGCCGCACCTTGATCGTGTTGGGCGTCGCCCAATCCCCGTGGAAGGCGCGGTGGATACTGGAAGGGCGAATATCGCAAATCGATTTAACCTGGACATAGTCCGGGTTGAGGCCCCCGATCAGGACGTTCCCTTCATCACCCGTACCGATGATACAGATGCGAACCGGGTTGCGCGGTTGGTGGTACCCGAAATACATACCACCGACACCCGCCGCTGCCATGCCGCCAGCAGCAATCGAGCGGACCATAAAATCACGTCGATGGATGTTGTCGTGGGCGGTCACGGCGGCGTAGTAATTGCCCCGACCAATTTCGCGCTCTTCCGGTGATAGATTATTCATGTCAGATCCTATTCGGACTCAGTAGATGGGTTGTGGGAATTATTAGACAAAAAGTAATCAAGTCCACCCATTCGCCCTGCACTCGTGGCAAAAATCACGATGATGGCGAACAGTTCAATCGTCTGGTACATGGTAGGGACAGTACCCGGTATCCAGGGAGGCTGTGTGGCAATCACGGACACCAGGAAACCGGCAGCGGCCACCGAGGCAAATCGCGTGAACAGACCGAGGATCAGCAACGCTCCGACAATCGTGTCGAACCAGGGAATGAATCGATCGATTACCTTGATCCTGCTGTTTTCCTGATCAAAGGGACGGTGGAGCGAGATCGGATCCCTCGACTGCTGGGAACCGACCGCCAAGCCATTGATCCGCCCTTCAAAGGAATCCCAGATCGCTTCCACTACGCCGTTCCACTGACCCAACTCTTTCTGCCGGTCCGTGCGAATTTTATCAACTTGCTCACGGAGTGAATCGACATCCCGAGCTACCAACGTGCGGGAATTGCCGTCCTTGTCAAAACCGCTCAGCCGTTCCTGGGTCCCAAAATGGGCCATGATCGCGACGCGGTTCTGATTCAACCAGTCAGCCAGTTCCTCTTGGTGAGCTTCGAGAATCAGTTCGGCATCCTCAATCTGAACGCGCAGCATTTCGATATCGCGCGCCAGCTGTTCGCGTTCAGCCTCCAGCAACCCGGTATCGACCGACTTGTCCTGACTGGCTCGCGCCTCGTGAATCTGCTCGGCCAGCTCCGCTCGCCGCTTGATCCACTCGGCTTCCAGGGCCTGACTTCCCAAGCCGTAATAGCTGACCGACTGGTCGACAAAATCGTCCCACAACGAGAAGGTGAAATCGGGGTTCACTTCAAAACGGAGAAAACCCTGCTGGTCCGGGTACTCCACGAGACAGAGCCGCATCCGTCCCTCTTCGTCACTCAGCAGTGACTGAAAAACGGGGGCCATTGGGCCTTTGGCAGACCGCAAGAAATATTCGGCGGTAAAGCTACCAGACCGCAGCTTCACCGTCCCCTCGGTGAAAAAGTGAAAACCAACGACGACCCGTAGCAGCATCAGCGCTACGAACACCATCGCCAAGTTCAGTTTCGTGTTCCTGTTCAACGGCCTCTTGCTCCGTCAGTCAATTCAACTTGTCCTCAAACCAACCCATTATGACTAATGTCCGGATTTCGCCAAGATTCAGTCAAACAAGAAGGCGACTTTCGGTCGCGAAATTATTCGTTTAACCCCCCGGATCGCGCCTGACGGTCCGTCGATCACCCGTCGCGACGTACGATTAACGCTCCGAATTGACGCACTCTGGCTCGATTTTCGGCAAGCCTAACTTGATGAAACCGCAAAATCGAGCTGCCGATAACATCCAAAAACGGTTTTCGGTGAGCCTCGGGCGAGGGGGCCCGGCTGAGAGAATCAGTTCGCCTCGCCATCCTCCTCGCGTTCTGGCTCCTGCTCCAACTGTTCCTCAATCTGTTTCTGGCGTTTGGCCAACATCTCCTCAACGATTGCCAGGCGAGCCTGGCTGTCAGCCAAACCGGCTTGTTGATCGAGCGCCCCCTGGCACTCAATCATCCCCTCCAGGATTCGCTTCCGGTTGGCCAGAATTTTACTGAACGTCTCATCCGCCAGAGCGTCGTTGAAGTCCTGCAGCGCCTCTTCATGCTTTCCATCCTGAAGAAAAAAAGTACCCCGCGTCAACTTCAAGGCCGGCTGATCCGGGAAAAGCCCCATGGCAACGTCGATCAACTCGATCTTGCGGTCGTCCAAATCCGGATGCTCCTTGACCGCAACCTCGATCAAGTTGTAGATCACGTTGGGGGAAAAGCTGTACTGCTGGCGGGCGATCTCCCAGTGGTTCCTGCCAGGCTCCAATTGTCCCTCGACAATCTGTTGCATCCCCACCAACACATGCATAATCCCCTTGATGCCACGCTCGAGCACCAGTTCATTCACCCAGATCGCCTGGTCGCCGGACAACTTTTTCCTGTCGATAAATTTCGAGAGGGCGCGGTAAGCTTCAACATTGCGGATATCGGTCCGAATCGCCTTGGCCAAAGCGATCAGGTGATAACGCAGGTTTCGCTTGTTTTCGAGCGCCTCAACACTCTTCGCTTTCATCACCAGGACTTCGGCCGCCAGTTGCCGGATCTTAAGCTTGGTCTGATTCTCCTGAGCCCGCCGTTCTCCATCAATCAGGACTTCAATGGCACGGTCAAAATCTTCTGTCAAAACACAACAGTGGCTGATGGAAATCCAGAGCGGCAGGTAATCGGGATAATCGATGACCATCCGTGACATGGTGACAACCCCGTTACGGCAAACCTGTGCTGCCTTTTCTTTTTCATCCTGACGATTGTAAAGATCCACCAGAGTTGGATAGGACGTAATCTGAGCATAGACCGAACGTGGGTTTTCATAATCAAATGGGGTCTGCAGAACCTGCGTCAGATATTCCGAGGCGGACTCCAGGTCGCCGTCACTAGACAGGATCGTTGCCAAACCGACTTTCGCCAACACCGTATCGTTTACGTGTTGATAATGCTCCCTGGCCTTGGAGCGTCGCTCCTCGGCAGGCAGCTTCTCGCTCTCTTTCGACTGGTAAAAATCAGCCAGCCAGATATGACCGTCCACGAAGTGATCGTCCTGAGCGGCTGATCGCAGCGGGGAGAGACGGGACACCAGGTCAACCGCCAGGTCCCTTTTACCAGCAGCGTAATAGGCATTGGCCAGTTCGAAACGGGCCTGGTCGTAATCTTCCGGCATCAAATCGACGGCCTTGCTGGCAAATGCCTCGGCCACCCACGGTTGGTCGGGGTCGTTTTGCAGGTGAGACGCGCCCCGGGCCCGGGCATAGGAGACCGCCCGCTCTTCTCCCAGGTACTGGTCAACCCAGATCGCTCCAAAAAATCCAGCCGCCACGATGACAGCCGGGAAACCAAAGACAAACTGACGACCGACGCGCGTCGTCGACCAGGAAACGACCATGAAAACCATGAATCCGAACAGAGCCCGCAAGGGCAGGGTGACCAATTCCCAGGCGACCCGCCAGGGAGACTTGGTCCGACCAAACTGATCTTCGCCGGCAAACCGCCTTAAACGGTCCTTGAAACGCTCCCACCAAGAGGAACTGCCCCGATTCTCCTTACGCCTGGATGACATCTCTATTGGCCCCCGTTTTCATTGCCCGTTGAAGTTGCAGCCCCATCCTGCTCGGGCGGTTTTCGGTCTCTCACCTCCTGCAGCTTTCGCCGATAGATGTCCGCCTGGTCTTCCATCCGACCCTCGTAGCATTTGATCAGGTCTTTCAGGATATTTTCGCTATCGGATCGGTCCTGCAGCGCCACTTCAAAATTGGCCGCCGCTTCATCCAACTGGTTCAATTGCATCAACGCCAGGCCACGGGTGTGTAGAAAGTGCGAACGGTAAATCTCTGCGTCGGGGACATTGACGGGTCGGAACTTGAGCGCTTCATTGGCCAGGTTGAGAGCCCTCTCCGGGTTCCTGTTTTCACAAACAAGATACGTGTAGGCCAAGTTGTTCAAGACCCTGGCGTCGCGAGGGTCTTTCTTGCGGGCATACTCGAAGTACTGGATCGCGGCATTGTAGTCAGCACTGGTCAAGGCATTCGTACCCAGTTCTGCATAAACGGTTGCCGGTGCCTGGGAGTCGTCCCTGGCATCGTAGATTGCCAGCGCTTCCCCGGACACCGAAGAGTTGTGGGCCAGGTTCGTCAACTGCCGGAGAGCGTCTTCGTTACGGGCCGCGTATTCAATCGCTTGCTTCAGTTTTTCCAGAACTTTCTGGTCCACGTCGGGCGAGCTGCCCTGGCGGCTGAACATCGTGGCCCAGTACGAGTAGATGACGGAGAGTTGCCGCTTGAGAAACAGCTGCCGCGCCGGGTCATTATTGTAGCGGGCCATTTCACGGAGTAGCTCCTCCTCAGCGGTTTCGAATTCCGATTTTTTGATCAGCAGGTCATTGTAGTGTTGCCAGGCGTCGACCCACTTTTGGGTATCATCCCGGTCGTCACGAATCCTCTGGAAATACTTGATCAATGCCTTGTCGACCACCAGTTCGTTCCGGACCGATTGATTCAACTGGCGATTGATCCTCAGCAACTGTTCGTAGTAGGCCGGGTTGTCATCAAAAAGTTCTTCGTAAATCTCACTCGCCTCGCGGGGACGCTTGAGCACCACCAGCAGGGCAGCCTTCATTTCCTGGGCGCGGATATTCCCGTTATCCCGGATCAGGCAATTATCAATCTGCTGGAGCGCTGCCATCATTAGCTTTCGCTTGTTTTCCGCATTGCTTGCTGGTTGCTGCGTAATGAAATTCGCCATCCAGAAATGCGCTTTGCCAAAATTCGCTTCGTCGGCCGGCGCCAGGGAACGCATCATCGACATCCCGCGTTGCAGGTCACCCTGTTTGAGATAAACCTCAGCCAGTCGGAACTTGTAATCGGGATCCAGCGGGTTGAGTGAAATCAGCTTTTGCAGGTAAACCCGCTCTTCCTGCCAGGCATTCTCCAGTTTCTTTTGCCGGATATCCGACTGGTCGGAGGCCACCACCTCGGCCGTCCCGTCGGCGGGGGGCGAACCTAGGATTCCTCGCTCCCGATTCAATTCCGTCGTCAAGGATGCCGCCCGCTGCTGGGCCGCCTGGGCCAGGCCGTCGTACTTCGTTTCCAGGACAGGCTGATTGCTCAGATTGGCCCAGGCCAGGGTAGCCAGACAGAGCAACAGGGCCAAAATCGCGGGTAGACCGAGCAACAGGGAGCGGTTCCTCTGGTTTTCCCTCCAGAGGGAGGAAAAAAAATCGACGATCGAAACGAACAGGTGGTAAGGCAGGAAAACCAGCTTTCGCAGAAACATGATCAAGCTGTGCATGAAACCAGTCACTCACTTCCAGGAACGGAGACAACGAACCAAGAAAACATTGTTCGCCGCTGATTCGAAAAGAAAAAGGCTCGTCGCCAGGGAACCGACACGGCCAAGCCTGGCGACCAGCCAATTCCCCTGCTACTAGCTTACTCAAACCGATCGTCTTGCTCTACAACCGGAGTCGGGTCAAACCTACCGAAGCGGGGCGATCGGCCAGGCTCCAGGCCCCCCTTTCCGCCTTTCCCCGATTCTCCAGCTTCCTTACATAACCGGTCTAATCAGAAAGACCACCTCATCTGGTAAATCCCGCAAAATCGGCAAAAGTTCCCAAGTTTGAAAGCCGAATACAAAAAATGGTACGCGACGGGTCCGTTGTGTCCGCACCATCATACCAAGTCCTTTTTGACGTCGGTTGACACATGAAGCGATCTATCCAACGAAAAATAAAGCCTAGCTCGACATTTCTGTTGGTCATCTCTCTGGCAATGACCTGCAATGCGGTCCAGGAGTCGCCGCTTCCCGACGGTCCCGTCGCTGCAGATCCTCCAGCGGTGACAGCAGAGGGATTGCCAGCAGCTGACGGACAGGCGACGGACAAAAAGTCCGCCAGCAACGCAACACTGATCGTACTGCAACCGAAATCGAGCCCAGCCCAGACCCCACGCAACCGAGTCACACAGGCGTCCACCGCCCCGACCAACCGGGCCGTCCTCTCGCTGGTTCCGACAACGCGCCAGTCCGCTCAGCCATCCCAACCAACGAACCGCACCAAATCGAATGGTATCCTGAAACTTCTTCCCGCCAAATCGGCAAGCGAATCGACCTCCTCCCAGGCTGCGAAACCGACAAGCTGGACCGAACTGGATATCCCCAAACACGTCCTCTACCCCGAGGCCCCTGCAGGGAAAACAACCCCCGCCAAAACGATTCAGGTAGTCAGGCGACCGCAACCCGCTGGACAATTGCAGATCATCAAGCCCCAGGCCGCATCGGGCCAGCTCGCTGCACCCAAAAAGGACCAGAGTATCCAGCTGCAACCGATCCGCCTGAAGAGTGGCGCCGATTCGCCGACCAAGGAACCGACGGGAGTCGGCCAGCTTCAGATTATCAAGACTCCCAAACAAACGCCGCCGGCAGTTCCATCAGCCCAGGTTCAACGCTCCCCCTTGCAACCGATTCAACTGAAAAGTGAAACCGGTTCCATGCCAATCAAGCCACGGACCACCGGCCAATTGCAAGTCCTCAAGAGCCAGGATACACGTCAACCCGTCCGTGAACCGGAACGGGTCAACAACATCACGCTCCAGCCGATCGTCCTGCAAAGCAGAACCGAACCGACGACCCGGGAAGTGCCACCCGTCCTACCGGCGGTTGCTCCCCGGCAAATGGTCCAATCAGAAACCGAGCCTGCCAAGGTCCTTCCCGTGGCCCCGGCCGAGATGGCGCAACCGTCAGTCGCCCAGACCGATGTCCCAGCTGTTGAAGCCGTGATGCCAACTGAAACGGCCTCGCCCGAGATGGCGAAACCGGCAATCGCTCAGACCGATGTCCCAGCTGTTGAAGCCGTGATGCCAACTGAAACGGCCCCGCCCGAGATGGCGAAACCGGTAATCGCACAGACCGATGTCGCCCCCGTTGCAGAAATCACACCGGATGCGCTGCCAACTGAGCCCGCGCCAGCTGAGGCCGCTCAGACAAAAGTTGCCCAAGCCGAAGTCACACCGATGGTGACGATTCCGGCCAAAACAACTGCTCCGGCAGCCACCCAGAGCGATGTCGTCCAGGCGGTACAGACGGGGGATACTGACAACGAAGTCGTGCAGGCTGAAGCGGAGCAGAGTCTCTCCGCTCCACCCATCGTGGTTCAACCGGCCGGCGTCCAGATGAACGTCTCCGACCCGGTGGTCACTGCTCCTGCCGAGTCCAACCCCATCGCGACCGCACCGGTCGCCACACAACCAACTCCAACCAAACCTGCCCAATCCGAAACGCTCCCGATGGAGACCGCCTCGACGAGCAATCCGCTACCCGAGAGCGATGTGGCCGCCCAAGAGCCGGTCAACAACCCCGCTCCGGCCATCACGGCGGAAGCCAAACCGGCAGCGGTGACGAGTACAGAAGTGCCGGCGACTCAAGATGTCCAACCGGAAGCGGTCCCGGCAGAAGCGGTCCCGGCAGAAGCGCCGGCCGCCCAGGTCGCCCGGAATGAAACCGCCGTTGAAACCGCCGTTGAAACCGCCGTTGAACCAGCCGTTGAACCAGCCGTTGAACCAGCCGTTGAACCCGCCGCGGTTTCGGCCGCCGGCATCCCGTTCTACCCGGCCCAGGCCGACGAACCGGCACCTCCCCAGAACCCGGAATTCCCCCGCGGCAAAGAGCTGGAAAAAGTCCTCTCGCAAAACATCGGCCAGGGGACAACACGGCCCGGTTCGAGCAACGGTCGCGACACTTGGCAAGGATCAGCCGAGCTGATCTCCTCTTCCAACGACTCCTGGATCCTCAACCGGGGGCTGCAGGATCCGCAGACACCGAACAAGGAATCGGTCGTCGAAGGGGAACCTTCGGCCACACTGGAACAGATAGGGCCCGGATCGGGCGACTATTTCCTCGCTCCCAACCAGTCAGGCAACGGGCCGATCGAAGGGTGTGGCAACCCGGAATGCATCGGCTGTTACGGTGGTGACGAGGCAGCGATCGCCCGCCAGATGGAATGCTGTGGCTCGATGCTCTGTGCACGACGTTACTTCATCTTCGACACGCTCTACATGAACCGCGATGACGGCGGTGTGGCCGGCTCAAACTTCTTCAGTGTCAGCAGCCGTTACAACTACGGTTTTCGCGCAACCATCGGGTGGCGGCAGGATGCGGCCGAAGGGACCGAGATAACGTACTGGGGGAGCCAGAGCTTAAAGGGCGACCAACAGAGAGTCGATCCATTCCGTCGTCTGAATGCCCAATTCGTTTTCGGCGATGCTTATGGCCCCGTCTTTATTCCCACCAACGGATTCTATGAAGCCGAGGCCCAAACACAACTGTTAAGCACTCAGTTTCAGTCCCTTGAGTACAACCGGACGAAGTGGGCCTGGGATGTATTCAAATCATTTTATGGGATGCGAATGCTCTACTTCGACGACCGCTACATGCTGGCGAGCCATAAAAGTGCTTCCAATGGTCTGTTTCCTCCAACCACATACGACTATGACGGAGTCTTCAATCTGGATGCCCAGAACTTACTATTTGGACCCCAGATCGGGACCGAGTACTTTTACGATATCGGCTACAAGACCTCGTTCTCGCTGCTGACCAAGATCGGTATCCATGCCAACTTTACCGAGATGAGAACCAGGGCAGAAAACACCGTTACCGAGAAGATTGACGTTCCTCCATTCCCGCCCACGGAAACGCAATTTGTAAATTCCTATCTGGACACGGTGGCCAACAAGACGAAGGTCGCCGGGACACTGGAAATCGGCTTCCAAACCCATTACCAACTCGCGCCGCAAAGCCGTTTGCGGCTCGGCTACAACGCGCTCTGGATGTGGGGTGTGATCACGGCCGAGGACAACTTCCCTGCGGTGATCACGCCGTTTACCGGCACCGATCCCCAAACAAATAATAGCGGCGTGCTGATGCAGGGGATCAACTTTGGCCTGGAGTTCTATCGGTAAATTCACCCGGTTCCCAACATTCCCCGTTCCCGAGACGGCCGGTTCTTCCAGCGGCCGGAGCGGAAAACGGAACCTCGGAGCGACCTGCCCGGTCGCTCTTTTTTTTTGAGCTCGGTTAGTTGAGCTCGGTTAGAATTGGCAGTCATTAAGATTAGGCAGAGCGGTCGACTCCCGGCCCGTCCATCCGATCCTTCATCCCCTGTTTCCGGATACACGGCATGTCCTCACCTCTCGAATTTCAATCGATCGACCATATCACTTTGATCGTGGCCGACCTGGAACGGACCCGCCAGTTCTATTGCGATGCATTGGGGATGCAGGAGGTGAAGCGGCCCGATTTCGAGTTTCCCGGGCTCTGGCTGACACCCCTCCCAGCTGGGAGCGCACCGGGCGGTTTCCTGCAGGCGCTGATCCACATCACCCTGGCCGATGAGGACTCCGGTCTGGCCGGATGGGGTGATCGACAGGTCCGGCGAACCTCCCGCGGTCACCACTTCGCCATGGAAGTCGCCGACGCCGAGCGAGCGCATCGACATGTGGCCGAGCTCGGCCTGGAAATCGCGGTCCCGCTCAAACAACGGCCAGACGGCGCCGCCCAGTTTTACGTGCGGGACCCGGACGGCCACCTGATCGAGTTCTTTTCCCGCCCGGCCAGCTGAATCAGGCGCCGATGTACTGGGCGTACAGCCGCTTGGCCAGCGCCACATCTTCTGTCCCATTGATGATCGCCCGGCTGTCGGGAAAGAGGGTGATCGTGAACGAGTCGACCTCGAAGCGGAGCAGGAACGGGTTCCGTACGACACGGCCCAGGGGCGACAGCTGTTCGGCCAGGCGGGCCAGGTCGAGCGGGGGCCGAGCCGGGAAGCTCAACTGGACCGCGTTCCGTCCGCAGAGAACCGCCGTGTGGCCGGCCAGGTCACCGGAGAGCCATGGAAATTGACGCTGCTGGCAGGTCGGGCAGTCGACCCGCTCCCGCAGGCCAGCCAGGGCGATCGGCTGGTGGCGATTTCCCCACAGGTCAAACACCTGCAGCTGGTCACTCGTCGCCTCGGCGTTGCCCGAGAGCAATTTGATCGCTTCCAGCGACTGGATCGAGGCGATCACGTTAATGATCGAGGCCAGGATGCCGGCCGAATCACACGTCGCCGAAGTGCCCGGTGGCGGGGGACCGTCGAGCATCAGGCAATGCAGGCAGGCGGTTTTGCCGGGACGAATCGTCATCGTTTGCCCCTCGGCGCCGAGGCAGCCGCCGTAGACCCAGGGGACGCCCTGTTTGACACAGGCATCATTGATCAGGAAACGGGTTTCGAAGTTGTCCGTCCCGTCCAGCACGACATCACACGATTCGATCAACGATTCAATATTGGTGAAATCGACATCAGTGACGACCGGTTCACAAGTGACTTGCCCATTGATCGCGGCGATCTTCTGACAGGCGACCACCGCCTTCGGCTCACCCACATCCGCCTCGGTATACAGGACTTGCCGCTGCAGGTTGTCCAGCTCAACAAAGTCCCGGTCAACGATTCGCAGTCGCCCCACCCCGGCCCGGGCCAGCGTATTGGCCGTCACGCTCCCCAGGGCACCACAACCGACGATCAGGGCCGAGGAACGGCCCAGACGGAGCTGACCCTCCTCTCCCACAGCCGCAAAGCGAACCTGCTTCGCGTACCGAGCGAGTCGGTCCTGCGCCGCATCGGCCGGCCCTTTTGAGGATGCTTGGTTCAAGGTTTCACCCGTTGTGACTTTTCTGTATCGAGAAGTTCTGGCTTGAGGTACTGGCCCGTGATGGAACGTTCACAGGCAACCACCTGTTCCGGGGTTCCCTCGACCACGATCTGTCCTCCCTCGTCGGAGGCCCCGGGGCCGAGATCGATCACCCAGTCGGCATGCTTGATCAACTGCAGGTTATGTTCCACCACGATAAACGAATGCCCGACACTGATCAGGGCTTCGAAACAGTCGACCAGGCGGACCACGTCCCGCATATGCAGGCCGGAGGTCGGCTCGTCCAACAGGAACAGCGTACGACGTTTCTTGGAGGAATTCAAATAGTGGGCCAGTTTCAGTCGCTGCGCCTCACCGCTGGAGAGTGTCGTGGCCGGCTGTCCCAACCGCAGGTAGTCCAGCCCGACATCGATCAGGGCCTTCAGTTTCCCCTGAACCTTCGTCTGACCGCGGAAAAAGGGGAAGGCCTGGCGAACGGTCATGTTCAGTACATCGTGGATATTCTGACCCCGGTACCGGACCTTCAAAACCTCGTCCCGGTAGCGGGTCCCCCGGCACTGATCACATTTGACATACAGGTCGGCCATGAACTGCATATCGATCGCCAGTGAACCATCCCCCTGGCACTTGGTACAGCGGCCACCGTCCACGTTGAAACTGAAATGCCCCGCCTTGAAGTTCCGGGTCCGCGCCTCGACCGTTTCGGCAAAGGCCTTGCGAATCTCGTCGAACGCCTTGACGTACGTCACCGGGTTGCTGCGTGGCGATCGCCCCACCGGCGACTGATCGATCAATACGATTTCGTCGAACTGGCTATCGCCCAGCAGGTCATCGTAGGGCAGGGGACGGTCGGTCGTCTTCCCCTTCCGCTGGCAGACAGCCCCGTACAGCGTCTTCTGTACCAGCGTGCTCTTGCCCGCCCCGCTCACGCCCGTCACCAGGCAGAGGCAACCGAGGGGAAACTCGACGTCGAGCTGTTGCAGGTTGTTTCCCGCAGCCCCCTTCAACCGCAATGACCCCCGGGCCGGTCGCCGCTGAACCTGTTCTGCCAGCAATCCCCGCTTGCCGGCCATGTACTGGCCCGTCACGCTCTTCTTCGATCGCAACATCTGCTTGACGCTGCCATCAAACACGATTTCTCCACCGGCCGAACCCGCCTCGGGGCCAATCTCGACAACCCGCTGGGCCGCACCGATCATCTGCGGCTCGTGGTCCACGAACACGACCGTATTGCCCCGCTGGTTCAATTGCTGCACCGCCTCGATCAGCGGCTGCATATCGCCCGGGTGCAAGCCGGACGAGGGTTCATCCAGCACATACAGCATGTTGACCAGTTGGGAACCGAGACTCGAGGTCAGCGCCACCCGCTGCGTCTCACCCCCGCTCAAGGTCCGCAACGGCCGGTCGAGGGCCAGGTAGCCCAGGCCAACTTCGCACAGGTAACCGAGACGAACACGGATCTGTTGCAGGATACGGCCCGCCACCGCCTCCTGGGCCGCGTCGAGAGCGATTTGGTCCAGCCGCTCCTTCAGGTCGGAGACCTTTTCGCGGCTCATCTCCGCCAGGTTCTGTCCGTCGATCCGGTAGGCGAGCGAAGCCGGGTTCAATCGATCGCCGTGACAACTGGGGCAGGGGTCGTAGGTCCGCCAGCGACTGAGAAAGACCCGCAGGTGCATCTTGTATTTGCGCCGTTCCAGCCAGGCAAAAAACCCGTTCAGACCACCAAAATTCCGCTCGGGAACCCCTTGCCAGAGCAGCTCGATCTGCGGTTCGGTTAAACGGCTGAAGGGAACATCGACCGGCAGGCCGTAATCATCAGCCAGGGCCATCAGTTCCTCCCACTCGTGCCGGTAGGAGGGCGAGTTCCAGGGGGCAATCGCTCCCTCGCGGATGCTCTTCGATGGATCGGGCACGATCCGCTCCAGATCAAAACGTTGGACGCTGCCAAATCCCTCGCACTCAGGGCAGGCTCCCAACGCATGGTTGTAACTGAACCGTTTCGGTTCCGGGTCGGGGTAGACCGTGTGACATTGTTCGCAGACCAGGTTCTTACTGAAACGCCGGATAGACCAGGCACGACCATCCACCATCCGTTGGTTCGCTGCGTCACCCTCCTCATCGCGCTGCACCAGCAGGACCGCACCGCCGCCCCATTGAAAGGCAGTTTCCAACGACTCGCGAATCCGCGACGGTTCGGTCGAACCGGCCGTCAATCGGTCAACCATCACCAACGGTTCTGCCGCAGTCCAATCAAGGGAAGTCAGGTCCGGACCTGGCTGAGCGGCCAGGTCCACCGTTTGCTCCCCCAGCACCAGGCGGTGAAATCCCTGCCGCCGCAGGCCATCCAGCACAAATTCCATTTCGCCGTCTTCGACTCCACGACTTGTCATTGGGAAAGCGACCTGGAACCGACAACCTGCGGGCAAGCTCTCCAGGAATCGGCTGACTGTCTGGGGATCATCCCGACCAACCGGCAACTGGCAAGCGTCACATCTGATTTCTGCGATCTTGGCGTACAGCAGGCGGAGATATTCGATCACCTCTGTGGCACTGCCCACGGTTGCCCGGGGCCCGGCCGTTCCCCGGGCCGCCCGCACTGCGATGGCCGGCGGCATGCCGTCAATCCGTTCCGCCTGCGGCTTCTCGAGCTGCTCCAGGAACTGGCGGGTGTAGGGGGAGAGACTCTCGATATATCGCCGCTGGCCTTCGGCGTACAAGGTATCGAAAGCGAGGCTCGATTTCCCACTACCACTCAAGCCACAAACGGCCAGCAGCTGGCCGTGCGGAATATCGAGATCCACGTCCTGCAAATTATGGACGTGGACACCACGCAAACTGATTTGACGATCCGACACAAAGGGGCTCGCAGGCAGACTGAAATACCGGAACAAACGTCCCGGTGGAACGTCTCAGCATAGAATTCCCAAGCCGGTCTGAGTAGTCCCTCGGAAGCGGTCGCTCCTGGGCCGCAGCGGGGCCACGGCGATCAGATTCGGACCACGACCCGCCCGGCGACCTGTCCCTGCAGGATCGATTCGATCGCGCCTCCCAGGCCATCCAGATCGACCTCGGTAACCAACGCGTCCAGGTTATCGAAACTCCAATCGGTGGCAATCCTCTGCCAGATTTCCCGTCGGCGCTCGACCGGGATGTTGGCCGTATCGACGCCCTGCAAGGTGACGCCCCGCAGGATGAAAGGGTAAACGGTCAGGTTCAGTTCATGGCCCGCTACCAAACCACAAGCGGTCACACAGCTGAAAGGCTTGGCACCGCGCAGTACCGTAGCCAGCATATTACCGCCCACCGTATCGACCGCACCGGCCCAGCGCGAGGAGAGCAGCGGACGGTCCGACGTGTCATCCACATCCGCCCTGGTCAGAATCTCGGCGGCGCCATTCGACTTGAGCCAACCTGCCTTGTCGGCCTTGCCTGTCACGGCGTGCACCTCGAAACCGAGTTTGGCCAGCAACTTGACCGCGAACACACCGACTCCGCCGGTCGCGCCGGTCACCACCACCGGCCCCTGGTCCGGCCAAACGGAGTGCCGTTGCAATTCGTCGACCGATTGCGCAGCGGTAAACCCGGCGGTCCCGATCGCCATCGCATCGCGCGGGGAGAGATTTTCCGGCAGCGGGAAGACCCAACCGGACGGGACCTGGACGATCTCCGAGTAGCCGCCGTGGACCTGTGTCCCGAATTCGGCATGGGCCACCATCACCGACGCTCCTTCGGCCAAACCGGACGTTCCGCCCTGCAGCACCTCGCCGGCCGCATCGATTCCCGGAATGATCGGCAGTTGCCGCACCACGCCAGGGTGGCCAGACGCCGCCAGTGCATCCTTGTAGTTCAGCGAGGAGTAATGGACGCGAATACGAACGTGGCCTTCGGGCAGATCCGGCCATTCGAACTCGGAAGGGTGGCATGAAATCGCACCGGCGTCGTCTTGACTGACCCACATGCACCTGGACTTGGTAGCCATAACCTGGTTCTCTGCATTCACCATGGAAGAGGTGCCAACCCGCGACCGGCAGGTCCGCTTCCCAGCGGAACCACCCCGCCTGTTGTCACCTTGTTGATCGTCACCTTGTTCAAAAACGACCGGGGACCCAATAATGGGCGACACGGCTACGGTCGCCGGTCCCGGACGTGTCATCGAAACTAGAAGTTAAACCAACTTGCGGCCGAGGGAAACGTGCGGAGCGGAAGAATGGTCCGTTTTCCAACTCCCACCTGGCAGGAACGAGGAAATCCATGAGTGAAGCAATCAATATCTGGCAAACCGACTCACGCGAGGTGATGCCCGGTTTCCACGGCCGATTTGTCCATTCCGAGCAAATGACGATCGCCTGCTGGGAAATTGAGCCGCAGGCCTCGTTACCCGAGCACCAGCACCACCACGAGCAGGTCATCCACCTGCTCGAAGGGGAATTCGAGCTGACCGTTGCCGGTTCCACGATGCGATTGAAGCCAGGGGATACGGTCGTCCTGAAATCCGAATTGCCTCACGCCGGCCGGGCCATCACGAAATGCCGGGTGATCGACATGTTCCACCCGTGCCGCGACGATTTCCTCTGATTCACCTCGCTCAGCGGCAGGACCATCTGCTAGCGTCCCGCCTGCAATCCGGAAAATTTTTCGCAATCGATTAATCCTGCCTAATCGTTAAGGTCGATCAATGGAAGGAAGGAATAGCCCCTCATTCCAAGGTAGATTTTATGTTCGCTTCCAACAGACAGTGGTTCCGATTCACTCCTCTTTTGACGGCCGTCCTTTTTGGACTATGGATGATGGTGCCTCTTTCGGCCCAGCAGCCGGAGCAACCGTCCCAGCGATATCAGCCACTCCGGACGATCCCACCTACGGCCCCTGTCTTGAACGCGCAGCAGAAGCCTCTGCCGACGGTCAAGCCTAGCGTCCCTACCGCCAGCGAATTGGCCACCGGCCGGCCCGGGTTGAACCGCCAGGACGGAGAGAATGCTGAGAGCGCGACGACCCGTTCAGGCTACGCCGAGCGCCAGGTCAACTACCAGGAACCGGCCAATCCCGAAGGCACCACCCTGCCAAAATTGCTCGACACCCCGGAGTCGTCCCTGATCGCCCGGCCCGACACGCTGTCCCGGGTGAATCAATCCCAATCGACATCCACCCAACCCAAACTTCCCCTGGCTTCCGATTCCGGTTCGTTTGAAGCACCCGCTGCGGCCAACAACCAGTTCGCCGCTCAACCGAACGACCCACCCAAGAAAACGACACCCCGTATCATCTCGCTCTCCAGCCCGAAAGGTGGGCCACAGGCGAGTCCGACCACGCTTCCCAACTCAACTGCCTCCAACTTTCCGCTGGCGCGGAAAACGGGAACCGCCGCCAATCTGGGGCGGCCCAATCCACAACGGGCAATGATGGAAATTTCGGCCCCGGCCATTCGCGTCCAGTCTTTTGGACCCCAGACGATCGGGATCAACCAGGCCTCAAGTTTTCAGGTTCAGGTTTCCAATGTCGGCAACCAACCCGCCAGCAACCTCAGGGTCGGCATCCACCTGCCGCTCTGGGTCGATATTGACAACCTGAAATCGTCAAGCGGCCTGTTCAAAATCACCGATGGGGGTGACCAGCCCCGCATCGTCTGGACTCTCGAGCAGGTTCCTGGTAACGCTACCGAAACGATCACCATCCCGGCCACACCGCGCAAAGCAGAGCTGTTTGACATGGGTGTGGAATGGACGTTTCTTCCCACGGCCGTCAAATCAAGCGTGACGGTCACCCAGCCGAAACTGGAAATGACGATCAGTGGTCCCGACGACATCCTGTACGGGGACAAGGCGGTTTACCAGGTTGAAATCCGCAACCCGGGAACCGGCACCGCCGAGCAGGTGATGATCAAATTGCCAGAAGCACTGGGGGGTGAAAGCCAGACCATCGGCGACATCGCGCCCGGCAATTCCCAACGTTTTCAGATCGAATTATTTGCTCGCACGGCCGGTGTGCTGGACCTGCTGGCCACCGCCTCGGCCACCGGCGATCTCACCACGTCCGTCCAACGCAAAGTCCATGTAAGAAGGGCAAGCCTCGAGGTCAAACTGACCGGCCCGGCCAGAAAATACGCCGGTACGGATGCCAAGTACCAGGTCACCGTCACCAACCGTGGCGACGCCCTGGCCGAAGGGGTGATGGCCGCCGTGGCATTGCCCAGCGGAGTCGAATACCGGGGCGGGCTGGACCGTGTCGAGCAGACCCGCACCGATCTGACCTGGCAAGTTGGCACCATGAAACCGGGCGATACGGAAACCTACGATCTGAATTTCGTTTTGAACACATCCGGAGAGCTCCAATTGGAAGTTGGTGCCCGGGGTGCAGGCGACCTGGCCGCATCAAGCCAGTGCGTGACATCCGTACAAACCGTAGCCGATCTAACACTGACCGTGGTCGACCCACGGGGTCCCTTGCCAACCGGTGAAGATGTAACCTACGAAATTCGCGTCAAGAACCGGGGGAGCAAGGCAGCCACCAATATCGACCTCGTCATGCACTTCGCCAATGGGATTGAACCCGTTTCGGCCAAGGGAATGAAGAATCAGATTTCCCCGGGCGAAGTCGCGTTCGAACCGATTCCGGCCATCCAGCCAGGCCAGGAACTGGTCCTGACCGTGGTCGCTCAAGCGGAACAGGGCGGAACCCATGTCTTCCGGGCTCAACTCTCCTGCGACGACTCCGAATCGAGTGAAATCGCACAGGGGACGACCCGTTTCTACGGTGAAACGGTTCAGGTGCAACGGAACCGAAAAGGAACCGAACGGACGGCCAACGACGCCAACGCCGACGGCCCCGCCAGGAAATAGGATTCTCGGCCAAAAACCTGAAACAGCCAGGCTTTCTGACAGCCTGGCTGTCTTCGTTTTATGAATTGTTGCAGGCGATCTTACGGGTCAAGTTGACCTTGCCACGGATTCCAGTAATCCGTTGATCTCCCCGCAGATTCAGCGAATCTGCCCGTTTGACACGCTCCAACGGTTGCCAAATAGCACGTTTTCACCATAATGGCCTGCTAGCACTTTGCGACCCGAATGCAGACAAGGAATGCCGATGAAAATCGTGCTCTGTGTGGCAGCTTTTGTTACAGGCTGTTTCATGACAGCCAACTTTTCCAAGAATCCGGACCAACCGGAGGTCGTCGACCGTTTAGTCGTACTCGGTGCGCTTTCATCCAAGGAAACCATGCCAGGTTCTGCTGAAATGGGCGTCAAGAGAGAAGCGTTCGGTAAAACGTCTGACGGGCAAACCGTGACCAAGTATGTCTGCACCAATGCCAACGGCCTGGTCCTGGAAATGATCGATTACGGAGCAACCGTAATTTCGATGCAGACCCCCGACCGGGATGGCAAATTGGCCAATATCACCCTCAGTTGCCCCGACATGCCCGGCTACGAAGCTTGTGGCAGCTACTTTGGCTCAACAGTAGGCCGGTACTGCAACCGGATTGCCAAGGGCAAGTTTTCGATCGACGGCAAAGAGTTTACTTTGGCAACCAACAATGACCCCAATCATCTGCATGGGGGTGTCAAAGGTTTTGACAAGCACGTCTGGCAGGCGACGCCCATCAAACGAAAAGATGCCGTGGGAGTCAAATTCACACTGAAAAGCAAAGATGGTGATGAAGGGTATCCGGGTGAACTGGACGCCACCGCCGTCTACCTGCTCGACAACGAAAACTGCCTGCTTGTCGAACTGTGGGCGACCACGGACAAGCCAACGCATGTCAACATGACGAACCATAATTACTGGAATCTCGGTGGTGAGGGATCGGGCAAGATCCTCGATCACCACCTGCATGTGGCCGCTGACAAGTACATTCCCGTGGACGCCGGCGGAATCCCTACGGGGGAACTCAAAGACGTCACCGGAACGCCGTTTGATTTCAAGAAATGGCAGCGGATCGGGGACCGGATCGGAGAGATCAAGACAGACCCGGTAGGTTACGATCACTGTTACGCCCTGAATAACCAATCGGGTGAAATGCAAACCTGTGCCAGGGCCTACGACCCGGCCTCAGGCCGCATGATGGAAATCCACACCACGTTACCTGGGCTCCAGTTCTACACAGGCAATTTCCTGGATGGGTCGGCCGGCAGTGGTGGATTTGACCAATACCATGCCTTTTGCCTTGAAACCCAACGTTATCCGGACGCGCCCAACCAGCCCGATTTCCCCTCGACCATGCTGAAACCGGGTGAAAAATACCACGAGAAGACCTTGCACAAGTTCTCGGTCCAGGATCAGGCCCCTGCTAAGTAATGCCGGGGCAAGAATCGATCACCACAGAGTGCTCGTCGAATCCAACCCGGTTTTTCAACCTCGCCAGAGCGCTGCTCCGGGGCTGTCCCCTCTCCCGCTGGAAACAGCCCCAAGCCTTCCAATTTGCGGTTGCCAACCTCCCCGGCTTGAAAACAAAATGATCAGGATAAATCCTGTTTCCGCAAACAACGAACAAGAAGATGCTGCGAACTTTACTTCGATCAAAAATCCACCGTGCCCGTGTCACGCAGGCCGACTTGAATTACGAGGGCAGTATTACGATCGATGCGGTGCTGCTGGAAGCCGCGCAGATGCTCCCCTTCGAAAAGGTCGAAATCTACAACGTCACCAATGGCAACCGGCTGTCGACTTATGTCATACCGGGCCAAGAGGGATCGGGAAAAATCTGCATCAATGGAGCCGCGGCAAGATTGGTCGATCCAGATGATGTTGTCATCATCTGTTGCTATGGCGAATTTTCATCCACCGAAATCGAAAACCACCGCGCCTTGATCGTCCTGGTGGACGATGAAAACCGCATTACGCGGGCCGTGGAAAAATCAGCGGAGAACCTGCGGCCTGCTTGAAGGCCCTAACCGCAAACTGGGCCATCCCACGATCGTTGGCCAAGGAGTTCCCCATGACAGCCCCCGCCTCAAACGGTCACCGACTGGCCCCCCAACGTCGCTCAAAAATCCAGCGACGCATCAAGCGGGCCGGGCTGGATGCGCTGTTGGTAACCGACGAAATCAATGTAACGTACCTGACCGGGTTCAGTGGTGACTCGAGTTACCTCTGGCTGACTCCCGACAAGGCGATCCTGCTCAGCGACTCCCGCTACAGCACCCAGATCTCGGAAGAGTGCCCGGAACTGGAGACCTTGATACGCGACGCAGGTCGGACAACCTGCGACCTGGCGATCGAGGTTGCCAATTCGAGCAAGGCGCTCACCCTGGGCATTGAACCCGAATCACTGACCAAGTCACTCCATGACCGGATCCAGGCGGGCTGCGGTTGTGAATTGACAGACACCGATGGCTGGGTCGAATCGCTGCGGGCCATCAAGGACAAACAGGAAATCCAGACGATCCGCCACTCGATCCAGATCGCCGAACGGGCTTTTTCCGTCATCCGGGCCCAAATCACTCCGGAACAGACAGAACGGGAGATCGCCCATAATCTGGAGCACCAAATTCGAGGTTTTGGCGGGACCGGCTGCGCTTTTGCCCCGATTGTAGGCGTCGGTCCCAGAGGGGCATTACCCCACGGAATTCCGTCGAATCGACGGATCGGCGAGGATCCGTTCGTGTTAATCGACTGGGGGGCCAAGTACAATGGGTACGCGAGCGACTTGACGCGTGTTTTGGTGACGGCTAGAATCCCGCCGAAATTGCGTAAAATACACGAAATCGTATTGAAAGCGCAATTGGCAGCCATTGCCAAGATTCGACCCGGCGCAACCTTGCGGCAGGTCGACAGGGCTGCCCGTGGCTCGATTGAACGGGCTGGTTTCGGCAAACAATTTGGCCATGGCCTGGGACATGGGTTTGGGCTTCGAATCCACGAAACTCCATTCCTCTCCCCGATCGCCGACGGCCAACTTACTGCCGGGATGGTCGTGACGATCGAGCCGGGAATTTATGTGCCTGGCTGGGGCGGAGTTCGCATCGAAGACGATGTACTGGTGACCAAGCACGGACATGAAGTCCTAAGCCGTTTACCGAAATCACTCGATGAATGTCTTGTTGATATGTAGTATCATGACCTGTCAGAAACCAAGAGGAATAACCGGAGCTCCGAATGTCGAAAGATAAATCAGAACAACAAGTATTCGATGTTGAGCGGATTCGTGACTTGATCGAATTGATGAAGGAACACGAGTTAAGCGAAGTCGACCTGAGACAGGACATGCAACGCATCCGACTGAAACGCGGTGCGGATGGTCCTGTCATGGTACCGGCTGCCATGCCGGCCGCCGCAGCCCCGGCTGCCGTCGCGGCGACGGATGCCCCGGCAGCGGCCGAAGCCGAGGACGACAACGCGATCTACATTACCAGCCCGACTGTGGGCACCTTCTATTCGAAGCCGAAACCGGATGCGGCAAACTTCGTGAAAGTCGGTGACATGGTCGACGCGGACACCATTGTCTGCCTGGTGGAAGCGATGAAGATGTTCAATGAAATCCCGGCAGGCGTTTCCGGCAAGGTCGTTGCGTGTCTGGTCGAGAATGAAGATGCGGTCGAGGTCAACAAGCCGTTATTTAAGGTTGTTCCTGCCTGAACAACTGATTGAATTTGTCCACAACCCCCTGCCACTGCGGTATCTCCACTGATGTACAATCGAATTCTGATCGCCAACCGGGGCGAAATAGCATTGCGGATTATCCGTGCCTGTCGTGAACTGGGAATCGAAACGGTCGCCGTTTTCAGTGAAGGCGATCGGGGCAGTGCCTATCTGGAACTGGCTGACGAAGCGTACTGTGTGGGGAACGCCCGCTCCAACGAAAGCTACCTGCGAATTGACCAGATCATCAGTGCCGCCGAAGTCAGCGGGGCCGATGCGATCCACCCGGGGTACGGTTTCCTGGCAGAAAATGCCAAGTTCAACGAGGTTTGCCGGGATTGCGAGATCGATTTCATCGGGCCCTCTCCCGAAGCGATGCAACAGCTGGGTGACAAGAACGAGGCCCGTTCCCTGGCCAACGAGGCAGGCGTACCGGTCGTACCTGGCAGCGAAGGACTGATTGAAGACGAGAAAGAAGCGATCAAGGTGGCCGAACAAATTGGCTACCCCGTCCTGATCAAGGCAACGGCGGGTGGAGGTGGCAAGGGAATGCGGGTAGCCACCGACGTCGACAGCCTGAAGACCGGGCTCGAACAGGCCGCTAACGAAGCGGAGGCCGCATTCGGAAATGCGGGCGTCTACATCGAGAAATTCGTCGAGCACCCACGGCATGTCGAAGTCCAGGTAATCGCCGACAAACAGGGCAACGTCGTCCACCTGTGGGAACGTGACTGCTCTACCCAGCGAAGACACCAGAAGCTGATTGAAGAGTCGCCCGCACCCACCTTGCCGGACAAAGCGCGACAGGCGATCTGTACAGCCGCTGTTCGGATGATTGAACATGCCAATTACTACAATGCGGGAACGGTGGAATTCATTGTCGACAAGGACCACAACTTTTACTTCATCGAGGTCAACGCCCGAATCCAGGTCGAACACCCCGTATCAGAAATGGTCACCGGCGTCGATTTGATTCAACAGCAAATCAAAGTTGCTGCCGGAGAGAGCCTCGCTTTCTCGCAAGAGGACATCCGTTGCGAGGGATCGGCGATTGAATGCCGAATCAATGCGGAAGACCCGGAACACAATTTCCGCCCCTGCCCGGGGCGAATTAACCAGATCCACATTCCCGGCGGTTTCGGTGTTCGGTTCGATTCGCATGTTTACGCCGGCTACACCGTGCCACCCTACTATGATTCCATGATTGGCAAACTGATCGTCCACAAACCCACCCGGGAAGAGGCGATCAACTCCATGATCGGGGCCCTGTCGGAACTACACATCGATGGCATCCAGACAACGGCCCCGTTCCACATCCGCGTGCTGCAAAGCCAGGATTTCCGTGAAGGGAAAGTCGACACCGGCTGGGTGGGCCGAACGCTTTAGATCCGACCTAATCCGCAAGGTCAGCCCGCTGGCCCGATTAAATTTTGCCAATCATTCGGTCGATAAAGCTGGCGATCTCCACCACAACCCAAGCTTAACGGCAAAGTCGACCACGCCACGCCGAGAAGTGCCCTCTGGCATCGCCGAAAGCGGGAACTTTGCATGGCAGGCTCGACCTCTCTTGCTTAAAATCGGTCTTTCTCGACAGGGGTGCAATTCCGTCCAGCCATCCCCTCAGGGCGACATGTTCGCCATTTCGAACAATCACCACTAAGGCAGAATTTCGTGGCCAACACATTATCACCCCCACCTCGCCCAGATCATCTGTTCGACCGGGTCGCCATCCTGTTTGCGGGGGGCCCCGCCCCAGCCGCCAATGCCGTCATCTCGGCCGCAGCTGCTTCGTTCCTGCGGGCCGGCGTGGAGGTCGTGGGAATTAAGCACGGCTATTCGAAGCTGGCCGACTTTAACCCGGAAGAACCCCTGGTAGAAGGCCGCGACTATATTCATGTGACCCACCGGGTGCTGGCCCGCTCACGCAACACGCAGGGGATCATTATCGGGACCGCCAGGACCAACCCCGGAAAACATATCAACGCCCCCGCCGACTTCCAGGACGGCGAAAAAATCAAGCCGCTCAAAAACGTCTATGACGCCCTCCAATCGATCAACGTGAATGCCCTGATTTCTATCGGCGGCGATGACACACTCAAGACCGCCAACAAGTTCAAACGATTCCAGGAGATAAATTCCGAGGAGTGCATCCCGGTCGTTCATCTGCCCAAGACGATCGACAATGATTACCACGGCATCGATTTCACCTTTGGCTTCTTTACCGCGGTTGAGTTCCTGGCCTCAGAGATCCGAAACCTGATCTACGATGCCGAGGTGACCAAAACCTATTTCATCGCCGAGACGATGGGCCGCAGCGCCGGCTGGTTGTCCTACGGCGCGGCGATTGCCGGCGAAGCGAGCCTGGTGATCAGCGTGGAGGACATCATCGACGACTACCTGACCGAGGAATCTCACACCAACGAGGCAGGGGAACTTGTCACGCGAAAAGTGATGAATATCGAGCGGGTGGTCAATCGGATCGTCAAGACGATGCTGGCCCGCGAAGAGGAAGGAAAGGAATTTGGTGTGGTGGTCCTGGCCGAGGGACTGACGGAGTACCTGCCGTACGATTACATCAAGGGTGTGGGCCGCGACGATCATGGGCACATTTCCATTTCCCAGGTCAACCTTTACCAGATTTTCACCGACCTGGTAAAGCGGGCCTATGAAAAGACGACCGGCAAGGAGAGGTTTGTCAAAGGCCTGCAACTCGGCTATGAATCCCGCTGCGCCAAGCCGCACGCGTTTGACGTGATGCTGGGAAGCCAACTCGGCGTCGGCGCCTTTCGCGCACTGGCAGAAAAGAAACTGAACGGGGTGATGGTCTCGGTCTCCGGCCAGCTGGAACTGCATTACGAGCCGTTCGAAAACCTGGTTGACCCGGAGACCTTGGTGACCATCGTACGGTACATTGAACCGGCCAGTGACTTTCATCGACTGGCCCGGTTCCTGGAAACCCACGTGAACGATTGAGACCGTTGTTGCTAACTGGCACCCACGATCACCATCAATCCTGCTTCAGGGCCTCTTCGTCCGCTTTGACGCGTTTGCGATACGCTTCAGCGTGGTCCGTGACCTGTTTTTCGGCCGCCAGGATCTGCTCGTTGGCCTGGTCGACCTTTTTCTGAGCCTCGTCCACGACCTTGTTCAACCGGTCAACCTCAACGCTCGCCTGTTCAAAATCACTCTCACTTTGAGTCAATTTTTTCAGGTACGGCTCGGCCCTTTCCGATTCCGGCGTCAACAGCTGGACAATATTGATCAAGCGAGTTTGATCTGCCTTGATTTCGGTCCTCACCTTCTCGGCATCACTGACTGTTTTCTGGGCCGCTGACAATTCGGCTTCGACCATCTTCCAGGCATCCGTTCGATCCTCGACCACCTGTTCCAACTGTTTCTGCTCGGCCTTGAATTCTCTGTCACGCTGGAAAAAACCGGTCATGACCTCCAGGAATCTCGGTTCCAGTTCGACATCGTTTTTCTTCCAACTGGCAATTGTCTTTTCAGGAATCTCCATAACCGACAACTGGGAACGTTCGGCCTCGACCTCGGAAAAGACAATTTCAACTTCCTCTTTCGCCTGGCATGACAGTTCATAAACAGCCAGGCGACCGTCCATTCGAGACGGCTCGGGGGAATACTTCGGCTTGGAAACAGGAACCCGCAGCAGGAAGTCTCGTGGCAGCGAATCCTCATTCACCAGGGTGTACTGAGTCTTCGTCGTCGTGGTATGCACGACATTCACCTGTCCATCCTTTCTCAGGCTGACACCCGTCACCCGGGTCTCGGCCGGCAAATCCTTCTTCTTGAGGTTGACTGACAGATCGTCACCATAGACCAACTCCGATATCTGGCCGACCTCGATCCGTTCGAGAACGCCATCGCCCAGGAAATCGCCTTCGCTGTAAATCGAAACCGGGCCTGGGATGAGCGGCGTTGCCACATCATTGCGAATCGTGGCAATCAACTGGGCTGTGTTGCTGGGCAGGGTAAACATACTGTACAGATTGACCGGTAGTGATTCGGACAGAACCGGAACCATCGCACTGCGCCCCGCGCCGAGCGTGACCGGATCCTTGATCTGGAACCGGACCATCTTGTTGGATCGATCCGTGTTGGCACTGGCGCGAAACCCGGATTGAATATCCATTTTGTTTGGACGGCCACCCGAGAAGGGTCCACCGGCGCCCGTGCCACCGCCACCCATACCACCAAAACTCCCACCCATACCGCCACCGGCCAGCAGGCCGCTCTGATCCGAGCCACTCAACCGGGCCGGAGGATCAAACCCAAAATACTGCGGTACCAGGGCCTTGTCGGCGGGGATATCAAAGATCGCCAGGCTGATCGAGGAACGCTCGGCCAGAACCGGGGCAAACAGTTCGACGTGGAATGACTGGGGACGACCGCTCCGCAAATCGAGTTCAATCTTTTCCCAGTCGACCCCGGTTACGTTATCAATATGAGCCCAACCCTGCATGACCGACTGTTCTGGTTTCAAATCCAACCGGTACGTCATCCGCCAGATTGGAGCATCCACATTGTAGGAAAAAGCAACATCCCGCGCATTTTCTCCCTCGAACAGCAGCTCAATGGTTTTGGCGTCAGCCACCCGCGACTTGCTGAGGCCCGCCATCGCCAATTTGAAATCTTCCTTCAGTTTTTCATCGTCGAACTGGATCGAAGCGAAATCGTTGACCGGGACAGAAAAGAAACCGTCATCGTTCGTGATCGTCACGGTTTCCACAAAGTCATTGCCCGATTGCCGGTTTTCAACACTCAGGACGTTACCCTCTAGCAGGTTCCCTTCCTTCGTCTTGATGGTAACCGCTTCACCGCGATATTTTTGTAACGTCTGGGCCAGCGTCATGGCCGGCCCCAGTTTTTCGGCCGCCACGTCCTGGTTGTCCGGGGCCGGTTTGTATTCAACAGCGCGAACCAAACCTCCGCCCTTATCCTCAAAAACAAGGCTCTTCAGCACATCGTCGATGTCGTGCAGGCTGAAATTCATGCCGACCCGCTGGTTATCGGTCACGCTCCCTTCATGAATGAACTGGGACAGGCCCGAGTTGTACATGATGATACGGGTCACCGGCGGGGGATCCGCTTCGACAAACTTGTCTTTCACCTCCTCAGCGGGGGGAGCATCCGGCTTCTCCTGTTGGCCAAACGTGACCGGACAAGCTGTCGACAAAACCAACAAACAGGTTAAAACCAAAAGGGGCCAGGCGTAGAATACGCGTAGAAGTGGGGCTACGGTCATAAAATTTGTCTCGCAGTTATTGCCCCCGCCGGACGGTGACAGCAATTAAGATTTGTCATCCGCCGCGTCTCGATCTATAATAGGCACGGGGCGCGGCTATTTCAAGAAGAATTCTGATGCTAAATTCCTTTCTAAATTCCGCACGCTTGCGTGGATGTGCCCTCGGCCTGGTCCTTGTTCTTTTACCCGGCCTGGCAACGGCACAGTCCCGAGTCATTTCTGCAGACCCTTCCGACACTGGAGCAGGAGGTCCCGGCTCCCGTACGATCCAATTTGGCGCCTCGCGCGTAGATAGCGAGGCGCCCACGCTATCCTCGATTTCGCCAAACGACAGAAGCCTGGAACAAATTCTGAACCTGCCATTCGATGAGGAATACTATGAAGTTCCGTTTATCGAAGTCATGAACAAACTGCAGGATGATTATCAGCTCAATATGATTCTCGACCAAACAGCCGAGGATGATTCGCTGACCGCAGATGACCCGATCACCTTCAAGGCGACTGGCATCCGCCTGAAAAATGCCTTGCGTTTGATGCTCAAGGAAAAAAACGCGACATTTATTATCGGTAATGAGACGCTGCAAATCATCTCTCTGGATGTCGCCAACGACCCGGACTACTTTGTCAGTGAGTTCTACCCGATTGAATCTCTCTCTTACGGGAACTACGCAGATCTGGTGGCGGACATCCAGGCATCGGTCAACCCCGAGGGTTGGTATGACACCAACGGCGATGCACACATCAGTTACCTGTCGGTCAACGGGCGTCCTTCGCTCAGTCTCTACGCGCCTTACGCGACTCACCAACAACTGCAGGAATACCTGGCAAATATCCGGCGAATCTCCCCGGCAGCGGTAGGACGCCAATTGGTTACCTCCCAGGTCATTCAACTGCCATCAAGCCAGCCCAAGCGGGAACCCAAAAAGAAGAAAAAAGGGTACGGCATTGGCGGTTTTGGTGGTGGGGGTGGCGTTTTCTAGCGATCCGCCAAGGTCAATCATCACGATCGGTTTTCGGCCAGCATGAGCGGGCGAAACAGCCAGAGACAGGCAGCTGGCCGCTCAAACGGAGCGCGTGAATCCAAGAATCCGCGCAAAAAAAAGGCGGCTGGTCAAACCAGCCGCCTGGAATTCGAGTTTGGAGTGTTGTCGGTGTTGCGGTCACCGGTCTTTATTACGCAGACCCTGCCACAACGGTTCGATCAATTCTCAAAAAAAATCAATCCTCGATCGAGACAATTTCCCGGCCCGCACGGGTACCCAGAGCCTGAAAAACAGATTCATCGATCGATTCCCTCACAAAATGAACCGATCCATCACCCAACAGGGTGTTGATCCCAGCCGGATGATAACTGCTGAAATTTTCAAAATGCGGGTGATCACAATTGGGTGCGTGATCGGCCGTACCGACGATTCGGGCAATGGGCTCAGGGACATGGCCCAGTGCGCCAACCCAGCTCACAACTCCTAAATCGTTACGCCGTTCGCCAACGATAATCGTATTGCTCTGCCCATCAATAAAGTCTCTCAACTTCGTTGAACGGTTTTCACGAAAGAACGTGCCATTGCCAGGCACCCCATCTTCGACCAGATCATGAATATCGTTACTGCCAAAGACCCCTGAATAATTACTTCGGCTCACAAGAAATGGCCCCTCGTGAGAGTGGTCATCGTCATGCGGTGGTGCCAGGAAGCTTCCACGGTCACCTCCATGATCATCATCATCGTGATCATGACCTGCAACAGGAGTATTCAGGTCGACGATCTGATCTCCTGGATCTGAAGGACACATGTAGAAAGGGAGTACCGTCTGAACCAAAATATCGTTATCGCAAACGTCGTTGTGGTCATCAATCGGCTCGTTGAAATTCAACTGGTCATTCAAATTGGACGCTTCCAGGTACGGCAAAATCAATGCCGACCACCCCCAACCCGTATCCCCAATCGGCGACCCGTTATCGGTCAACCATCCAGGTGGAAATTCTTCCGACGCGCCTTCGTAATTGAGCAAAGCCAAACCGATTTGCTTCATATTGTTCATGCAAGATGTTCTTCGCGCCGCTTCACGCACCATCTGCACAGCTGGCAACAACATCCCGATCAAAATACCGATGATGGCAATCACAACCAATAGTTCTACCAGCGTAAAAGCTTTTCGACTTCTCATGATTTTCTCTCTTTATAAAAAATATGTATTAAAGAAAAAACATTTTATTAATTCGGCAATCAACAGAAATTCGGAGCAATTCATCAGGCAGTGGCTTGATCGACCGCTCTGAAAAAAATGGCTCGCAATGCTTCCCAACAGGGATGCAAATTCAACACGACCGACAAGCCTCAAATTGCATTGAGTGCCTGAAGAAAGACTGGGCGATACACCGATCTCGGTGCTGGCCAAAAGACTTGAAAGAAGAATCAAACCTAAAAGCTATCTGCCCATCATCTGCCTGATCAGATTAAGAGAGAACAGGGCGGAGCACGTCCCTGATAGGCACGGAGGGTATCCATGGGAAACCAACAAGCCTTCCGCATCCGAAAGGTTTGAGAGTTCTCCAACGATTCCATGTTCACAGGTGACGCATCCAGATTTCCTGCATCCGCCAGGAGTTGGCAATCCACACAAAAATCCGAATCATGTTCCGGCAGAAACGGAATCTCATGCTCGCTTGTGGTTGCTGGGTCTGCCACATGAGAATGGCCTACCGAATCACCGAAATGCGAGTGAAAGTGGAAGTGTACCGCAGAATGCCCAGTACCGGCGTGCATACCGCCAGCCTGGGTCGGACCGTGCGTGTGCGCGACCGATGACAGCATACCGCATGCGATGACAGACAGAGCTGTCAGCCAAGTTCCAAATTTTTGCAGACCAAGACGCATCGTCAAAGAACAACGAAAATTAAGGGCATAAGGACTCATTGCTTAAGTCTATTTGCTGAAACGAATCTGTCAAAACGATTCAACACGGCTGGAAACTGAAGTAGACCGCAATTCGGCGCCGTTTGCCCCATAATTTTCAGGAAATGGACCAAATCCGTCCGAAACCGTCAGAGAGCATCGCCGTCTCCGAAATTCTTCGTGCGCGACAGTTAGCGAGTTCACAATCGTACAATCCGCACAATCCGCACGTCTTACGAACTGCATATCACGATTGAGTTAGCGGAAGAACTCTTTCGTTTCCGCGTTTTGGGGGAGCAACAACCCTTGTTCGGCCGCTTCCAACAGGAAGTCATGGCCTTCACCGCGCTGGGTATAAATCAGCTCACCCGGGCTGACCATCCGGTTCCAGTACTTCTTGAAGATCTCCGCCTGCTCCCGGTTCTTCGCCAACGCACTGGGCACCGCATGCAACATCACCAGGTCGCGTTGGCTGTCGATATGCTCGTACTGTTCGGTGAAATATTTCTTGAACAGGGAAGGCAGGAAAGTGGCAAACCAGGGGTGGCGAGTCCGAATTGAGAATTCCCTCATATCCACAAATCGCTCGATCACGTAACGGGCATGGAGAGCAGGTGAAAAGACTTCACTCAAGGCCTCGGTAAACAGATTTCGTTCCTCCTCGCCCGCTTGCTCGAGAAAGACGCGCACGTAACCACCCGCCTGCTCTCCCACGTACAGGTGTTTTAGCAAAACGGCACTCGCACCCCACTCAATCAAGCCGGCATCACGCAAAGCAATGACAATCACCTCGGAAATCTTCTGAGTCAGCGATTCTGCTGTCCAGCCCGTCGTATCAGTGGAAAAGGGTGGAAAACCAAGACCCTGGGGATCCGATCTACCCAGCCCGATCGAAACCGACTTGTCCGCGATCCCCTGGAACGGTTGGCCGATCCCCCACAGCTCGTAGTTCTTGGGGCGCTCTCCCGCCCGGTCAAGCATTTCCTCGGAGATCACCGAAGCGACCCGCTCCACACCCCGTGGTTTGATTTCCGTAAAAGCCGGATGGACATGGGCCACCCCTTTCTCAATCTTGCCATCATCGGTCACCCCGTAGATGCGGCTATGTTTTTTGCAGAAACGACGGTAATCCGTCAGCCCCTTGAGGAACTCCGGCGCCAGGCAAACCACATCCCAATTGTTGGCAATCTTGCGAGGAACGTCCGAGTCGAGCCGGATCGATCGGCCCCGCAACTGGTTGACACTCATGGAGGTTGTGACCGACGTTAAATCGACCAGCACATTGATCTTGTTGGCGTCCCAACCCTCCCCCAATAAACCTCGAGTGCCGACCAGGCACTTGGTAAATCCCGCCTGGAAGAACTCGGTGACCAATTCGATGTAGACGCGGGGTACCCAGTCAGGGCCCTTGGCTTTCAGCAATTGATATCCATGCTGAGACTTCCAGGCCAATTCGACTTCACAATCGTTCTGCTGCAACCAGTCAGCGGCAAACTGGTGAAAGACCAGACAGAGATCATCATCCACCAGGACGGTCGAACCGGTGACCAGCACCGGGTTCAAGCGGTCCGTCACTTCGTCTTCCAGCAGTGTCCGAAAAGCGGCAACGGCGCCACCCGCTTCGTCATCCAGGACATGGCTGACTTCGGGCTCGACGGCCGAAGTCTTCTCGTAGTCGCACACAACCACGGCCCGAATCGTATCGGCCAGTAATTCCTGCTCGCGTTTCAGGATCGGCAGCAGCGCTCGCGCCTTGCTCTTGGAATAGGCCAGGACACGGTTGACCGGGGAAGCGCATTTCTGGTTGCCGGTCTCCGTAATCTGCGCGCCGAGCAGCCGCAGATGTTTTTTGACCCGCTCGGCCAACGCCAGGCAGGCGGCGTTCTGGGTCCGCATCAAGTAGAGGCGAACATACGGATCGATGACCGGGATACAATAAGCGAGCAGGTCCTCGGATTCATCGATTTGCTCCTGGGGCACGTCCCGCACTTCCGCCGGCAGCGGTCGATCGTATTTTTTCAGCAGGATACGGGCTGCCCGGGAAAACGCCGGAAAACGTTTCTCATACTCACCCCAGCTGCGGGCCCGTCGCTTCTTCAGGGGCAATTCCATCTTTTCCAGTGTCTCGTATACCCAGTCGTTCAGGGCGATCCGGTCCTCTCCCTCGGGAACATGCTGTAGCTGGTCCAACAGTTCCTCCATATGCCGGCTGGTATTGGAAATGAAATCGAGTTCATCCTCACTGGGACGGACAAAATAACAGAGGTCCTTGTAGGGGGACAAAAATCCATCCTTCACCACGGCCGGCACCGGGACGTCGTAATCGATCCGACCCAGCAGCGATTCGTAGATTTCCCAATCCTGGAAATCGGCTTCCTCCGGGTCCGGGGGGGTCGCCGTCAGTCCCAAGACGACCGGCCGGTCCAGGAATTCATCGATCGCGTTCAGGATCCTTCCCCAATGACCAACGAGGTGGTGGCATTCATCCAGGATGACCAGGCGGACACCGCAGGCTCTCAGGTGATTCAGATTTTCCAGCGAACTGGCATGCAGCACGGACAGCGCATCATTTCCTCGCGTGATCTCTTCCCGGATCTTCTTGCTGTAATACGCCAAGCGTTCCTGAAAATAGTCCGAGTTGTGTTGCTGAATATCCTCAATCCAGACGGCGGCCTCTGCCTGGCTGGAGGCCTTTCCCTTGTTCAACAGGGTATCCTTCCACAACTGAATCGCCTGGTCAGCCAGGTTATCCTGGCCCCGCGCCGGCATCGTCAAGGCCTGGTAGGTCAACGAGGTCAACAGGGCGGGCGCCTTCGGATCTGCCGACAGATCCGACTCCGGAATCGGCTTTCCTTCCAACTCGAACAGATCGGTCCGCGCCAGCCATTGGGACTGGATGGCCGAGTTGGGGCTGAGCACGACCGCAGGGCAGCGGTAAAGCTGGGCCCATAGGTAAAGGCCCGTCACCGTCTTGCCCGAACCGGGTGGTGCGTTGATGTACAATTTCTTCTGCTGGTCCCGGACGTGCTGTTGGGCCACCGCCAACACTTCCTGTTGGCTGGGCCGCAACTCGCCGCGAAATTTGATATCAGGAAAATTCATCGTCTCAATTCACGGATCTGGTGTTTTAGGGTCTGGTGTTTTATTGACTAAATTATCCTCAAATCGACACACGGACTGGTCCGGGCGCGCTGCGCACTTCAATCGCGCCGGGTCGCCCGGACTGCCAGGAACAGGTCGATGAACTGGCTCAACGGGTCGCCTGCCCCCCAGCGATCTTCAAACAGCCCGTCAATCTGGAAACCGACTTCGGTCAATCCACCCAGCATGTCGGACAAACGGTGTCCAAACCGAATCGGTCGCTGGTCGCCCAGGATCGTCTCGCGCTCTTCGGTCGACAGATCCAGATCCGAATAAGGGATCGGGTGGGCGACCTGGAAATCTCCTCGGCACGCCTTGATTTCATCAAACAGGAAATTGACCGGGTTGATCAAGCCGGTCATCAAGCGACCCCCTGGTCGAAGCACCCGGTGACACTCCTGCCAAACGGGCAAGACGTCGGGGCAATAACAGACCGAGCAGGGATTGACGATCGCATCGAACGACCCGGAGGCAAACGGGGAAAGATCCCGCATGTCACCCTGGACGGTCTGAATCGACAAGGACTCCCGTTCGGCCACCTGTTGATCCCGCTCCAGTTGTTCCCGACTCAAATCAAAAACGGTCACCTCGGCACCCGCCGCAGCCAACAGGGGTCCCTGCTGCCCGCCACCGCCGGCCAGACAAAGGATCTTTTTTCCCGCCACCAGATCCAGCCAACCGGGGGGAATCGCCTGTTGAGCCGTGACATGAATCCGCAGCTGGCCCGAGCGGGCCTGGGCAACCTGTTCCGCATCAACGACCGGGAACCAGTCCCGCTCGGATCGGGCGATCGCGTCCCACAGCGATTCATTCTGCTGAATGGCATCCGGTTTGGACATGGAGTCCTTTACGTTCCCAAAGAGTCCTAATCGTTCGACTCCATCCTAACCGAATCGAAAGCGGACGACGATCTACCGACCGTTGCTCTTCTGCTTGTCCTGGTTTTGGTTGGTCTTATTTTTTTTCTTGTTGTTCTTGTTGTTTTGCCCCTTCCGTTGACGGGTCAACGCCAGGTCCTCGGTCGCCACGCCTCGATCCCCCTGGGCGGCCATCCAGCCATCCAACTGCCGCGACAATTCACTGCGAATCGACTCACTGCCCGCTTGTCCCGCCAGGTTGTTCAGGCAATGCGGATCATTGACCACGTCGTACAGTTCCTCGGCGGGGCGTTGCTGGTATTTGCCCGTCAACCTTTGCGCCCGGGCATCCCCGGCATCCGCCTTCGCCTGCCACTCCTGCCAGACCGGATTCTTGAGGAATACATTGGAAAACCTTTTGTCGGGGCTCAGGTTCCGAATGTAACGATGGGTTTTGGTGCCACACGATCGGATTCCATACGATTCGGAACCATTGATAATCCCTTTGGTTGTATGAATGCCATAAGTGTACTTCTTGTGCTCGCGTCCCGGGTCCTTCAAAACCGACATGAACGACTTGCCATCCATCGTATCCGGCACGGGAACACCGGCCGCCTCCAGGAACGTCGGCGCGACGTCGACGTACTCTACCAACGCCTCGCTCTGGGCACCCGGCTGTGTGTGCCCGGGCCATCTGACAATCATCCCCGAGGCCAGCCCCATCTCGTAACAGGTCCACTTGGCAAACGGGAACGATGCCCCCTGTTCGCTGACGACCATGACCAGAGTATTATCCGCCACACCCTGTTGCTCAAGCAATTCCAACAGGGCCCCGCACTGGCGATCAAAAAACGTGATCTCGGCCAGGTATTTGGCGTACTGCTGGCGGGTTTTCGGCGTATCGACCCAGGAAGGGGGAAGCTGGAGATCGTCCACCGGGTATTGCGACGGATCACCCTGACTCCAGGGAGAGTGCGGTTCGTTGGAACAGGCAAACAGGCAGAAAGGCTTGCCCGCGGCCTTCGATTCCGAGATCAGCGATCGGATCGCTGAAAACGGGCTGGCCTGCTTCAACTGGGATACATCGGCAAAGTCCTTGGAGTATTCAAACGGGAAGGACTCCCGTGGATTGATATGGCCTTTGCCGGATAACGCCACACGGTAACCGGCATCCTTCAAGTAATGCACAATCGACTTGGTCTCGGGATAAACCTGGGTATGATTGGGCCAAGCTCCCGATTTGACCGGGTAAATTCCCGTGTAGATGTTGTGCCGTGTCGGGGAACACATCGGCGCGGCTTGGAAACAGCGATTCAGCTTCAGCCCCTGCGAGGCCAACCGATTCAGGTGAGGCGTCTTGGCCTGCCCACCATAAACTTCCATGTCCAGGTACGTGCAGTCGTCGGCAATCATGAAGACCAGGTTCGGCTGCTCCCAGGCCTGGCTCACACCAGCAGACCAGACAGTCACGATCCCGACAAAAACAGACAGCCAATTACGAAACATTTGGATCCTCTTCAATCGATTCAGGGTGGGCGCCATCAACTGACGCGTGTGTCTTCATTCTATCCTGCCGGACAACCCACCAGGACCTGTTTTTCAACCGTTGATTGGGCCACCCCCTGAGCGGGTGATCGCCACAACCGAGGGTTGGGGCGGCAAATCACTGGTGGCATCATTCGGCCAGCGGGTCGACGGTGCATCAAAAGTTGAGTATTCGCCAGGATGCTGCACACCGACAAACAGGGTGGAGTTGTCCGGCGTAAAACAGGGGCCACAAAGTTCGGCACCTATTGGCACGTGAAAGAACTGTTTGGTCAAGGCTCGCCTCGGCCCGGCTACCTCACAGGCGTAGATGCCGTCCAGCACGCCGGAGGATTTCTGGAAACCATCGGTGGCGATCCACAATCGACCCTGGTTATCAAAGGTGATGTTGTCGGGACAGGAGAGCCAGGTGGTCGGTTTTTGGCCGTCGTACCAGGCGTCGTCCTGTTCCAGCTGTCCCGCCTTGAGAAACATGCTCCAAGCGTGAACCGTCGCCGCATGGTCCGGCTTGCCATCGACCTGTGGGATCTCCAACTCGATAATGTGGCCATGTTGATTGACGGCCCGTGGATTGGCCGAGTCCACCTGCTCCTCGGTGCGCTCGTAGTTTTTACTCAGGACCACGAAGACGTGGTGAGTGACCGGGTTTTCTTCCACGTCTTCCGGTCGATCCATCGGTGTGGCTCCCATCAGATCGGCCGCCCGGCGTGTATCGATCAGCACATCTGCCTGGCTGTGAAATGCATTTTTCCAGGTCAGGGGCCCGGTCCCGTAAACCAGAGGCAACCAATTGACCGAACCGTCTTCATCGAACCGGGCGACATACAACACCCCTTCATCCAACAGGTCGCGATTCTTCTCCAAATGGTCAGGGTCATATTTCCCTTGACTGACGAACTTGTACAGGTACTCGAACCGCTCGTCGTCCCCGGAATAGACCACCAGGCGCCCATCCCGGTTGAGTGCGGTCGCCGCACCCTCGTGCCGAAAACGCCCCAGGGCGGTCCGCTTGACGGCTGGCCGCTCCGGGTCGTAAGGATCGATTTCCACGACCCAGCCAAACCGGTTCGGCTCATGCGGGGTGGCGGCAAGATCAAACCGTTTGTCCAACCGGAAAAAGGAGTAGTCACCGGTCCCATCAATGCCCATCCGTCGATGATTCTCTGCTTCGGGCGAGTCGCCGAGATCACCATGAAAATAGTACTGGATGTTCTCTTCTCCACTCAGGACCGTCCCCCAAGGCGTCACACCGCCGGAACAATTACTGATAGTACCAATCACTTTTTTACCGGTCGGATCCTGCTCCGTCTGCATGCGGGGGTGACCGGCTGCCGGCCCGGAGATTTCAAACTCGGTGTTCAGAGTGAACCGTCGGTTGAGGGGACTCTCCTGCACCAGGTGCCACGTCTGGTCGTCAGCCTGACGAATCTCCATCACCGAGTGACCGTGGGCTGCCAGTTCAATGCGGACCTGTTCGTCCGAGCGCGTTTCCAGTTTGTCATCGTAGGTAATCCCCGTGAACATCAACTCCGGGTTGGTAAATTCATGGTTCACACAGAGGAGGCCATGTCGCGAATTTTCCTCGCCGCGGCGAATTGGCAAGTAGGCGATGAAATCGTTGTTGTAACCAAACTGTTTTTCCTGCGCCTCCGCGTCAGGAGACAACAGGTCCATCTTGCCAGCACCGGGTAGAACCGGGTCTCCCCAGCGAATCAAGACCTGGGTGTTGTAACCGTCGGCCACCCCGATCGAGGCGATCTGACTCGCATCACCCGTCTCACAAACATGGGGCAATTCACGAAAACCGGCCCGTGGTGATTCCACGGTAACCGTCTCCCCCATCTCGCCATTTGCCAGTCCTGCATCGGACTCGCCAGGCAAGCACCAGGTCGCCGTCATCGCGCCCCCGGCTGCCAGGATCCCTTTCACCGCCTCACGACGACTGATTCGTGTCTCGATCAATTCCTCCAAGGTTGTCCGCAAAGGTCGGTCCATGGCCAATTATCCTGCCTCTCGTTGCCAGCATCAATGAGAAAAAAAAATACCAATCGACAGGTACACAAACGGAAGTGACACGATCAAAAGGAAAATCCATTTTTACCAAAACGGCCCACCGGGAAACCCGTTTTCAGTCCACAAACCGTATTATTCATGAAGCGCTAACGTTTCGTAACCGGACAGCTTCCAAACTGGCAACCAGCTTCCGATCGACTGGCAGGGGAGGATTTCCCCCATTTCCGGCCAGAAACTTGCCCCCCCAATCGAAGGTCTGGCCGCCAGCGCCATCAAGAACATCCACGCCCCGCACGAAAAGAACTGGGAGGAACAGCCAGCCAGGAGTTTCCAGCGATGTTTTGAGCGGTCGGCCATTCCCGTTGCCGGTCGATCCCGTTTCGCTGATGCTGATTCGCCATTTCCAGACCTCACCACCAGGGAAGGTAACTCGGCTGAAACCGCGAAAAACGTTAAGGGACTGTATGTTTCCGGCGCGGGACCAGGATTATAATGGGGCCAATGCGCCGATAGGACTGACTGGCAAAACTTCCGCCAGCTCAAGGTGGATATTGGTTTTAATTCAAACCGCGTGGAACCCGATGATCCGTTTACGCTTCCTGGTAATGGCCACATGCCTCTCCTGGCAAAGTCAATTGTTGGCCCAGGAGGATTCCTTTGAATCCCGGGTTGCGCCGATCCTGAAAGATCGCTGTCTGAACTGCCACAACGACACCGAATCAAAAGGCGATTTCTCGTTGCAAACCTCGGCGGCGATCCTCGATTCCGGTTTTGTCGAACCGGGCAAGGCGGGCGACAGCCTGTTGATGGAGATCATTTCCGGCGTCGACGGCCAGGCCCCCCAGATGCCCAAGACGGGTCCCCCGCTGAGCCAGGAAGAGGTGCAGGCAATCCGGGAATGGATCGACCGCGGAGCCGACTGGCCCGCTTCCGTCGAATTGAATCCGGGACCCTCTGCCAACTTTGATTGGTGGTCATTACGACCGCTGGTTCAGCCGAAACTCCCAGAGCCCCCGAACGATGTCCCAGCGGGCTGGGACGACAACCCGGTCGACCTGTTTGTCTGGCAAAAACTGAACGAACAGGGACTGACACCTTCCGGCGAGACCGACCGGGCGACCCTGATCCGTCGGCTGACCTACGACCTGACCGGTCTTCCGCCCAGCAAATCGGAAATTGACAAGTTCGTCAACGACACGAACCCGAATGCGTACGCCCAACTGGTGGAACGCCTGCTCGAATCCCCGCGGTACGGTGAGCACTGGGCCCGCCACTGGCTGGATGTCGTGAAATACGCTGATACCTGCGGTTACGACAAGGACAAGTTGCGGGAACACGCCTGGCCCTACCGGGATTACGTCATCCGGTCCTTCAACGAAGACAAACCTTACCGACAGTTCCTGCAGGAACAGGTGGCCGGAGACCTCCTTTTTCCGGGCAATCCGGATGGCATCGTGGGGCTCGGCTTCATCGCCGCCGGACCTTGGGATTTCATCGGCCACGTCGAGGTTCCGGAAACGAAGATCGATGGCAAGGTGGCCCGCAATCTCGACCGGGACGACATGGTCTCCAACACCATGAATACATTTTGCAGCGTCACGATCCAGTGTGCCCGGTGCCACGACCACAAGTTCGACCCGTTCACCCAGGAACACTACTACGGGCTGCAAGCTGTGTTCGCCGCGGTCGATCGCGCCAACCGGGTTTACCAGATCGACCCGGAAGTCGATGCCCAACGCAAAACACTGACGGACCAGATCACGGATTGGCAAAGCCGTTTGGCCGATCTCGAAAAACAGATCCATCAATCAGCCGGACCGAAGTTGGTCGAATTGGAGAAAAAAATCGAGTCGGCCCCACCCTCAATAAAACGACCCGAATTCGGTTTCCACAGTAAGATCGTTTCCGGTGCGCAGGAGACCAAATGGGTCGAGGTTGAATTGCCCGAAGTGCAGCCTATTCGCAGCATCATCCTTCACCCGTGCCATGATGACTTCGCCGGGATCGGGGCAGGTTTCGGTTTCCCCGTGCGGTTTCGGGTAGAAGTCGACGGCCAAACAGTCGTCGACCGGAGCCGGGAAGATTTCGTGAACCCGGGTCTCGAACCGGTCCGCTTCGAGCTGGAAACGAAGGGAAAAACGGTCCGGGTCGTGGCCACCCGTTTGGCGGAACGGCAAAACGACTACATTTTGGCCCTGGCCGAACTGCGGGTCGAAGATGACAACCAGAACAATGGGGCACGCGGCGCCACGGTCCGCTCCAGCGACTCGACCGAAGCAGCTCCCCGCTGGCGGGAAACCAACCTGGTCGACGGAATCTGGTACCGTGGCGACAAGGCTGGATTGGAGGCGCTGCAACAACAGAAGAAAACGCTTTTGGCCGAGCGCGTAAAACCGGAACTCCTGGAGCGACAGGAAAAGGCGAAGGCCAGGATCAGCCAACTGGAAACGAAACGCCAACAGCTTCCGGTCGGCAAACAGGTCTATGCCGCCGCGACCCATTTCCCGGCCGAGGGTAATTTCAAACCGACCGGCGGCCGCCCCCGTCTGGTCCAGGTGTTGCACCGGGGGAACATCGAGGAAACTGGATCCGTGGCCCTGCCAGGCACCATCCCGTTAACAAACGAGGATCGATTTCAATTTCCGGGCGACCACTCCGCAACCGAATCTGGTGAGGGGCAGCGGCGGGCCGTCCTCGCCAAGTGGTTGAGTTCGGAACAGAATCCGTTGACCTGGCGAAGCATCGTCAACCGCGTTTGGCACTACCATTTCGGCAAGGGGATTGTCGACACGCCGAACGACTTTGGCCGGATGGGAAGTCGACCCAGCCACCCCGAGTTGCTCGATTGGTTGGCCGCCGAGTTCCGCGCCGGGGGCGGATCGCTGAAAGACCTGCACCGTTTACTGGTTACCAGCGCCACCTATCGCCAGGCTTCGGCCGACCGACCTGCCTGTCACGACCGGGACGCCCAGAACCGATTGCTCTGGAAAATGGACCGCCGCCGCCTGTCCGCCGAAGAGATACGGGACACAATTCTCAGCGTGGCAGGCCGCCTGGACCTGACGATGGGGGGACCCGGTTTTTACCTGTTTGAACTCGAAAAGACCGAGCACTCGCCCCATTACGAGTACCACAAGTTTGACCACGACAACCAGGCCACCTTTCGCCGGTCGATCTACCGTTTTATCGTTCGCTCCCAGCCCGACCCGTTCATGACGACACTGGATTGCGCCGATTCGTCACAGAGCACGCCAACCCGTAACGAAACGCAGACCCCACTGCAGGCTTTGACCATGCTCAACAACGGTTTCAACCTGGTCATGTCCGAAGACTTTGCCCAGCGGCTTCGGGCCCAGTCCGACGACTTGTCAACACAAGTCGAGGCCGGCATTGCCCTGGCCTACGGCCGGGCGGCGACCGATCAGGAGCTGGCCTTGCTGTCTGCCTACGCGCGGGACCACGGCCTGGACAACCTGGCTCGCATCCTGTTTAACACGAGTGAGTTCCTGTTTATCGATTAAGGACCCGTCCTGGCAAACTGGCCAGGGTTGATTGGAAATTCAGAACATGATGAACCAAAGCTTTGGCGATCCCGATCGAAGACATTTCCTGTTCAACTCCGCCTGGGGATTTGGATCACTCGCCTTGACGTCACTGTTGGCCAACGAGCGAGCGGCGGCCCGATCCACAAGCCAATCCCAGCAGGACGGTCTCCCCCAAGGATCCGTACAGGTCCTGCACCATCCACCCCGGGCCAAACGTGTGGTCCAGCTGTTCATGGCCGGCGCTGCCAGCCATATCGATCTGTGGGACCACAAACCGGAATTGGAAAAGCTGCACGGGCAACCCTCCGACTTCGGTGAAAAAGTCGAAGCGTTTCAGAATGGCTTGGGCCCCTGGATGAAGTCCCCGTTCAAGTTCCAGCGGTATGGAGAATCGGGAAAGATGATCAGCGAAGCCGTCGCTGACCTGGGTGATTGTGTCGACGACATCGCCTTCATCCACAACATGACGGGCAAGACAGGCGTTCACAGCCAAGCCACCTACCTGCAAGCGACCGGTTTTCAACGGCCAGGTTTTCCCGGCGTCGGCGCCTGGGTCAGCTACGCACTCGGATCGATGAATGAAAACCTGCCCACCTTTGTCGTCCTGCCGGACCACCGCGGTTTTGCCAGCAACGGGCCGAAGAACTGGGGCGCCGCTTTCCTGCCGACCAGCAACCAGGGAACCACCATCTTTCCCCAGCGGGACCGACCGATCGATGACCTGTTTCCGGCCCGCGGATCGTTTACACCCGCCAGCCAGCAAGCGGGGCTGAAACTGCTGGAACAGCTCAACCGGCAATACGCCGAACAGCGACAGGGCGATGACCGCCTGGCCGACCGGATCCGGACTTATGAATTGGCCGCCAGGATGCAGTTAAGCGCCCCCGAAGCGCTCGATATCAGTGACGAACCCCAGCACATCCTGTCGATGTATGGACTGGATCGAATCGGGTCGCAGTACCCGGATGATATCAATCCGGCCGAAGAGACCGAGTACTTTGGCCGCAAGTGCCTGATCGCCCGCCGCCTGCTGGAGCGGGGGGTTCGATTTGTGCAAATCTGGTCGGGCAACGACAACAGTTTTCCCCGCCGCAACTGGGACAGTCACGAAGATCTGAAACGGGAACACGGACCGCTGGCCCGGGGAATGGCCAAGGGGGCATCGGCCCTGATCAAGGACTTGAAACAGCGGGGACTACTGGAAGACACCATCGTCCTCTGGACCACGGAGTTCGGCCGAATGCCATCCACGCAGGGGAATTCGGGCAGGGACCACAACCCGCACGTCTTTACCAACTGGTTGTGTGGTGGCGGCATCCGCGGGGGGGTGACCCACGGTGAATCGGATCGATGGGGATTCAAACCACTCGACCGCGACCAGCCTACGCAGGTCTACGACGTTCACGCCACGATCCTTCATCTGCTCGGTTTGGACCATCTGAAGCTGACCGTCCGACACAACGGGATCGATCGTCGATTGACGGATGTGCACGGACACCTGATCGACAAGATCCTGGCCTGACCGTGTGAGAACGTGCGCCCCTGGAAACCGTTCATCCCGGTTTTCCATCCACCCGGTTCAGAGCGTCCCCTTGGTACTCGGGACCCCGGTCTGCCGCGGGTCAATCTCACAGGCCATCCGCAGGGCCCTGGCGAGTGACTTGAAAATAGCCTCGGCAATGTGATGAGTATTACGACCATGATGTTGCAACACGTGCAGGTTGCAATGGGCGTTCTGGGCAAAGGCGTGGCAGAACTCCCGCACCAGTTCGGAATCGAAGTCACCAATTTTTTCAGCCGGCAAATCGACGCGGAATTCGAAATACGCCCGGCCTCCCAGGTCCACCGCGGTGGTTACCAAGGTTTCGTCCATCGGCAGGGTAACCGAACCGTAACGACGAATCCCCTGCTTGTCACCCAATGCCCGGGCCACCGCCTCGCCCAGGCAGATGCCGACATCCTCGGTCGTATGGTGACTGTCGACATGCAGGTCGCCGTCCGCCTGGACCTTCAAATCGAAACCTCCATGCTTGGCGAACAGCTCCAGCATGTGGTCCAGGAAACCGACCCCCGTTGCCGTGCTGATGACCCCGGTCCCGTCCAGGTCGATCGTCAGCTCGATTTTTGTTTCCTTGGTCGTTCGTTCAACCGTTGCCGCGCGTTTCATGATCTCTTCAACATTGATTCAAGCAGAGTAACCAGGGCATCCAGTTGGTCATCCGTGCCCACGGTAATCCGGAGGCCATCCCCCCAGTGATCAAATTGCATATATCGTACCAGCAATTGTCGCGACTTGAGGTATTCATAGATTTCACGACTGGACCGGTCGCAGTGTTTACACCAGACAAAATTGGCCGAGGACGGCGTGACTTCGAACCCGAGCGACTCGAGTTGTGCAATCATTTTTTCACGTGTCGAACGAACCTTTTCCAGGTTCTGCTCCAACCAGGCCTGATCGGTCATGGCGGCGGTGGCCCCGGCAATCGAAACGGCGTCGCAATTATAGGAATCCTTGATCTTGACCAGTTGTTCAATGATCTGGGGTTGGGCCACCAGGTAGCCAAAACGCAAGCCCGCCAGGGAGTGCGATTTGCTCAGGGTGCGCGAGACGAGCAGTCGCTCGTTACGAGCCACGAGTTCCACACAACTGGTGCCTGAAAAATCAGCGTAAGCTTCGTCCACCAGGACCGGGCAGTCGACCCGTTCGACCAACTCCATTATTTTTTCCTGACTGAGAACGGTCCCCGAAGGGCTGTTCGGATTGGCCAGGAAAACCAGGCCCAGTGAATCTGCGTCCCGGTAAAAATCCTCGGACAGCGACCAGTCCGGTGCGAAGTCGATCATTTCACGCGAACCGTCCTGGATATCGACCAGTACCGAGTACAGGACATAGGACGGGAACGGCCAGCGGACTCTTTGACCCGGGGCCACAAAGGCGCGTGTCACCATCGAAAGAATCTCGTCGCTGCCATTACCGCACAGGATCCAGTCCGAATCAACGCCCAGATTTTGCGCTGCCACCGAGCAGAAAGCGGACGCTGAGGCGTCCGGATACTTGCGGAGACTTTCGGCCTCGACCGAGCGAATCGCCTGGAGGACCGAGGGACTGCAGGGGTATGGGTTCTCATTCGTATTCAACTTGATCGTCTTGTCGCCACGAGGCTGTTCCCCTGACTGGTACCCGCTCATCCGCAGAACGTTGTCGCGAAAAAAAGCCAACCGGGACTTCTCCTGTTCAGTCATCGGAATCGCCACCTTTCATTCGAACCTGGATGCTGAGAGCGTGCGCCGTGAGACCTTCCTGGCGAGCCACTCGTTGGGCATGAACGCCGTCATTCTCCAGCCCGGATTGTTCATACTCAATCACACTGCTCGGCCTGAGAAAGTCATTGCTGGACAACCCGGAAGCCCAGCGGGCCGTGGCGCCCGTCGGCAAAACATGACTCGGACCGGCCACGTAATCACCGAGTGCCACCGCTGCCTGGTGGCCGGCAAACAGGGCTCCGCAGTTGGTCAGCCGGGAAACCCATCGATCGGGTGATTCGACTTGCAGGTGCAAGTGCTCCGGGGCCATCCGGTTGGCAAGCCTGATCGCCTGGTCCATATCTTCGACCAACACCAGACCGCTGTACTGATTCAAGCTGGCGATCGCCAGCTCCGATCGGGACAAATCGGCCAGGAACGTCTCCAGGTCTTCACGGACTGAATGGATCAAATCGGCATCGGTCGACAGGAGGACGGCCGAACCGGGAAAGTGCTCTGCCTGGGCCAACAGGTCCGCGGCCACGAACTTCGACTGGGCCGTCTGATCGGCAATCACCAGAACTTCGCTCGGCCCGGCGATCGAGTCGATATCGCAATGACCGTAAACCCGTTTTTTCGCCAAGGCCACGAACAGGTTGCCCGGGCCGACAATCTTGTCGACCGGCTCAAGACCTTGCACACCAAAGGCCATCGCCGCCACGGCCTGGGCACCGCCCACCCGGTAGACCGATTCAATTCCCAGTTCGAAGCAGGTCGCCAGCACCTCACGGTTGTAAGACCCGTTTTCAGTCGGCGGAGCCACCACGACGAGGTCCTGGACACCGGCCGCCTGTGCGGGGACCGCCGTCATCAAGACCGAGGATGGATAGGCGGCCGCCCCACCCGGAACGCAGATGCCAACTCGACTCAACGGGGTAAACCGGTGGGTGAGCCGCACACCTTCGCGCGGTTCCAGAGAGACGTCCTGGGCAAGAATGGCAGTCTGGTACGTGTCGAGATTGGCCCGTATCGAACGGATGGAGTTCAGGAACGAGGCGTCCACTTCCCGGTGCGCTGCCTCCATTTCCGATACCGGCACCCGGATCTCCTCTTCCCGCAACGGCACGCCATCCAGGTCGCGGGTGTAACGCAACAGAGCAGGCAAGCCTTCGGTGGCAACCTCGTCACAGATTCTTCGCACAACCTCCTGGGGAGAGAGGTCCTCACCAAACACACGGAGGGTCAAGTCGTTGGAGGCAGAACTGACGATATCGCCCTGGGGGGAAAGACGGCTCCGCAGGTCTTCCAGGAATTGGTCGACATCATCGTTCCGCCAGTCAAGCGTCGGTATTTCCAGTGAACCAGTAATGACAGGAATCCTCAAGGGAGAAGACGTGAAGTATGGAACGTGGACGGTTCATTCTAGCGAAAACAGAATTCTAGTGGTTCGACGAATAAATATCGACGAGAAATAGGATTGCATCCCGTTTTCCAATGTTCTTGATCGAATGGTCAACGTCGGCAGGGTATTGCACACTATCGCCTTTGCCCAGTTCCACCCTGATATCGCCCGACTGGATCTCAATCAAACCGGTTTGCACCGTCAGGAATTCACGGGTTCCCTGGAAATGAGCTGCACTATCCAGACGCCCTTGGGGGGGCAGGGTCACTTCATAGAATTCGACATCTTTCTCGAGGTTCAGTGGCGACAGTGTACGGATCCGGCAATTCTCATCATCGCGAAAAACAGATTGCTCATCGGTCTTGCGTATGACCTCGACCCGCTGCTCGGAGGTGGCCCCTTCCACCAGATCCGCCAGGGAAATCCCAAACGCCTGGGCGATGCGGAAGGCGACCGAAAGGGTCGGGTTGGCCGAACCCCGCTCGACCTGGCTGAGCATCGACCGGCTGACACCGCTGGAGGAAGCCAACTGCTGTAGCGTCAGATTGTGGCGCTTCCTCAATTGACGAATATGCTCACAAACATATTGGCTGAAAGGTTCAATTTCTGTCAATTCAATCACCTGACTGGTGAATTCACTCGTTTCTGCACACCCGACCGGACGGGATGTTGGTATAACGGAAATAATATTTCAGGTAACTTGAAGTTTGATGCCCGATTTACGGATAACCCTTCTTCCAAAATAGTGGATTTTAATCCACTATAAAAGAAACAAAATGGCCGTTGTTTGAATTTGAAGGATAATATGTCGACTTCCTTACCCGCCTCCATGCCCGCCATTTGCAAGTTGAACGACGCGCCCGGTCTGAACTTCTGCCAGGACGTGCCCGTGCCAGAGCCGGGACCTCGCGATGTCCTGGTGGCGGTTACCCACGCCGGCATCTGTGGCACCGATCGCCATATTTATGAATGGGACGCCTGGAGCAGAAACCGGGTCAAACTCGGGATCACCACCGGGCACGAATTTGTCGGCCGCGTCGTGGCCGTCGGCGAGGCAACCCAGCGAATCGAGGTCGGCCAAAGGGTCAGTGCAGAGGGACATATCGGGTGTGGTTTCTGCGAAGCGTGCCGCACAGGAAACGGTCATATCTGTGAAACGGTCGATATTCTGGGCATCGACTGCAACGGTTGCTTTGCTCCTTTCATCAGCGTTCCGGAAACAAATATCTGGCCCGTACACCCCGAAATCCCGAACAAGGTCGCAGCCGTTTTTGACCCGCTGGGAAATGCCGTGCATACGGTAATGGCCGCAGGTGTCAGTGGAAAAACTGTCTTGATCACCGGTGTCGGCATCATCGGACTGATGGCCGTTACGGTTGCCAAGGCAGCCGGGGCCACACGTATCTTTGTAACGGACGTGGACCCTCGTCGCCTGGAACTCGCCATGAAACTCGGTGCCGAGCAGTCCTTTGACGCCCGGCAACCATGGGTGGACAAGTTGCGTCAAACCTGCCGGGGTGGCCCCCAGGTCCTGCTGGAAATGAGCGGTCACGCTACGGCCATTCGCCATGGACTGGAAGCTCTGCACAACGGCGGCAGGGCAGCGCTGCTGGGCATTCCTGCCGATGAGGTGAAGCTCGACCTGTCGGAGTTGATTATTTTTCGCGGCGCCACGGTGTTGGGAATCAACGGCCGAAAGATGTTTGAAACCTGGTACCAGATGGAGAACCTGATCCTGTCCGAGCAACTGGAACTCGACTCGATCATTACCCACCAAATTGACATGAAGGACTTTGAAACCGGGTTTGCCATGATGCAGTCGGGAGAAGCGATCAAGGTCGTAATGAAAATTCCACAATCTGAGGGAGAAGCATGCCAAACAGTCAATTCGACCAGCGAACAGCTGAGTTGATTTCCAGCCTGACGGAATCGGGACAGTTAAAACCTTTTTACGACATCACCACTCCCATGCGACCGGTCGTCAACATCGACGGCAAGGGGGACGTGTTGGTGCTGTGTGCCAATAATTATCTCGGCCTGGCTGATCACCCGGAGGTTATCGAAGCCGGTATCCAGGGACTCCGCGATTACGGGGCAGGGACCGCATCGGTACGGTTTATCTGCGGTACCCTGGATTGCCACCGTCGACTGGAACAGAAGATTGCCGAATTCGTCGGCACACCCAGTTCCTTGAGTTACGTCAGTTGCTGGAATGCCAACGAGGCACTGTTCCCCACGCTGGTTGGACCGGAAGATGCCGTCCTGTCCGATGCGCTGAACCACGCCAGTATCATCGACGGCATGCGCCTGATGGCCAAGAGCGTGACCAAGAAAATCTACCCGCACAGTGACCTGGAGCAACTGGAAAAGTTGCTGCAAGAGACCCAGGACCATCCCACCCGCTGGGTGATTACCGACGGCGTGTTCAGCATGGAAGGGGATGTGGCCCACCTGCCGGAAATTGCCGCGCTCTGCCGGCAATACGATGCGATGTTGGTGGTCGATGATTCCCACGGTGTCGGCGTACTGGGTCAGCGGGGACGGGGGACGCATGAACATTTTGACCTGTTCGGTGAAATTGACGTACTGACCGGCACGCTAGGCAAGGCACTGGGAGGCGCGGCCGGAGGCTATATCGCCGCCTCGGAATCGGCCATTCAAGTCCTGGAACAGCGGGCGCGACCCAGCCTGTTTTCCAATGCCTTGCCGGCCACGGTTGCCTACAGTGCGCACAAGGCGATGGAAGTGGTCGAGAATGACCCGTCGATCGTGGCACGACTGCACAGCAATGTGGCCGCTTTCCGAACTGGCCTGGCCGATCTCGGGTTTGAATGCACGCCTTCCCCGACCGCGATTATCCCGATCATGATCGGCGATGAAGCGGAAGCGATCCGAAAATCGGCTCGGCTGTTTGAACTCGGCGTCCTGGCGATCGGCTTTGCCTTCCCGGTCGTCCCCCAAGGTGAAGCCCGGATCCGCGTCCAGGTTTCCGCCGCGCTGACCGATGACCATATCCAGCAGGCCATGGACGCATTTGCCAAACTCTAACGGAAATGACCCCGGTCTTACCGAAGCTGAAATCGACCAGGAGGAAACCGACACGATCATGATAGACCTTCGCAGTGACACGGTCACCGAGCCCTCGGCCGCGATGCGGCAGGCGATGGCTGCCGCCCCGGTGGGAGATGACGTGATCGATGTCGATCCAACCGTCGAAAAACTGCAATGCGCCATCGCGGAAAGGTTGGGCAAACCGGCTGCCATGTTCATGCCTTCGGGCACGATGACGAACCAGGTCGCGGTCCGGTTGCACTGCCGACCAGGCGACGAGTTCATCTGTGAATCGGGTTGTCACATCTACAATTACGAACAGGGTGGATTTGCACAACTCAGTGGACTGGTCGCCAAGACCGTAACCGGTTCGGGTAGTGTGATGAAAACTGACCAGTTGGAAGACCTGATCCACCCCGACAACGAACACGCCGTTCATACGCGCCTGGTTTGCCTGGAGAACACGCACAACCGGGGCGGGGGCGTCATCCTGCCCTACCAGGGTGTCGCCGACATCTGTCAGTGGGCTCATCAAAACGGGCTGAAGACCCACCTGGACGGAGCCAGGCTGTTCAATGCGGTGGTCGCCTCCGGCATCGAAGCAGATCAATGGGCGCAACATTTTGACACGGTCAGCATCTGCTTCAGCAAGGGCCTGGGCGCACCCGTCGGTTCAGCCCTGGTCGGTGAACAGGAGATGATCTATGACATGCGCCGTCACCGAAAATTATTTGGCGGTGGCATGCGTCAGAGTGGCATCCTGGCGGCGGGCGCCCTGTACGCGATGGAGAATCAGGTTGACCGCCTGGCCGAGGACCACGAGACCGCCCGCATCATCGCGGCAGCCGTATCCGGTATCGACGGGTTTCATCTCGAACCGGAACAGGTCGATACCAACATTGTCATTTTTCGTATCGACCGGGAAATCTGTTCGGCACAGGAAATGTGCGATGCCCTGCATCAAGCGGGAGTTTGGGTCCTTCCCTTCAGCCGCGAACACGTACGAGCCGTTACCCATTTGCATATCACGCCCGAGCAGGCCGAGTCGGCTGGCCAGCTCATTCAACAGGTTGCCCAGGAGTTCCTCGGCCAACCATGATGGTGGCTGATCATCCGTTTGCAGGGAGACGAAACCATGAACCGTTTGAACTTCGTTTACCTTCTGATTTTCCTGTTTGCGATCGTCCATCCCTGCCGCGGCCAGGATTCACCGATTCGGCAGTTGGACCTGGATGACTGGCAGCAACATCAAGTCGTGGTCGACAGGGAGGCCGGGCAATACCTGGGGCACCCGACCACTTGCCTGCTGGATGACGGGAAGACCATTCTCTGCGTCTACCCCAAAGGACATGGTCGCGGTGGTATCGTTTACAAGCGCAGCACCGATGGCGGCCGCAGTTGGAGTGAACGGCTGAAAACGCCCGATTCGTGGGCGACCTCCCAAGAAGTCCCCACGCTGCACCGCGTCACCGACGCGGGCGGCAAGAAGCGGATCATCATGTTTTCGGGTCTCTACCCGACCCGCATGGCCGTCTCCACGGACGAGGGGCTCACGTGGGGGGAACTTGAACCGGTCGGCAACTGGGGCGGGATCGTGGTGATGGGCAGTGTCGTAGAATTGAAAACGGGCCCCGGGCATTACCTCGGCCTGTTTCACGATGACGGGCGTTTTATAGCTGCCCAGAACAACCGACAACAACCGGTACGGTTCACCCTGTACAAGACCTTGTCGACCGACGGTGGATTGAGTTGGTCCACCCCTGTGGCGATCGATGCTTCCACCCGCAAGCACATCTGTGAACCGGGAACTATTCGTTCCCCGGATGGAAAACAACTGGCCGTTTTACTACGGGAAAACAGTCGCCGCGAGAATTCCCAGATCATTTTCTCTGAGGACGAGGGACGTACCTGGAGCAAACCTCGCGACCTGCCCGACTCTCTCAACGGGGACCGGCATACGGCCCAATACACACCGGATGGACGTCTGTTCATTTCCTACCGCTGCCGATGGCCGCAAGGGAAGTCGTCCGATTACGAGGGGGACTGGGTCGGTTGGGTCGGGACCTACCAGGACCTGGTCGATGGCGCCTCAGGTGAGTACTTCATCAGAATCAAGGACAACATGAAGGGGGCCGACTGCGCCTACCCGGGAGTCGAAATCCTGCCCGATGGTTCACTGGTCACCACCACGTACGGCCACTGGACCGAAGGGGAGTCGCCCTACATCCTCAGCGTTCGATTCCGGCTCGAAGATTTGGACCAGGCTGCCGCACAAGAAAAAGAGTGAGATGCGGCATCGGTTCAACCTTCCCTGGTAGCAGGCTCCCCCGATCCTGGCAAACAGACAGGGAAAGCGGGGGAACTGAGTGATCTGGCGGATCGAGTCAAGGCTGCCATGCTATCACTCCCTGGACGAATCAAGTGAACTGGACGATGCGCGGTGTTTTCTCTAATTATCCGCGTCACGAGAACCGACAGGCCCAAGCGCTACGGTTCGTCCGCGCGTCAATCACGACCTTCCCATGAATCAAAAAAGTCGTTGGACTGAATTTTTGCTCCCGATCGGGATCGTCGCCTGCTTGTTGGTGATCTTCGTTCCCCTGCCGCCCGGCGTCATGGACGTCTTACTGGCCGGCAACATTTCATTGGCCGTAATCATACTATTGACCACGCTCTACGTTCGCCGGCCGATCGAGATGAGTGTTTTCCCTTCGTTATTATTGGCGACCACGCTGTTTCGACTCGCCTTGAATGTGGGTACCACCCGGCTGATCCTGACTGGCGGTGCCAGCCAGGGTGACCAAGCTGCCGGCCAGGTCATCCAGAGCTTCGGCCAATTCGTCGCGGGAGACCAGATCGCCATCGGCCTTGTCATTTTTGCCATCATTGTGATCATTCAGTTTGTTGTCATTACCAAAGGGGCGACCCGCATCAGCGAAGTGGCCGCCCGTTTCGCACTGGACGGCATGCCAGGGCGCCAAATGGCGATCGACGCCGATTTGAACGCAGGCAATATTGATAGCGAAACAGCTCGAAAACGGCGGGAAGAGATTGGAATCAACGCCGATTTCTACGGGGCCATGGACGGGGCCAGCAAATTCGTTCGGGGGGACGCGATTGCCGGAATCCTGATCACCCTGGTCAATATTGTCGGCGGCCTGGTGGTCGGACTGATGGCCGGGATGACCATCTCCGAAGCGGCCTCCGTGTTCACCAAATTAACGATCGGTGACGGCTTGGCCAGTCAATTGCCGGCCCTGCTGATCTCCATGGCAGCGGCCATGCTCGTGACCCGTGGCACGCGGAAGACGAACCTGCCGAAAGAGTCATTGCAGCAGGTTTTCTCCCAACCCGCCGTTTTGGCGATCACGGCCGGATTCCTGCTGGTCATGGTCTTTACCGAATTGCCCAAAATCCCTCTTCTGGTCATGGCCGCCGGATGCTTGATCGGTGCCAGGCTCCTGTTCCAGAAGCAACGGGATGCTGTCTCTCGTTCATCAAAAAAACCGGCCACCTCACACGAATTGACCATTTCCAAATTACTGGGCAATGATGTGCTTGAAATGGAACTGGGGATTGAGCTGATTCGATTGGCCGATCCGAATCAGGGTGGCGATCTCCTACCCCAGGTGACGGCGGTCCGCAAAGAGCTGGCTCAGGACCTGGGCGTGATCCTGCCCAAAATACGAATTCGAGATAATCTTCAGCTTCCGCCCCAGCAGTACCGGATCCTGGTACAGGGGAATCCGGTAGAGATCGGCACGATCTATCCCGATTTCCTGTTCGCCCTGGACCAGGGGAATGCCTCGGCACCTATTAATGGTGCCATTGCCACGGAAACAACCGAATCCGGCCAGGGCTTCTGGGTGGACCCGGCCGCTATGGAAGCGGCCCAGGCGTCGGGATACCGTGTCCTGAGGCCGACCGCCGCTCTTGTGGAAAGACTGTCGGGGATCGCCTTTCAACAGGCTCCGCGGTTGCTAACCCGGGACGCCGTCAATGAACTGCTCGACGAAACCCGGAAAAGCGCCCCGGCCGTTGTCGAGGAACTCGTCCCCGACCTGCTGACCGTTCCCGATATCCAGCGGGTCTTGCGACAATTGGTCGCCGAACGTGTCTCCATCCGGCCCATGGGTTTGATCCTGGAAGCGATGGCCGATTGTGCTCCCCGCTCGAAGCTGACCCACGACCTGATCGAAACCGTTCGAAAACGGATTGGCCCTCAAATCACGGCCAGCCTACTGGGTAACCATGACGTCGTATCGGCCTTTACCATATCGGACGCTCTGCAACACCAGATTCGAACCGGCCAGGTATTTCAGGATGATGATATTCGCCTCGAAATTCCGACCGCAACGTTGGAGGCGATGGCCGATGCTCTCCGGCGGGGCGCAGAAACGATGACTGCCAAGAACCTCAAGCCCGTTCTTGTGGTAAGCCAGGATATTCGCGCCGCCGTCCACAAGATTGCCACGGCAGTGGAACTGGACATGCACGTGCTGGGAACCGAAGAAATACCGCCTGGCGTGATCGAAGTCCTGGGGGAAATCTCCAGTGAGCAACCGCCTGCAGGCGCGAACGCCGCCTGACGGAGCAGCCGGCCTTTGAAACCGAAACCGCTAGCTTCATATTCTGTGAAGGCGACGGTCTTTTCGCTACAGGAATTATATTTTCTCTTTTTCATCAAAGACCGGAGGCACTCGATCCGATAACAGAAAAATGTCGTGTTATGCAACGGTGGTAGTTCCCTGCGCCGACAGGAAAACGGCCGCCCAATATCGGGTTTTTGTTTTTAAAAAAACAAATTCATATTTTCAAAACAATGTAAAAATTTCATTGACGCGACGAAGCGGTTTCTGATATTTACGGCCCCAGTCAAGCGGCTGAAGATCAGCCCCGGGACAAAACACGATCAATACGCGGTCGGAAGATTTACCGACTGATTTTAATACACGTTTTGGATAGCAATCACGGAGGATTGTATGGCAACGGTTGCAGCTAAGGACCAGGATATCGATATCCAACAAGTCTGGCAGCAATATAAACCGGATTGTAGTGACAAGGGTCTCCGCAATATCTTGATGGAACGTTATTTCCCCTTGGTCAAATACAACGGTGAACGCATCTGGCAACGATTGCCGGACGGCGTCGAACTGGACGACCTGATTTCAGCTGGTGTCTTCGGTTTGATGGATGCGATCGACGCATTCGACATGTCTCGCGGGGTCAAATTTGAGACCTATTGCGTACCGCGAATTCGCGGGGCCATGCTGGATGAACTGAGAACGATGGACTGGGTTCCTCGCCTGGTGCGTTCCAAGGCCAGCAAACTGGCTGATGCAACCAAAAAACTGGAAACCAAACATGGCCGACCTCCAACGGTTCATGAGTTAGCCGAGTTCATGGAACTGTCGGTCAAAGAGCTGGAAAAAATGATGAGTGACGCCAACGCCGTCGGCCTGGTGAGCCTCAACAAGAAGTGGTACGAAACGGACAGCTACAAAGACGTACGCGAGATCGATATTCTGCAGGACAAGAAAGGCGAAGACCCGACTCGTCGAATCCAGAAAAACGATTTGATGCGTTTGGTCACCAAGGGCCTGAACCGGAATGAACGCCTGATCATCATTCTTTACTACTACGAAGAATTGACGATGAAGGAAATTGGCGCCACGCTTGACTTGAGCGAGAGTCGCGTCAGCCAGATGCACAGCAGCATCGTCCAACGGCTACAGCAGCAACTGTCGCGACGCCGCGTCGAGTTCGGCGGGTAACCTGTCGGTTCAACTTGAAAAGCCAACAAGGCTCGCCTCATCTGGCGAGCCTTTTTTTCGTCAACTGCACCCAGTTGCACAAGGGATTTACGCTGTGCATGATCGGCGAAAAAACCGATCAACCACCCTCTTTGAACCGCATTCTCTCAACCGGCTCGATTCACCGCCTGGTAGCGTAACTTCACACGCTTGGCGACTGGTTGAAAACGCATCTCCAGATCGATGAGTTCTTCGGCTATCCAGAAACTCAACTCGAAAAAACTCTGCATATCGACTAGCCAGGGACCCTGTTCGGGTCGGCGACTCAGATCGAGTTGAGGCTTGTTGAATCGGCACTGAGACATGGAAATCCTTTGCAACCTGGGGAAATCTGCAGCATTCCCTGCCGAACCATGACGGGACTTCCTGGCCCATTCATGCTGGACTAAACGCAGCCATCGCTGAAAAGGTTCGCCGCTAGCAACGGCGAACCGAGGCCAGTTGAGGTTGCCCGGAAAGATAGTTTTTCTTAATCTTCAACGCGGCCTGTCAGGCTCGTGGTGCTTGCAACAACCGGAATTTTTGGCAAAGTCTGCCAAATACCCGAACCCCGCGTGCCAGTTGCACGTAAATCAGGTTCCGTCAAGTCGCCTGCGGTAAAATGTTTGAATCGAGGTGATTCAAGTTACTGTTATTCGGCTTGGCAAATACCCGAGTCTTGCAGAGGTTGCTGAGGCAGATCAGTTTCGCGAAAAAAATCGATATTACGATTTTCAATTTCCCGAACGATAAAGCCCGCAAATCTCGTCAGGTGCAAAACGAAAGGTACAATAGACAAACAAAAACAAATTTCAACGAGGTTGTCCCGTCCCGTCGATAATCAGAGTACTTTCCAGATAAACTCGCTAAGTCACTCTCCGTTATGGACGGCACATTTGACACGGAACGCAAAACGTTGGAAACAGAGGTAAGCAAACGGTTTCCCAGCAGACCCGAATTACCGGTTAGAGCCCAGAGCGTGCGTAACCTGATTCATGCAAAACCCGTTTAACTAATAAACAAAAGATGTGCTCACATATTGACTGGTAACCAGTCAGCAACCCGTAACCGGGGAGAAAGAAATGCAAATCAGAAGAACCACAAACATTCAAAGTACCAATGCCGTCAACCTCGACACAGGGAACAAGGTCTCCCCGGCCGAGAACAGTTCAGCCGCCCCCGTTGATCAACTGGATATCTCAGCGGAAGCTCAGATGATCAGTCAAAATGGGGACATCCGTGCCGATCGCGTAGCCGATCTGCGGGCCGAGATTGCCACGGGCCAATACGAAACGCCGGAAAAGATCGATGCGGCGGTCGATCGTATGCTGGATGAATTTGCCTAGCCCTTGGCTTCCATCACGGGTTCAGCCACTTTGCTGAACCCATCAGATAAAACGATTACCAACCGGAGCGAGTCGCTCCGGTTTTTTTGTGGTCGAATCGCCAGCAGGCTGCCAAGATTCCCAACATGGCGGTTTGGGGTTATCATCCTTGGCTGAAAAGACGTTGTCCCGACACCCCCCAGCCCCCTTTCTTTTGATTCGATGTTTCACTGGTTCCAGAATCGCCGCCGCGCCCAAATTCTCGCTCCGCCATTTCCCCCAGCCTGGCAAACCTTCCTGGAAAACAACATGGGGTTTTATCGGCGACTGGACGATTCGGAACGAGCAAAACTGCAGGACATCACCCGGATCATGGTGGCCGAAAAAAACTGGGAAGGCCATGCGGGACTGGAGATGTGTGACGAGATCAAAGTCACCGTGGCCGGCATGGCAGCCCTGATGTTATTGGGAGTGGACAACTTCTTTTTCGAAAAAGTGCGAACCATCATTCTCTTCCCCCAAGCCGTTCGTCGGGAAACCAATACCGGCTGGGTCATCGAACGGGATACCTTTCACTCCGGGGAAGCCCACCCGGGCGGCCAGGTGGTCCTTTCCTGGCAGGACTCGTATCACGACGCCCAGGCCATCGGCAATGGACACAATCTCGTTCTCCATGAGTTTGCCCACTGCTTGGACAACCTGGATGGCGAGATGGGGGGAAGCCTTGACTTTGGTGACCGCGAGACCAACGAGTGCTGGAATCAGGTATGCGAACGGGAATTCCAGGCGCTCATCCACGCTGTCCAGAATGGCCAGCGGACCTTGATCAACGACTATGGGGCTACCAACAAAGCCGAGTTCTTTGCCGTTTGCACCGAGACATTTTTTGAAAAGCCACTGTTAATGGAACAGCAACATACCGAGTTGTTCCAGTTGCTGGCCAGGTTCTATCGCCTCGACCCCCGGAAGTGGTTTCCTGGGTAATCGTGAATACCCGGCACTTGATGTAATATGGTCGGCATGGCATCCAGCGACTCGAGAACGGCAGCCGATATGAATCACGCAATTTGGTTACCCTACTGTCAAATGAAGACAGCCCGGGATTCCGAGAGGGTAGTGGAAAACGAAGGCGTCATGTTGCGTCTGGCAGATGGCCGCCAGTTGATCGACGGCATTGCCTCCTGGTGGACCGCCTGCCATGGTTACAACCACCCACAAATCGTTGCTGCCATCTGCCAGCAGGCACAGCAAATGTCACACGTCATGCTGGGCGGCCTGGTTCATGAACCGGCCACTCGACTGGCCGAACGCCTGGCGGACCTGATCCCCGGCGAAGACAACAAGGTTTTCTTCAGTGACTCTGGTTCGGTTGCGGTCGAGGTCGCCTTGAAGATCGCCACTCAACACTGGCTCAACCGGGGGATCACAAGCAAAAACCGGTTCGTCTGTTTTCAAGATGCCTATCACGGCGACACGGCAGGCGCGATGAGCCTCTGCGACCCCGTAGACAGCATGCACGCGCATTTCAAAGGATTCCTGCTGGAACAGTTTCCCACCGCGATCCCCACCAACCAGGACGAGCTACAAGGCTTCCGGGACTTTCTACTCGAACGACGAGACCGGATCGCGGGGGTCATCATAGAACCCCTGATCCAGATGGCGGCCGGTTTTCGATTCCACTCGGCCGAGTCCCTGGCGGGCATCGCCCAAGTCTGTCGAGAATTGGAATTGCTCCTGATATTGGACGAAGTGGCAACCGGGTTTGGCCGGACCGGTACGATGTTTGCCTTGGAACAGGCCGACCTGAAACCGGACCTCGTCTGTCTCGGCAAAGGGTTGTCCGGGGGCGCCGTGGGCCTGGCGGCAACCGTGGCTTCCCGTTCGGTCTACCAGCCCTTTCACAGTGGCGCGCCGGAGCATGCATTGATGCATGGACCAACGTACATGGGGAATCCCATCGCCTGTGCCGCAGCCCACGCGTCCCTCGACCTGTTTGAACAGGAACCTCGCCTGCAACAGGCACAAGCCCTGGAAGCCTGGTTTACCGAGTACCTGCAACCTTTGAAAGCAGATCCCCATGTAGTCGATGTTCGCTGCCGTGGAGCCGTCGGTGCCGTACAACTGCAAACCGAAGTTGCCCTGACCCCCGCCATCGACTTTTTCGTAGAACGCGGCTGCTGGTTACGACCTCTGCGAGACGTGATCTACTTGGCCCCGAGTTTTACGATCGAAAAACCACAAGTGGAAACCCTCTGCCAGGCCATCGTGGATTTCGTCCAAACACGATAGTGGAATAAGCGATAACGGAATAAAAAAGGCGGCAGAATCAAATCTACCGCCCCCAGAACAAACATTTCCGACTCACTCCAACCGACACTCGAGCCCCGATTCCCTGCTGCTTTAAACCGGCCGGTCAAAGTGATTTGGACTACGGTTTGCCCTGATCCTTCCCCTGGTTCGCAACCGGCAGAGATTGCTTTCCCCGGCAGACCGAACCTGCCCTGGCAAGCTCTTTGGAATTCCTCACTACCGTGACGGCGGCCAACGATAAAACACACCTGAGAACGCCCATGGCAAATCCTGACTGCTTGAGTTGAGCTGACCATCTAATCACACTCACGCAGCAGCATTAATCTGCGGACAGGAAAATTTCGAATGGGGCAACCGACGGGCTACGGGAGAGCTCAGGGCAGGATGCGGACCTGGATATTCCTGAACTCGATCGGCGACCCTTCTGCCTCCAACGCGATGAACCCCTTGCTCGGGTCACAGCCGTTCCCACCTGAGACCTCATACCCATTGACCCACAGACGGACTTCGCCATTGATCGCCCGGATATAATACTGGTTCCATTGGGCAACACCCCGGGTATGGTTTGCCGAGGGGAAACTACGTACGCCGTTCGGGGAGAGCGGAGGGAACGGCTTCATTTTTGCCGCTCCCACCGGGAAAACATCACCATTGGTTGTGAACCATTCCGCCTTTTTACCTGTCTGTTTTTCGTACTGTGTCTGGTACCCATGATCGAGGATCTGGACTTCAATCCCATGGGGCAGACCGTTTGTCTTTGGTTTCAATGCATCGAGGGACTTCTGCGGGGACCAGACAAAGACCCCTGAGTTGCCGGCCGACTTCATGTGTCGCCAGTCGAGTACAAGTTCGAAATTTTCATATTCGGACTTGGTCCGGTAGACCCCGACGCAGTTTCCCTTGCAGTACAGGATCCCGTCGCGCCACTCCCAGGTATCTTCCTGGCAGTTGACATTCACAAAGTCGTCGACCCCCAGCTCTTGCCAGCCGACCTCATTCCCGATCATTTGCAGTTGGCCGAGGGAAGGTCGGTTCGTCTCTTCCTGACTCGATTCACTCGAGCTGGAAGATTCCTGCTGGGAAAAACCAGAAGACGCCTGGACGAGAATGATCGCAATTCCGATCACGATAAAGTAGGGGTTCATCATGACACCTCGTTAAGATTGAAGATCGATAACCCCATTGTCTACAACCGGTCTTGTCGGGCAACTAGCAGGCCTGAAAATTCCGGGTTGGCCGACCATCGCCCATCCATCAGGCCAACGGAAACCAAGGAGAACGAAAAAGCAGACCCGGATTTCATGGCTTTCCGCCGTCCGCCGATCGGGAAAGGAAGCCACTTAGCCCGACCAGCGAGGGTCTCTCGAAGCAGGGCCGACGGCCCAAATAACCCGTTTTTCAACCTGTTTCCCCGGCCAATAACAGAAAATTTCCAGCGACTTACCGTTTTTGTCGCCCGGACGAAGACTTTTACGTGTTCAAGTATTGAGCAAGAGCATGTCCCGATGCAAAACGAACTACCTACCCAAACTGAATTGATCCAGGAACTCTCGTCCAATCGCGAAGAGTCGTTGGCGAAGTACTTCTTGATGGTGCGCGAGCGATTGCGTCGTGTTGTCAATTTTCGCCTGGATTACCGCCTCAGCGGTCGCGTGTCAGAATCCGACGTACTTCAGGAGACCTACGTACGGGCTGCCAAGCGGATCGACAGCTACCTGTCCAAGCCGGAGATGCCATTTTTTGTCTGGTTGCGATTGGAAACCCAACAGCAGATTCTCGACATTCACCGCCAGCATTTTTCCGCAGGCAAACGGGATATTCGCAAGGAGATTTCCCTGGCACCCCCGAAACAGAATTCCGATCGCACTTCGATGGCTTTGGCCGCACACCTGGTGGGAAAGCTGACGTCTCCCAGTCAATTATTTGCCAAAGCGGAAAAGATCGCCGCGCTGGAAAAAACATTGAATACGATGAACTCGCTCGATCGGGAGGTCATTGCGTTGAGACATTTTGAAGAGCTGTCCAACGAGGAAACGGCCGAGGTCCTGAAGATCAAACCCTCGGCAGCAAGCAAACGTTACCTGCGAGCGCTGAAGCGGCTGAAAGAGATTATGGAACTGGCCAACACGAATTCCTGAACCGAGTGGTTGCATGAAATCCCAGGAAAAGAAAGACCGGTTGCTTGAGCGAATTGTCGCTCATTTCACCAAGCGCATTCGCGATGGGAAATATCCGTCTATCGAACGCTACCAGCGCGAATACCCCGACCTGGCCAATGAGATCGAGGAGATCCTGTCGTCGGTCGCCATGATCGAAGAACTGAAACAGGTCGACAACAACCCATCAACGGCTCCCGGAAAACTGGACCTGCAACTGGCCCATCACAAACTGGGAGACTATCGGATCATCGGCGAGTTGGGCCGCGGTGGAATGGGCGTCGTTTTTGAGGCGGTTCACGAGTCGCTGGGACGACGGGTCGCCATCAAGGTCTTGCCCGAGAGCGCCTCGGGAAACGCCCGGCAATCGGAGAGGTTTCGCCGCGAAGCGCAGGCGGCAGCCAATCTTCACCACACCAACATTGTCACTGTGTTCGGGGTGGGGCAGCAGGAAAACCATCAATACTATGTCATGGAGTTCATCGACGGCCAGAACCTGGGCCGCATCATCGATCTGCTGCGCAACCCCCCAGGACGAGATCCGGCCCTCCCGCCGGAGGAAGATGCCGCTCGTGAAACCGTTGCCGGGTCGGATCGTAGTACCAATGACTCCTGGAACCTGACGCTCCCCCGGGAAGCACACGGGCCATCGATCGATTCCTGGACTGCCAACCGGCAAAAGAATCCCTGGCACTGGGCAGCGGACCTCGGGGCGCAGATTGCGGACGCGCTGGCCCACGCGCATCTACACGGGATGCTGCACCGGGATATCAAACCTTCCAATTTGATGCTCGATGGCAATCACGTCGTCTGGATTACGGATTTCGGATTGGTCAAAAACTTGACCAACCAGTCCTTGACCAAGACGGGCGACTTGGTGGGCACACCGCAGTACATGGCCCCCGAAGCGTTCGAGGGAAACTATGATCAGCGAAGCGAGACTTACTGCCTCGGCCTGACCCTCTATGAACTGACCACCCTGCAGCCTGCGTTTGAAGGCAAGACCACCCACGAGCTGATTGCCAGCATCGCGACTTCGACCCCCGAATCACCGCGGCGGATCTGCCCGGAAATCCCCAGGGACCTCAACACGATCATCGAGAAAGCGATCCAGCGTGAACCGTCAGACCGCTACCAGACAGCGATCGAGTTGCGGGACGACCTGCGGGCGTTTCTCACCGATCAGCCGATCCTCGCCAGGCGATCCGACCCTCTGGAACGAGCGTGGCGATGGACGCGCAAAAACCCACTTGTGACATCGCTGATGATCATCTCGGCTGTCTTGATTTGCCTGGTTGCGATCACCGCGACAACCGGTTACATCACAACGCAGAATGCACTCAACCAGTTATCGATTGAGAACCGCAAGCTGGTTGCCGCCGAGGCCGAAATCAAGGAACAGGAACAGCAGGTAAAATTGAATTTGACACAGGTGGAAGAGCAGTATGAAAGGGCTGAAACCAACGTTTCGCTCACGCTTGAGATGCTGGACCAGATGTTTGACCAGATGATCCTGAAGGATGCGACTTCCAAAACGGATCTGCAGATCGATGGTTTTGACGAACTGAGCGAAATCCGTACTTCCGTCACAGCGGAAGATGCCCTCTTCCTGGAAAGGATGCTGGTCTTCTACGAACGATTCGCGATGCAGAATTCTGACAACGAGGATCTGGTCCTGCAGACTGCCAGTGCCTACCGTCGGGTCGCCAACATCTACCAACTGATTGGTGAAGCTGACAAGGCGGAACCTGCCTACGTCGAGGCCATGGAAATTTACCAGAAATTGCTGGACCAAACAGACCCGCTCGACAAACGCCGCTGCCGTGAACTTACCCTGTCCGTTGCACGGGCCCGAAATGACTTGGCATTTCTACTGGCCAACTCGGGGCAACGTGTCGATTCCAGCAAACAGCTGAAAGAATCAGCCCAAGAACTGGAGGCGCTCCACACTACACACGCCGACGTGAAATACGAACTGGCCAAAACCTTATATCAGCTCTCCCTGACACCTCTCCAGGCCCCGCCCGGGAACCCGATGCGCCGCGGCGAGAACCGCCGGCAGAGACCAGAAGGACGGGATTTACCTGGAAAGCCTGGAGGATTCAAGCCACCCTTAACGGCAGAACGTCGCCGGGAAATCCCGCGCCCCGCCAGCCAACCTAACCGGGAAAAACACGGGCATGCCAAGCGGGCTCTTCAGTTGTTTGAACAACTGAAATTGTCCGACCCGGACAATGTGGAGTATGAGCTGTTTCATGCCAAGACATTAATCCAACTCGCCAGCAACGAAACGGACAACCTGGAAAAACAACAGACACTGTTGCAGCAGGCCAAGCAAGAGCTGGAAGAATTGAAGGACCGCTTTCCCGACAACCCGGAATACGAATATGCGTTGGGGATCTTCTATTTCACCCGGACAGGACATTCACCTGTTGAAACGGTCGAAAACATGCAGATCGCCAAACAGATTGGCGAAGAACTCTATCAGGCGTACCCGCTCAACATCCGTTACCGGCAGCTTTATGCCAGGACCAGTTACAACCTGGCACGCTACTACCAACAGGCGGGCGAAAACCAAAAAGCCCGAGAAAATCACCTGGTCGCTTTATCGATGTGGAATGACCTTTCCAATGAAACGGATGATATTCGGTATTTTTACCAGAAAACCTACCGCCAGATTGAATTGGCCCGCGAGTTGATTGAGCAGGAACAACTGGAGGACGCAAAACGACTCCTGCTCGAATCGATCGCCGAGTTGCAGAGCCAGGAGATTCACCAGCTGGCAACGCGTTACACGAAACGCTTTCATCGGTCACGAACCGGGCCTCAACCGGCACGCCGCACGTTGTTTCGCGAACCGAACCCCGACAAGCATCCGAGAGAAGATGAATTCTGGATACAATACCGCAAGCGGCTGGTCGATCATTACAGTCTGCTGATTTCGGTATTGGATCAGCTGGGCGACCCCGATTCATCGGCTGCGGCCAAGAAGAAAATTTCACAGATTCGCGTGAGCGATCTGAAAAAAGGAATTTTCCCCGCTGGAATATGACCGCCTTACTCGCTTCCATCGACCATCGAGGATCGGCATTGCCCGGCGATCGGCACGACTGAAAGGAGTCGCAACCCTCTTGTCCCCGCCCAGACTCCTTGGCGATTCTCGCCAGAATCCGACGATCGGACGCTTATCAAGTTGACCGGAACCTCACTGAAAAACTAGAATCGTAATCAGCGGTTTGAATTTCGAACTGGTTAATCAATAGTAAATTCAGTCGGTTCGACAGATGGCAATTCTTACGTCGGTGGACGAGTCAGTTATTCGTCAAAGGGTCCACCTGGGTCGACAAACGATCGTTATTGGCAGGCACCCCGAGTGTGACATCGTGATCGATGACGCATCGGTCAGTCGTCACCATGCCAATATTTCCAACGATAACGGCACGTTCTTTGTCATGGACCTGGAAAGTCGCAACGGGACGTTTGTCAATCGTTCTGCCGTTCACGAGCCAACCCGGCTGTTTGACGGGGCCGAGATTGCCATTTGCGACATCAAGTTCAAGTTTCACCTGGAAAACGAATCCGTTTTTCAGCCGATTCGAGCCGTCTCATTTGATGATTCCAAGGTTGCTCAGACCGTTATCCTGGAAGATGACCAGAACGAACTTCGGGCCCATGTCACCTCCCAACTCGAGGTTCCCTCGCACTACCATCACCAGGGCCGGGATATCAATACCGAGGCCAAGTTGCAGGCACTGATTCAATCCGCCCGTGAATTGAGCGAATCCTTTGTCCTGGATGACGTACTTGACCGGTGCTTGAGCTGTTTATTTGAACTGTTCCTGGAAGCTGACCGGGGGTTCATCGTGTTGAAAGAACCGAGTGGAGAGCTCCGGCCGCGCGGCATGAAAATGCGGCAAACACACGATGAACGAATCAGGATCAGCCGGACGATCGTCAACCAGGTCCTGGAAACACGCCGGCCCCTGATCAGCAGTGATGCCACCACGGACGATCGTTTCAATCTAAGCCAAAGCGTCGTCGATTTCCGTCTGCGATCGATCATGTGCGCGCCGTTGATCAGCACCAAGAACGAAGCGATCGGGGTCATCCAGCTGGATACCCTGCGGAACCGGGTTGCCTTCTCGGAAAAAGACCTGGAAGTGCTGGTGACCGTGGCCATGCAGGCCAGCCTGGCTATCCAGAGGCTGAACCTCGTCCAGGAAACTATCCATATCCAGGAATTGGAAAATGATCTGAAACTGGCACAAGATGTCCAGCAGGCTTTTCTACCGCAGCGCCGTCCCGATTTCCCCGAGTTCGAATTTTTCTCGTTTTACAGTGCGACGATGGCAGTAGGAGGAGACTACTACGACTATATCCCGATCGGGGACGACAAAATCGCCATCGTCGTTGCCGACGTGGTGGGACATGGCGTGGCCGCTGCTTTACTGATGGCCAAGGTAGCGGCGGAATCGCGGTTTGCGCTCGCCTCTTCCGGCTGCCCCATCAAGGCCATGGGCCAGATCAATCAGAGTCTTTCCGAACTCAATCTGGACAAGTTTGTCACCCTGCTACTCGTGATGATCGATCGCAAGGACCACCATGTCCAGATTGTCAACGCCGGGCACATGCCCCCATTAATCAGAAAAGATTCCGGCGCTGTGATGTTGTTGGACGACCACGTTTCCGGATTGCCATTGGGCCTCGGCCTGAATGAAACGTATCATTCGTTGGACTTCACCCTCATGCCGGGTGACGTACTGGTCCTGTATACGGACGGGATCAATGAGTCGATGGATAAACAGGGCAACCAGCTGGGGATTCACCGATTGATCGACGAGATCCAGGCCAGTCAGACGAAACGACCTGAAACCATTGGCAAATTTATTTGCCAATTGGTCAATCGGCATGTGGACGGCCAGCAACCGGCCGATGACATGTGCCTGGTCTGTGTCGGGCTGCAATCCTCCTCGACCGTTTAACCGACCTGGCCTACCGTCCGGCAAATCCACGCCTTCCATGGTGCCAAGCGTCCCCCTTGATCGATCAGGAATCCATTTCCTCTGGTTTCAGCACGTCGCACTGAAAACGGTCGAGTTCCCGGAGCAGGTCCTTCGGTTCGCCACACGTGGTGACGAGGCCTGCAGCGGGGAACCGGGAGTCATCGTCATCCGACCATTGCCGAAAGATACACCCGTGAACGCTGGGCCGCGCCGCAAGAACTTTCAAGACTACCCGGACCAGGTTCAGGCGCTGACGGTTACTCATCCCTTGTCGAATTACATTCACGCGTTTTTCTTCCGGTTTTTCATCGGCATCCCTTCCGGATGACTGCGGGATTCGCAAGGAAACCACCAGCGGCAAACCCAGCTGGGACCAGATATCGATCAGGTCTATCCATTGCAGAGGATCCCTCACCACCGATCCGGCAGGCCAGTAATCGAGATTGATATCCAGCCCGATAAACGAAATGGGCAGCGCCTGTCGCAACAGCGAATCCGCCACCTGCAACGGGTGCATGCCCCCCACCGACCAAGCCAGGCGCTCAGCCCAGGGAAAATCAAAACTCGCCAGGATAGGCACCTCCACCGCCATGTCCTCGATCACCTGAAACAACTCGCTGGTCAACTGTTGTTGCTGTGGGAAACTGAGGTGGCGATGTCCGATCCCGTTCAAGCCACTGATTGCATGGAGGAGACGAGTGTTGGCAGGCAGATTGGCCAGTTGTTCCCGACATTTCTGCAGCACTCGGCGCTTGCGATTCTCAAATTCACCGGCTGGATCCCCACTCCAGGCAGGAGCACCTGCACTCGCATCGAACAACGGGCCATAGATCACCTCGTCGTCGGCAGTCGGGAAACGCGTTTTCATTGACTGGCTGGAATCCCAATCTGCGATCTCCCACAGGTCAAACGACCTGGAAAGATCTTCTTCCTCCAAGGAAATTCGCTTCTGGACGTTGGCAGCCAACACAAAGGGGGAAAGCTCCGGCTGGTTGACACGGTAAGCCGCCACCTGATCACCAAAATCGGTCGACAACTGAAAGATGCAGTCCATTGCAATCTCGATGCAGGAACGGGCCAGATGATCTTTTAACTGCGGATCACTATGGACAATCGAAGCGCCTAATTCCTCAGTCGCCTGGTCGACCCGTTCGACCAGCGAGGCTGACACGACCAGGCCACCTTCCTGCCAGGTCGACAATTGGTTTCTCAGGCGATTGAGGGTTCCCCGTGCCAACTCGGTCATCAGGTCATACGGGCTGTCGGATTCCGGCAGGGTGCCCGTACAGACAGATAACTCCCCGCGGTCAACGAAAGGGTAGGGGAGATGGACTTTTCCCGATTCGTTTTTACCTCGGGAAATCGTCAGTATCTGGCCCTCTAACTCGACACGACAAGGCGAGGGAATCCCATCCAATCCGACGACGTGGATACAGGACGCCTGGTGTTTCTCCAGGCTCCAAAAATCTGGCAACCGAAACCTGTGCTGTCCCATCCGCTATCCTGTGGCCGTACCAACGAAAAGTTGTCCGCATTCACCCTGCAGGGCTAGGCCAAAGTTTCCAGGATCAAGTTCGTCGACTCGATGATCCGCTGATCCCGTGGTCGCAGATCCGGCTCAAAAGCCTTGCCCGTCAAATGCTGCAAACCAGCTATGTAACGAACGGCAATTTCATTGCTTTGTTCGGTTGAAAACTGCATGTCAACATCCTTGACCATTCCGCGAGCAAATTCTTTTGAAAAGGAAACCGGCTTGCCATCTCGCTCCAACACCGAGCCATCATCATTCAGTTTCCAAAAACGGGATGAATCCATCGTGTAAAGTTCATCCGCCGCAACGATTTGATTGGAGGCATTGATACCGTGCTCTGTCTTGGTGTCGACCAACACCATCCCTTTCTCTCGCAGGTATTGGGACACGATACCAAATGCCATGATCGAGGCGTTGCGGAGATGTTGGTATTGGTCTGCCGTGCAAATTCCATTCTCAATCAAAAAGGCAGGGTCGATGGTTCGGTCCACTTTCTCCTTGGTTGACGGGGTGTCCATGAGATAGGGAAGCTTACCATTCTCGCTGAGTGAACTGACATCGATTTGATGCCCGGCATATTCAAATTCTGACAGCCCCTCTTCTTTTGCTTTCAGCCAATGCTGAAACAAGGAAGTGGAGGTTGAGCTTTGGGCCATGTACATGCGCATCACATTCTCAACCATGAGCAAATTTAGGTTTTCTGCCGGGATGACCGTGGAAGAGGGGAGCAACCCTTCGACCTCGAACTGGGATGAACCCAGCACATCTTTCACAAGGTTAAGCATGTGATCATGATTTTGGGCTAAAACCTGATCTTTGAAAGGGATGGCGCCTCGGTTGACATCGTGTGTGGAGATGCGATTACCACGAAACATTAAACGGATCGAAACACCGTCGCCTGTCTTCAGGTTGTCGCCAAAAACGGAATCCGAGACTTTTCCCTCCAAGACCGTGGCGCCCGTCAGTCTGGGGATTTCATTGTCAGCAATGATCTGCTTGATCGTCCTGCCTTCATTCACCCGCTTCCCATAATCACTTACAAGTTCTTTGATTTCAGCGTCGGCAAGCATCTATGGATTCTCCGCAGGGATAACAGAAGGTTTTTTAAAAATCTCGCAACGCACTTTGCTTGCCGAGAGGCTCTTCCATGGTCGAGCAAATTTGAAATATAAAAGTGACTCGCAGAACCGTCAACTATGGCAAGGCTAATGTTCTACCTGAGGACGGTTTCGCCTGACCGACTCCCCTTGTCGCAACGACCAGGCAATCAACCAGGTTGGCGGCATAGCACTGCTTGCCGGGCTACCAAACTGCGTCAAACTGTGCCCAACTGCGCCAAGCCTGAGGGCGCGTCGTTGACCGCGGCGACCAATGCCGAAGAAGGGCCGGACGTTGAAATGATATTGAACGGCCAGGAATTTGCCTGGAAACAGGAGAACGAAACACCCCGACTCTCCCCGGCAGTTCATCCTGGAACCACTGGTTGCCGGCGAGCGTTTTCGTATTGAACCCTACAGCCTCACCGGCCTGCTAAAGCGTATTGGTCAGTTGTTTCAGCATTCGAGCCCGCAGCAAGTTGCCATAAAACTGAACGCTTTCCTGGTCATTCGAGTAGATCTGAATCGCTTCGTCATATTCTTTACGGGCTTCATAGCAACGCCCCAGCAGGTAATTGATCCCGTCCTCCCAGCGGTTGTCGCCCGGGGTCGCCCGCAATCGCTCCAGCCAATTGATAGCGGTACCCACGTTCCCCTCGTCCACGTGGCACTCGGCCAGGAAATAACCAGCATCCCGACGGACCAGCCGCATTTGGGCCTGAACACTCTCGATGCGTTGGCGAAATTCCATCACCGAGGCATTTTCCTGGTACAGGCCCAACATTCTCTGCAGGCCTTTATTGGTTCCCAGGGAAGTAATCCTGTCGTCGTCGTACATCAGTGCGTAGAACAACTCGATTGCGTTGGCCTTGAGATCGCCTCTCACGGTTTCAAAGTTACCGTTGAAATACTTCGATCGCGCTGTTCGATAGAGAGTGAAATCATTGACGTACGCTTCGTTGGTAAAGTACCAGGCCAATTTGTTCCGCAGAACATCCACCTCAACCGCCTTCTTGACCGCCTCTTCAACCGCCTGCCGGTAGGCATGCGTTTCAAACCCGATATCCCACATGGCAATCTTGAGTCCATCCGTCTTGGGCAATCGAGCTGTGACTTCGGTCGGATTGGTTGCCAACTTCAACTGGCGACCCGCCGTCAGTTTTGACTCGAGGTACTCGAAACGCCGAGCGACAGCTTCCGGAGAAAAATAGACGAGTCCCACCAGGTCATCCAATTGATCCGGCGTCACCCAGTAGTTGGTTCCTTCCTTCAGAGATTCCTCTGCTGTCAGGTCCAATTGGGTCAACCAATCCGGATTTTCTCTCAATTCACTCAAGGTTGCAACTTTGACCGGCTGGCCGGCCGGTATCGGCAGACCAAGCTTGGTATCAAACAGGTAGTATTCACCACCAATGACAACAGCCGGGGCCCAGAGCTGCTCCACCCTCTTACCATTCTCATCCTCGCCATGCGTGGCCAGCATCACAGCGTCCAACCCGACAAGGTTCATCATCAGGATGAATGCCTTGGCACGCTCGACATAATCACCACGGCTGAACATCAATACCTGCCAGGGAAATCGCTGGTACCCCAGGCCAGGCGTACCGGATCCGGCAGGGTCCTCCACATCCGGGTTCAGGCGCTGCGCCTCGACTTCTTCTTCCGACAAATCTGCCACGGCTGTCAATTGAACGTTGCGCACGATCCAGTCAAACAACTTGACGGCAGAAGCCAGCTGCTTAGCCTGTTCTCCGCTCAAATCGGGATGAATCCGATTCATCATGGCGGCCATCACATCTTCTTCCTGTCCGGTCGGCTGGTAGTTTCCGGCGGCCAGGCGGTAGATTTCAAAGACTTTCAGGTTGTCCGACTCGACAATTCTCTGGGCCAGTTTTTCCATCCAGGCAATCTCCTGAATGTAATAGGCATCGGAGTTGAGATAACTCATCTCCTCACTGCGGGAAACCACCGGCAAGGAAGCGTATTGCTCCACGAGCGGCTGAGCCAGGGGATCGAGGGTCCACGGTTCGGCCGAGGCCTGCGCCGTTTCAAGCTGCGCCCAGCGGTTCAAGCTGGACGAAACTTTCTGCTGAAACTGCCCCTGGTCAAACCGTTCTTCACTGAACACCAGTTCCATCGAGCGCGAAAGATCGTCCGTCTTCAACGTAGAAAGTTGCGAATCTAGCATGTCGAGCATTGGATCCGGAGCGGGTCGGCAACCAGCCACCAGAATCAGTCCAAGCAGAAAAGACAAGACGCAAAATATGTATTGTTTCATTTCAGTCCAGGGTCTATTGATGATTAAATGACTTCAAATTCCATTCACCGTGTTATGGAGACTCACCAGTTGTTCCAACAACGGGCGAACCTCGTCCAGGGGTACCATGTTCGGACCGTCACTGGGTGATTTTTCAGGTTCGGGGTGGGTCTCCAAAAATACGGCGTCACAGCCGACCGCGACAGCCGCCCGAGCCAGGGGAGCAACCATCTCGCGGTTCCCGCCAGTCGTGCCACCGGCCGCACTCGGCCGTTGTACTGAGTGGGTTGCGTCAAAAACAACCGGCACCCCCAATTGTCGCATCTCGGGCAAGGCGCGCATATCGTTGATCAGGTTACCATAACCAAAAAAAGTGCCTCGCTCGGTCAGCAGGACCTGCCGACAACCGGCTCCCACCAACTTATGGACCACGTGTCGCATGTCGGCGGGGGCCATGAACTGACCTTTCTTCACATTGACAGGTCGACCGGTCGCGGCAGCCGCGACCAACAGGTCGGTTTGACGGGCTAAAAATGCCGGGATTTGGAGCAGGTCACAGACTTCCGCGACCGGCGCCGCCTGGTCTGGCAGATGGATGTCGGTCGTTACCGGAATCCCCAATTCCCGTTTCAGGGACGCCAACACCGACAAACCGGACTCCAAGCCTACCCCTCGATACGAATCCAGGCTGGTTCGGTTCGCCTTGTCGAAGGAAGCCTTGAAAATAAATCGCAAATTAAGCGATTGGCAGGTCGATTTCAGGTGCTGGGCGATCTGTCCGGCCAAGGCCTGGTTTTCCAGCACACACGGACCGGCGATGACCGTTAACGGCTGGCCCTGGCCGCACTCTAATTCACCTATTCGAACCGGATTTTCAACCACGTTTTCACCCTTGCTGGACATCCTCGCCCTTCCCCCTCCATTATCCCGTTTGAGCCGATTTCTGCGAGTGGGGTCAGCCCCACCCAGCAAGAACCGACCGCCAACCGATTTTAGCGGCCCGATTCGGGGATTTCCCCGTTTTCATCTCCCGGCCGGTTCATTTCCTCCTTCTGCTTCTCGATCCAGCCCGGCGGGACCATGACCCTCAATCGGTCGGGGACCACTTCAATGGTGAGCGGCAATTTCCCCCCGGGATCCCCGTCCACCTCGTAATGAACCGGTCCCTCCGAGCGGATCGTCATCGACTTGAAGCGGGCAAAGCGGGCCGAACGTATCCGGTTTTGCATCCCCAGCAGCGAGCAGAAAAAATAGTAGATCGTCGACAGAAAGCCACCCGAGCGGAACGTGCAGAGGTCAAGCTGACCATCAAACGGGTTGGCCTGCTTGGCAAACGACAGGTTCATCGCATAGCGGGGAATATTCTGAATGAAGGCCCAGCGTACCGCCTCCCATCGCTCGCCGTTGTCGAGCGTAATCTCCAGGGCCGGGTAGCGGTACTTGCCCAGTGCCCGGAAGATCGGGGCCAGATAGGTAAAATAGCTGATATGGCCTTTCCTTGATTTGTGTAATCGCCGAACCACCTCCGCATCAAAACCGCAACTGGTCACGACCAGGAAAAAATGACCGTTGGCCAAACCGGCGTCCAGATGAACGATCTGCCCCTCCTGGAGGGTGGCGGCAATCTGCTCGATATCGCGCCCCAGCGTCAGGTACTTGGCCAACAGGTTGGCCGTACCGAGTGGGAAAATCACCAGCGGAACCGTGGCGGGCAGACGATTGGCCAGCAGGGCAGCCGTTCCATCCCCCCCGGCCGCCACAACTGCCCGTAAGGCCCCCTCTGCCAACCAACGGCTAGCAGTCTCACAAACCTGATCGATTTCACCCAGTTGTTCGACCTGGAAATCTTTCGCTTCCAATCGCTCCACCAACTGGTCAATCAACGGTTGGCGATCATACGCGCCGGAATGTGGGTTGGCCGAGATGATCACCCGTCGGGCATTGGGATCTGCCGTTTCAACTTTGATTTCGTGGCTCAATGTTCAAATCTGCCAAGGGATCAGAAGTCATGTTGCGAATTGCAACAGTCCGTTCATCCCGTGCATTCGCCCGGCAACGGGAAAACCATAACAAAAAAAATTTTCCGGTTATGGCACGAACCTTGCCTTAGTGTACCCGCGTTACTCGCCGCTGAGCAGCCCTCAACGGCTTGTAACCGAGGTCCGTCATACTGGTTTTTTCGCAACGTGGTTGCCTTGCCCCTGATCACATTGCCGCCAACAGGTGTTTGGCTCCAGTCGCTGTCGGACCACTTCCTTATTTTTTTAACCCATGATTGCAAGTTTTCCGGGCAATGGGCCACAGGCCCCCGTCGGTGTCGGACCACTTCCTTCCATTTCACGATGCACAACAGCTTGACCGGGTCAGGCGGCTCGGTCAACAGGTTTTTGGCGGACCTGTTTTGATCCCGGTCCCCCATTCGGGCCTGCTATTCCACAATTTTCCTGTACGTATCGGGCCGTCGATCCTCGAAGCGGTGCACTTCATGTTCTCCCGGGATGTTGACCAGGTGTTTCTGCCGCGCGAATTCAGGGTCGACTTCCCCGTACAGGATCTCTTCGCGACGATGGTTGGCGAAGGCCAGCACAGCCCCCCGCGGATCGCAGATCTTGCTCTTGCCGATAAAGTCAAATCCGCGTTCGTTTCCTACCCGGTTGACCGACATGAAATAGACATGGTTCTCCAGGGCCCGGGCATCTGGGATCACGTCCGCCGTCAGTCCCGACGTCGGAGGCCAGTTCGTCGGCAGGCAGATCAGGTCCGCCCCCTCCAGCGAGAGGACGCGGGCCGCCTCGGGAAAGGAACTGTCATAACAGATGTTCATGCCCAGGCGACCGAGCCGGGTCGAGATCACTTCAAACGGCCCCGCACCGGGAGTTGTAAAACGATCGATCCCGAGCTTAGGCAGATGGACCTTGCGGTACGTGCCCAGCACCCCCTGGCCATCGACCAGTGCCAGCGAGTTGAAAAGCTGATCGCCCTCCCGCTCCAGAAAACCGACGATAACCATCGTGTCGAGTTGCCGGCAAGCGGCGGCCAGCCTGATCAGCGAAGGACCCTCTGCCGCCTCGGCATACGGCCAGGCCTCTTCCAATGAACCAAAGCAGTAGCCGGTCAACGTACACTCGGGAAATACCGTCAGGGACGCCCCCTGCTCGACGGTCGTTTGCAGGAACTGGATCACGCGATCCAGGTTCGCTTCTACCTGGCCCAGCTGGATATCCATCTGCACACCGGCCACCTTGAATTTTTCCATGATCAATCCTGCCTGTTCTACTTTTCATCCGGTTGGGCCGGTACCGATTCGAGTTCGACCGACAGCTCCTTGGCCAAGTTCCGGTAGCCGGGGTTCTGGTCATCGATCTTCAACAGTTGATTGACAAATTTAACGGCCTGGGGATAGTCCCCGGTCTGGCGGTAATACGTCGACAACGCCAACAGGTATTGCGGGATGTCGGGGGCCTGTTCGTGGGCCGCCAGCAGGTACTCTTCAGTCTTATCCAACTCGTTCTGCAGATAACAGGACATGGCAAAACGGTAGAGCAGGGCGTGGGTATTGGGCAAATCGCGACTGCGGCGGACATCCGTGGCCAACAGTTCGTGCTCCTGTTTCCGAAGTTCGACTGCTTCCTGCAGCAGCTTCTGGATCTGTTCGGTAATCTGTTTCAGCTGCGCTACCGAAACCTGGTTCCCCGAAGACCTCATCTCCCGATCCATCTGCCGCGCGTTGGATTCCAGCAGGGCGGCCAGGTTGGTCCTCGGTCCGGCAAAATGCGGATCCAGGCGAATGGCCGCGCGGTACGCGTCGATCGCCTGCTGGCTCTGATTCATCAACTCGTACAGGCTTCCCAGCATCAAGTGATTGCGGGGCCGGTCATTCTCCAGCAAGAGCGATTCCTTGTACTCTTGCAGCGCTTTTTCAAACGACCTGCGCTGATCCGCATCGGACCAGCGGTTTCGCAACTCGGCCGGGATACCGGCGGCAACGGCCGCGGCGCTGATCCGCACGCGCCGAAACGGGTGGTCGGTCAACTGGTTGACGATTTCCACCAGTGGCTCAAGTTGTTTTTGCAGCTCGGTCGCCGATGTCGCGCGTTCCAGGATCCGCGCAATGGCCGTGTCGATCCTGGGCAGCGCCGCGCTGACCACCTTGGCATCACTTTCCCGAGTTGCCTCGATCGCCGTTTCCAGCGACTGCTGGCTCGTGTCCTGGCCCAGCGCCTGCAGGGCCGTCGCCCGAAAGATGGCCGGGGCCGTCGCGTCCAGGGCCAGCTCCATCATCAGGGCCGGGCCCTCTTCAGCCGACGTCTTGGCCTGGGCCAACTGTTCGTAATACCGGGTCTTGACCGGCGCGCCGGTCGCCCCCCCATACCACTGGTTCACCGCATCCAGCATCTGCTGGTCAACACGCTTCAACTCGGCACCCACGGCGGGGTTGCCAAGCTCTGCCTGGATCAACCAGTCCAGGTACTGTTTGAGACCTTCCTGGTCGGCCGGGTCGAGTTTCGATTTGTCAATATGACAGGCCGTGCACGCATTCGGGGTCCCATACTTCACACTCATATCGGGACGGGGCACCCGCAAACTGTGATCGCGGCGCGGATCGACATCCATGTAGGTCGTCGATGGCATGTGGCACTCGACGCAACTGGCACCAGGGGTTCCCATTTCGTGGTGATGGTGATTGACTGAATCGTATTTGCCCGCTGGGTGCTGGTGACAGGACGTGCACAACCGGTTGTCGTCATATTTCAACTTGGCCGAATGCGGGTCGTGACAATCGGTGCAACGGATCCCCTGGTGATACATTTTGCTTTGAATGAAGGAACCATAGACATAGTCCTCGTCCCGAATTTGACCATCATCCTGGTAGATCTGGTCGGCCAGCACCTGACAGGCAAAAAAGTCGTCAAAGCGTTCACCCGGCCGGAAACCATTGCACAGCCCGGTCCGTCTCGAATGGCAGGGCGCACACGCCTCGACCTGTGGTACGTTACTGGCCGTCTTCAACTTGGCCAGTCCGTAACCATGCTGCTTGTCCCAGAACAAGCCTTTATTCTGCGCCAGCTCCACATGCAGACTGCCCGGGCCGTGACACGCCTCACAACTGACGTCAATCTCTGAAAACGTGGTATGGAAATGCCCCGTCCTGGCATCATAATTCCGTTCCAGGTTGGTGCTGTGGCACTCGGCACACGACGTGTTCCAACGCTGCGTGATCCCGGTCCAGTGCAACGGGTCGGTCGACTCGATCTTCTCGTCCACATCGGGAGGTGTCAGGTAGAACCATCGCTTCCGCTCGGTGTCCCAGGAAAGCCTGAGGACCTGGAGCTGGCCCACCTCATCCTCTTTAGCATCCGGGTCGCGGCGCAATTCCACCATGTACTGCTGCAACGGCTCCACCCCGAACACGTACTTGACCTCGAAGTCCTGCATGTCACCATCGGGGCCTTCGGTATTGACCATGAACTTATCCCCCTGGCGGAAGACCGTCGAGGTCACGCCGTAGTGGGGGATCTTCGTCCCATCAAACTTTGCCAGTACCGTCTCTTCACTGGCCACGTCCATCGCCAGGTCGTGGTGGGAACCATGAAACAGGTCCGCCTCGGCCTGGTGGCACTCGATACAGGACTCCCGCCCCACGTAGGTCGCCCGAACCTCGTCACCCAGCGTATGGTTGTAATCGACGTACAGGTAACCACCGACCACGGCTGCCAGAACGATGATCGCGGCCAAAACTGGACGCCAAACAGGGCGTTTCGGTCGGGAGTTGTCTTTACCGTTATCCATTTTCTATTCAATCAAAACGCGTTTCCTTCATGGTACTTGCAATGCCAAATATTCTCTACCGTCTACGGCCGAGGGCATTCTCAATCCTACGATATTCAATTGATCGGACGCAAAGCTTACCTCGTTGACATATCTTCCGGCGACGAAAATCTTCACGTCGACCCGGGACACATGGCCAAGACCAACGTGAACCGGACCAGCGGTGCGGACAGCTCAACGTCCCTGTCCGAAATCCGTAGTGCAACCAGCCGATCGGACAAGAACAGGTAACAGGCGCCCAGGCTCACTGGTCACATGGTGGCCAGCCCCTGCGCTGGACAACCGTACCGGATCGGCGCTCGTCGCTTCTACGTGGCCGGGCAGGGTAAAATCGATAGCCCGACAAGAAACGAGGCCGTTCCCGCCTGCTATCAGGAAACGGCCCGAATTAAAAAGATAAGTAAGATTTGGCAAACTAAACCGGAGCCAAGCCGTATCACCGGGGTGGGCAGCGCACCTTTCTGCAGGAAACAGGCCAGGGTAAACCGACACCATCTTGCTAGCACAAAATCCGCCTTGCTGCGCCATGTTCGATCTAGTAATTACGCAGCCACGAAAACAGTTACATTTCAGGTCAACGGATGGACCCTGCTTTGGAACCAACAGATAAATCCACGCGATACGGAATTCGCATGGGACTTAGGCAATCGACCTTCAAGATCGCTGTCACCATCACCCTGGTGATCGCCGCCCAGCTGGTAAGTTCCCAGACAGGTTGGTCGTATCAATTGACGGAAAATTCTTCGTCTTCCTCGGTAACCAGCCTGAGCCAAACCTCCGGACCAAAAGTGGCCGAAGTCGTCGTCACCGGCAACAAGGAACTGCCGATGTACGCGTTAAACCGCAACATTTCGACCCGAGCCGGACGGTTTTTCGACGCCGACCTCCTCCAACATGATGTCGATCGACTCTGGCGAATGCCGGAAGTCAAACGGGTCAACGGGCCTTATGTCAAGGAAACACCAGACGGCCTGGTCATCACCATCGATATTGTCGAACGCCAGTTGATCCGTTCCATCCAGATCATAGGAAACCGCGGCCTTTCGGACCGCGAGTTGCGCAAGAAAACGAATTTGACCGAGGGGGCGCCCCTTGATCTCAATGCCGTTCGCATGGCCAAGACGCGAATCGAAGACCATTACCAACAAAAAGGTTATCCCCGCACTCAGGTCGAGGTGATGCAGGACGAGAATATCGAGTTGGGGGACGTCGTATTCCTGATACACGAAGATCAACAACAGAAGATATGGGACGTCAAATTCGAAGGTAACTCCTTTGCATCCGATGCTCGGCTGAAAACCATGATCCAATCCAAACCGGGAATCCTGAAAGTCGTGGGTGGACTGGCCAAGCGAAACGAGATCGACCAAGACGTTGTTCGCCTGGCCAATTACTACAAGAGTTTCGGATATTTTAATTGCCGAATAGGACGGGAGTTGGAGGAGAGCAATGATGGCCGTTGGATGACCGTCCGTTTCATCATTGATGAAGGCCCCCGTTACAAGATACGCAATGTCTCATTCCTGGGCCAAAACGCCTACTCCCATGAACAACTCTCAAAGCTGGTCGATTTAAAACCGGATGACAAAGCGATGCCGGAATTCAACGCCTCGAAGATGAACGAGGATGTGGTTTCCCTGCGCGAGTTATACGGCTCGGAAGGTTTTGTTTTTGCCAATGTCGAAGCCGAACCACGGTTCCTGGAAGAACCCGGAATGCTGGACCTCGTCTATAAGATTGAAGAAGGTGAGCGTTACCGGGTTGGCCAAATCAACGTACATATCGAGGGCGGTGGTTACACCAAAAGGGAAGTCGTGATCAATCGTCTCTCGCTGAAACCGGGCGACTGGATCGACTCCAACAAAATCACCGCCTGTGAACGCCGGCTCGGTGCCGCACAGATCTTTGCTGGCCGGCAGGATCCGGGGGGTGCCGCAGCCCCAAAAATCGTGGTCCGAACACCAGAACTCAAACAACTCGAAGAGGGGCAACGGACCGCTGGGGCCGTTTCCAATTCCGGCAACCGGATTCGTTAACCAATCCTAAGACAACCACATTACCTGAGATGGGTCAAAACCATGAAAACCGACAAAACAAAACGGACTGGAAAATGGCTACTGGGAATGGCTTCCCTGGTATTGTTCCTGGGGGGTTGCGCTTCTGGACCATTTGGAAACATCTTTAAACTGCCCAAGGAAGGCCCCCTTCCCCCACCCGTAATGATCAGCCCGGACGGGAAACTGCAAACGAATGACCAGATCAACAGTCATGAAGCAGATTCCGACGGAACGGCACCTGACATCATGATTGACACGTCCGATTTGGGCGAAAACAGATAAACCGCCTGTCCATGAATCGTTCCGACAACGACCGTCGAAACTGCGACCCGATTTAAAATACTGAATGACATGAGACTCCGAAGACTCTTACCCGTTCGAATAGGAATGATCAGCCTGGCGGTTTGCTCCGTTGCCGTCAGCGGTTGCCTGTCCGGCCCATTCAAAACCAAGCTGCCCGAAACGCTACAGGAGAGTCCGCGCGTATCCCCGGATGACATGGACCCGGCCAACAACCAGCGATCTTTGGAGCATTACCTGGAACCACAAACCAACCTGCGAACACCGGGGCATCCCACCGTTGCGTCACTCCCTTCGTCCGGCGGGCCGAACGTCATGGCATCGAGCCAGGAACAATCACCTGACTCGGACACGGTCGTCTACCGCGCCCAGAGTCCGGATGGTTTCGGCACTCAGGAAACAGGACGTGCTGACAGGATCCCGGTGCAGGGGAATCCGCAGAGTCACGTCCAGCAGACGGCACGACAATACCCGGAATTGAATGTTGCTCCGCCAGGCACCATTTACAATCCAGCCGACCAGGACCCAGTGACCGGCGGCTCCATCAATACAGGTGCCCCCAACGAAATGAATCCACTGGTCCAACTGGACCCGATGGGCGGCGTGGTCGGTTTCCCGACGAATTACGCCGACCTGGATGTTTACGTGGCAGAAACCCAAACCGGCAAGATCAATTTTGGGGGTGCCTACAACTCGGAAAACGGTGTCGTGGGCCAGTTTGTCATCGATGAACGGAACTTCGATATCCGCGCCTTTCCTCGCAGTTTTCGCGATATCTGGAACGGCAATGCCTGGCGCGGAGCCGGGCAGACGTTTCGACTGGAACTGGTCCCCGGGCGACAGGTCCAGCGTTACCTGGTCAGTTTTTCCGAACCCTACCTCTTCAATACGGGCATCAGTTTCAGCAGCAGTGCCTACCTGTTCGACCGCCGCTATTTCGATTGGAGCGAACAGCGGCTGGGCGGAAGACTGGCCCTCGGTTACCGCTTGACGCAGGATTTGTCCATCAGCACCGGAATCCGCATGGAAAATGTCAAGCTTTATGACCCGAGAAATGTACCGCCACCCGGGTCGGCTGAACTCAACCGTTCCGTGGGTGATAACGACCTGTACATGGCTCATGTCGGATTGATCCGGGACACCCGCGATCATCCGTACATGGCAACCGAAGGGACGTTTTTTTCCATGACCTTCAATCAAGGTTTTGGAGAATACGATTTTTCCCGCGGTGACTTTGACCTGCGGAAATATTGGCTGATGTACCAGCGACCTGATGGATCGGGGCGTCATACCGTCTCGTATGGAACGCGACTCGGGTTCTCTGGTACCGATACGCCAATCTTTGAAAACTATTTCGCGGGTGGATTTTCTACCATGCGTGGCTTTTCCTTCCGTGGCGCTTCCCCGGTTCAAAACGATATCGTCGTGGGGGGAGAATTTCAGTGGTTGAACACACTCGAATACATGTTCCCCTTGACGGCTGACGACATGGTCAAGGGCGTGCTGTTCTGCGATTACGGTACCGTCGAAGAAAAAATCGAAATCCAGCAAGACACCTTCCGCGTGGCGCCCGGATTTGGTTTTCGCGTCCACATGCCGGCCGCCGGCATCGGCGCTCCCCTGGCATTTGATTTTGCTTTCCCGGTTGCCAAGGCCCCGACCGACCAGGAACAGATGTTCAGTTTTTACATGGGCGTGCTCCGGTAATCAGGGACGGCCTATCCGACCCTCGGCAGATCATCGACGAGGTTCCCTTATCCTGGCCTGTTGCCGGCCTGTTCAGGGCCGGGGCGGGAAACCCGAAATCCTTCGTATGGACCGAGGCAAAACACGATGGACCCTCGAAGCCCGACAGACCCGGACAAGATCCGTGAGGTCGCCTCCGAGTTGAGCCATCTCAACAGCTTGTTGATCATCACCGGGGCAGGAATGTCAGCCGATTCCGGCTTGCCCACCTACCGCGGTGTCGGCGGTCTCTACAACGACGAGTCGACCGAGGAAGGGATGCCGATCGAACAGGCCTTATCCGGTTCGGTCTTTCAAACCAGGCCCGAGATCACCTGGAAGTACCTGGGGCAAATCGAGCAATCCTGCCGGGGCGCCCAAATTAACCGGGGGCATGAGGTCCTCGCTCTGATGGAGCGTCACTTCGAGCGTTTCTGGATCCTGACACAGAATATCGATGGGCTCCACGCGGCGGCTGGCTGCCGCAACGTCATTGAAATCCATGGCAACCTGTACCGGCTCTCGTGTACCGCCTGCGAGTTCCGGGTTTCACTCGATGATTATGCCAATTTGCCACTGCCACCCAGCTGCCAGCAGTGTGGTGCGATGATGCGCCCCCAGGTAGTCCTGTTTGATGAAGCCCTTCCGGAAAAGGAACTCTCCACGTTGTACCGGGAAATGCAAAACCCGTTCGAGGCAGTCATCACGATTGGGACTTCAAGTCACTTTCCCTACATCGTACAACCGGTGCTGATGGCCCAGCAAACAGGCCGGTTGACGGTCGAAATCAACCCGGTGAAGACGCGTGTCTCCGACATCGTGGATGTGAAATTATCGTCCCCGGCCGCAGCAACGCTGGATGAACTGTGGCGCCAACTGGCCGGGCAATGAGATGGAATCAGGCTGCCGTTGTCGACGTGTGCCATTACCGTTCCCGCAACGTTGACTAGTCACCAAATCGGAACACGGCTTTCAGGCAGCCGTCCTTGCGATGGGCGAACACGTCATAAGCCTGCTCACATTGGTCAATGGAAAATTCATGGGTGATAAAAGGTTCGATATCCAACTCCCCGGAGCAGACCGTTTCCGTCAGCCGATCCATGTAGTGCCTGGCAGGACAGCGGCCCGTACGATACGTCAAGTTCTTGTCATAGGCGTCCACCGGGCTGAACGCAAAATGCGGAGTACAATGGCAACCAATCACGGACATGATGCCACCGGGCCGTATCAAACGGTAAGCCAATTCCTGTGCTGAAGGAATTCCAACCAGCTCCATGACGGCATCCGCACCACGCTTAGCGGTCAACTCGCCAATCCTTTGCACCGCGCGTTCGCCCACGTCAAACGCTTCGGCGCCCAGTGATTCGGCCATCCTGCGACGCTCTGCGACCGGGTCGATCGCGATCAGCCGATCGGCTCCCAACTGCCGGGCAGCCAGAATCGCCAACAGTCCGACTGTCCCGCAACCGATCACGGCGTACACCCCTCCCGGGGTGACTCCGGCCATTTCGGCGCAAAAATAGGCGGTGCTCAGGTTGTCCCCCAGCAACAGAGCCTGGCCTTGGTCGAGTCCAGGCGGAACCGCTTTCAGCGTGGCATTGGCCAGCGGCACTCGGACGTACTCACTCTGACACCCGTGCAGCCCGACCCCCTGCTGCACCCACCCGAACAACTCACCCTGTTCGCAGCGGGAAGTCAAACCGGAGAGGCAATAAAAACATTGCCCACAATTGGTCGAAAAAGGAGCAAACACAGGATCGCCAACCTTGAAATCGGTGACTTCGGATCCGGCTTCAACCACCTCACCAACCAGTTCATGCCCCATCACGGTTCCCGAGTCCAGGCCGGCCTCGCGACCAAAAAACGGGTGCAGATCCGAGCCACAGAGCCCGGCCATCGAAACACGGACAATCGCATCAGTCGGGGCTAAGAGACAGGGTTCAGGTCGCCGAGCTGGCCGAACCTCTCCGGTCCCTTGAAAACAAGCCGCTTTCATCGCCGCTACCCTCAAATGCCTACCTTGGGACCATCCCCTCACGGTGGCTTAACTTAAACGCTGCATGAAGTAATGCCAAGTAGCGACAGGAAGGCAGCGGTCGCGTTATCGGGCCGAGCGCACTGGACAAACGGTCCACGGATGCATCCTGGTACGGTGGCCAGGATGCCTTGCGAAACCAGCTGGAATACGGCTGAATTAGCTGAGCGACAATTCTGACAAGAGGGAAGCCCTCTCGTCATCATCGGCATCGAAGTCCGCATCCCGCAGGTCGGTATCCAAACCATTCAGCAATGAGTCCACGGAACCGGACAACGTCAAATCACGCCCGTTGACCATGATGAAGGAGGGGCCGTCACCACCGTCATCATCTCCCTGGTCGCCCTGGTTCCCGCCACCAAACATCGGGATTTCATCCGAGTCCTGCATCGCCTCGATATTCTCGAAGGCAACATCCTGGAACCCGATGGCAAATTTCCAGACACCCTGACCGGGACCCGTCATGTACAACTGACGACCGTCCTGCAGCGGATCACCCAGCACATCCAGGAAATCACCATCCCTCTGCGGATCTGCCAACTCGCTCGCCTCGGGCAGGTTGCCATCCACGTGCATCCGGACCGACGTACTCGGCATCACGCTGAAATGATTCTGCTGATCCGTCCCATCGAGTCGTGAAAATTCGACGGACGAGTAGTTGATTCCCGCAAAGGATGGTCGTGCATAGGAACCGGGTGCGTTCAGGTTGGTGATCTGTTGACCATCCATATAGTAATCGTACGCAGCGGTCACCCCGCGGTCATTGGCATAAACCCGGTCGCTGCCCGGGCCACCCACGAGATTCAAAGCACCCTGCAATTTGGCAAAATTCCCATTGTCACTGGCCAGCGTTGAACCGACGTTGAAGTTGTCATCACCACCCTGCCCATAGACGGTCACATCCGAATCGGGGGTCGTGGCATAGACGTTGACGACATCATTGCCGATACCCGCATCCAAAACGACGTTACCGGCACCAATCGTCCGATGAACGAACATCAAGTCGAACCCGGATCGAGTATTGACCGTCAAATCCTGGGACAACGAGCCATAGAGCTTGACGATGTCATCATTATCGCCCGTATCCACTACGACCTTTTCCTGGTTTTGGTTGTAGACGACATTTTCCGTCTTACGAGAAACGTAGGTTGGGTAAACATCAACCCGGTCAATCAGTGAGGAACCGAAAACCCGCAACTCATCCGTGCCACTGGTACCACTATCCCTCGCATCGATGTCCCGCACATTTCGGCCGGAAAAATCGATGTCGACCAAGTCGGAATCTTCACCGCCATCGATCAGCATACGGGCGTAGGCGAAATCGGACACATAGAACCGGTCGTCACCCTCGTGCCCCCAGGCAGCGATGAATGAATGGACCACACTGTTTTGCATCACGAACAGGTCATCACCCTCGTTGCCGTCCATGCGAATGCTGTCAACGCCACGCGCCTCGTCAACCACGATCGAATCATCGCCGTCGCCAAGGATGACTCGCAGGTAACGCATCTGGTTATTCTTAAGCGTCAAGCTATCGTCACCACCATACATATTGACCGTCACGACTTCGACCATCTCGTTGAAAATCACCTGCTCGGAAGCGAGAACAATTTTCTCATCGTCAATCGTCATGTCGTCGTTGCTGGAGGTACCCGACAGCAGAATCCGGTCTGTGCAGGCGCATAACCCGGAATCATCTACGAAAACGAATCGCTGATCCCCATTGCCGACCGCAACGCGATAGATATCGCCACCCGTTCCACCGTCGACAACGACCGAGCCTTGGGTAGCCTGGCGAACCGTAAAGACATCACGACCGCCGCCGCCTTCCACTCTCAGGGTATTGGAAGCCAGCACACCGCGGACATCGAATACATCGGCCAGTGAATCGGAACCGTGTACTTCAATCCCTGCCAAGTCATCAAGTACCGAGAAACCTCCCTCTTCGGCCGTATAATGGATCGTGGCCGGGGCGATTCCCGTTATCTGGTTATCGGTGATTGTCACGTGGCGTCCGCCACCTCCCCGGTTGCTGACAAACAAACGGTTCTGGCCGGCGCCACCATCGATAAACAACTCACCCTCGATCAGGTTGGTATTGCCCAGGTTGTCCGGGGCATCATTCGAGATATTGAATGAATCGTTACCGTAACTTCCGTAGAGGTGCAGGACCTTGTCGTTGGCCTGGATCGAGAAGACATCATCCCCACCGGCTCCATCCAGGGACAACTCTTCGATCCCCGGGTAAACAAATTCGATCTTCTGATTATTGAAGGTCAGGTCGTTGTACCGCATCAGCAACACATCGTCGCCCTCGGTCCCCTCGGCAAACATCTGATCGTATTCACTGCCAACACTGTCGTGAATTCGCAACAGTCCACTGGTCAGGGCACGCAGGGAGAGACGGTAGACATCATCACCGGTACCGCCGTGGAGATCGACCAACGCTCGGATACTCTCATCCACCCAGAAGTAGTCGTTGCCACCCATGCCACGAATGACCGTATTCAGCGTGGTGTAATCGACATAGAAAGAATCGGCTGCATCGGTGCCCACCAATTCTTCGACTTCCAGGAATCGATGCAACTCATCCACCCTGCCGCGATGACCATCGACGACACGGAACTCATGTCCCTCGCTGTCGATCACCTGCAGGACGTCGTAGCCAGGTCCACCCCGCAACGTCAAACCATCATCGGAGGTCACCAGGCCATTGCTCATATCGAGAATGATCGTATCGTCACCACCCATCGCGTCGATATTCAGAATATTCAGCGAATTCATCTCAAAGGTATCGGTGGTCACACCATCAAACTCGACATCGATCCAGTCTGTGTTCGTGGCGTTACGTCGAATGACGATCGTGTTGTCGCCATTATCACCGCGCACCGTCGGATTGAGGGCAAACAGTTTCGACTCGGCGACTTTGATACTCCAATTGTTATCGGTATTGGCATATTCCACGAACGTCCAGGCATTGAACGGATCAGAGGGGTCGAGATGGGTCGAACCGTAGCTGCTCCATCGATTGACACCCTCGGCATCGTCGCGGTGGTAGTCACCCAAACCTTGTTGCAACAACTGGGAAGGAGAATCAAACACGACTTCCGGTTCACCGTCCAAACCGAACGACGTATGGCCCATGGCGACATACGCGCCGGGGCGCAGACTCGGCCCGGTCGCGGTAAAGCCGATCGCGGCGATCCCCATGGGCCCCACGTCAATCGAGGGGGCCAGGAAATCGAAATCGGGATTGGCAATTTCACCTTGGTTCTCGATCTGGTTGGTGGCCGCGTCGATCTGGTACCAGCGAATGGCCGAACCACCGCCTGCTCCCGTGACCGTGTGCACCGCCCAAAGATAACCGTCCACCAATTGCACATTGGAGGTAAAGAAGGGCGAGACGTTGTCGATCGCTTCACCGGATGGCTGACGCGCATCGGGAGCGGCTTCGTAAAAGGGAACCGTGATCTCGGTCGGCGCAGACAGTCCGGGGGAAACACCGTTCAAGTCAACCACGTCCGTGCGGACGATCGTCGTGCCGGAATTGAAAACACCCAAGCCGACCGCATCGCCACTTGTATTGTCATTCACATCGTTCGCATAGTGGATGCAACTGCCATAAACGGCCGGGTTCAAAGTTTCGTACCGGACCATGTTGAACAGGTTCGGCTCCGGGTGAAACAGGTCACCCTTGGGGACCCCGTAAACGGCCGATGTCGGGCTACCACTACCCATTTCGGCTGCCAGCACCAGACCGGAGGCATCCACACCCATGGTCAGGTTAGCGACCTTGTTCAGGCCATCCGAGTCGGCCACGAACTGCAAGCTCTGCCAGCTGCCCGTCGGGTCCGCGCTGTCGGACCAACCGATAAAGATTTCGTTGGTAAAGGCTCCGCCCTCGTCCAGGGCCACAGTGAACCACTTGCTTGCACCGTGATCAAAAACGACACGTGGGTTCGACAGGGCCGTGTCGACCGTGGCGCCCATGTCGGTCCAGAACTGGTCCAGGGAGACCGATTGCAACACGTTGCCCGCCTTGTCAAAGACGGAGACATTCCCCTCCATCATCTGGACGATATGGTCGTTGGTCATATCGGCCGACACGTTGGGGGTCAACGATGTCGTCTCGGTACCGAGTGTGGCACTGGTGAAATTCAAGCCGACATCAATCGCCAGCAACTGGCGTGCTTCGAGCTGTTGGTAATCACAACGACCGCGACGGTTCTGGTGGGAGCGATTCGGTTTGTCGTTTCGACGACCTTTTCGACGAGAGCTCATTCGAAACCTCGGAAAGTGGTAAAAAGTCTTAGCAATGAAAACGAGAGATCCCCTGGGCCCAGGGGTATCTATTTATAGTAATTGGGGAACCGATCTTTTGCCCCCAAATCTGGAGCTAATTCTAGGGGAAACGCGTGGTTTTTGCGCTGCGACATTGCGGAAGAATAGCCGTATCTTGGCCCAGAACCCCCCAATTGAACCGATTCTCAGGCCGAATCGGGAACCCGAATCGTGATTTTACGAGGGGCGCACGAAAAAAGGCGGCGTTTAAAACGCCGCCTTAAAAATACGTAGTTGTATTAAGTCCGATTATTCAAGCGTTCCACCCGCTTCCCGACCGTCCATGCTGGCAAAGCTCCGGTAAATCTCCAGGTCGACCATTTCTGAAACATATCTTGCCGAGCCATCAGCCAACGCGAAATTGCACCCACCCGGGTGGTTGCTGTGAAACGATCGGTTGTCACCATCGGCAGCACCCAGCACGGTATTGATCCCATGTTGAATGGTTCGAGCAGAATTCAAATTCGCTCCAGTTTGGAAAGTCATACCGTAAGCCCATCCCGAACGTACCGGAGCCCAGCCATTGCCATCGTTCAAGTTCGGGTTTGCCGTTCGAGATATTTCACCAAACAGGAAAGTGTTGGAATAACCGTCAATCTGGACTTCTGAACCGGTCTTGGCGTCCGCAGGGCTCATATACCACTTGGCCGGCCATGTCTCTTTCACGTTACCCGCAAAAACACCGTTTCTGGAAATGCCGGAGATGGTGTTCCGGTTGGGTTCTGTTGAGCCAGTCACATACCGCCCACTAACCCCAACATAATGCGATGCGAAGGCACCATTCAAATTGATCCCGGCTTGCGGGGAATTGGCCAATTCGTCTCGAACTGTCGAAGACGGGCACAAAAACATTTCGATTCGGTTCTGACTCAAAGCCTCTCGATTATCGCCAGATTGAGAACGAAAATTGACAAACGTGCTAGCCAGGGCGTTCTCCTCGATATCTTGAAGAATATAGCAGTGCAAGCTAAATCCAGAGTACTTCCCATTATCTAAATAAACACCATCAGAAGCGGCTGGGAATCTACCAGAGGGGTTACGACTTGTATAATTCGTCGTGGCCAAAGCCATCTGGCGAATGTTGTTCAAACAACTGGTACGACGGGCCGCTTCGCGGACCATCTGCACGGCGGGGAGTAGCATGCCGACGAGAATCCCGATGATCGCCATGACCACCAGTAATTCGACAAGAGTAAAACCTTTTGATTGGGGACGAGATGTCATTGAGAACCCTCCAGTTCCAGTAACGTGTGTGTTGAGGCGGGAAAAAGTCTGATTGATCAATCTGGACGAGAAACGCATGTCCGTCCATGACCATCATGCCTTTGGATCGGATGCGGTGCACCGCCCGGTGTTACTCATCAATTTTAGCAGACTTACCCAAAAACAAAAGATAAATCGAGCTTTTTCGTCCCCGGAACCAACCGGGCAGAACGATTTATCTCGTTTGGTCCAATTAAATTGGCGATATATCGGACAAAACGGACCTCTTCATCGGCCAGCTCACAAAAACTGGCCGACCGGCAATTTTTACTGGGCAATTGGTTTTTCCCCAGGTTTCTGCAGGTTCCCACCGAGATCCCGGCCGGATGCTCCCAGCCAAACAACCGGAAACTGGATGAGCAGGATCGAGTCGCTGGACTCTACTCTGCGCCGTTACTCATCTGATTGAACATTTCCATTAGTTCCCGCTGTTGAAAACCACTGACAACCATCTGAGCGATCCAGATAATCGTCCAGACGATCATCAAATTCTGGATGCCCCATTCTTTGCATTTAATCCAACCGATGACGAGCTCACCGGGGCCTGCAGAACACAGAGTGAGGACAATCGAAAGAATCCCCAACAGTGGGCCATCACCCTTTTAGAATGCGGTGATAACTTCCATAATCCAACAGACCAAGAATCCAATGCCCAAAATCGATGATACGACCCACAGCATTTTTCACTCCCCCAGAAACCGATGGCCGTCAAGAAAGCGCCATCCAGACCAAGCTCTTACGACCGAATGGCAATTAACTACCAACACCCGGCTGCATTGTGATAAACGGTACAAATACTAATTATCGCCTTGCAACCCGGTTACCAATCCAGTGCCAGGGGTTATCGTGTTAACCGAGGATTAATCCATGCCAAAACGGCCTAGAATCGTGATCACGATGGGCGATCCCGCCGGGATTGGCCCGGAAGTTTCGCTGCGGGCTGTCTTCTGCGCTGAATTATTGGCAGGCTGCCGGCCGATCCTGCTCGGTGATCGTTCCGTTCTCGAGTCGGTGGCCGACCGCTGCCACCTGGAATTACCTGGGCAGATCCTGACGCGTTCCGAGTTCGAGTCGGTCGAACTCGACGGGCTAAGCGATCCGCTGCTGATCGATTTTCAGAATGTCGATCTGGATGAATTTAGACCGGGAGAGATTTCCTCCCACACGGGGCGCGCCAGTTACGACTACATCGAGCAGGCGATCTCGTGGGCGAAGGCGAGCCAGGTGGACGGGGTGACCACCGGTCCGATCAACAAGCGGGCCCTGCAACTGGCCGGGATCGATTTTCCCGGGCATACCGAGATTTTCACGCAGCAGACCGGCAGCCGGTCGACCTGCATGATGCAGTATTCACCCGAGATCACCTGCAGCTTTGTCACGACCCATATTGGTTACCGGGAAGTACCTCAGCAGCTTTCCAGCCAGCGCATCATCGATGTCATCGGCCTGAGTGCCGAGGCACTTAGCCGCATCCTGAAACGCCCCACCAGCGAGCTGCGGTTCGTCGTCTGCGGGTTGAATCCCCATGCCGGGGAAGCGGGACTGTTCGGTGACCGGGAAGAGGAGCGGATCATCCAACCCGCCATTGAGCAGTGTCGCCAAGCGGGACTGCAGGTCAGCGACCCGCTTCCGCCCGATACGTGCTTCCTGCCCGAACGTCGGGCCGAAACCGACTGTTTTATCTGCATGTATCATGACCAGGGACATATCCCGCTCAAGGCCTTGGCCTTTGACCAGGCGGTCAATACGACGCTCGGTCTGCCGATCGTGCGCACCTCGGTCGACCACGGCACGGCACTCGATATCGCCTGGCAGGGAATCGCCAACCCTTCCAGCATGCTCCGCGCTGCTCAACTGGCAGCCTCGCTGGCGCTGCAACCGACTTGTTGAACCGGAACGGGGCTTGCCCAAGGTTCAACCGTTCGCCCCGGCTCAGGAGGTCGCCAGTTCCACCTTCAGATCGTCCTGCGTCCATTGGCCATCGACCAGCCGCCAGACCTGGTCCGGGTTCCCGTCCTGCAGCAGACTGGGCAGCCGCTCAGGGCGGACGTTGTCGTAACAGTGCAACATGGCAAACCGTGTGATCGCTCCCGGCATACCGACCGCCGTAAAACCGGGATGCCCGGTCGCCGGGAACGGTCCCCCATGGTTCATCGCCGCGCTGACCGCCACGCCGGTCGGCATCTTGTCGTTCAACAGTCGACCGACTCTTTGTCGCAGTACGGGGGCGATCCGCCCGTACGCTTCATCGTCGCTTCCCTGCGTGTCGGTATAGAGACAGCCGGTCAGATTCCCTTCCAGTTGACCGGCGACTTCCACCGCCTGGTCGACCGATTCGACCACGACCATGAGCGACGCATTGCCAAAGGCCTCGGTCTGGAATGTCTCGGGATCGGCCAGGAAAGCATCTCCGTTCACCTTCAACAACGAGTTGCCGTAGCTGAAACCGTTTCCGCCACCCGCTTGACCGCCGCAGACAACTTCGGCGCCAGCGCCGGCCAAAGTCTCCACCGCCGCTGCCAGGCCATCCTGCCCGGACCCGGAAAAGAGGGTACCGACCGGGGCCGCCTCGAACTTGCCAGCCACCATTTCCATGAAAGCATCGGATTGCGGTCCCCGACAGAGGATTACCAGGCCGGGGTTGGTACAGAATTGCCCAGTCCCCATCAAGCAACTACCCGTAAATTCATCGGCGATCGCCTCGGCGCGCTCTGATAGCGCGCCGGGCAGAATCACGGTCGGGTTGACCGAGGAGAGCTCGAGGTAGATCGGTTTGCCGACCGAGTCGGCGGCCGCTTTCAACTTCAAGCCGGCGCTCCGCGCGCCCGTGTAACCGATCGCTGCCAGGCGAGGATCGCGGGCCAGACGTTCCCCGTCCTCATGTTTCAAACGGTAAATCATCTGCACGGTTCCACTGGGCAGACCCGCCTCGTCGGCAGCCAACTGGGCCTCGCGTGCCAACAACCGGGTGGTCGCCGGGTGCATCGAGTTCGCCTTGGCAATCACCGGGTTGCCGGCGGCGATCGCCGCGGCAAAATCGCCTCCTGAAATACTGCCAAAGGCGAGCGGAAAGTTGTTCGGGCCAAAGACAGCCACCGGCCCAATCGCCGCCAGGCAGGAACGGATGTTGGTTGCCGTATCAATCACCGGGTGAGTCCAACTGGCTGTGCGACACGCCTCAGCCGCCTGCCGCAATTGACCACAGGTGCGGGGCATTTCTCCCGCTGCCAGGCGAGTTTCTACCGGCAGGGCCGTTTCGCGGTGCGCTACCTGGCAAATCTCCGGAGAGGCCGCTTCCAGGCGGTCGGCATACAACTCCAGGAACCGGGCGATCGCTTCGCGAGGCATGCCCCGCAGCGTCTCAAACGCGGCTACGGCCGTATCGAGTGCTTCGTCACAATCGGCCCACTGGCTAACCGGGAAAGCTTCCGGCAACGTTTCTCCACGGGCTGGGTCACAGGCATGGAACGTACTTTCGGCATTCGCCTCGCGCCATTTTCCGCCTATCAGAACCTGTTCACTGGACATTGACTCACCCTTCAAAATTATCAATCATTCGACTGAGGTCGATTCGTGCAAAGTTGACATTCACCATGAAATGCCATATCGTCACGTTCTCTCAAATTGCCAACCTGTTGTCAATTGTCGCAACGCTCTCCGACATCCCATGATGTCAAAGGACCTCGGCCAATGAGCGTCAACTGGAAAGGCGTTTTGCCAGCAGCGACCAACCCATTCAACTCCGACCCATCGCTCAACGTGCCGGCTACCATGAAGCACTCCGATGCGATAATCGAAAAACGGCGCTAACGCGATGAAACAGATTCGAGTGATCGATTCGCATACAGGTGGCGAGCCAACACGAATCATCGTGGCCGGTGGACCCGAATTGGGCAGCGGTTCCATGGTGGAGCGCGTCGAGCGATTCCGCAATGACTTTGATGACCTGCGGACAGCGGTCGTCTGTGAACCGCGCGGTTCGGATGTCTGGATCGGCGGGCTGCTCTGTGAACCGACCGAACCGGAATCGGCGGCCGGCATCATCTTCTTCAATACCGCCGGTTACCTGGGAATGTGTGGGCATGGAACGATCGGGTTGATGGTCACGCTGCATTACCTGCAGCGGATCGCCCTGGGCGACCACCAGCTCGAGACCCCGGTCGGCACGATTGCCGTACGACTGGAGGCGGGGAACCGGGTCACACTGACCAACGTGCCGAGCTACCGCTTGCTGGCCGATGTCGAAATCGACGTCCCCGGTGTCGGCCCGGTGATCGGTGATGTGGCCTGGGGCGGGAACTGGTTCTTCTGTGTCAAGAATTTGGCGGAGGACCTCAGCCTGGGCAACGTTCCGCACCTGACCGACCTGACGCTCCGGATCCGTAACCAGCTGCAGGCCGAGCAGGTGACCGGCACCGACGGCGCTTACATCGATCATATCGAACTATACGCCGCTCCCCATCAGTCAGAAAACCATAGCCGCAATTTTGTGCTGACACCCGGTGGCTCGTACGATCGATCTCCCTGCGGTACGGGAACCAGCGCCAAACTCGCCTGTTTGGCCGCCGAGGGGAAATGGTCGCCCGGCGACACGTGGCGACAGGAAAGCGTCGTCGGCTCGGTCTTTGAATGTTCTTTCGAGTCCGCTGGTGACCAGGTCATTCCCACCATCACCGGCCAGGCGTACATCAGTGGCGAATCGACCTTGATCCTGGACCCGGCCGACCCCTATCGCACGGGGATCATCCGATGAACCGACCCGCAAAAACGGTCGTCGTGATTGGTGGCGGCGTCATCGGAACGATGTGTGCCTGGTATCTCAAACAGGCGGGCCAGTCAGTGACCATCGTCGACAGAGATGCGTTCGGCGCCGGCTGTTCCCATGGGAATTGCGGCTATGTTTCTCCCAGCCACATCCTGCCACTGCCACGCCCTGGCGCGGTAAAAACCACGATGAAGGCGATGCTGGGGCGCAACTCCCCGCTCTCGATCAAACCACGATTTTCTCCCCGGCTGTGGAGCTGGCTCTGGAATTTCTCCCGTCGCTGCAACCAGGCTGACATGCTCGACGGAGCGACCGGCCGGCACCTGTTGTTGCAATCGTCCAAGCCGCTCTATCAACAGCTGATCGCCGAACAGGGAATCAATTGTGAATGGGAGGAACGGGGCATCCTGTTCGTTTTCAACTCGACCGAAGAGTTCGAAGAGTACCAGCACACCAACGACCTCCTGAAAGAGACCTTCGGTGTCTCTGCCACTCCCTATGACGGTCAGAGCCTGGTCCAGTTGGAGCCCGCCCTGAAAGAGGGTCTGGGCGGCGCCTGGCTTTACGAATGCGACTGTCACTTGACACCGGACAAGCTGCTCAGCGAAATGCGAAAACAACTGGAAGCAGATGGTGTGGAAATTATCGAGCACTTCCAGGTGACTGATTTCCAACGGGAAAATGGCCGGGCCCGCGCGGCCAGCGACGGGACGCGTTCCGTGGAAGCGGACCAGTTCGTCGTCGCCACCGGCGCGTTGACACCGTTCCTGAACACGCACCTCGGATGTCAAATCCCGATCCAGCCTGGCAAGGGCTACTCCCTGACCATGCCCCAACCAGAACGAGGGCCCAGCTACCCGATGATTTTCGAAGAGCACCGGGTTGCCATCACCCCCATGAAGTCGAAATACCGAATCGGTTCGACCATGGAGTTTGCCGGTTACGACCGCTCGATCAATCGGAAGCGTTTGCAACTACTGCGCAGCTCGGCGGCCCACTACCTGCACGACCCGGATTGCGAACCGATCGAAGAAGAGTGGTTTGGCTGGCGCCCGATGACCTGGGACGGCAAGCCGTTCATCGATCGCAGCCCGGCGATGGAGAACGTCTGGGTGGCTGCCGGTCACAATATGCTCGGCTTGAGCATGGCCACCGGGACCGGAAAGTTGGTCCGCGAAATGATGCTGGGTGAACCACCCCATATCGACCCGGTTCACTATTCACTCGCTCGTCTGAAGTCCAAGTGAAAGAACCCTCGGTCCAGCTCGAGCAGTTACAACGGATCAACGTGGTCGGCACCAGCAGTACTGGAAAATCGACCTTCGCCCGGCGTATCGCCGATCTTCTCGATGCGCCTCACGTGGAACTTGATCGACTCTTCTGGCAACCGGGTTGGCAACCGGCCTCACCGGACAGGTTCCAGGTCTCGCTCCAACAGGCGATCCAGGGAGACCGCTGGGTGATCGATGGGAATTACAACGACACCCGACCGATTGAGCACGACCGATTGACTGCCTTGATCTGGCTCGATTACTCGCTTCCCACGACACTGTCACGAGCATTTCGCCGGGCGGTTCGTCGATCCTGGACGCGCCAGGAGATATGGCCAGGGACCGGGAACTGTGAGTCCTTCCGCCGTAATTTTGCCAGCCGTGATTCCGTCCTGCTCTGGACGCTGACTTCCTACTATGCCAATCGGAAAAAATACCGAGCCATGCTGCGCCGACCCAACCTCTCCTCGATGGAATGGATCCACCTGCAGCATCCGCGCCAGGCCGAGCGTTTCCTGCAGTCAGTGCGCGATCAAATCTCGCTTCGCTAGTCTCCCGGTCCCGATCCGCTCAGCCCGATCCGCCAGGTCTGGCAAGCTGCAACTCAGGCCAACAGCGGTTTCACCACGTGTCCATGCACGTCGGTTAACCGGTACCGCCGCCCCTGGTGCCGGTACGTCAACCGCTCATGGTCAATGCCCAACAGGTGCAACAAGGTCGCCTGGAAATCGTGGATATGCACACCGTCCCGGGCGATGTTGTAACCGTATTCGTCCGTCTCACCATAGGAGAAACCTGGTTGGATCCCGCCCCCGGCCATCCAGATGGAAAAACAGCGAGGGTGGTGGTCGCGGCCAAAATTGCCGCCGTTCAAAACCCCTTGGCAGTAATTGGTGCGACCAAATTCACCGGCCCAAACAACCAGCGTATCGTCCAGCATGCCGCGCTGCCGCAGATCCTGCACCAGGGCCGCCGACGGTTGATCCGTTTCCCGGCACTGGTTCCTGATCGCTCCCGGCAAACCGCCATGTTGATCCCAACCTGGGTGATAGAGTTGGATAAACCGCACACCCTGTTCGGCCAGTCGCCGCGCCAACAGGCAGTTGGCCGCAAACGACCCGGGCGTGTTGACGTCCGGACCGTACAGCTCCAGCGTCTCCTTTGACTCGCCGGAAACATCGACGACTTGTGGGATCGAAGATTGCATACGGAACGCCAGTTCGTACTGCGCAATCCGGGTTTCCAGTTGCGGATCCGGTTGCCCTGCCAGTTGCAGCTGGTGCAATTGCTGCAGGGCATCCAGCATCCGTTTCCGGCTGGACAGGTCGATGCCCGACGGGTTGTTCAAGTAGAGGACCGGTTCTTTGCCGGAACGGAAGCGGACCCCCTGGTGCCGGGCCGGCAGGAAACCGCTTCCCCACAGCCGCGCGACCAGTGGCTGCCCCCCCTTGTTCTTGGTCACCATCACCACGAAGGAAGGCAGGTTTTCATTAGCGCTTCCCAACCCGTAATCGAGCCAGGCTCCCATACTCGGACGACCGGAGAATTGCGAACCGGTCTGGACAAATGTCACGCCCGGGCCATGGTTGATCGCCTCGGTATACATCGATTTGACGACGCACATCTCGTCAGCAATCTTGGAGGTGTAGGGCAACAACTCACTGAGCCATTGTCCTGATTGGCCGTGCTGTTCGAACTTGAACGGCGAACCGACCAGCGGCAAGCTCGATTGATTGCCACTCATCCCGGTCAACCGCTGCCCGCGTCGCACGGAATCGGGCAACTGCTCACCCTGGACCTTGTTCAAATGCGGTTTGTAATCGAGCAAGTCGATCTGCGAGGGACCCCCACTCTGGAACAGGAAAATTACCCGCTTCGCCTTGGCCACATGGTGTAGTTCTTTCAGCATCCCCTGACGGGACCGGTCCGGTTCGTCAGCCGGCGCCCGGCCAGCCACCAGGTCAGTCAGCGCCAAGGCCCCGAATCCGAGGCCGACCTGGGCCAGGCAATCCCGGCGGGACATGCCGAGCGTCGAATCGTAACCGGTACATTGCTGTTTCATCATATCCTCACCGCTTGGTGACACATTCATCATGATTGATCAAGGCATTGGCCACGCTCGACCAGGCCGCCAACAGCGCGAGATTTTCCTGGTCGGTCGCCACGGCGTCGGGACCGGAACCCCCCGCCGGCTCACCGTTGAGATAAATCCGCACCCGGCCATCAAGTCGGTTCACCGTACAAACGATATGCGACCACTCTCCGGCCGCAGGGGTCCGACTGGCCATCAGGAGGGTCGATCCACAGACAAATCGCAAACCGGCGTGCAGGTCCAGCAGCAAGCCATCGCCAGAGCCCGGCGTAATCTTATCCCAGATTCGGCCGGTCCCAACTCGTTCCGGCTTGACCCATGCTTCCAGGGTGAAACTCTCGGGAAAGGACAACTTGGCCGTCTCTCGAAAAACAGCGTGACCCGCTTGCAACTCGGGGGCCAGTTGTTCCGGCGGCTCGATCTTGTACTTGGGATCCCGGTTGGAAATCTCCGGCAATTCTCCTTCACCGACCGGTTGGTCCGAGCCGAGTTCCCACAGCTGGCGTACCTCAGCGGCCTTCAATTCCCGTTTGAAAATACTCGCCCGGCCGAACTCACCGTAGAACGGTTCCTGACCGGTGGGTGTGATGCCCAAACGGAAATCGTGGGAATTGGCTGGCAGGTTGATCTTGGCAGCCGGTGGGCCGTAATCGCCAAATTTACCGTTGGCCAGGTACGCTCGGGACGCTTTCGGATCCCCCTGGAAATATTCCAGCTGCGACTGGAACAGGTCCGCGATGACGGCCCGTTCGCGGGGACCCGGCTTGCGGCTGGTCAACGTGCGGAACATGTCAATCACAATGCTTTCGACATCTTCCTCGCCATGTTCTGCGATCAGCCGGTGGCTCAGGGCCCGTGCCGCCTCGACGAACTGGGGACCATTGAGCATTGCCAATGCTTGTAGAGGTGAGGAGGTCCGCTCCCGTTTGACCCGGCAGACATCCCGCTTGGCCGCATCGAGCGCCATCATCACCGGGGCAGGGCCTGTCCGTTTCCAGTACGTGTAAAGCGAGCGGCGGTAGAGCCCGGGTCCCGAATCGGGGTTGGACGGTTTGAACGAAGCGGCCAGTTCGTAAGGTTTGGCCGGCGCCCCGCCGATCTTGTCGACCAGCAGACCACTGCTGGCCAACACGTTGTCACGCAACATTTCGGCCGACAAGCGGTAAGAGGGAGCGCGGGCCAGCAACCGGTTGTCCGGGTCCCGCTCCAACAATTCATCAGAAACCGAACTCGATTGACGGTAGGCGGTCGACATGACCATCTGCTTCAACAGCCGTTTCAGGTCCCATTCGTGGGTCACAAAATCTCGCGCCAGCCAGTCCAGCAGTTCCGGGTGCGTGGGCTGCGCCCCTTGTCTACCAAAGTCCTCCGGGGTCCGCACGATCCCGGCACCAAAAATCAACTGCCAATAATGGTTGACGGCAACCCGAGCCGTAAGCGGGTGATCCGGATCGGTCAACCAGCGGGCCAGCCCGAGCCGATTGCGGGGCAGCGCCTCATCCATGCTGGGTAAAATAGCGGGTGTCCCCGCCGATACCGGTTCCCGACGGTCGCTGTAATGGCCACGGCCCAGCACAAAGGTCGGTCTCGGTTCGGGCATCTCGCGCATGACCATGATCTCGGTCGCCCGGTCCTGCGACGCGCAAAATTCCTGGCGCGCTGCCTGCAACGACTCCCGGTGCGCCTGGTGCGCCGTCGACCGGTTCAACTGGACATGCTGCAGCAGGGCTTCCCTCTCGGGCAGTGCCAGTCCCGCCCCATTCAGCCGGTCCTCCCACTGTTCCTTGCAAGCGACCGCGTCATGTTCCAGCGCTACCTCGATATCGGAAAGCTGGCGGTCATACACCTTGAACGAGGAGACTTCACCACCGGTAAAGCCGCGGTCGCGGAAACGCTCGCCAATCGCAATCTGGTCCCCGCCCCCACCGGTGATGTTCTTGGTCAAATGATCCCGCACGATCTCGACGTCGGCTCGCTGGCCGTCGACGAAAATCGAGAGACCGTCGGCCGACAGGCTGCCATCGTAAACCATGGCCAGGTCGACCCACTTTTGAACGGGCAGCGGCTGTCGGGTTTTCACACGGATCGCGTTGCCGGGCCAGAAGTGAATCAGCGAGGCACTCAGGCGGCCCTCCTCGATCAGCAGCTGATAGCCCCGGCTGGCCGCATCGGTCCAGGCGCGGGAGCGATGGAAAATGACCGCCCGCTCTTTCACATCCGGCGTGCGGATCGACAGCGTTACCGAGAACGGTTGGTAGCGAGTGAAATTTCCTGTCTTCAGGCCGACTGCGTCGTCACCCGTCAACTTGACGGCCGGGTTCCCCCGGTCATCTTCCGTCTTCGTATTGCGTCCCCCTACTTGGGAAAAATCGACCACCTCGACCGGTTCTCGGCCCGCCAATGTGAGCGTTTGGCGAACCTGATCCGGGTCATTCAGATCCAACGACTCGGTCGGGGCTTCCGTCTCGAGTTGCTGAATCTTGGTCTGCAGGGCGGCAAGTGCCTGTTTCTGTTCGGCCGACAACAGGGGGAGTGTCGGTGTGGGAACCGAACCGGTAAAGAAGGAATAGAGCCCGGATTCATCGATGTTGTTGAAAAACGAGAAGAGCTGGTAGTACTCCTTTTGACTCAGTGGATCAAACTTGTGATCGTGACACCGTGCGCATTCCAGGGTCAGACCCAGGAAGGCAGTGGCAAACGTCTGCGTCCGATCAGCCACATACTCAACCCGGAATTCTTCCTCGACACTCCCACCTTCCACTTTCTGCGGATGCAGCCGACTGAAAGTGGTGGCCAGGATCTGGTCGTCACTCGCATCGGGCAACAGATCACCGGCCAACTGCTCCAACATGAACTGATCATACGGCATATTCTTGTTGAACGAACGGATCACCCAGTCGCGCCAGGGCCAGACGTAACGGTCCCGATCAACCTGGTAACCGTAGGTGTCGCTGTACCGAGCCAGGTCCAGCCAGTCGGAGGTCATCCGCTGACCGTAGTGTTCCGAGCCGAGCAGGCGATCGACCACCGTTTCGAATGCGTCCGGCGATTCGTCCGACAGGAATTCATCCACTTCGGCCAAGGTCGGGGGCAACCCGGTCAGGTCAAACGTGACACGCCGAATCAGTTTCTCCTTGGCGGCCAAAGGCGAGAAAGCGAGTTGCTCGGACTTCAGGCGGGCCAACAGGAAGCGGTCGATTTCGTTCCTCGCCCCCTGGTCCGTCCCGACCGGCGGGGGTACGACCACCTGAGGCGCTTCGAAGGCCCAATGTTTCTTCCACGGGGCACCCTGCTCAATCCAGGCACCGATCCGCTCCCGCTCTTCCTCGGTGAGCGAGAGCTTCGACTCCGGCGGCGGCATGACCAGGTCTTCGTCCTGGGCGGTCAAGCGGGACCAGAGCTCACTGGAGGAGAGGTCACCAGGGACAACCACTTGCAGGGCCCCCTCGCGCAGATCGAGACGAAGATCCGCCTGCCGCGACTGTTCATCCGGGCCGTGACAGGGATAACAGCGGTCTGAGAGGATCGGCTGGATCTGCTGCTGGAAATCGATGGCGGAGTCCTGCTGGGCATGGAGTAACGGGACACCGATCGCACCCAGCCAGAATACCAGCCAGACCCCCGGCAATCCCCACCGCCAAGTGTGCCAACGTTTCCTGTTCAACCGACCCATGCTCCCGTCCGTTCTGTTTCCAAACCAAGCAATCTGCTTACTCCCATTATCGTCAAGCCAATTCGAAGGTCGAGTAGCCACCCCGATTCCCGGCCCCAACATTCGTTCCTGACCGACGTTTGGCAGGCCTATTTCCTGACACGAATAGGGTAGGGAGGCTTTCGGTACTGTTTGGGCGGGTTGGCCTCGAGCTGCTGCAGCGCAATTTCAATCGCTTTCTCCAGTTGCGGATCCCGCCCGGCAATCACGTCCGCCGGAAGCTGCTCGACTTCCACGTCCGGCGGGACACCTGCGTTCTCGACAATGAATCCATCCTCGGTCCAAATAGCCAGGTTCGGTGCCGAAACGGTCCCGCCATCCATCAGGACAGGAAAACCCAAGACACCGACTAAACCGCCCCAGGTACGGCGACCGACCAGGGTGCCCAGTTTCAACTTATTGAACATCCAGGGCAACATGTCACCTCCCGACCCAGCCGTCTCGTCGATCAACATCACCTTGGGACCAGCGATGGAAGCACTCGGTGTCACCAAATCCTGGCCGTAACGGGTGGCCCAATGGCTGATGTAGGGCCGCCTCAGGTGGTCGATGTAATAGTCGGCGATCTGACCACCGCCGTTGTACCGTTCATCGACGATGATCGCCTGCTTGTCTGTTTGCGGGAAAAAATATCGTTTGAAATAGGTATGACCGGCACCGGTCGTGTTGGGCACGTAGACATAGGCCACCCGGCCACCGGTCGCCTGGTGAACTTTGCGCAGGTTCCCTTCCACCCAGTCCCGATTCCGCAACTGGCTTTCATTGCCGACCGGTACAACCTTGACGATCCTCGAATCCGACCCGTCCGGGTTGGGGCCGACGCGGAGCTCGACAATTTTTCCAGACGTGTTTTCAAAATGACGGTGCAGGTTGTCCTCCGCCGTCAGCGGTGCCCCCTGGACGGCCAGCAGGTACTCGCCCGGCCTGACACGTACTCCCGGTTCGGTCAGCGGGGCCCGCAGTTGTCCATTCCAATTCAGCCCGCCAAACACCTTCTTGAACCGATACCGGTTGTTTACGATTTCGTAGTCGGCTCCCAGCAATCCCCCAGCCACCGAGTCCGCTTCCAGGCGTTGTTGCCCACCACCTACGCGATGGTGGCCGACTGCCAGTTCACTGCACATCCACATCAGGACACGGTTCAGGTCACTGCGCGTGACGCACTGGTCGACCAACGGTTCGTACTTCGATTTCATAGCAACCCAGTCACAGCCGTGCATTCCCGGGTCGTAAAAATAGTCCCGGTTGATTCGCCACACCTCATTGAAGATCTGCTTCCATTCGGCGCGGGGATCGATGCGAACTTCGATCGCCTCCACGTTCAACCCGGTCTTGGCCACATCGATCTTGCCCTGGGTTGGAGCAATCCCGTAACCACCCGACGTTACGTACAAGAGCTTTTTACCATCGGGGGTCACGACAAACCGGCTGGCCTTGTCCAGCAGCGTGGTCGTCTCCCGTGATTCCAGCGAAAAACTGGCCAGCTCGGAATCACCTTCCCGGTCGCGTTTGATAAACAGCAGGGTCCCCCCGGGGCCTGCCCTGAGATTGGAATACCTGGCTGCCGGTGTGGGAAGGGCCAGGATCCTCTGGTCGAGCCCGTCAAAATCAATCTTGACGGTTGGCACCTGACCTGGCTTGGCGCCTTCCTGGCCAGCCTTCCCTTTGGTCTTGTCCGGCTCCGCCTTCGCCTCCTCTTCATCACTCTGACGGGCCAGCGGGTTGGGTCCGTCATCCTCCAGGACCACCAGGTAAATCGCGTTGGACAACTCCATGTCATTATTGGACATGGCGAACCAGTGCTTGACCGGCCCCGCGTCCGTGGAAGAGATAAAGTAAAGGTACTTGCCATTGCGGTCGAAGACCGGCTCACTGACCTCACTCATCCCGTCGGAGACAGGGAACGATTGCCCAGATGCCACGTGGTACACGAACGCCTGTTGAATCATGGCCGGCGTGTTGACCGTATAAGCCAGCCACTGGGAATCGGGGGACCAGCTATGATGCAAGCCCCGCATGCCGGCCGGACCAAACTTCGGCTCACTGCAGATTTTGGTCGAGGCACCGCTCGCCAGTTCGAACACGTAAAGACTCCATGAGTTATCGCGGTAACTGATCCTCGACCCATCGGGCGACCATCGTGGCGCCTCGTAAAACCCGGCCCCTTCCACCTCAAATACCTGCACGTCACCCTTCCCATCCTGGCGGGCGATATGCAACTTGTATTCTCCATCGGCGTCGGAAAAATAGGCTATCTTGCTCCCGTCGGGAGACCAGGCGGGTGAGCGTTCATGGACACCGGGAGACTCGGTCAGGTTGCGCACGTCTCCTTTCTTGGCCGGCAGGGTCACGATTTCACCGCGGAATTCCGCCACCGCGCGCTTGCCCGAGGGCGAAACGTCGAGGTTGCGAATCCACTTCTTGCCGGTCACGAAACGTGGGCGAATTTCGGTCTGGTCAGTGGTCAGGGAGAGGGGAATGACGTTCGTTTCCCCATTGGCCGGCTGGAACAGGTGCAGCAACCCGGCCTGCTCGTAAATGATGGAATCGGCTGATTCCGTGATCCGGTTGATCGGGAAATCGGTGTAATCAGTCCACTGCCGCATCGCGCCGGACTGGGGGTCGTACGAAAAGAGGTTGAACTCACCGTTTCGATCTGATCGAAAAAAAACCTGGCTGCCGACAAACACAGGGTCGGTATCGTTGCAACGACCTTCCGGTTGCGGGATCTGCTGGACCGAGTAATCACGGTTGTTAAAGATCCAGATCCTGGAACAGGTACCACCCCGGTAGTTTTTCCACTGGTTGAATCGCTCGGCAATCGGGATGTAGGCCACCTGGCTGCCATCCGGCGAATAGGAAGCCCTCAACCCGTTCGGAATCGGCAATGACTTGGGAAAACCGCCCTCGACCGGGACCGTGTACAACCGGTGGTAGCGGCGGGTATGGAGATTGCGATTGGTCGAAAACAGCACGGATTTCCCGTCGGGGGTAAAACCCTCGACGTTATCCGGGGACGGGTGGAAGGTTAATCGCCGCGGAACGCCGCCTGAAATCGGTATCAGGTAGACATCCCTGTTCCCGTCGTACTCGGCACTGAAGGCGATCGATTGACCATCGGGTGAAAACCGGGGACTGGTCTCCAGCCCTTCATGCGACGTCAGCCGACGGGGATGGGATCCGTCGATCTGGGCAATCCACAGGTCGCCATCGTAGACAAAGGCAATGTTGCTTTGACTGACCGCCCCGTCTGAGACCATCCGGGTCAAGTCCAGGGCGAACAGCTGGCTGGCATAAGCCGATACCAGCAAGAGCACGGAGTAAGTCGTCAGCAGGCGAAAGATGGAGGTCATGTTTAATTCGTTCCGTTTGCGAGGTTCGGCAGGTACAACGTTCGGGCGGACTTTGCCCGTGGGCAGGTTCCCAACAGAATAACCGAACTCGCTCCCATTGTCGAACTTTTGACGTGCACAAAACGTGCGGGATGACTCGCTCAACCGACGATGATCACGACGGGCATCCGAGTTTGGATCCTGCAGGAATGAGAAGGGAATTGACCGCCCACCAAGCGGACTCACCAGGGCTTGCCACTGGTATCTTTGTATTGAACCCGCAAGTCGGCCAGTTCGTTTTTCAACTGCTTTACCAGGTCGGAGGAAGCCAGTCCGGGATACAGGTTGTTCATCTCGCCCGGATCCCGCTCCAGGTCATACAACTCCCAGAAATCATGCTCATAAAAATAGATCAATTTATGACGAGCGGTTCGAATGCCATAATGCTTGGCCACCAGGTGGGAAGTACGGCCGGGCGGTTCCACCATCTGGTAATGGTAATAAAGAGCATTGCGCCAGTCCGAAGGTTTCTCCCCTTGGAGAAGGGGAGCCAGGCTCTCTCCCTGCATGTCGGCCACCGGTTCAGCGCCGGCCATCTCCAACAGAGTCGGAGCGATATCGATATTCTGAACCAGGTGATCGGAGGTGGACTGCGGCGTGGTGACACCGGGCCAGTAAATCAAAAGGGGCGTCCTGAAACTCTCTTCGTACATCCAACGCTTGTCGTACCAGCCATGGTCACCCAGAAAGAAACCCTGGTCGGACGAATAGATCACGATCGTATTGTCAGCCAGGGAGTTCTTCTCCAAAAATCCTCTGACCGTGGCGACACTCTCGTCGATCCCGTCGACACAGCGGAGGTAGTTTTTAATGTAACGCTGGTAATTCCATTCCGTCCGCTGCCGACCAGCCAGCCCGGCCTCGGCAAACGCGTCATTCCGGGGGACAAACGCCGCGTCCCAGCGTTCCCGCTGTTCGTCCGTCATCTGGTCCAGTTGCCGGGCGGCTGCCCGGTCGAGGATCTGGTCACCCGTCACGGGCAGCTTCAGGTCGTAGGCTGGGAACAGGTCCCTGGAAACCCGCATTTGCGCCGTGGAAGCACCCGGGTTCCGCCCCTGATAGTCGTCGTGCAGGTTGTTCGGTGGCGGGATGTCACGATCGGCATAGCGGTCTAAATGGCGGCCCGCCGGGGCCCAAGTCCGGTGCACGGCGGAATGCGAAATCCAGACCAGGAAAGGTCGGTTCTGCTGAGCCGTATCCCGCATCCAGTCGACCGATCGCTCCGTGATAACATCGGTGATATGACCTTTGGACGTCTCCTTACCATCAGGCGTTTCAAATTCCGAATTGTAATAACCGCCCCGCTTGATGGCCCAATAATCAAAACCATTCGGCTTGGTCGGGATATGCCATTTGCCGATCATGGCGGTTTGGTAACCCGCCGCTTGCAAGCCCTTGGCAAAGGTTGGCAGATCGTCTCGAAAACGGGTGTTGTTGGCCGTCATCCCGTTGGCATGGGAGTGCAAGCCAGTCAACAACGTGGCCCGGGCCGGACCGCAGATCGCGTTGGCCACAAAACTGTTGTTAAACCGCATGCCGTCTCGGGCCAACCGGTCAATGGCCGGCGTCTGATTCATCCTCGAACCGTAGGCACCAACTGCATGCTGGGCATGATCATCGCTGTAGATGATGACGATATTGGGGCGATCGTCCTTTGACCTTGGCGATTGAGCCGCGACGAACTGGACCGGCGAGGAGATCAGCCACAACGCCATGAGTGAGAAAAGGGCGATCGGCAACGACCATCTCAGGTTACAGTACTTCACTCGAACCATCTCCAATCCAGTCTCGAAAAACCGACCCATGCAAGGAACCGACGAATACCAGGAAAAGCAAACCATTTACCTGGCGATGTCGATTGAGAACCTCCAGCACTGCATCCATACTCTTGCTGTGCAGGACATTATGTCCGAGATTTCAATTTTCCTGCAAGCCGCCCGCTTGCACCATCGTTTTGGCAACCACCACCGTGTACGGGCAGGAGGCTACAGAATCTGGAGTCGGCGAACTGGGCTGCCTGATACAGTCAGACCTTGGCCGACGTCATCTCCAATGGATCGATAAGAACCCTCTTCTGGAAACGGGAAAACCTGAAAAAATTATCCATTCCAGGATCGAACGGAAGCCGGCCATTGACGGAGCGATCGGTCGCAAAATTTGTTTCAGAAGCTTGTCCCGTCCTAGTAGGAAATGCCTGAATTAACGACAAATCCACCACCCTCCCAGCAGACATTTTCCCGGGCAGACTGTTGCGGAAAAAAAATTCTCGATTAAAAACAGAGAAGCATCGGCCGAAATACAGGGCCGCGACACACACCCTGCGATTCTCACGGTTTATCGATATCCATGAACGACAAGGAACCAGAGAAGGAAACAGAGAAGGAAACAGCCAACGCACCAGAAAAAAAAGGGATGTTCTGGACACGCGAGTTGCCGCTGCAAACCGAGACCTGTGTCTTCATTCTGATCAATTCGTTTGATGTATTCATGACCTGGATCCTGCTGGGCATGGAGAACTTTCGGGAATCCAACGGCATTGCCAACTGGATCCTGATACACTTCCAGTTTCGGGGCATGGTCTACTTCAAGTTCTCCGTGGTCCTGGTCGTCGTACTCATCGCCCAGGTGATTGCCACGCGCCGCCTGCAAACGGCTCAGCGACTGTTGAACGCCGGTTCCCTGATTGTCCTGGGCGTGGTGATCTACAGCGTCTACCTGTTTGTGCGTTACGGCGGCGTCTTCTATTGATATCGCTGGATATCCGCAAACTGATCGTCGACGTCCCTACTGGCCAATCAGCCTTTTTTCCACCGGGTACCAGGATTGCAACTTCTGCTGCAACTGCTGCACGCGTTCCGGATGCTTGGCTGCCAGGTTATTCTCCTCCTCGGGGTCATTCTTTAATTGGAACAACCGAGGCGGGTGAAGGTGAGCCTGACGAACACGGGCGGAACCTCCCTGCAAATCATCGGCATAGCTGACGATCAACTTCCAGTCGCCATCAATGCACCAACGGTTCAAAAGGGAGGACTCCGGATCGTCAATGTCCTGGATGTCATGCCCAAATGCTTCCCCATACAGTGTCTGGCGAGGAATGCCCTTGCCCGATTCGAGGTAAGGCAACAGGTTGAGACCGGACAGGCCCGCTGGAACCGGTGCCTGGGCAGCCGCCAGGATCGTCGGGTAGATGTCGAGACTCGAAATTCGCTCGGGCCGGTCCTGCGGTTTGATTTTACCGGGCCAGTTGAACATCATCGGCGTGCGAACACCCCCGTCGTAAGGGGATCGTTTGGTGCGGGGCGCGTACGGCGCATTCCAATCGTCTGGCGCATTGAGACCTTTGACGGTGGACGTCCAGCCGTTGTCGCAAACATAGACGATCAACGTATTGGAACGCAGCTCTTTTTCCTCGAGCAACCCGATCAATTCACCACACGACTCGTCAAACCAGCTGCACATGGCCGCGTACTTTTGAATCGGCGCGGGCAGATCCTTGTCGGCGTACCGTTGCAACAAGCGTTCCGGTGGATTGTGGGGGGTGTGGGGCAGGAACGGCGCGTACCAGAGAAAGAACCTCTTCTTTTCCGCCACCGCCTCATCGAGGAACGCCTCGATCGGCTCCATCCCTTGTCGGCCAATCTTCAAGCCGAGGTCACCGTGTCTGCCTCGCGGCGTATTGCCGAATCCCAAGGTCATCCCGTGCGTGAATCCACCCCGCTGGAAGTGACCCTCCCACCATTTACCCGATTGGTGGCTGAGATAACCGAGCGGGCCCAGCACCTGGGGAATCGGCTCGAAGCGGTCGAGGTTGTCGATCACCCGTTCTTTCAGTTCCCGGGCATTCGCCCCCGAACCTTTCCTGACCAGGGGATCATTCCCACAGGTCCGATGTTCAAACGCATAACGGCCCGTGATCAGCGTCATCAACGAAGCGCGGCAGAGGGCGGTGGGGACATAGCCGTGACGAAACAGGGCGCTCTGTCGGGCGAGTTGGTCGAGGTTGGGCGTCTCAATCAACGGGTGGTCCATGAAACCGTAATCGGACCAGCGCTGATCGTCCGAGATGATCAACACCACATTCGGGCGATCCTGGGACGCTGCACCGCGGACCGTGTCATCGTCCCCATAAGCCCTGGCTGAAAACAGGCTGCAGCAGCCAACCAACCAACCAGTCGTCCAGCACAACCATCTACCCATCTTGGTTTGGCACATCATGAAATGTCCTTCCTTCTCTCGTTCAGGCTCTCGTTCAGGCAAAGCTCGGTCCGCCGCGCACTCCCACCCTGCAGCCACCCTGCAGCCACCCTAGACGACTTCAATGTGGAATCGGTTGCGCCGTCGCCCCACGGGCGACCTCCTCTTTCCAACCATCCAGCGCTTTTCGCATCTGGGCAACCCGTTCCGGGTATTGCTCGGCCAGGTTCACCTTTTCACCCACATCCTGGGACAGGTCGAACAATTCCACCTCACCCTGTTTCGGCTTGCCCAGCACCAGTTTCCATTTCCCGTCACGCATCGCCCGCCCATTCCAGAACAACTGACGGTCACCCAGTGATTGCTTGTCAAACAGGACCGGGGAGAGATCCACCCCATCCAGGGCCAGACCGGCCTGTTCCTCGTAGCCGGCGATCGAAAGGAGTGTCGGCATGATATCGAGGCTGATGGCCAGCACGTCCGTCTCTTGACGCGGTTCAATCCGAGACGGCCACCAGGCGATGGCCGGAACGCGATGCCCCCCCTCGTAGTTGCTCCCCTTGCGACCGCGCAACGGGCCCGACGAACCGGCGGCCGGCCCGTTGTCGGAAAAGAACAGGACCAAGGTCCGGTCCGCAATCCCGCACGTTTTTACCGTGGAGAGAATCTCGCCCACTCCCTCGTCCAGCGCGCCGATCATCTTGGCAAACACGGCCGTGTTATTTTTGCCTTTCACCAGGTCCTTGCGGGCGTTCGGCCCACGTATCGGCGCATCGAACGGTCCCTGCCAAGGGGAATGAACGGCCTCGTGGGCCACATACAGGCAAAACGGGCGAGCCTTGTTCCTTTCGATAAAATCGATCGCGTTCTTTGTGACCAGATGCGTCACGTAGCCTTCCTGATCTTCCAGTTCACGACCCTTCCACCAATCAAACTTCTCCATCCGGTCATAGTGTGACTGGTAATCGATATTGCCACTGACATAACCACGGAATTCATCGAAACCGTGTTCCAGCGGGTTGAAATAGACATCGTAACCGAGGTGCCATTTACCAAAGATGCCGGTCCGATAACCAGCCTTCTGCAGGCATTCAGCAAAAGTCGTTTCGTTCCGCCCCAGCCCAAAGAAGTGCGCTGCCACCTTCGGGTCGGCGTTGATCACACCCGGGAGCCCGGCCCGTTGCTGATACCGCCCGGTCAACAGACCGGCTCGCGTCGGGCTGCAAACGTTGCCACTCGAATGAAAATCAGTAAACCGCAGTCCCTCCGACGCCATCCGGTCGAGGTGCGGCGTTGGCGCCCGGAAATAATCCCAATAACAACTCAGGTCGCCATAACCGAGGTCATCGGCCATGATGATCACGAAATTCGGCGGCGCCTCAGCGGGCGCGGCTGCCTGCCGGGCAACCAAGTCCGAGCCGAATGCCATGACCATAACTGGCCACAGCAACGCCGATAAGAAGCACCTTTGGGAAACGATCATCAATCGGCAAACAGTTTGTAGTTCATATCCTTGTACATGACCTTGCTCCCCGGATCGTGGGCCTGCAGGGCAAAGGTACCACTGGACAAACAACGTTCCGGTCGGTCGAGATCATCCGGCTCGGTGTAGTCGGAAATCTTCTTCCCGTTGATTTTCACCACGATGTGCTTCCCTTTCACGATGATCTCGTAATCAAACCACTCGTTGTCTTGCACGGGCGCCTTGAAATTATCCTGCACGTTGTACAGGCCACCCGTCTTCTTCGGGTCGCCCTGCGTGTTATTGACCTGCGCTTCGTACCCCTTGTTCGGCCAACCGGAATCCTGGTACTTCGTATGGAAATAAATGCCCGAGTTGGCCTGCGGCTTGGTCATCACCTTCGCTTTAAAATGAAAATTCTTGAAATCTGCTTTGCCGTCCTTGCCAACAAAAAAGGCATGGGCTCGGGGCCCGTGCGTGACCAGTGCGCCGTCTTCGATGTAGACAGAATCCTTGTTCTCGTTCACCCGCCATCCGGAAAGATCTTTCCCATTAAACATGGAAACCCATTCATCCTCGGCCATCGCGCTAACTGCAAGGACCGAACAGAGGGACAGTGTCAAAACAGATGTTCTCATCATTACCTTTCTGGAATTACTCGCCTGGCTTTCAATGGTTCCCGGCAACCCGGGAATCTGATTGTAACCGACTTCACGCCCAATTGCTGCCAGCAACGCCCCCCCGAATGCAACGGACCTGGCAAAAAAAAACGCGGCCCAAGCCGGACCGCGCGTCTTCAAGATATCCTACCCCGTATTGACGGGATATTCAGGATCAGTTGCAGCAGTTGCTGCGTCGTTGAAAGAGCTTGCACTTGTGACGTGCGGGAGCGCAACAATCAGTCGCCTCGACACATGGGTCACATTCCGCTTCACAACAACCGCGAGCGCGGCGCTGCAACAGGCCACAACGACGTTTGGGCTTGCAACACGGATCATCACAACAATCGGCAGCGGGTGCCGGATCACAACAGTTGGCATGACGCCGTTTGAACAGGTTGCAACTGAAACGCTTCGGCTTGCAACAAGGATCAGCACAGCAATCATTAACGGGTGCCGGCTCACAACAGTTGGCATGACGTCGTTTGAACAGGTTGCAACTGAAGCGCTTCGGGGCGCAACAAGGATCAGCACAACAATCATTAACGACCACGGCAGAGCCATCACTGGGTGACGGTTGACTGGCAGCGTCTTGAGCCATCAAACCACTGCAACCAAAAGCAACGGCAACGGCGAACGTAAATGCGACGAGGTTTTTCATCGGTGTTTCTCCAACAGATTCTTCCAAGGTGTAAGTTAAAAAGGGGATTACCAAAGTTCAAAATGACTCACAGCGCCGGCCAAGTCAACAACCGAACACCGATAATCATTGCAAAAAACCGGGTAAAATCAGTCGCCCGGAAAACTTGGCGCCAAAAACGGCCACCCAACGGCCATGAATTTACAGCGGCTCCCTGAGCCCGCTCTCCCACGGGCGCAACCACCATTACCCGAAACCGGCCTAGTCCTCGCCGTCGGTCGTCACCTTCAGCCAACGGGCACAGGCAACCAGCGTCGAACCTTGCACCAGAACCGACAGGATCACGATAAAAAAGATAATATTGAAAATGAGATGGGAGTTCTCAATCCCGTAGGCATAGGGAAACGTGGCCAACACGATCGGCACCGCCCCGCGCAACCCGACCCAGGAGATATACGTTATTTCATTCGGTTTGACCCGCAGTGGCAGCAGGCAGCAAAAGACGCTGACCGGCCGGGCAACCAGCATCAGGAACAACGCCATCGCACTGGCAGCCAAAGCCACTGACCAGAGATCGCCCGGATTGACCAATAGTCCCAACAGGATAAACATCGCGATCTGCGCCAACCAGCTCAGCCCATCGTGAAATCCGAGGACGCTTTCCTGGTTTCGTTTCAACCGATTCCCGACAACCACACCCGCCACGTAAACACTGAGGAATCCATTTCCATCGATCTGCTCGGCCAAGCCATAGGAAAGGAACCCGAACGAAAGCACAAAAATCGGGTAGATGCCCCGCGCGGAGAACCTCAACCGGCTGACCATCGCGGCGCCCGCCCAACCGATCAGCATCCCGATCGCGGCTCCAAAAATCAACTGCTGAAACAGGTCCTTAACCACATACCAGGCTGAACCTTCCTGTCCCGAAATGAACTGCAGGATCGTGACCGTCAACAGGACCGCCATCGCATCATTGCTTCCCGACTCCAGTTCCAGCAGAGATCGCAGTCTCGGATTCGGTTGATCGTTGGCTGATCGAAAAACGGAAAAGACGGCTGCGGCGTCCGTCGAGGAAACGATCGCTGCCAGCAACAGGACTTCCACAAATGTCAGCCCTTCAAAACCGATGTCAAACCTCGTCAACTCGTTCAGGGCAAACCAGGAAAAAAGTCCGAGCAGCAAGGTCGTCAAAAGGACCCCTGCCGTCGACAGGATGATACCCGGAACCAGTACGGGTCGAACCGTATGCCACTTGGTTTCCAGGCCACCGGCAAACAGAATCACCAGCAGGGCAACCTCCCCAATTCTTTTGGCGAGGTCAAAACTCTGGAATGGGACCCCGGTCCAGCTGGAGTTCCCGGTTACATGAGCGATCCAGCCAAAGGAATCGGTCCCCGCCAGCATTCCCACCAACAGGAACAGTAACAACGCGGGAACCCCGACCCGGTTGGCAATCTTCGTCGCCAGGACGCCGACGAACAGCAACAAGCCGGCTACCAAGATTGGATTTTTTAGTTCGTCCATGGTCGTACGGGCGGCTCGAAAAAAAATAAAGCTGTTTCAATGATCGGCGGTTTCAATCCGATTGAAACGTGTTTTGCAACATCGTCTCAAGATTGCGGGAAAGTTCAACTACCGCATCCCAGTCATTGACGATGATATCCTGGGAATGAGCCAGATCGTTCCGCAAGCGTTCCAGTCGCTTGCCAGCATCTTGAACCTGTCTTCGTGATTCAAACCGCGTTTGGTTCCGCAGCGGTTCATGGCGGGCGATGATCTGGCATTTATCGGAAAACTGCAGGCAATCAAGCAGCGTCACCGGCAACTTTCTCCGGGTCCTTTCGGCCCGCAGTTCTTCGGCCTTGGCCAACCGGCTTTCGGACAGATACGGTTTCCACTCGTCGTCCGACAGGCCGTCTTTGATCAAATCGTTCATCCGCATTTCGATCAGGGTGATCATGCCAAACAACCACATTCGCACTGGCGGTTTCTGCAAGTCCGTCCGTGTCACAATCCCGCCAACAAACCCAAAAACGGATACAAAAAGGCGAGGCTGTTCCTGCAGGCGAGTTACCACTTCCGCCAGTGGCGTCGAAGTCTGGATTACCTGTTCTTCTTCAAACGGATGGATCGCCACCTGGCCGTCAGCATCCTGCAAATGTTCGCGATCGACATAGCCGACCACGTGCCCGTGGTCCCTGACACCAATCACCACCAGCTGATGAGCGTCCATGAATTCCCGCATCCAATCCAACGATTCTGAAACATCGCAAGAGACGAGTGATTCGGTAATATCATGAGCTGAAAACCCACTTCGGAAAACGTTCCGCAAACCGTCGACCGAAGACTGACTGAACCGCAATGAAAACTCCCTCGAGCGACCGATCGCCAAACGGACAAAACAAAGATAATGACATCAACAACCCATATTATTTCAATCCATGACACACTTTTTTGCAATTACCGAGGCTTGAAAGCGTCGATCTGACGGGGCCGAACCAGGCGCCGAGGCTCAGGCCAGCGCGTGAAGTCCGTTCAAACCGGCAAATACGCAGGATTTCCTGAGCCGAAAAGACCACGGCAACCAGGCCATCGATCGGAGAAGGAGGAACATCAGTGAAGTCGCTTAACGACGAAAGCCAGGGTCCGCTCCGGCGCGGCGCGGCGCCCCACCCTCCCAGACATCGAACTCGGCCCAGACTGGCAGATGGTCGGAGACCCGCAATGCCTGCTCCCGAGTGAGACGGAACACCGATTCCAAGCCGAAGACACCCCACCGCCCGGTAAACTCAACAGTACTGGGTGTGTAAAACAGGACGTTGTCGTACGCCTTAGTTTGTCGAGTGTTGGTGGTGACGCCCCCGCCTACCACCCAGTGGAGCCCGGGCATCCGGGCGAATCGCCCCATCTGTCGTTCGCTCGCATTCAGATCACCCAAGAGGATCACGTCGTCTTCGTACGGCCTTGCGCGCTGCATCACTTCAAACACATCCGCCAAGGCAGCTATTTCCGTGGGAACATCATCCGGGTCGGTGTGCACATTGACCAGCCAGAAACTGAAGGCGCGGTCCGGTACCTGGGTGCGGGACCGGAAGCGGGCCACCAACGGTTCACGATGCATCAAATCCCGCGGGTCCTGGATCGTACCCGTCGAAGTCGGGTCATGTTCCACGCGATTGCTATCGAACACGAAGGCGTACTGCTCGGTACTGACGCTGCGACCCAGACGCGGACCGATGACGAACTGGTAGCGACTTCCGTCTGAATTCAACATCTCGACCAGATCGGGAAGGATATTGTCGTCCTTGCCACGAATCTCCTGGATGGCCACGATGTCAAACTGACGGATGGTGTGGACGATGACCGACATCACATCCGGCTTGGCCAATTTACTCTTGCCAAAGACCTGGATGTTAAAAGAGGCGATCAGCAGTTTGTTGGCGGGACGCGGGTGGGATGCCAGCGAGGCAGGGACCGAGGCATTGATCCGGGAAAGCTCATCCGCGTCGATGGCTTGGCGGGAATCGGCCTTGGGCAGCCGGTCCACCACGGCTCCCAAAACACGCTGCGCGCTTTGCACCAGGGGGCCAAGCACCGGCAGGTCCGGGCAGAGGAAACCGACCGCCCCCCCCACAGTAAGGAAGGTCATCAGCAGCCAGAGAAAGGTCGCGCGCAGGCTGCCCGCTTTGCCAGAACCCCGACGCTTCGAACGCGATTTCCTGTTAGCCACCCGCTGGCCTCCCTGCCACCTATCACCACCGGTTCCTCCAACCGGTGATCGCCGACTGCTTCCCGGTTATCTTCTTGATTGGCACCACTCCGCGACGGGGAGTCGTACGCCCCGACTTTCGCCAAGGCCAGAACCAGGTTCGCTACTGTCTTGTTAATCGACTTTTCTCGGCCACGCAAGATCGTTCGCGGCAACGGCGGAAAAGAGCCCATCTGCCAGCAGCGCCGATCCCATGATGGACCGGCCACCTGATCGACCGGTCAACTGCTGGCAATCATGAGCAGAGCGAACAGGAAATACCCGCTCCCCCGCCTCGACGAAATCCGTCATTGCAGCGAGATTGGCATCGATCAGGTGAGCCAAAAACATTTGTCGGCCGGGAGCATGGCCCAACACAGGCCCCCTGAAAAGAGACCGCTTTATTCGTTTTCCAGGTGTTCCGGGTGCTCGTGAAATTCACGTCCGCGGATCGGGTGCAGGTGCCCGTGAACCGAGGGAAGGTGTTCGATCAGGTCCTTGGCCTGCATCATCTCGTCGTGGCTACCGTGCACCACGACCAACTTGTGACCTTGTTTGACCAGTTGCTGGTAGTCGTCCGGGGTTGGCAGGTCCACCGAATCGTCCTCACCCGCATGCTCCAAACCGGCGACCGCTCCGTACAGGCCACCCGCCACTCCGCCAACGACGATCATCGCCAGGCCGGCACCGGGAAACGGGGTAAGCACAGCCGCAATGATGGCACCGACCGCGCCGACGCCACTACCAACGACGGCCCACTTTTCTCCCCCACTGACAGCTGAATTGGTCGATGTCTCATGCACGGCGGGAGTTTTTACGTCGTGTGCTTCACGCTGGAAGTCTTCCGTCACCAACTCGATCCGGTCGGTTGGGAAGCCACCTTCATGCAGGGCATGCACAGCCGCAGAAGCCGAATCAAAATCCTCAAAGACGATCACCAACGCTTTGCCAGCGTGTTCGTTTTTTTCTTCGTTATTCACGTCGCCTCCACCTTCAACACTGGAGCCATCTTTCCACACTCTCTGCGTCCCGGGAATCGTTCGCCAGGACCCCGGTCATGGTCATGGACGACGCCAGGAAATTCGAATCGGGCTGACAGGATTTGAACCTGCGACCTTTTGACCCCCAGTCAAACGCGCTAGCCAGACTGCGCCACAGCCCGCATACCTCTGTTCCGCCAAACGGAACCGGATACGTAAAACGAGATTCTAGCATTGCACCGGCTGGACACAAGTTCCCCGGTAACACCAGGCCACCAATCATGGGCCACTCAGAAGTGAACAAAGAGCATTCAGAACAGGGAAACACCCATAAACAGGGTGGTCAGGAGTCAATCGAGACTTCGCCCGCACTGGAAACGAATGCGATTCGCTGAAGACCGCCACTGAAATGACGGATGTCATGAATAAAATCGGACTCGCGCCCCTCATCGGCCACCTCGAACCCGAGGAAGACAACCGCCGCATCACGGGAAATATCCTGGATAATCTTGGCCGCGTCATGGCCAACGTGCACTTCGCAGACGGCATCGATGCGGGACGACTGGGTCAGGGATTTCAGGTGTTGCAACACATCCTCGCGGCCCGCTTCCGATTCAATCACCCGCATCAAACGAATCGTACGGCCACGCCAACCGGTGTTGTTGACCAACAAATGTGCCAGCATCAACATCAACTCGCCGTTCTTCTGCCCTCTCCACCAGACATCGATCGTGCCCGAAGGGATATCCCACGGATCCTCGACATCATCGGTCAATCGCATGACAATGATACTGCGACCGAGGTTGGCGACCGTCCGCAGGTTGGCGGAAAAAATATCAGTCCGGGACTCTTCACTCGGCCAGCCGATCAGGACCGTATTCGGCCGCAGGGCCCCCAGTCCGTGACACTGGACAAGTGACTCAACCCCATCGGCCAAGGTCGGTGAGACAATCACGGCCGGGAAAGCCTCCAGCGAACGTTCCCGGATAAAATTGCGCATCAATCGCTCCTGGTTGGTCCGGCGCTCAATCCGCTGATCCACATCACCCTCGATCACATGACCAATCGCCAGGATACCGTTGCCAGAAGTGAACCAGTTGCCGTAAATCGCCAAGCGTGGGCGGGCCCCGCTGGCCCCGCTCAGCGCCAGGATAATGGGCCGCCAGTTCTTCGGGTGGTAAAGTTGTTTCTCCAGTTTGAGCAAGCTTTTCCGGGTTCGCTCAAACAGCAATCCACTGTTGAGATCACCCCAGCGTGTCTCGACCTGTTTCTGCGCAATGAACAAGTAGATGACAGCCATCACCAACACGGATACCAGCGCCCAGAGCCAGTTGATCAGGATCATGACCGCGAAACATCCGACGGCCCCCGTCAAAGACAAGGTCCAATGCGAAAAATGAAAGCGGGGCCGGTAACTGGGATTCTTGGTAATCCCCTCAAAGAAAGTCGCCAGATTCAACAATCCATAAGTGATCATGAAGCACATCGTGATCAGCGGAGCGATCGTATCCAGATCGGCCAGCAAGATGCCAGCTTGGGAAATTGCAAAGGAGAGGATGATGGCTCGCCGCGGCTCGTTGACCGGGCCACTCCCCTTGGCGAAAAACTTGATGCGAGGAAAGATACCATCCTTACATACCGCCTGCAGGATCCTCGGCGCGCCCATCATGCTGGCCAGCGCCGATGACAAAGTCGCGGCAAAGACGCCAGCGGTGATCAACAGTGGCCAAACGGAAATCTCTGAAATCACCAATTGGTTGAGATCAATCAGCTGTTCATGACGAGCGGCCCCACCCATCAAGACGGCCTGGCTCAGGTAGATCACCCCGGTCACCAGGACCGCCGCAATCGTACCGCGGGGAATCGCCTTGGCCGGTTCGCGCAGATCACCCGACATGTTGGCGCCCGCCATGATGCCCGTCACGGCAGGGAAAAACAGGGCAAACATGGTATAGAAACTCTGGTTCGCCAAATAGTCAGGCGCCCAATTGGCCGCCAGCAGTTCCGGGTCGAACTTCTGGATCGCGCCGATATAAAAAGACAGCAGACTCAACCCCAACACGGCCAGAATAAAATACTGAACCCGGATCGCCCAACCTGCACCGAGGTAGACGCAGCCAAACACCACTACGTTGGTCAAGGTCGCAATCAGCCAGATCGGCAGACCCGGCATAAGGACGCCCACCACATCAGAAAAACCGATGACGTACAGGGCCACCGAGATGGCCTGGGCAAAAAAGAAGACAATCCCGATGGCGCCACCAAACTTGGCACCCAGGCTGCGACTGATCAGGAAATAAGCCCCGCCCCCTTCCACCCGTGTATTGGTGGCAATGGCAGACAGCGAGAAACTGGTCAATAGCGTAATGACCTTGGAGATCGCCACGATCAACAGCGCATAGAGCACGCCCGCGTTTCCCACGACGTAACCGAATCGCAGGAACATGATGACGCCCAGGATCGTCAACGTGCATGGCGTAAAAACGCCGCCCCACGTTCCGAACCCGGCAGTCGCAGTGCCGTTTATCGAATTAAGCTTGGTCCGGGAATCCAAGTCGGTTTGGGGGGGTGAGACAGGGAGTAGACGAAGCTTCGGATTATACCAAGGCGCACAGCGGTTCAATACGTACGAGATAACCGATCGGTCGGCAATTTACCCGTTTCAACCCGTGGTTCCAGTTTTTCCACGTTTTGGTATCAAATGTATTCTGCCAATTATTTACTTTTGTCTCTACCTAGAGGAATGATCGTACTGATGGGTCAACATTTCGCCGATCGCCTGATGAATGACGTGGTAGCCAAACAAACTCCGCTGGTCGTCGGACTGGACCCGCGCTGGGAGCGACTGCCAGCCGCGTTCCGCGCCAACGGCGATCGCGGGGACTTCGTAGTAGAAGCTTACCGGCAGTTCTGTTGTGATATTATCGATGTGGTTCACCCGCTGGTCCCGGCCGTCAAACCGCAATCTGCCTTCTTCGAGCAACTGGGACCTCCCGGGTTAGCGGCGCTGGCCCAAGTCATCAATCACGCCCATCGTTACGACCTGCAAGTCATCATGGATGCCAAACGGGGAGATATCGGGTCGACCGCCGAGGCATATGCCAGCGCGTACCTGGGCCGCAAGAGCCCATGGAGCTGTGATGCCCTCACGGTCAATCCATACCTGGGGGCGGACAGCCTGCAACCGTTTGTTGAACGCTGCCACCATCGCGGGGCCGGTCTGTTTGTCCTGGTCAAGACATCCAACCCGGGGAGCCAGACATTACAGGAACAGGTCGTGGAGTCGGGGACCACGGTCTATCAGCAGGTGGCGCAAATGGTGGAAGGATTTAATCGCGAACAACCGGGCAGTAAGGGCTACGGCTCGATCGGCGCCGTCGTGGGGGCAACCTACCCGGAGCAACTGGCCGAACTGCGGCAATCAATGCCCCACACCCTCTTCCTGATCCCTGGCCTCGGCGCGCAGGGGGGGACGGCCGCCGATGTGGCGGGCGGGTTCGATCCACAGGGACTGGGCGCCGTGGTCAACAGTTCGCGGGCGATTATCTTTGCCTACGAACGGGAAGAATACTCCGGCGCCAACGACTGGCAAGCAGCGGTCCAGCGAGCCACCGAAGATACGATCGAGCAATTGGCCGAGGGAACACCGGCCGGTCAACTGCGAAAGTGACGTGGCCGCGGGAAAACGGACGCTCCGCTCATCCAATACAACCTGGCCCACACTTCAGTCGGCAAAGTCCTGAAAGTACGCTTCCACCTCGTCGACCGATCGCTCACCTTGATAGAATACGACTCGGTAGCGAAGGGTGAGTGGTTCTCCCGGCTTCAAGCGGTAATCACCCGCCCCCTTGGGCTGCCTCTTGAAATAGTGGTAGCCGAACGGGTTGGCGGCCACCAATCCGTATTCGCGTGCATGCCAGGTGGTCGGGTGCCGCAGGTTGGATGGGTGATCCAGCATGGCAATTCCCACCGGCTGGCCATCCACTTTGCCATAGTAGTCAACCCACTTGGCGGATTTCCCCCAGACCGGCTTGCCCGTGTCACCGGCGCTGTTGCGGGCGCTGCCAAAGACCTCCTGGACTCCCTGTTTTTCGTTAGCCACCAGTCGCAAGTCGGGATGGGTCCGGATGGCAAACGTCCCTTCCTTGGTGTCACCCAGCAGGACTTCTTGATCCGCAGCCCGCAGCACGTACTCGCAATCGATCCAACGGGCGGAATCGTCCGCCCCGAATTCGAATTTTCCCTCGACCACCAATAAAGGTTTCTTACTGACCGGGTGAAGCCAATGATCCGTCACGGTAAATCCCCGCTGCGGATCAAACTGATCAAAAGAGACATGCTCAATGGCACCCGCCTCCTTCCAGAAGTCGATTCCATCCACCGCCCCGTGGGCAAACCAGACGGATTTGTGATGTGGGTGATCGCTCGCCTCCCCGTCCACTTTTTGCATCGGGTAAGCGCGGGTCATCGGTACCTGACCCGGCCCGAGTACCGGGAAAAAGATCGGCCGGGCGTAACCTCGAAAATCATATTTCGCAAACAGGTCGTCACCGACCTTGATCACGACCTGACCCTCTTCTTTTTCCAGTGAAATGTTGTTCGCCTGCGGGACAGCCATCGTCCGGGACGGGCCCATCGCTGCCAGAAACAGCAGCCCCACGACCATCATCAATCGTTCACTCTTCATGCATCACCGCCTCGGCATCAATGCTAAAAACCATCGACCAGGCAAAGGCCATGCCCCGGCAGGAACAAGGCCATTGGCCTATTTCCGTTTCTTGATCTCTTCTTTGATCAGGTCTTTCGTTTCGTCACTCAACTTGCTGTAGGAGACCCTCACCTCGGCTCCATCCTCCTGCCAAATCAGCGCCGACCGACCATCGAGCGTGATGTAGGTCCCGGTGATCGAGTGCTGACCACTCTCGTCCCAGAACGTCTGCGGCTGATCGAACGGGAACTGGATCTGCTCCTTGGCGACTCGGGCCAGGCCAGCAGCCTTCAGGCGCTGGTTGGCCACATACCGTTGATCGGCCAAGCTCAGTCGGGTCCAGGGAACCTGAACGGTCGAGCCAGATTCGGTCTCCAGAGCTACGTTGCCGTCGGCAAATCCGACATACGAAGCGACTGTCTTATGTTCGCCGGTCGAGTCGACGAACTCACGCACTTTCGCTTTCGGTTCGGCCCCCCCGGTGACACCATCCGCCTCGGCAGCGTTCACCAGCTTGTCGATTGCTTGATCCATATCGACATCCCCAAACGGCGAGCGATACTGGATCACACCGTGGTGGTCGACCAACAGGATGGTCGGGTAACCAACGATGGCAAATGCCCTGGAAATCGGACCACCCGGGGCCCCGTCGTACCACGATCTCCAGTTCAGGTTGTTATGGTGCACCGCTTCCCGGGCAATATCCGGTTGTTCGTCGGTGTTGACACCGAGTAAGACAAAAGGACGTCCACTATATTTCTTGACGAGCGACCGCTCGTGATCGTACATCGCACGGCAGGGCGGTCACCAATCTCCCCAAAAATCGATCATCATCACCTTGCCGGCGTAATCATCCAGCGAGAACTCTTCCCCGTCCAGGTCTCGCCCCTCGATCGTCTGGATCGCATCACCGACCCCGGCTCCCTTGGGAACTCTCGGGCCAGCGGGAGGGGCCCCGGCCCCGGAGGGGGCATCCCCGGTTCCCCCGGCGGCGCCCGACATATTCGGGTTGCGTGGCGGAGCCTCTCCCGGCGGATTGTTCGGGGTCGAATTTCCGGCATTGGATGGGGGTGGAGAGTTTCCGGCGGGGCTGTTGCCGGGCGTGTTGTCGTACCGGTCGACTCGGAGGCACCCGTTGGCGCTTGAGCCGGGGCGGAATTAGCCGGCGGCGCCGGACCGGAAAGCGCGGCCGACGGCAAATCGGCTGGATCTATTTTTTTGGGGTTCGGAACAAAATTGGAAATCTCATCTGCCGGATCCGCACCCGACTGATCCGTTTTCCCACACCCGATCGTCCCGAAAACGATGACAAGAGCAAACAGGGCAACCAGACGCATACTGGTCCGCGACATCTGAATCATATCGATCTCCCTTGAGGAATACGTTCGCTGAAGACTCGCGGCAATTGTACATCAATTGACACCGATTTCCAACAATCGCTGGAATAAGATCGGGTCCGCCATCGCATACGTTGATTCGAAATCTGTGCGACTGCCCCATCTCCCGAGGATCGAAAACGACCAGATCAGGTCATTTGTCGGTCGGATTTTTTTTGTCCGTTTTTCTCTTTTTCAGAAATGGGACGGGCCGAAGTTCAAGTTCCTTGACCGATTGCAAATATTCCAGAACGGGCTCCGCGTCGTCCCCACCTACCTGGGCGTGGAAATGCAGATTGAATCCATGAGGGCCACGCATATCAATCAGAGCCGGCTGCAAGGTCAACATCGACTGGACCACCTCCAGCATTCCCAGCATGGCTGCGCAAAACAGATCGATTCTTGCACCTTGTTCCAGCAAAAAATTTACGATGTCCTTGCGACCCATATGAGAAGCTCCACCCAAAGCCGTTTCCCAATCACCCCCTCCCCAGTCCACCGAAGCATTCAACAGATTCGCTTCGCGCTGCAAAAGTTTTTTGACCATATCCAAATCCATGTGCGCGTAAATCACGAAATCCTGTGCGAGCTCACGGTTGATTTGAGGCTTGGACCAACTCGGTTTAAATGATGGAGCCGCATAGTCCCTTGTGAAGTCCGCCTCCACGGGGCCTTTCGGTGCCTTGTCATCCTGTTCCCCCCATCGACCTAACCCCAGGGGGACGGCCAGGGCGGCACCCGTGGTTGCCAACGAAAACGAGCGTCGATTCATTTTTTGCCTTGTCATCAATTCTCTCCTGTCCATTTCAAGTAGCTCGAACTGGATACGAGCCGACGATTCAAAAATTTTCGCAATTTCCTGGTGGCCGAATTTAACGTCACAAGCTGCCTCAAAAAAGATCCTTTTCCAGATAACGCTCACCCTGCTCGGAAATCTGATAACCCGTGCCTTGATCAAGAATCCACTTTTGCTCCAGGCAACGCTCCAGCGCCGCTTCGAATTGACGCCTGCTCCAGGCAACTTGCCGATAAAGCGTTTCCGGGCTGTAACCCGAACCTGCCTTGGTTCCCTGCGCCCCCCTGACCAACTGAACGAGTAGCAGCTGATTAAAAACAAATGCCTGTTGCCGCTGCCTGGTTCGCCTGCGCGAGAGAATGCCCTGACCTGGGGCAAGCAGTGCGACGCTCAGAAAACAGAGCCCGGCGGCCAGGGCGATCGGTCCGGTCGGCTCGATATCGAGATGGTAACCGGCATAAACACCGATCACGGAACTGACAATCGCGATCAGCGCACTGACAACCAGCATCCGGAACAGGTCCTTGGTCAACAGGTAAGCGGCCGCTGGTGGGGCAATCATCAACGCAACCACCAGGATTGAGCCGGCCACCTGGAACGCACTGACCGTCGTGATCGCTACCAGACCCAACCAGACCATATGGACCAGGCCTGGGCGAAACCCGAGGGATCGAGCCAGTGTCTCATCAAAGACCATCAGCTTCAGCTCTTTGTAAAACATCATGATGAACGTGAGCACCAACGCCAACGTCAACAACATCACCCAAAAAGCCTGGGGCCCCAGATCGACTTCACCCCATTGCAACCTGTCCAGGACGGCGGTGGCTAAATTTCCGTCAATGATGGAATCGGCATGAAAATGGACATTCCGCAGGTTTTGACTGGCCAGAATGACACCTCCACTGAACAAGGCAGAAAAGACAATGCCCAGGGAGGCATCTCCATCCACCAGGCGAGTCCGTTTGATCAAGTGGACCAGGGCAACCATCAGCAGGCCGGCGCCGGCCGCCAACAGAATCAAGAAGGGTGAATTTCGATCCTGGAACCAGAGGAAACCGAGCAGGATGCCGGGCAAGACAGCGTGGCTGAGACCTTCCGACACCAGCGCTTCCTTTTTAACAACCAGGTACGCACCACACAACGCGGTCGTCATCGCGGTGACCAGGGCGATCGCCAGTGTCCACAAAAGAAGACTCATGGGGCGGACCTCCCGCTCGAGGCCACTGCCTGGGAAGCAATCAATTTGCGCCGACGGCCGATGCGTGAAACGACTCCTCGCCGCGGTGCGAACAGGAGTGAAACCACAAAAATCAAGGTCGCCGAAAGTACGATGACAGGGCCGGTAGGAACATTGGCATAGAGGGCGCTGGCTACCGAACCGATCAGTCCACACACCGCTCCCATCAGTGCGGCGAGCATCACCATCGTACCCAGTTGCCGGGTCCATTGTCGGGCCGCGCTGGCCGGCGTTACCAACAGTGCAATCATCAACACCACTCCCACGGACTGGATCCCGATCACGATCCCTACCACCAGGATCATGATCAGCAAGGTGTCGAGCAGGGTCGATCGGTATCCCAGACTGTGGGAGAAAACAGGATCAAAGGTGAAAAGCTTCAGCTCCTTCCAGAGCAACAGCATCACCAGCACCGCCAGTCCACCGAGTGTGGCGATCATCCACAAATCATCCTGGGTCATGGCGGCCGCCATGCCGAACAGATAATCCTGCAGTCCCCGCCTGCCAGGGATCGCCGGGTCCGTTCGCTGGACCCACCGGAGCAACACAATTCCCGCACCAAAAAACAGGGCCAACATCACTCCCAGCCCACTGTCCTCCTTGAGGCGGGTTCTCCGAACCAACGTGCGGGTCAGCAGCAGGGCCGCCGTACCCGCGGCAATCGCCCCCGGAATCAAAACCACCAGTGACTTGCTTCCCTCACCGGTCAACGCGTAACTGGCCAGGAAGAACAACATCACCCCAAACAGGGAGGAGTGGGATACCACATCCCCGATCAAACTCTGCCGTCGCAGGTAGGCAAAGCAGCCGAGCGCACCACTCACCGCGCCGATCATCATGGTCCCCAGCAACACGGTTTGAAACGTGTAATCGGTCAGCAGGTCAAACATCGTTATCCCGATCACGACGACCCTCTGCAGACTCGGCATCCGGCATCGACATGGGCTGCCCTGCAACCCGGCATTGACTCAATGATCCGCCATACGTCTTCTCCAGCAATTCGGTCTTGAATGTCGTCGACACCCGCCCCGCCCCAATTACTTTTCGGTTGAGCAATGCGACCTGATCGAAGTACTCGGTGACCGTTGTCAAATCGTGATGGACAACGACCAGTGTTTTTCCCTGTTGTCGCAATTCATGCATCAAATCGATCAGTGTCTGTTCGGTCGTGGCATCGACCCCGGCAAAAGGCTCATCCATCAAGAGTAGCGGTGCGTCCTGCACAAAAGCGCGAGCCAGAAAGGCTCGCTGCTGCTGGCCGCCAGACAATTCCCCGATTTGCCGATCGGCCAAATCAGCCATCTGTACCCGGTCCAGGGCATGGCGAGCCGCTTCCCGCTCAGCCGCTCCCGGGCGGCGCAGCCAACCGAGCCGACCATACGTCCCCATCATCACGAGGTCCAGAACGGTCGTGGGAAAATCCCAGTCGACACTCGAACGCTGGGGCACATAACCAATCTGCTTTCGTTGCATCGAATGGGGCTGCCCAAAAACCTGGATCGAACCGGCCAGGGGCGAGAGGATACCGAGCACGGCCTTTAACAAGGTACTCTTACCTGCGCCGTTGGGGCCGACCACGCCCATCAAGACACCGACCGGCACCTGCAAGTCAACATCCCACAAAACTGGCTTGTGATCGTAGGCAACGGTCAGCCCTTGAAGGCTCAAAGCAGAATCGTTGCCCAACATCGGACCAACCTTATTTTAAAGATGCCGAAATCAATTCGACATTCGATTTAAACGCGCCAAGGAAAGTGTCCTGCGGAGCCGTCTCTCCCAGATCATCCGAGTACAACGAACGGGAAGCAATCTGAACGTCCCAGTCTCTCGCCTGACAAGCCTCTTGCAAGGCCTGGGTCACCTTGGGATTAGTAATCGTCTCCAGGAAAATGACCGGCACCTTATGTTCACATACTTCTTCAGCAACTTGACGCATCGTTTTGATGTCAGCCTCGGGATCATTGCCGACCCCTAAAACGGCCATCGTACGCATATCGTAAACTTCTGCAAAATAGTTGAACGCATCATGGGCGCTCACAAGGTACCTGCGGCCCTCCGGGATTTCATTGATTTGCGATTTGGACCATTCGTGCAAATTCATGATTTCCCCGACGTAGGCGTCACAGTTCTTTTGATACGTCGGACCGTTAGACGGATCCAGCGCGATCAACTGATCGGCCAAGCCTTGGACACAACTCGACCATCCGGGCAAATGGTTCCATATATGGGGATCAAACGGTGCTTCCGGGTCAACTTCTCCATCTTCCTCCCATTGTAATCGGTATTCATCGGGAAATGCAGAAGCCATCGACCATGATTTCGATTCAAAGGTATCATTCAACTGATCAGCCAGTTTTGCCTCCAGATGAAAACCGTTGTAGAAAATTGCATCCGCATCCTGCATCGCCTGGATGTCGCGTGTGCTCGCCTTGAAGGCGTGCGGATCCACACCAGGACCACAGAACAGCTTGATCCCCATACCGGTTCCCTCGGTCAATTTCTGCAGGGCCGAGTTGATCTGGCCCGTGGTGGCGATGACGTTCAACGACCGCGACCCCTCTTCTACCGGGACGTCCGTCTTGGAAACCGTCTCAGACCGACAGCCAACCAGGAACAGAAAGATCAATAAAAAGACGATGTTTCGCATGTTTCCTACCTTAAGAGCAAAGTAATGGGTGACCGGAAAATATTTGACAAACCGACGTCCGAACAACCATATTGAGATTAAATCTCAATTTATTCTGGTTTTATCTCCCCGTTTTTCAACCCCAAAGCGATCGACTCATCGGAAAATTCGATGCACCGATTTCGCCTGAAACCGAATGATCGCCCAGCAGATCGGCAGCCCGATCGCATGGCCACGAACGGTCCGAAACCGCGCCGCCTGCTACGTTTCCCAGGCACCACCTGTTCCCTCGATTGAAACTTGAACAGACGGCGCGGCATCTGATAACATTCTCCCCAGTAACTACCAACCCTTGATCAGGAAATTCGTCGATGACCACCCGAGGCTATATTGGAATTGATGCTGGAACCCAGGGATTGTCGATCGTCTTCACCGACGAAAACATGAACGTCCTGGCAGCCGGAACGTCGGACTACGAGATGCTGCCCGATTTACCCACCGGTTGTTACGAGCAACAACCGGCGGATTGGGAAAACGCCATGCGGTTGGCGATGCAGGGGATGCAATCGGCTCTGCCGGAAGACATCGACACGATCGAGGTCTTGGCCATTGGCATCTCGGGTCAGATGCATGGTGAAGTCCTGGCCGATGAACAGGGACGCGTGCTGGGACCGGTCCGACTCTGGTGCGATGCCCGCAATGACGACGAGGGCCAGGAACTGACCGATTTACTGGGAACCAAGATGCCGAAGCGGATCACGGCAGCCCGCTGGCTCTGGACGCTCCGTCATCAACCAGAACGGGCAAAAGCGACAGCCCATATCACCACACCGGGCGGCTGGCTCGCTTTCCGACTGACGGGAGAGTGGAACCTCGGCATTGGCGACGCCGCCGGGATGTTCCCGATCGACCAGCAAACACTCGATTACAACCAGTCGATGATCACCGCATTTGATGAGCTGGTCCGCGACCAACCCGTTCGTCCGCTTGGTGAACTGCTGCCGACCGTTCGGCGGGCGGGCGAAGAGGGCGGAGCCTTGAACGAGTGGGGAGCGGCGTGTCTCGGCTTGCCTGCCGGCACACCAGTGGCACCTGCCGAAGGGGACCAACCCTGTTCGCTGGCCGGTTCGCTGATCGGCGAGGCCGGCATGGTCTCGGTCAGTTTCGGCACATCGGTCTGCGCCAATTCGGTCGGTGACCGACCGTTTGAGGGTGTCAGCCCGGCGGTCGACCATTTTTGCGCTCCCGACGGGAAACCGATCAATATGGTCTGGCTTCGTAACGGAACAACGTTCATGAATACACTCGTCGAGATGTTCGGACAGGCTGCAGGGATGGACCGGGGCGAGGCGTTTCAAACGCTCATGGCCAAGGCGATCGAGGCAGAACCGGATTGCGGCGGTCTGCTGGCCCTCCCTTTTATGGATGATGAACCCGGCTTGGGCGTTCAGCGGGGAGGAACCGCTACGGTTACCGGCTTGAACCCGGAAAATGCTGCGGCCGGCAACCAGGTCAAGGCGGGCCTGCTGGCCACCATGTTCAACCTGCGGCGGGGGAGTGAAGTCCTCGACCAACAAGGTTTCAGTCGCACCGAGTTGATCCTGGCCGGCGGATTGACGCAGACCCCCGAAACGGGGCAGATCCTGGCCGATGTGTTCAACACGGATGTCCGGCTACTCGACAGCGCGAGCGAAGGCTCCGCCTGGGGGGCGGCGCTATTGGGGCGTTTTCGGCACCTCTGCCAGCAGGGCAAGGCAGGGGATTGGGCAGGATTCCTCGCCTCACACGCTGCGGAGAACGACACCCGTTTCCGCCCGAACCCGGAGGCAGCCACCCAGTACGCTCAGGTCTACCAACGTTACACTCGGTTGCTGGAGATCCATGTCCACTGGGAGCAGGCGCTCCGGGAAGCCGAGGGGTAAGCGACCATCACGGCCAGCCCAACCCGCGCGGCCAAGCCCAGTCATGGCTCAATGACTGTCAACTTTCACACCCTTGACCGCCTCGGCAAACGGCCGTCGCCAGCGGAAGAAATAGAGCAGCTGAAAAACGACCGTCAACAAGGCACAAAGGATCCAGAGGTGTTCCGGGCGAACCCCCAAATTGCGGATTCCATAAAAACAGAGATTGCCAATAATGACACCACTAAACGTGACGCAATTCCAAAAACCGATGAATTGGCCCCGCTGCTCATCTCCGGCCAGGTACTGAATCATCGTTTGCAGTGGGACCATCACGAATCCACACATGAATCCTCCCAGCCCAAGAAGCAGAGCCACGAGATAGTAATTGGCTGGAACGAAACCGAGCGCCGTGAAGGCGACGACCACTCCCACGTTTCCGAATGTCAACATCTCGTGTCGAATACGGCCTTTCGAAGCAAGACCGGCGATGTAGTCCCCAACCCCCATAAAAATCACCAGGATACCAAACAACACGGAAGTCCACGTCGTCGAGATGTTCAGCAGCTCGGTGTAGTCCGCCACAATCATGGCACCCACGCCGACGATAATCATGTAGAAAAAAGCGTAGGCAAACAGGGCCGTCATCGCCGTGGTCCCACGGAATTTACACCACGACTGAAAATATCCATCCACCATCCAATAGCTGATTTTCAGTTTCGGGTTTTGTGCTGGAACCGCGCTAATCCCGTGTGACGCGATCGTCCCTAGCACCCCGACGATCAAAAGGGCAATACCTGGCAACCACAACACCGGCTCACCGCCGTATTTGCCGGAATAATATTCATAGATCGGCCCCCCAGCCAGGCAGCCAAGGATAATCGCAGACCAGGTAAACATGTTGATCGTCCCGTTGGCCCGACTCAACAATTTGACAGGGACAAGCTCAGGTAAAATTCCGAACTTTGCAGGTGAAAAAAACGTGCTCTGCAGGGCGATAATAAAGAGCGCGGACATGGTCAAGGTAAGACTCTGGGTCCACAATCCGTAAAACGCAATCAAAGCAATCGGGATCTCCGTCCACTTGGCCATAATGCTGACCCGGTGTTTGCTGTACTTGTCAGAGAACTGGCCAGCAAAACCGGAAAACAGCACAAACGGAATCGCCAGACAGATCGACGCCCAAGCTTGCCCACCCTGGCCCAGGGTGCCCGCCCAGATGCCACCCATGGCCAAACCGTAAATCAGCAGTTGCTTCAGGATGTTGTCATTGAACGCCCCCAGGAACTGGGTCACATTCAAGAAATAAAAACCTCTTGCGCCAGATTTCGTCACCCGTTCGACTCCTCATGCCCAGTCCCGCTTGACAAAGGTGAGGTAATTCACCCTGCAGGAACCACTCTTGCATCGCCATCTGAACGTCAATCGTATGCGTCCAAAAATCACTTTGAAAGTCCCAGTCCACGTGGGGAATGCCCAGCAAGGCCCGAGCAAAACTACCCTTCTCCCGTTTTTGCACTCGCACGGCCTCCTTTTTTAACCTGAAACAAGTGGCTCAATACTTGTATTTGGTTATCCAGGAATATAGATTAAGGGCGTAAAGCCGGCATTCGATTGACGTTAGGGTGGTTCGGTCCCCCTTTTAGACAGAAGTTAGCAGCGAGACCGAATCGTCCCACGGCTTCCCCGCCAGCTTGACACCTGTTCCCACGCCTCATCCTTTCACCCCCGAGGCAAACTTGGCCCATTCCGAGCCAAAACCGGTTATAGGAGGCAACAGATTGAAGAGGATTCAACTGAAACACGCTTCCTGTCCTTTCAACAAGCAACGCCAGTTCCGGAGCATCTCCATGCACAGTCGAAAGTCGTTACCCCTGACCCTCGTTTTATTGACCAGCCTGATCGCCCAAGTAGCGACCGCCCAAATCCTGGAACAAAATCTGGAGCTGTTCCAGGATGCCAACCCGGGAATTCGGGTCTACGAGCAAGACGAACGGGTTTCAATGTTTTACGGAACGCCCTTTTCGACGGGCCAAACGCCGTTGCACAGTGCCTGGAATCACGTCAACCAGTGGCAAAAACTTTATGGCAACGATATTGGCTCGCTGCTGCCCAAGGAGAATGCTGCAGGAGAAGTCATGCAGGGCGTGATGCCCGATCCGGAAACCGGCGAATACAAGTTTTACACCTTTCGTTTTGAGCAGACCTACGCCGGCCTGCCCGTTTTCCGTTCCGGCATCGGTTTCCTGGTACGCAACGAGCAGGACAACCCGTTGGTCATGACCGGTTTTGACGTCAAAGAGATGAACGGTCTCAACCTGTTGGCTGGCGGCGTTTTTCAGCCGCAAGTCACGGCCAAGATGCTGGCCAATGTCAAACAGTTGATGGATGGCGAGCCGACTTTCAAATCGGACGCCGCCCAATCGGTCCTCGAGTCCCCGGTCGAGCCAGGGCCCATGGCCGCACCCATGGGCCGGGCAGGGCGTCGCGGACTGCAGGCGCTGCTGGGACCGGCCATCGAGGTCAGCCAGGAGGAACTGGTGATCTGGGCCGGCATCAATGGAATCACAGAAGAACCGACGGTTGCCGTCTCGTTCATGGCCCAGCGAGGCTCGGTCCGGACTTACCCGGACTACGAAAAATTCCTGGTCTTGGCATCTGCCGAAACGGGTGAAATCCTTTATTCGGAAAACCAGATCCACAGTCTCGACGTGCAGGGCAATGTCAGCGGCCGTGCCACCGATGGGATCGCCACCCTGGAGTGTGACCCGGAATCGGCCTTTGGTTTACCGTATGTCGAAGTTTCGATCACCGGCGGAAACAGCGCCTACGCCGATGTCAACGGGGATTTCAACATCACTCACAGCGGGACCGGCAACGTGACAGTCAATTCACCGTTGCGAGGCAGGTGGTTTGCCGTGTTTGATCAGGCTGACAGTGGCTCGACACCCTCGCTCAGCGATACGGTTACCCCACCGGGACCGGCCAACTTCCTGCACAACCCCACCGATGGCCAGGATTTGTCAACAGCCAACATCAATGCTTACTACGAATCGAATGTGATCAGGGATTTTGTACTCAGCTACGAGCCAAGCTTTCCAACCATTTTCAACCAGACATCCTTTACGATTAACACCAACATCGATGATTCTTGCAATGCGTACTACGACGGTTCGTCGATCAATTTCTTCCAGGCGGGTGGCGGCTGCAACAACACGTCGTTTGCCGACGTTATCTGGCACGAATACGGCCATCACCTGGTCAACGTCACTGGGAATGGCCAGGGACAATTTGGCGAAGGCTCCGGTGATGTTCTCGGTGTCCTGATCCACGACGAACCGATCACCGGCAATGGTTTCCAGCAGAACTGCAGCAACGGGATTCGCACGGCCGCCAACAACAAGCAGTACCCCTGCTCCGGCGGAATTCATGATTGTGGCCAGCTGATCTCGGGATGTGTCTGGGACACGATGAACGAACTGAGACAGACCGAACCATCCAATTACCAGCAAATTTCCTCGGCGCTGTTCCTGGGCATGATGATCGTCCGCGGACAGACCCAACCAGGAAACACCACGATCGAGCCGAGCATTACCGTGATCTACCTGGAATTGGATGATGACGATGGGAACATTGGCAATGGCACGCCTCACTATGCAGAAATTGCGGCCGGTTTCGGGGCACACAGCATGGATGCCCCGGACCTGAACTTGGTCGAATTCAGTTTCCCCGATGGCCAACCAGAGCTGGTCAGTCCATTGGGAGGCCTGGCATTCAACGTACAGATTGACGATCTGCAGGAAACACAGGATCCGGCCACGGCGACCTTGCACGTGGACCGGGGAAGCGGCTTTGAGAGCTTTGGCCTGATCGAAATTTCCAGCGGCCTGTACGAGGCGCATTTCCCGGAGAGTGAGTGTGCTACCGAGTTGAAATATTACTTATCGGTGTCGACGCTGGAAGGCAACTCCCAAGTCACCCCATCGGGCGCTCCAACGACGTATTACACGGTGCTCAGTGCCGATGCCTTGACCGTCCTGTTCGAAGACGACTTCGAAACAAACAAGGGATGGAGCGTCTCCGGCGACGCCGTGGATGGTGAGTGGGATCGAGCCATCCCGGACGGTGGAGGGGATCGTGGCGACCCGCCGACTGACTCCGACAACTCTGGCATGTGTTACCTGACAGACAGTATCGACGGCAACTCGGACGTGGATGACGGCAGCACGATCCTGACGTCTCCCACGATTGATGGAATTTCCTCTGGCCCGGTCCTGGTCATGTACAGCCGCTGGTATTCCAACACATTTGGTAACGCCCCCGAGGCCGATGAATTCGTGGTCGAAATTTCCAACGACAACGGGGCCACCTGGACAAACCTGGAAACCGTCGGGCCGGGTGGATCCGAAGTCAGCGGTGGCTGGTTCAATAAAAGTTTCAAGATTGGTGATTTTGTCGAACCAACCAACCAGATGCGATTCCGCTTTACTTGCTCCGACCTGGGAGACGGTTCCGTGGTGGAGGCCGGCCTGGATGCTTTCCAGGTGGTGCGAGTTCACTGTTCAAAAAACGTGGTCTCCGACAACTTGAACTTGGAGACCGGCAGTATCCTGGAAGGCGATATTACCGACCTCGATTTCAGTGACAATCAGAGCATGATCGTGCAAACCCAGATACGGCGCGGCCTGACGGCCTTTTTCGACGCCGCTTCACCTTCGGAGTCACCCACGGCGATCGAACTCACCTTCGAAGGGTTTTCCTTTACCGGGCGGCCTGTGATTGTTCAAGAAGTTGCCTTGTACAATTTCCAGACCGCCGATTACGAAGTCGTCCGAACAGATAGAATGCCAATCACCGAAGACGAGTCGTTTACCATCGAGCTCTCGGGAGACCTGGCCCGGTTCATTGAACCAGGGACCGGGAAAATGGAAGCCCGTATGACTCATAAACCGGCACCCCGCCGGTTCTGGCAACCACCGGTCGGCCAGGTCGACATGAGTTGGGACCATTTCAAGTGGAAAGTTGAGTATTAAACCGAAACCGCGGCTAGAGCCAAATCGCGGCAAACTTTGGCCCGAATTTCGATTCGGGCTTTTTTTTTGCGAAATCACTGCTGGTTCTTCTACACATCATCTTAACAATTCATGCCTCCCTACTGCCGGTTGGCGTGAATCTGACTAGTTGCGCCAATCATAACGGCTGAAGCTATTGTCGATTCAGTCTGTCCGGCAATTGTCCGATACCACCATTAAACGCGTGAACGTACGGAAATGTTCACGATGTTAAAGATTGCGGCTTGCGCAGACTTTCCCGTTTCGCGAGTTGACGATTGGAATCGGCAGGTCCAACTTCCACGCCTGCAACAAAAGAAAAAAGAGAGAGACTGATTGATGTTGCGACACGTTTTAATCAGCGGCTTTTGCCTCGTTTTCTTGCTGGCTCCAACTCCAGGTGCGTTTTCCTTTGAGGAAAACAAGAGTGTGGTGGCCGATGCTGTAAATGAAGAGACAAAGGAAGAATCGAAGGGTAAAACGGGGCAGTCGACTCCTATCGTCAAGGTCAAGGTCATCCTGCCTGGCAGCGAAGCGGAACAGGTCATGACACCTGAGATGATCGCACGACGGGGCAAGGTGGAACGCTGCCTGTCAAGCTACTATCCGGCACATGTCAACGCCGACATCCTCCGACCCTGGAGCATCATGCACGGCCTGATCGCCTTTGGCCAAGACACCTTGGTTCTTTCCGACAAAAAGAGGATTGATGCAGTCGACTACTTGTGCGCCAATGGCGTGGGAAATGACCGGCGGATTCTCTACGTCAAGAACGGCAAACTGCAGGCACGCAAAGGGGATGGCTACCAGGGGCACCACGGGCAATTGCTCGCCATGCTGGCCCAATCCGACGTCCCCATCGATCACCCAATTCACGTCGACGGGAAGACGTTCACAGTGGCGGACCTGGTGGAACTTGAGCAGAAAAGCTGTCGTTCAAGAACCGAACTGACTTTTCAGTTGATCGGTCTTTCCCACTACCTCGATTCGGATGCCCGCTGGAAAAACAGCCTGGGGCAGAACTGGAACATTCCGCGGATGATCAGCGAGGAAATCGTCCAGCCGATCAACGGGGCCGCCTGTGGAGGAACCCACCGTTTGATGGGTCTCAGCTACGCGGTCCAACAACGAAAGAACGACGACAAGCCGGTAGAAGGCCAGTGGCGACGTGCCGACAACTTTATCAAGCAGTACCACAAGTACGCGATGAAAATGCAAAACTCGGACGGGAGTTTCAGCACGGACTGGTTTGAAGGACGGAGCGACTCGGGCAAGAAATCCAAAAAGTTGAACACCACCGGCCACATTCTCGAGTGGCTGGTCTACTCGATGACGTCGGAACAGCTGAACGATCCAAAAATTGACTCCGCCGTCGACTATCTGGTCGACGCAATGTTGGATGTCCCCAAGAACAAGTATGGCGTCGGCCCCAAAGACGTCGGACCGAAGGGGCATGCCTTGCGTTCATTAAGACTTTACGAGATTGCCATGTATGGAGAATCATCGGATTACCAGAGACAAGTATCCGACGAGAACGCCATTCGTGATTTTAATATTGCCCAACAGGCCTTGGCCCACCAGGAAGAATACCTGGAGCGGATCGGTAAACGACAGAAGTCGGAGCCGGGGCAGTTGCGCCCCCGGGGAATTTTCCGTCGTAGGTAACCGTTGAATCAATCAAATTCAGGGAGGAATTTGACCATGAAAAAAACAAACCAATTGCAGAGAGTCCTCACCCTTTCATTGACTGCCCTGGGACTCATCTGGGCGACTCCGATTGCAGCCCTGGGCCAAGTAATCCCCGGCACCGGGACCCCACTCAAAAAAGTGGGCGACGATTTCGAAGACCCGGATTGGGCCTATGACCTGAAACTGCCCAAGGTCTATAACCACAAGGAAGACACCGTTTCTTTCAATGGACCCGGCGGACAATCACAGAATGGCCGTTGGTATGAAGGCTCCAAGCGGGGGCAACCCGATTTCATCCGCCGCGTTTCGACGCCCATCGGCGGGCTGCAAGGGAGCCAGGGTGCCCTGGCCATCAGTTCCATCAAGACGGGATCTTCGCGCCCCAGCTACCAGCAGCAGCAGGACGACTTTATCGCCAATGTTGCTCCGCGGATTGGCAAACTCTCCGCCTCGCGATCTCCCAGCGTTGTGACCCGCGTCTGGATGCCACCAGTCGACGAATGGGAAAATCGTACCGGTTGCCACTTCGCATTCCGCATCGCGGCCGAAACGAATTATCAACCCCGCCCCAGCGGACTCTTCGGACGAAAAACCGACGAGACCTCTGACATGTGGCCTGGTATGTTCCTCCATTTCAACAGCAAGGAAGGGAAAGGGGCAACCGGGAAAGAAGCCGACAACGCGTTCTTCTGGTTCAAAGCTTCCAATAACGGGAACCAGATTCGTGGTCCGCAAGTCACCACCACCGGGTGGTGGACGCTCGGCATCAGCATGAGTCCGGATGGCAAGGTCCACTATTACGCCAAGCCTGGCATCGAGGATCTGACCGCCGAAGACCATGTCGCCTCGGCCTATCCTTTCGGACGCCGTTCACTGCGAATGAGGAACTTCTTCTTCAACTCCTGCAGTGGTGACGACGGCAAAACCCGTTCGACCGAGTTCATCATCGACGATCCGACCCTGTACGTGGTGCGGTAAGTACGCTCGCACCTCAAGGATCGTTGAAACCGGAACGGAATCCACCCTTGCGCATCGAAGGCAAGGGTGGATACTCCGCGACATTTCCAGCAGCCAACCGCCCGGGGGCCCATTTTGCTTGCGGGCGGTCGATGCGTTGCGGGAGACTCTTGTCGCACACATCGATCGATCGCCAAGAGGCGGATCTCGCTGCCAACAAAGGGTTCGCTGAGCTTCCCTCAACGGCTTGCTGGACCGTCTGGCCGAATTCTTCTGCCCATCAATTCCCGCTCCCGCCTCTGCCGGGTCCCACCAACGAAACCGTGGGGAAAGGCCGTTGACCCAAATTTTATTCGGCTGAACGCGGCTTGGTGGGCTGTCCAAAAAATGCGATGATACGGTGAAATTGATCCACCCGTTTTGGCTTTGGCCAACCTGGTCAGAATCCCACAACGACCTCGCTTTCAAATCAGGTTTCATGATGCTCCGAACGTTTCCCAATACCAAACCGATCCTCCCCTACTCACTCATCGTTTTCCTTTCCTGCTGGATAGGCCTGTGTCAGACAGGCTGGGGTCTGCAGACAGACGACCCAGCTGCTCAACCCGCCCAGTCCAGCCAGCTGAGCACCACCGACCCGGCGACCTCGTTGAGCGATTTGAAGCTGTTGATCAAGCCGCTCACCGCGGCCGAATTGAAGGAAACGGCCAGCCAGTGGCAAAACATTCTTCAGGCGAAAATGTTGGAGATCGCCCACTTGAAGATTGCCATGAATCCAACCAGCACGCCGCAACAGGATGACGAGTTACTCAAACTGATCGACGAAAAGGCGGTCATTGCCAGGCATTTCGGAGCCGTGATCGATGAACTGGAAGTCAAAGGGGGTGAGACCAAGGAGTACCGGCAGTATGCCGTTTCGGCGGCGGGAGTTTCACTGGACTACACCAACCCAAGCACCGTCTGGAAGATGATCGTCAGCTGGATCTGGTCCGAGGACGGCGGTAAGCGGTGGGCCTGGAACTTTCTCAAGTTCGCCCTGATCCTGATCTTCTTTTACATCGGCGCCTCGATTGTTGCCAATATCCTTTGCCGCTTCGTTGCCCATGTGAAAGGGACCTCCCAACTCCTGATCTCATTCCTGCGAACCTTTACCAAGCAGCTGCTGATGGTGCTGGGATTGGTCATGGCGCTCAACGCGCTGGAAGTCGACATCACACCGATGCTGGCCGCGCTGGGGGCCGCCGGTTTTGCCATCGGTTTAGCGCTCAAAGATACGATGGGCAACTTTGCCAGCGGTACCATGATTTTGGCCTACCGCCCGTTTGACGTGGGTGACCAGATCGATGCGGCCGGGGTCAATGGACTGGTCGAGTCGGTTTCACTCTCGGCGACCCACATTCGGACCTTTGACAACCAGTTGATCATCGTCCCCAACAGCAAGATCTGGGGGGACATCATCACCAACAAGACGGCCAGCGATACCCGGCGCGTCGACATGGTGTTCGGGATCGGATACGACGATGATATCGAGCTGGCCAAGAAGACTCTCGAGTCGTTGCTGCAACAGCACCCACTGGTCCTGGCTGATCCCACCCCGGTGGTCAAGTTGCATGAGTTGGCCGATTCATCGGTCAACTTCATCTGCCGCCCCTGGGCCAAAACAAAGGACTACTGGGCCGTCTACTGGGACATTACCCGCTCGGTCAAGGAGACCTTCGATCAAGAGGGGATTTCCATCCCGTATCCCCAGCGGGATGTGCATCTTTATCAACAGTCTCCAGCGGCCGAGCCCGGATCGACATCCTGACGTCGACGTTCGAGATTGGATTCAACCGGTCGCCCATGTTAAGGTACACACCACGCTTTGCTTCCCGGAGTGACCGATGAACCAAGTGCCTTCGTATTTTCACACCCAGGTCGGCTACATCCTGCGCATCGGTTTATGCGCGGGCGCCATCCTCTACCTGGTTCTCTTACTGCTCAAACTGGGAACCGCCCTGAATGTGATCAGCGGGATCACCATCGCTTTCCTGTTCCTGATCGGCTGGGTGTTTGGCTCCCTGACCGTCCAGGTCACACCGACGACTTTGAAGTGGCATTTTGGTCCCGGTTTCTGGAACAAATCGATCGAGCGGGACCAGATCGAATCGGTCCGCGCCATTCGGACCAAGTGGTGGTACGGGTTCGGGATCCGTTTGACACCTCACGGCTGGCTCTATAATGTGCAAGGACTGGATGCGGTCCAGGTCACCGACACGAACGGCAAGTCGACCTTGATCGGCACCGACGAGCCGGAGGAACTGGTCCGCGCCCTGAATCCGGAACATTGACCAGACGCGCAACAAGGTCTGCCATGCCACGTTTACGAATCCTTTTCAGTCTCTGGTTGGTCCTCGGTTGTTCGTTTGGCCTGTCGGCGGATGAGCCGATACGCAATATCCTGTTGATCGTCTCGGATGACCTGAAGGCAAGTGCGCTCGGCTGCTACGGGAACACGGTTTGCCAAACACCGCACATTGACAAACTCGCCCGGCGGGGAATGGTCTTTGAAAATGCTTACTGCCAGGGCATGTGGTGCGCCCCTTCGCGGCAGTCGTTCATGTACAGCCGTTACCAGGGCAAACAGGGACCGAACCTGGGCGAGCACTTCCGCCATCACGAGCGATATACGGCCCGGGTTGGCAAGATCTACCATATGCGCGTGCCGGGTGACATTATCGACGGGACCGACGGCCAGGATGTGGTCAGCAGCTGGACCGAGCGGTTCAATTCGCCGGGACGCGAGGCACACACCCCGGGAGATTACGCCTGCTTGAACCTGAATCTATTCACCACCGAGCTGGAGGGTCGCCAGTCGACCGGCATGCCGCACCGGGCGTTTGTCTCGGTCTCACATGAGGGTGACGGATCGGATCAGCCGGATGCCAAGACGGCAGCCAAGACGATCGAACTGCTCAAAAAACATAAGGATGAACCGTTCTTTATCGCGGCCGGGTTTGTCCGACCGCATTACCCGATGGTCGCCCCCGAACCGTTTTTTGATCAATACCCGTGGGCCTCGATGGAACTGCCAGAGACGGTCGAAAACGACCAACAGGACATTCCCAAGCTCGGCATACCGAATTCGACCAGCGCTAAAAATGGGATTGGGCAGTACGTGGATAACCAGAAACGGATGTGGGCCGCCTACTACGCCTCGGTCACGTTCATGGATCAGCAAGTCGGCCGAATTCTGGCGGAACTCGATCGGCTGGGTTTGGCCGAGACGACGGCCGTCGTCTTTATTAGCGACCACGGTTACCACCTGGGGGAACACGAATTCTGGCTGAAGAGCAACCTGCACGAGGAGGTGACCCGGGTACCGATGATCATCGCTGCCCCCGGCTGCAAACCGGGTCGCACTCAGAGCCTGGTCGAACTGGTCGACCTTTATCCAACGGCCGTCGAGTTGGCCGGTCTGCCGATCCCCCCTTCGGTGCAGGGCAAGAGCTTGGTCCCCGTCCTGTCAGACCCACAGCAGCCCGTTAGAACGGCAGCCCTTTCCCTGTTCAAAAAGGGGAACGCCTTGCGGACCGAACACTTCGCCTACATCCGGTACACCGATGGGACCGAGGAACTGTACGACATGCGGCAGGACCCCGAGCAATTTCAGAACCTGGCGCAAAACCCTGAGCATTCCGCACGGTGCCAAAAAATGGCCGGCCTTCTGGCGCGGCGTCTGCGGGGAGCGGACCTCGAACCGGCTCCCAACAAATAGCCCAGCTCAAAAAGAGAAGCAAGAAGAAATGCGGGTGAGAGGATTTGAACCTCCACGACCAATAAAGGTCACTAGGCCCTCAACCTAGCGCGTCTGCCAATTCCGCCACACCCGCCGAGGGATCCTCCATGGTAAGGACTGTTACCGGTCGGTCAAGGGACGTTGACCCGTTTCAGTGGCACACTCCGCCGGCCGCATCGCGCGATTCGAGCGACCTCCAGCCAGTGGGGAAAAGGACTCAGGACCTGAAAATTCCGACGCAGGGTGAAATGGTTGGTAGGTGATCGAGTTGGTCCAGGACGTGGCGACGGTTTCGCCGAGAATCTGCCCGGCGGTCCAACCAGCTGGCCAGCGACTCGCCGTTCGGATCACCCAAAATTATCACCTGATCGGAACCGAGCGCAGGCAACTCCGCATCGATAGCGGGCGCCTCGAGAGGTTCGACCGCGGCTGTCTCGAAATCGAGTCGGAATGCAGTTCGCTGCTGTCCCAGCTGGAACCACTCGTATTGCCCCAGGGCTGGAGTAAGTTCCACGAGCGTCATGCCGACCAGTTTCAGCTCGGCCGGCAGCTCCGAAAGATGGAACTGCAGCATCGAAGTCAAGCGGGCCAGCGAAAGGCCAGCAGCCACCCCGGCGCGAAACACCGACTGCAAACTGCGTGATCCACTGGACAGCTCGACGTCTGTTTCGCCGTCCAACTGGGCCGACAAGGCGTAAACGGAACCGTTTTTTCCGGGCAACCAGCTGACCAGTTCGCCCAGGTTCATCCCACTGACGCCCCGCAGATTCCATCGGTTGAGCGGGGGATGAACGACGCGGGTTACCCGGGTCGAGAATTCTTCGCGGGCCTGCCGGTCAACCTGGATCACTCGCAACATCTGGTCGAGTGTACCGACCAGGCTCTCGACCTCGGATCGAGGCGCCATTCCCATGCCAGGCAAGCGATCGAACGACATATCTTCAATCGCCAGGGCGCCCATCACGATCGTTCTCGCCTCGCTTTGACGGGCCCGGTAACTGTGGGTGGATTCTGCGAAGTCGATTTTCCAGCCAGTGATCAACTCGATCTTCTGCCGCAAGTTCTTCAGGTAGGGCAATTGCTCGCTGACCAGCAGGCCTGCCTGGAAATCGTGGGGGGTTTGCGGATAAACCCGGAGCATGGGAGTCGCGGTGGAAGAAACTGCATGAAGCATCGGAAACCTACCTGGATGGGACAGGAAACACCAGTCTGCCAAACCCTGCTCAATCGCCAACGATCGGCTCGGTCCGTTGCGTGTTGCCCTGATTCGGGTCAACGGTAGCGAGCGATCATGTTAACGGGAAACAGGTTCAAAATCGACAACCGGCGATCAATGACCAAAAGCGGCTGTGAGAAATCTTGCAGACAGTCCAGCCTTTGAAGGGCCGACGAAAATGGCCGACCGATGGAGCCGGGTGCCAACGTTCCTGTCGCGCAAGTCCCACTAGAGAAGATAGGTTTCAAATCGGGCCAGCCAGAGAATTTTCCCGAAATTATGCCGGTTCTTTGACGGTCATCGCCACGCCTTCGGCCGACGACGGTTGCCTGACGGCCCCGCTCGCCCCTTCCAGCGGCCCAGACAGGTGAAAACCGCGGAAAACGTCGGCTTTTGTTGGCAAGTTGACCCTTGTGGAAAACGGGGGTTCTCTGTAAATTCAAAGATTCAAAATATACGCAGTTTGTGGAATTCTGCGCCCCGGGTCGGCCCAGCCGAACCGGACCAAGATGGTTTAGGGGGTTTTCATACCCCGCAAATTCGGAGACGACCGTGGCCGGTACCAAGACGTACATCGCCAAACCGGGTGAAGTAGAACGACAGTGGTGGATTGCCGATGCTGAAGGGCAGATCGTCGGTCGACTGGCGAGTGAAATCGCTGTCATCCTGATGGGCAAACATCGCCCGACCTATACCCCCAACTGTGATACGGGCGATTTTGTGGTAATCACCAACGCCGACAAAGTGAAATTTACCGGCAACAAGTGGGACAAGAAATCTTACACCTGGTACACCGGTTACCCGGGACTGCGAAGTGAAACAGCCGGTGCTCGGTTTGCCCGCAAGCCGGAACAGATCTTGCGTGATGCGGTGCGACGGATGTTGCCCAAAAATCGCCTCGGCCGGAAGATGCTCGGCAAACTGAAAATCTATGTTGGTTCGGACCATCCCCACCAGGCACAAAATCCTCAACCACTGGTAAGCACCGAGAGTTGAAATCCCCAGGGGTGCTAAACAACCTGCAAACCACGAACATTCACTAACAACTTCCATTACATCAGCGAACAAGTCAGTATGGTTGCTACGAAAACAGATCAAAATACAGGTGAAGCGATGGGCACTGGCCGCCGGAAATCATCCGTGGCCCGGGTGCGCGTCAAAGCGGGTTCAGGAAACGTCATGGTCAACGGGAAACCGCTGGACACGTACTTTCCGATCACGGCCGACCAGCGAGCGATCACCGACGCGATGAATGCCGTGGAAAGCCGCGATTCTGTCGACGTACGCATCTCCGTAAACGGTGGCGGCAACACAGGTCAGAGCGGTGCCTGCAAGATGGGGATCGCCCGTGCCCTGATCAGCTACAACCCTGATTTCTTCGCGGCACTGCGTGATGGTGGTTTCCTGACGCGTGACTCGCGTATGAAAGAGCGCAAGAAATGTGGTCTGCACGGTGCCCGGCGGGGAACCCAGTTCTCCAAGCGTTAACGTGTTGCTCTTACTTGAAAATATTCATAGCGTTCCAGTTCCTGGAACGCTTTTTTTTGGTGTCCAACTGACATGTGCCCCCTGAGCCAGGATTCACCGTCCAGCCCAACCAGCAAAGCGGAAGAATCCCTCGGCCACGATTCGGGATCAACCGGTCGTCTGGTCGGCACCAGCCTGGTCTCCCGGCTGGTGACGGACACCGGGACCCAGATCTTCAACCCGTTCCTGCCTTACATTGCACAAGGCTTGAACACCAGCCTCATATCGGTCGGCTGGCTAGTCGGCTTGAGAAGTGCCTTTGGCATGTTGGCGCCCCTGTTCGGCACGCTGGCCGATCGCTACGGTTTTCGACACATTCTCTGCCTCGCCTTGGTGGCCTGTTCACTCGGTACACTGCTTGTTGGCCTGGCCAGCCACTGGCTGATGGCCGCAGTCGGGATGGCGATCTGGGGTATCGGCATGTCCGGTTTTGTTCCCACGCTGCACGCCTACCTCGGCGCCTGTTTGCCATACAACATACGGGCGCGGGGCATCGGGATCGTCGAATACGGATGGGCTCTGGCCGGGATCGTCGGGCTGTTCTCAGCCGGATGGCTGATCACTTCCTGGAATTGGCGCGCGCCTTTTCTTGTCCTCAGCATTTGCATGCTGGTCATGGCCTTCACCTTCCTTTTCCTGCCACACCCGCAGCGAACGAACAAGGAACAGGTATCGCCTGGCAAGCGGTTCCGATTTTCCCTGTTGGAATTTTTCTCCCTGGGCGAGAACGCCTTCTCGGCCTATGCCATCATGATCGGCGGCGCCCTGGCCTTCTTTGCCGCCATGCAAATCTATATCGCCTACGGAACCTGGCTGGAATCTGAATATGGCACCGGCCCGGCCATGCTCGGCACGATCGCTTTGGTTTTTGGGTTGTCCGACTTGGCCGGCAGTGTCACGGTCAGCCTGTTCACCGATTCCATTGGAAAACGAAGAAGCGTCCTGATCGGTTTATCGCTCTCCCTGCTGGCCTATCTCCTGCTGCCACTGCTCAACCAGGGCCTGGTCTCGGCCGTGCTAGGACTCTCGATCGTCCGGCTCTGTTTCGAATTTACGATCGTCAGCAACATCGCGTTGCTCAGTGAACAGGTACCCGATCAACGGGGCAAGGTGATGACACTGGGGGCCGCCATCGGCCTGATTGGGACCACGCTCGCCGGACCGATCGGTCCCTGGCTTTATCTGTCCCACGGTGTTTTCGGTTTGGCCACGGTTTCATTCGTTCTGACCATGGGTGCTCTGCTGATCTATCTCGTTCTGACCAAAGAACGTCACGGTTAGTAGCCGAGCGGCCCGCAGCCAGCCACCACACGGGTATGTTCCGGCCTGGCCTAAACCTCGACCTGGAGCGCCGGTTCGCCACTCGTTTCGATCACTGATCCTATGACCGTGGAGTCGGCAAACCCCTGATCGACCAGGAACTGAACCAGTTCATCTGCCGATTCGGGCCGCACGCCCAACAACAGACCTCCCGACGTCTGGGGATCAAACAGGATCGCCGATTCGGCGCTCTCCAGATCGGCACCGGAGATCGCAATTTTCGAGGCGACGGCGCGATTGTCCGGGGCCAATGTGCTCTGGATCCCCTGGTCCACCATCTGCCGGAAACCGGGCAGGATCGGCAGCCGGTCCGGATTCAGCACGGCGCGGGCGTTACTGGCCCTCAGCATCTCGGCCAGGTGGCCAGCCAGGCCGAAACCCGTCACATCGGTCAAGGCCGAGACCGGGAACCGCTCAATCAACTCGAGCGCGACCGCATTGCTCATCACCATCGATTCGACCAGTGGCAGGTAATATTCCGCAGACAGTTCCGACTGCATCAGCCCGGCCAACAGGGCACCCGTTCCCAACGACTTGCTCAGGATCAACTGGTCACCGGCCCGCAGCATCCCTTTCGTTTTTGCCTCACACACCTGGTAGCCCATCACGGTAAAACCGATTGTCACCCGCGGCCCTTCAATCGTGTGGCCTCCCACGATGGTGGCGTCCATTTTCCGCAATTCTTCCAGGCTACCCGCCATCAATTCACGCATCACCTGCCGCTGTGCCCGGGGATGTCCCAGGGGCAATTGCACCATCGCCAAGGTAGTCGTCGGCCGGGCCCCCATCACAAAACAATCACTGACCGAGTTGAGCAGGGCAATTCGACCGACCAGGTAGGGATCGTCAAAAGGCGCCGCAAAAAAATCGGTTGTCACCGTCACCTGGTCACCATGTGTCTTGATAATGGCCGCGTCATCCGGGTTCTCCAGGCCGACAATCACATCGGGGTGCGGGGGCACATCGAGTTCGTCCAGGATCGAAGTCAACGTTTCACTCCCCACCTTGCCGCCACATCCCAGGCATTTCATCGGCAGATCGGCACCCGCCTCTGCCGACATCACCATCGGACGGTAATCCTGGTACATCTTCATGAATTTAACGTCGATATGATTCTTCAGGCGCCAAAAGAGACCACCCTGAAACGAAACGCCCTTGTATTCGGCGATCGCCTGGTCATCTCCCAGGTTGATCAACTTGAGGAAATCACGCTGTGGAACAAACGGCTTGGCAGGCCGGCCAGCCAGCAATCGCTGGATATTCTCCCAGAGTACAGGCCCCTGGCGAACGGCATAAACACCGGCCTTGCGAGTCGAATTCCCGATCACGGTCCCCGAATCACCCACGGCAAACACCTGTTCACTCGACCGGGACTGAAGGGTGGGCAAGGTTGCGATGAACCCATCCTCGTCCAGTTCCAACCGAAGGTCGGACAGCAGGTCAGGCGCGGTGGCACCCGTCGCCCAAATCACGACATCCGAGTCGAGCTTTTGTCCGTCGCCAAGTGTGACGAACTCCCGAGAGACTTCGTGGACCTCGACATCGGTCAACAGTTCAATGCCGCGCGCTTGCAGACAACGACGAACTCGCTTCTCCGTCGAGTTCGCAATCCCCGACCCAATTGATTCGGAACGGGAGACGATGGTGATTTGAGGCAACTCGTCCAGACCGGCCCACTCGGGAAATAGACGAAAACGCTCCTGCAAACAAAAAGCGATCTCCAGGCTGCCCAACCCGCCACCAACAATCACGATCCGCTGGGCGACCCTGGGCTTGCCTTGCAACGCTTGTCTCAAACGATCCAGAAAGGTCTGCATCGGCTTGATCGGTGTACAGCTGCCTGGCTCAAGGTCGACACCCTCGGTCGTCGGAACGGAACCGATCCCAATCGACAACAGGTCATAAGCCAGGGGAGGGCGGTGCTCGAACAGGATTTCTTTTTTGACAGGATCGTGTCCGACGACTCGGTCAACGATCAATCTCGCGCCAGCCGATTGGGTCAATCGGACCAGGTCGATTTCCATCGCCTGCTCGTCGTACTGGCCAGCCAACACTCCCGGCAGCATGCCGGAGTAGGTCACTTGGGGAAAATTCGAGATGCAGACCAACTGGGCGTTCTCAATCGGCTTCATTTTCCACATCCGCAGCACATGGGCATTGGTATGTCCAATCCCTAAGAGTACAACGGTATTTCGGCCGAGTTGTTTTTGCACTCACCCATCCTGTACGATAACGAATCGATTGTTTACTGGGTCCTCTTCGGTACGGCGAATGCTCCCGCACGCGGATATTGATCTTAATTGGAAACGGAGCCTGACGGAATGGTGGCGACAGGTTCGCGGTTTTTTTCCGTTCCAAATCAGCCAGGCAACCGCTCCCGCACGACGTCCTGAAGACGTCGTGGCACCTGTCCCGCTGAGTCAACAGCTACGTTCTCCTCGCTTCTACCTGGAAGTCGGCCTGGTCTTCGGTATCCTGCTACTGTACGCCGGCCAGGTCGCACCCAGTGTCAACGAGACGCACTATCTGACCAAGGCGAAACACTTCTGGGACCCGTCCTGGTGCCCCCACGACCTGTTTCTCGGTTCCTCGTTCTCCCATTACCTGTTCTACCTGTCGACCGGCTGGCTTACCCTTTTTTTCTCACTCGACACGTACGCCTGGATCGGGCGGATAATCTGCTGGGCCGGTTTTTCGGTCGGGTGGTATCAACTGGTCCAGCTCTTTTCCCATCGGCCCGGTCGGGCGTTCCTGGGTATCCTGTTGTTCCTGTTGTTGATGGATCGTTTCCACTTGGCCGGTGAGTGGGCGATCGGTGGTTTCGAAGCAAAGAGCATCTCGTACGTCTTGCTCCTATTTGCCCTGGAGAAATATTTCCGCAACCAGTGGAAAACTTTTTGGCCCCTGATCGGCGCAGCCTGTGCCTTTCACGTCCTGGTAGGAGGCTGGGTCCTGAT
>JAKVBG010000060.1 GCA_022447605.1 Mariniblastus sp.
CGAACAACTGATTACTCCCGAAGATTTACCCGAAGTCATCGATCCACTGGCTACCCCAGAACTGACGGAAATCACCCCCAACCCGACGGTCAGGGCAGGCACCTTTGAACCAACGGCGATTGGGCTGGCGCTGACTGGACGAACGGTGGGCCACAAAAACGCGCTGCTTAAAGCCTATGGCGGCGATGCGACAACTGAGGGCGCCGTACTGTTGGGCCTGAAATGGCTCCAACGCCAGCAGCAGAACTCCGGCCTGTGGAGCTTGAAGGGTCCCTACACAGACGGATCACGGGCTGAAAACGAAGAGGCGGCCACAGCAATGGCACTGCTGGCCTTTCAAGGGGCAGGCAATACCCACACACAGGGCCCATTCAAGCGAGAGGTCGCAAAAGCCTGGGAAGCCATGCTTGAACGTCAATCGGACGATGGAAACTTTTATGGCAACGGTCCCGATCACAGCCGATTTTACACCGAAGCCCAATGCACGATTGGCCTGTGTGAACTGTTCGGGATGAGCCAGGATGAGTCGCTGCGCGGTCCGGCCCAACTTGCTGTCGACTATTTGGTTAAAACCCAGGCAAACAATGGCGGCTGGAGGTACGACGTGGGCGAATCGGGCGATCTCTCGGTAACCGGATGGGTGGTCATGGCGCTCCAAAGTGCGCGGATGGCCGGCCTGGAAGTGCCCAGCAATACCCTGGAGAGGATCCGCGAGTTTCTCTACTCGGTAGAGAAGGAAGATGGCCAGCGGTATGCCTACCGTCCGCGAGATGGGGCCAAACGTTCGATGACGGCCGAAGGCCTGCTCTGCCGCCAATACCTGGGCTGGGCCCACGACGACCCGCGGCTGCAAGGCGGTGCCGATTACCTGGTCTCCGAGCAAAATCTTCCCAGTTGGAAGCTACCAGGTGACAAAAACGTTTACTACTGGTATTACGCAACCCAGGTCTGCCATCACATGGAAGGCGACTGGTGGAAGCGATGGAATGACGTCATGCGCCAGGAGATGCCCAAAGCACAAATAAAACGTGGCCGCGAACGGGGTAGCTGGACCCCCCATGGCGATCGGTTTGGACCACAGGGAGGCCGGCTCTACGTGACCTGCCTTTCGATCTACATCCTGGAGGTGTACTACCGCCACCTGCCTATCTATCAAAGCGGGCTGTTGGATCAGGGCTAAAGTTTCTGACCTGCAGCCAGACTTGCTGCAGGTAGTGGCCCGCGCCTAATGCCGCCAGCGAGAAAAACCCCCACCCGACAAAAAAACAACCCTCGGGGAACCGCGACGTCCCCGAGGGCTGCATTGAAGCCCGCCATGACGCAGGTGGCCAAACCACTTGGCATGGCCACCGGAGCGTCGCAGCAGAGCACTCTCAATTACACGACCGGTGGGAACAACACGTCAAACCGGTCCATTTCGATCTCATCATCGGAATCGGCAAAGATGTAGTCGAGGAATCCATCCCTGGCGAAAATCCGGTCCCGGCCTTGGCCACCGACAAACACATCGGTACCATCGCCGCCCGTAAGGACATCATCGCCAGCTTCTCCAGCGAGCAGGTCCACGCCGTCACCACCATCGATGATGTCGTTGCCCTCACCACCGAGCAACACGTCGTCGCCCTGGTTGCCTGCGATCTTGTCATTGCCGGCTCGTCCATAGATAAAGTCTTTGCCAGCTTGACCGGCGATGTAATCGTCACCGTCACCGCCATCAATGCGGTCATCACCCGTACCGCCGTCGATCCGGTCGTTACCAGCACCGCCACGGATCTTGTCGTTGCCCAACATCCCACGAATGTAGTCGTCACCGTCACCGCCGGAAATGCGATCACTGGTGGAGTGCACAATGTCAATGGGCTGTGCCCTGACCGCCAGCGGTGAAATCCGCTGCACCTTGACCGAGTCGACAACAGCATCGGCCGGCAAAGCAATACGATCTACACTACGAACGACCGCATCGGCGTCACTCACCCCGTCAATCTCAACGACGAAGTCAACCGCGCCGGCTTCGGCACCAAGGATCCCCGCGTCACCGACGTCACTCACACCGTTGATCGCGATCGGAGGAATCACCGGGGGTTCGATAGTCAAGTCGTACGGATCGCCAACGATCCTGTCATTGCCACCTTCACCGTGAAGGCTGTCGGAACCGTAACCCCCAAAAATAAAATCGGTGTTATCGCCACCAATCACGACGTCGTTGCCGTGGCCGGCATGGATAACATTGCGTCCGTTGCCGGCTTGCACATTGTCGTTGCCATTTCCGGAGAAGATAAAGTCGGTGTCGTCTCCACCCACCATCCGGTCGTTGCCATAATTATGGTCGGCGTAGTTGACCGCATAGTGGCGAACTCCTTGGTAATCTCTGGGAACCTCGTTGGTGCCGTCACCGAACAACCAGTTGAGGCCCGCACGGTCACGAATCGTGTCGTCACCACTGCCACCAGCGATGGCGTCATCCCCTCTGCCGCCAGCAAGCCCATCATTGCCGAGACCGCCCAGGATGCCGTCGTCACCACCCTGCCCGTTAATACGGTCACGGTCGGCACCGCCCTCGAGCAAGTCATTTCCGGCACCTCCACGAATGGAATCATGGCCTGAACCACCAAGGATGTAGTCATGCCCGGAGCCACCCTGCAGGAGGTCATTACCGCCGCCACCAAGGATGAGGCCATTCTGGCTGACGCTCCGACTGAACATCACCCGGTCGTTCCCATCCTTGGCCCAAACGGCAATGATGTCGACCTCACTCGCATCGTGGACCTGGACGTCACCGTTGACACTGATGAACAACCGGTTGCCGTCAACGGTTGCCTTGATCGCGTCATCCCGGTCAGTCCCCTGGACAATCACAATGCCCGGTGGTGGTGTGATGAACAACGGCGGAGCTTCGCTTGGCTGGATACGATCGGTTGTCTCAATCACTTCGGCAGGCATGAAGTCGGCCGCCAGCAGCGTGCGGGACTCGAGATCTTCCATCCGCATTTTTCGGGGACCTTTGTTTCGCTTCTTGGTTTTCTTCGACATAGCGATGGTCTTCCTCTTTCAATAAAGTACGTAACCCCATTGCGAGTGACAGGCAATCTGGCCGGTTGGCAATGTGTGGATTTCCCTGGCCGCGCATACCCCCAGCGCTCAGCCCAAAGGCTTTTTTTCTATGGCCTGCCGCCAATCAGACACCTACGGCGTCAGGCAATCCAAAGAAATTGTTCCACGAAAATTGCCGCGTGACCCTTCCATGACACCGTCACCCCTGGCTGACCCATTTGTCGCTTTACCCATGTCCTCGCTGAGTGGTTCTGTGTCGACATCCGCTTGACTCTCCTTTCGGATTTTCAATAACAAATGCCTCAGAAAACGATGTGGTAAAACCTGGCCCGGAACAACCAAACCTCGAACGTTCGTCCGAAGTTCACTTGCATCCTACAATCACATCGGACAAAAGCAATGTTATTTTCCATCTTTTCCTATAATGAGAATGGGGCGGTCGCCTTTCCCGGAATGAGACCCGCCGGCCAAGAATGTGCGTAGCAATATCACACGCACGGCACCTTTATCCGCCAAAATTGCACATCCGTGTGGGTCGAAAACCAACTCGAATGGCCCCCCCGTTTGACGGCCACCCGTGGAGCGTCGCAAAAAGAGAACCTGCGGTTGGTTTCGCCTGAGGAAGCTGTCGCTGGCTCAGCTGAACCGGGCCCGTTGGCTGCAACCCCCGCTTGGACGGTCGAATCGGAAAGCCGGGCCCTTAAAAGTGACGATTTAATTTCCCATAAACCAGGTGTCCTTCTCGGCTACCTTTTTCGGCCCTATTTTTTCCGCTCCATTTCGTCGCCCTCTGACCGGTGGTCCTTTAAGGCAAACGGTGACTCTACCCAACGCTAGCTGCCGTTTCGACTTGGGCCTTCAAGACGACTTCCTCAACGAGAACCGGGCCGTCCCAAACAACGGTCCGGCCACCGCACCGGGCTGCACCGGGCTGCACCGGGCTGCATCGGGCTGCACCCTGCAGCCCGCTGTGACGCGGGTGGCCAAACCGCTTGGTCTGGCCACCCCGCTGTCACGGCAAAGCACGTGCGAGTTACACAACCGGTGGGAACAACACGTCAAATCGGTCCCTTTCGATCGTGTCGCTAGAGTCGGCAAAGATGTAGTCGAGGACTCCATCTCTGGCATAAATCGTGTCGCTGCCTTGGCCACCGACGAACACATCGGTCCCACCGCCACCGGTAAGGGTGTCGTCACCAGCTTCTCCAGCGAGCAGGTCCACGCCGTCACCACCATGGATCGAGTCGTTGCCTTCGCCACCGAGCAACACATCGTCGCCCTGGCCGCCAGAGATACGATCATTGCCGGCTCTTCCGTAAATAAAATCGTTGCCAGACTGACCGCGGATCCAGTCGTTACCGTCACCACCGTCGATGCGGTCGCTACCCGACCCACCGTCAATGCGGTCATCGCCAGCACCACCACTGATCTTGTCGCCACCGAGCATCCCGCGAATGATGTCGTTACCATCACCACCGGAAATGCGGTCACTGGCTGAGTGAACCATATCGATCGGAACTGCCGTGGCCGCAAGTGCTGCGACGCGCTCGTTCCTCACCGAGTCCACCTTTTCCAAGGTTGGCAAAGGCACCCGATCTACATCACGAGCAAGGTCATCCGCGTCCCGCACGCCATCGATCTCCACCCGGAAATCAAACGGTACCGGGGTAATATCAGGACTACCGGTGCTCAGGTCGACCGGATCACCCGTGATTCCGTCATCGCCACCTTCACCCCGGAGGCTGTCGGAACCGTAACCACCAAAGATGAAGTCACGATCTTCGCCACCGGTAATCACGTCATTGCCTCGACCACCCAGGGCAAGGTTCACGCCGTCGCCAGTCTGGACGTTGTCGTTGCCATTTCCGGCAAAGATCAAGTCGGTGTCGTCACCACCGATGATCCGATCATTGCCATAGTTATGGTGGGCATAGGTCCGCGCATAATGGCCCAATCCTTGATAATCCCTGGGGACCGAATTGGTACCATCACCAAACAGCCAATTCACACCGCTGCCACCGCGAATCATGTCATTACCACTGCCTCCGGCAATGGCATCGTCCCCGGCGTTGCCGGCGAGGCCGTCATTACCAAGGCCCCCGAGGATAGCGTCATCTCCAAGTCCTCCGGAAATGCGATCACCATCCGCACCACCGTCGAGCAAGTCGTTTCCGGCACCACCACGAATCGAGTCGCGACCAGCGCCACCAAGGATATAGTCGTGGCCAGACCCACCTTGCAGGACATCGTTGCCACTGCCGCCAACGATCACGCTATTTTGCGTGACACTTCGGTTGAACATGACCCGATCATTTCCATCCTTGGCCCAAACGGCAATCGTGTCGACCTCGTCAGCACGGTAGTGCTGAATGTCGCCGTTGACATTGATCAACAACCGGTTGCCGTCGACCGTTGCCTTGATCGCATCATCGCCGTCCGTCCCGTGAATAAATACGACCCCCGAAGGAGGCACGGGAAGCAATGCATCGTCGCTGGGCTCTGCATAGTGCATCGTGTCGACCACCTCTGCGGGAACCAGGTCGGCCGCCATCAGTGTACGGGTTTCAAGTCCTTCCATGCGTGCTTTCCGGGGACCTTTTTTGCGATTCTTATTTTTTTTCGACATAGCCACGTCTTCCTCTCTCAAAAAAGTAATTAACCCCATTGCATGACCCTTTGCCTGGCCTGTCGACAACGTGTGGATTTCCCTGGCCGCGCGCACTGCGAGCGCTCGGCCTAAAGGCTCTTTTTTTCTTTGGATGGACCCTGGTCAAATAACCACGGCGTCAAGCATCCCGAGAAATCGTTCCACAAACATTGCCGCGCGGCCGTGCACAAAAACCGTCACGCTGGCTGACCCATTGTCTCTTTACCCATTCGCCGATTGCCCACCAGGTGCCCCTGCTGTCTCGCCTGACTTCATTGCTGCAGGGAAACATAAAAGCACCTGATACGACTTGGTAAAACTTGGCCCGGAACAACAAACCTCGCTTTGCGGTTGAGGTTCATTTGCATCCTACGAACGGGCAGAACAAAAGCAATGTTCTTTTCTACATTTCTCCTGTAATGAGACATTTGTCATGGCATTTCAAAGAATCCAATTCGTGGTCTCGAAAATTCCGTTGCGATATCGCGCCATCTTGAGACTTCCTACCTCAGAATTGCACACCGACCGGGTGCGGAACCGAAAGAGAACTACGGCCCCCTCTTCACGACCTTGGTGATCTCGTCGCAAAAAGAGATCGTCCCGCATGCCTGCTGCGGCAGAAAGAAAGAATTGCCCCGCCAAACGGGCGAACTGGCCGGAAATGCCACCGGCCCAACGGCCGGCTGAGGTGGAACTGCCGAAACTGGAGAATTTGTTTCCAGAAAACCAGGTGTCTCACAGAAGAACCTCAATGGCCAGCAGGCCCAGCGGTCACCGCAACTTTTGCCCGAACCGGCCAGGCGACCCGGCTGCAACCTGTTTTCTGGACTCAACGGGTTTGGCCATCAGCGGATTGCCACCTCCCGCTTTGGCGCGATTCCCCTGACCGGGGCCCACAGAAAAATCGACCTGCATGCGAGTCTTGGCCGCTGGTTAACGTCGCGACGACTTCTTCGCCCCTGCGCGCCGTCCCGAGGAACTTTTTCGCTGTGCCACACTCGACTGCTTCGCGCGGCCATTTGGGGACTTTCGCCGATAGAGCTTTGCAATCGACTGCCCCCCAACTGGGTTCACAAAGACTTGCGGGTCATCGATCACCCAGGGTGTTGACCAGCTGCGGCCGTTCTCCCAGTTGGCAACGTTGAAAAAGAAACTGTCGAACATCACCGTTTTGTAGCCATAGGGAAAGCTGGACATCAAGTAATCGTCTTCGGTGAGGTCTTCGACCCCTGCGGACGCGTAGTAGTGCACCTGCCCATCATGTGTAAACGACATTCCCAGGGTCCACCACCCTGGCTCATGGATCTCGTGACTTCGCACGTCCCGTCCTCGGCGGTCGGCTCGCACCGTCAGTTTGGCATGATCGTTTTCGATTTTCTGACTGGTCTCGCTGCGGAACAAGAAAAACATCCCTGGCCAGTAATGCTCGCTCGGTTCACCCTCTTTTTTGCCCACACAGTCGGCTCGCATCCCAAACGAAGCGCCGGTCCGATTTTCCCACTTCTTAAAGGGAGGCAAATAAACGCGCACAGTACAACTAGGCTGATAAGAAATGGGGATCGAACCTCCCAGGACGCGGTCGACCTTCATGAGCAAATCATCCTGCTGCTGCTTATTGGAGGTGCGCCGTGGCACACCCGACATTTTGGTCGCCATCATCAGCGAACCGGTGCTCCCCAAAAGACCGTTAGGGGGAGTCGCTACGCGTTTAACCACGTCAGGCGTACCTCGCATGGCCCCTTCGTGCCATAGTCGGTTCCGGGAAACCCCACCCGGCCCTCGTTGCCGTTCATCTTGTTCGTAACTGCTCTTGGGCAAGTTATAGGTGTAGCCCCAGTTCGGATTCTCAAAGTCGTCGCAGCAATTTCTCAGAAACCGACCGGTACCAGGGACAAACGGTTCGGCAGCACTCCCAAGCCCTGTGGCAAAGAAACAACCGACAATCCCGGCAACGACCCATGAACGCAAGGTTTCAATATGTGGTTGGTATCTCATAGGGATTTCCTGTGTAACCGGACAAAATCAAGAAGAAAAACAGGCAAACGACCAGCTGGAACGTTCGTGTGCGACAACCCAATAAGGTTATCGGCAAAGACAGCCAGAAGGATTCAGCGAGAAGCCTTTGCGAAAGCCTCACAGCAGAAAGACAGCACTGCTATCGCGAGCTTCTAGTTTGGCGTCCCCACAAACTTGCAACGACCAGACCCCTCGCAGAGCGGGCATTCGGGGGCCCGTTTTTCGGCATGGTCGAGACAGTGCTGAATTCGGTCGCCCATGATCTCCGCCATCAGGGAGTGAACTCCCAAGGGGGCCGTGACAAGGAACCGAATTCCAGGGTGCTTTTGGGCCGCCTTCGCAGCGAGCGCGGGAATATCTTGGTCCCAGTGTCGGCCCGGGAGTAGGAAGTAGGGAAAAATGACGATGGTCTTTGCACCCTGCTCAACGCAACGGCCGAAAGCAACTTCGATGGAAGGCTCTGCCAATTCCATATGGGCTGGCTCAACCATCTCAACCCCCGTGGCAGCACGAAAGACTTCGACCACATTGACGAGCAATTGATTGCTTTGGTCACGACGAGAACCGTGATCTACCACAATCACGCCGGTATTCTCACCCAGTTCTAAATTCAGAGGAGTCATGCCGAGAGCCAAATCTGTTCGGAGATGAAACTGGACCTGAGGAGGTCTCCCTCAACGGATACGAAAGCCATAATACGCTAGCAGGCAACCGCAAGCCAACCTCGGCCAAAATCAATCGGCTGCCGACAGTTCAGCCAAAGGCCCCACGGCAATGGTCGAATGGGCAGAGAAGGGAAAGCGGTGGAGAACTTCCTGGATATCGTCCCGCGTGACGGCGTCGACGGCGGCCAGGTCATTCGCAATTGAACGATACTCCCGACGCTGCATCCAGTTTCCACCAACGTTGAAGAGCCGGTTGCGAGGCCGTTCGCTACTTAAAACCACCCTCGCCTTCACCTTGTTCTTGGCCTGCAAAAGTTCCTCAGCAGTGACCCCTTCCTGCTGAACCAGTTGGTAGATCTTTTCCAGCCGGGCAAGGTTGACTTCCGCCTGCTGAGGTTCACACGCCAACCAGGTAAAATACATTCCAGCGCCTTGGTATTCATAATGGCCAACCGAAGCACTTTCGGCCAATCCGGGATCGGTAATTTCCCAATACATCCGACTTCCCGAATCATCTCCGACCACGGTCGCCAGCAGCTTGGCAGCATAACGTGCCGGGTCTTCCGAAGCAGGCGCGTCCGCCAATTGCAGAATATACTGCTGTGCGGAGGAGTCTCGCTGGACGGTTTTAAAGAGACTCTGACCACAGGGAGGAGGGGTGTCCCGGCCCGTTTGGGTGGTTTCCCAGTCGCCACAGCGACTCTCAATTTCCTGGCACAGGGCGGGAAAATCGACTTTACCGGCAGCGACAAAAAACACATTGGCCGGGGTATAGCGCTGCTGGAAGTAAGCCCGCATTTTCTCAACGGTCAGGTCGGTTACCGTGGCGTCGGTCCCCAACACACTTCGGGCCAGGGGATGGTTGCCAAGGTGCAGCTCTTTGATTTGATCATCCATCCCAAAGGGAGGCTGGTCGAGATACATTTGAATTTCTTCAAGGATGACTTTCTTTTCCATGTCAAAGTCATCCTCGCGAAGGCTGGGCCGCATAATGTCGGCCAACAAGTCAACGCTCGCCTGCTGGTATTCCGGCAGGACCGAGGCATAGTAGACCGTGCTTTCTTCGCTGGTAAACGCATTGTAGTGCGCACCGATCTCGTCGAACTCGCGATTGACCTCCTCGGCGGTGCGACGGGGGGTTCCTTTAAAGCACATGTGTTCCAGAAAGTGACTCACTCCGGCAATTTCATCAGATTCATCGCGTGAACCGGTGCGGACAAAGAATCCCAGGCCCGCCGTCGCTGCGTCGTGGTTGCATTCAGCAACAATCTCCAGACCATTTGCGAGAGTATGGCTAAGAAATTCCAACGGGCACCTCCAACGGTTCCGGACCGAGAGTGAGAAAAGTGAAGTCACTCGGCCGATTCGCGGACAGAAAGGCGTTAATACTGTCCGCCGAGAGAGCATCTATAATTTGTCCAATCTCCTCCAGCGACCTCACTCGGCCCAGGTGATACCAGTCACGGGCAATCGATCCACTGCGAGCCGCGGTTGATTCCTGCTGCATGATCAGCGCACTTTTGATGCGTGCCTTAAGCCGAACGAGTTCAGCTTGCTCGACCCCATCGCCCAGACGATTCAATTCCGCCAGCGTAACATCGAACGTTTCCTGGGCCCGTTCAGCGGTTGTTCCTGCATAACACAACACACTGGCCCGTTCTCGCTGGGTGTGCAGCGCAGCCGACACGGTATAGCAAAGCCCCCGTTTTTCGCGAACCTCGTTAAAGAGCCGGGAACTCATGCCACTGGACAACACCCCGACAGCAGCCCACGCTTCAAAATAATCGGGGTGCTGATACGGAATTGTTGGATACGCAATCCCGATGTGGCATTGGTTGGACTGGAAATCAATATGGGTTCCAGTGGCAGGCTCCCCCGCAGTCAGGGTGTTTTCCACTTTTTCGCCCCGCCAGTCCCCGAAGAGTTTTTCGACGCTGTCGCAGAGCGCAGGCCAATCGAACTTACCGGCAACGGCCACGATGGCCCCATCAGGCCGGTAACGCTGGCGGTGAAATGCTGCGACTTCGGAAATGGTCATTTCCGAAATCGCAGCGGCATCTCCATGACTTGATCGTCCCCACGGGTCAGGATAATGACGACGACGAAGCTCAAGCATGAGCTTCTGGGAGGGCTCGTCTTCAACACTTCGCAACTCCTGCAAACAAACAGCACGCCCTGCTTCCAACTGGTCTTCGGGCAGGTGCGGGTTGCGAATCAAATCGGCAAAGATCGGCAATACAGAAGACAGGTTATCACTGAGCGTACCGCCTGAATAACTCGCCTGCGAAACGCCAACCGACTCACCCCGTTCAACACCCAGATTGTCCAGATCGGTAATGAATGTCCGGCTGTCGCGGGCTCCCGATCCGCGTAACATCATTTCGCAGGTTAAGGTCGCCAGGCCGTCGCGGTTGGGGGCATCGTAACAGCAACCAGCGGGAACCAGGATGGTGAAGGCAGCCGACTGAACGCCACCCATCGGCTGGCCGATCAAGACCATGCCATTGTCGAATTCATGGGTAAAAATGGTAGCAACCATGGCCCGCCGGACAACAAATCCTCATCCTTGAGTGTCTCAAATTTGAAAGGCCCTAGCCTACCTGCCTGCTCAGGTGTAGGCAAGTTCAACGGCCTTGTAGAGCGTTTTGATGGGTTGAAACCCCATCCGCTGATAGAGTTTGATGGCCCGTCCATTCTGGACCGTAACCTCCAGATAGGCCCGCTGCAAGCCAACCTGCTGAAAGCCAGTAAGCGTGGCCGCGATCAAACAACTGCCAATTCCCCGACCGCGGTGCATTGGAGTTATGCCAACATTCTGGATTCCGCCGTGGCGTCGGCTCGCACGAATACCCTGAATCGTACCGCACGCTTCAACCTGACTTGTCCCGCCTCCAACGTACTCGGCCAGCCAAGTGGCCTCCGCAAGAAAGCCGTCTTTGCAGGAAATCTCTTCGACCAACCTGCGACATCCGTCCATCTCTCCCAGGCATGGGAAAAGGGTCGCGTCGATTTCCTGGCGAAAACTGTGATACTTGGCATCCGCGTGATCGGCAAGCAAACCGGGCGTCCAGGGGCGGAGCCGATATCCAGCAGGCGGCCTGACGATGTTAAAACGCCGGCCCCGCAGGTCAATTTCCATACGATAGCGTTTGAAATAAGTAACACTCATAGTACTCTCTACCGAATGTACCCGTTGAGCCACAGATGGTCAAATTTTACCGTTTACGGTAGTGCTGTGCAGAGTACCAGGGACGCAAAATAAAGACCTGCGAGTTAATCGAACCGCCATAAACGGTGCAAATCGTCTGACTGGGGCGATCGACATGACCGACGGCAAACGTTTCTTGTTCATCCACCGACAAATCGACTAGAATGGAGTTCCGAATGAGCCCCCACCCTGTCCCATCGAAAGCTCGAGCGGAATCTTGGAACTTCTCCGCGAATTAACACGTATCCAGCATGAGCAGGGCTACCTTTCGGACGAGGTGTTACGCGACCTCGCCGCCCTTCGGGGGGTACCGCTCTACCGCCTGGAAGGACTGGCCAGCTTCTATCCCCTTTTTCGTCGAACCCCCGCACCAAAAACCGTCATCCAAGTTTGCCGGGACATCTCCTGCTTGATGGCCGGGGGAGATGGCTGCCGGCGAAAACTGATGGACGAACTCTCCTCGCATGACGACGTCCTGGTCGAAGAAGTCTCATGCCTGGGTCGCTGCGATGCAGCCCCTGCTGCGGCCATCAATGAAACCCCACTCGCTCCCGACACACTCGCGAATCCTGACCCCGTCATGGAGTGGATCCGCTCCGGGCCAGCACCCACCGGAAAGCCGACCGGTACGAAACTGAAATGCCAATGTGATCCATACAGCACCGCCGCCGATCACTACAGCACCGTCGGTTCCCTGTTGGCACCGGAAAACTTCAAAGCAGGCGACGCGGCAGGCCAACGTGAAGCCCTGGGCAAACAGTGCATCGAGCAGCTCAACGAGAGCCGTCTTCGCGGAATGGGAGGGGCCGGTTTTCCAACCGGGCGCAAATGGGAGTTGGTCGCCAGCGAGGCGGCCCAGCCGAAATACGTGATTTGCAATGCCGACGAAAGTGAGCCCGGCACCTTTAAAGATCGTTTTATCCTCACCAACCTTCCCCACCTGGTCGTGGAAGGCATGCTTCTGGCTGGCCTGACAATCGGTGCCGAACGGGGAATTATTTATTTGCGTCACGAATACGCACCAGAAAAGCACTCCCTGGAGTTGGCACTCAAGCAGGCACGCCAGATTGGTGTCCTTGGTGACAATGCAGCCGGCTCGGGCCAACGTTTTGAAATTGAAATTTTCGTCTCACCCGGTGGTTATATCCTGGGTGAAGAAACGGCCCTGCTTGAGGCACTCGAAGACAAACGGGGAGAACCTCGCAACAAACCCCCCTATCCAGGAACCCACGGCTTGTGGGGCAAACCGACCCTCATTAACAACGTTGAGACTTTTGCTCTGGCAACATCGATTGTGCATTTTGGCAGCCAGTGGTGGCACGACCAGGGATGCGGCGAGTGCTCCGGAATCAAGTTCTTTTCCATTTCCGGTGATATTGCACGGCCCGGGGTCTACGAAATTCCCATCGGGACCCCCGTGTCACGCCTGATTGAAATGGCTGGCGGGATGAAACAAAACAAGTCCCTCAAGGCCTTTCTCCCAGGTGGTGCAAGTTCGAATTTCCTGACTCCCGATCACGTTCATACACCGCTTGATTTCGAGGCCATGAAAAAAGCTGGCAGCATGCTGGGAACCGGAGCGGTCATCGTGATTGGCGACGACCAGGATTTGTTTGGACTCGCCACGAATCTGGTGCAATTCTTCCGCAACGAATCGTGCGGCAAGTGTGTCCCATGCCGCATTGGGAGCGAGCAGGCTGTGCAGTTGCTCAACCACGTTCAACGGGGCGAAACACTACCGAGCGAACTGGAAGTCCTGAACGATTTAGGAGAAACCCTGGAGCAAACCTCTATTTGCGGCCTTGGCCAGGTCGCCTTAAACCCGGTTCTCTCCATGATGAAACACTTTCCGAACGATATCCCCGGTTAGCCCACAGACGACCCCATGCCAACACAGGTTACACTCACGATCGATGACCAGCCGGTTACGGTGCCAGAGGGAACCACCATCTGGGAAGCCGCCCGGCAGCAAGGGATCGACATTCCCGTCTTGTGCCATTCTCCGCAGCTCAACCCGGCGGGGGTTTGTCGAATGTGCGTGGTAGACACAGGAGAGCGTGTCCTCACGGCGTCGTGCGTGCGCGGGTGCGAGCAAGGAATGACCGTTACCACGTCATCCGACAAAGTGAACCAACATCGCCAGATGCTGACCCGACTGTTGCTTCATGAACATCCCACACCGTGTGAACGAGAAACCACCACGAAGGACTGTGAACTGGAACGACTGGGCCGCCAATACGGCCTTCTCCCAACCGCATCGAACGGACAACCTCCATCGACAGGCAACCGCAGCAAACCCAAGGACCTCTCTTCACCAGTGATCGCCGTCGATCACGCAGCCTGCATCCTGTGTGATCGCTGCATTCGTGCGTGCGACGACGTGCAATCCAACGAAGTGATTGGCCGTAGCCAAAAGGGGGCTGGGACCCAAATCGCATTTGATTTGAACAACCCGATGGGAGCCAGCACCTGCGTCTCGTGTGGCGAATGCGTAAGTTCCTGCCCCACGGGTGCCTTGACCAACAAGCCTATCACTTTACCTGTGATTCCACGTGCCGACCTTGTATCGACCGAAAGCGTTTGTCCTTATTGCGGTGTTGGCTGCGCCGTGACCTTCCATGCCAAGGACAACCAGATTGTCTACGCCGAGGGCCGCGAAAGCCCTGTCAACCACGGACGATTATGTGTCAAAGGCCGGTATGGCTGGGACTATACCTCCCACGAACAACGGCTCACCCGACCATTGATCCGGCGGGAGACCCATTATCCCAAGGGTCCCTTGTCAGCCGAGGTTCAAACCTCCGTAGGACCCCGCGGCCAAAAATCGGGCGGCCAAAAACCGGGCGGCATAGTTGACTACGCTACTGTCATGCCCGCATTCCGGGAGGCCACCTGGGATGAAGCGCTGGAGTTGGTTGCCCGGCGACTCACCGACTTGCGGCTTGAGTATGGCAGCAGCGCACTAGCCGGTTTCGGCTCGGCAAAGTGCTCCAACGAAGAGGCTTATCTGTTCCAGAAGTTACTGCGTGCTGGTCTTGGCACGAACAATGTCGATCACTGTACGCGGTTGTGCCACGCCTCTTCGGTGGCCGCCCTGATGGAGACGATCGGATCGGGTGCCGTGACCAATGTGTTCGCAGACGTGGAGCGGGCGGGGGTCGCTTTGGTGACCGGCTCGAATGCAACCGCCAACCACCCGGTTGCAGCAACTTTCATGAAGGAGGCGGTAAAACGGGGTACCAAGCTCATTGTGGCCGACGTACGTCGGCACGAGTTGGCTGATTTTGCAACCCACTTTGCCCAGCTGAAACCTGGCACCGATGTGGCGTTCTACAACAGCATCATGCACGTCCTGATCGCCGAAGACCTTATCGACCGGCAATTCATCGCCAACCGTACCGAGGGATTCGAGCAACTCCGCGAAATGGTCCTTGCAGACTACAGTCCGGAGAAGGCTGCAGAAATCTGCGGTATTCCGGCTGCTGAAATCAGAGCCATTGCACGTACCATTGGTGAAGCCGAAAGCATGATCGTGTTCTGGGGAATGGGAATCTCCCAACATACAACCGGGACCAATAATGCCCGCTGTTTGATCTCTCTTTGCCTGATGACCGGCAATGTAGGACGGCCCGGCACGGGACTCCATCCCTTGCGTGGACAAAACAACGTCCAAGGCGCAAGTGACGCCGGGCTGATTCCCATGGTCTACCCCGACTATCAACCCGTCACCTCCGATGCAACTCGATTAAAATTCGAAGAGGCCTGGGACGTCCCGCTAGACCCCCAACCTGGCTTGACCGTCGTCGAAATCATCAAGGGAGCACTCGACAAATCAATTCGCGGCATGTACATCCTGGGAGAAAACCCCTTTATTTCCGACCCAAATTCCAACAAGGTACGCAAGGCGTTGGCAGCGCTAGATTTCCTCGTCGTCCAAGACATCTTTCTCACCGAGACGGCCGAATTCGCCGATGTCATTCTCCCGGCCAGCAGCTACTTTGAAAAAACTGGCACCTACACCAATACCGATCGTCGGGTTCAACTGGGACAGCAGGTGCTGGACCCACCAGGTGAAGCGAGGCAAGATTGGAAGATCATTTGCGAGATTGGAAATCGCAGTGGATATCCTATGCCATACGAATCGACTGCCGACGTGTTTGACGAGTTTTCCAGCCTTACGAAAAACTACCATGGCCTGTCGCACGACAACCTGGGGAGCACCGGAAAACTCTGGCCCTGCCCTACCCCCACCAC
>JAKVBG010000061.1 GCA_022447605.1 Mariniblastus sp.
GCCAGACCCGACCCCGTACGGGTAATCGAATTCCGGTGTTCCATCAGCGGAACGTCGCTGAAGGTAACTTTGCACATTGCCGCCTGACGTGGGGTCCGGGTGATTGTCTCCGACCGTCAGGATTTTTCCGTCGGCTTGAATATTGATGTCAAAAACGGGAAGCGGGTCGTCAGCAATTCCACCGTTGCCGAATGTGCTATCCAAGGAGCCATCGGTGTGAAGTCGAACAAGTGAAAAATGTCCGCCAACGAGGTAGCGTCCTTGGTGGTCTTCTTTGATCGTAAAAGCGTGGTAGCCCTCGGCGATGTTAATTTCAACGGTTCCGCCATTGCCAAAGGTTGGGTCGAGGCTCAGATCAGCGTTGAATCGCATTACACCGAAGTGGTCATTGATAGCACCCACCGCTAGATATTTCCCGTCAGACGTAAGCTTGATTTCGTGAATGTAATCGATGCCATCGCTTAAGCTGAGCGTCATCATCCCGTCGTTATCGAAAGTCGTGTCGAGGGCAGAAGGAAAAGTGGTCCATGTCGGTGGTGCTTCAAACGGTGGAACCTCCGTCACGTCGATTGTAATGATATCGGTGTCGCTTTTTGGGCCGCCTGTGCCAAAATATCCCTGGTCGTCGGTAGTAATGGTGAGCGAGCCTGTGCCCGTAAAGCCAGCGTCAGGTGTGAATACGACCCAGTGAAGTGCTTGATCAATGCTGCTCAATCGCCCGACAAAGGTCATCGTTATATCACGATAGCCATCACCGGTTTCGTACGTTAGGCTGTCATCAGGATTGGGGTCGATGAGTGTGATTACCCCATTTTCCGCAGCGAGGGTTACCTTGACCGGATTGAGTCCAGCATCGGGGTCATCCGTGCTAATTCGGTTTTCCCGGAAATCGGTGAAAGCGAGTGCTGTATTGATTAACGTGGTTTGCGGGCCCGGGACCGCATTGACCGGTGGATCGTTGACACTCAACAGAATGCGAGCTTCACACTGCTCGTATGGGAAGCGGCCCTGTTTGAGTTTTCGCCTGGGACGGACGCTCGGCTTTTGGGACGTCGTCGTTTTGGCACTCTTATTTTTGAAATTTCGTTTCCGTCTCATCACAGCATGCTCACAGGAAATTCCGAGGTGGGAAGTGGAAGCGTGGGAACTGCCGGCTGGTTACAGGATATTGTAATATTTTGATCTACTGGATTGAATCTTTTCCCTTCCGATATCCGTTGGAAAACGGGGGATTTCGGTGTTTTTCGAACGCTGCGAAAAACGGGTAAACGAGCCCTGGGCGCAAGAAAAACCGCATGAAACAGGTGTTTCATGCGGTCGCCAGGCCCCAGTCGCTCAAGAGGCCCGTAGTTCGGTTTGGTTGGCCGCGAGGCCTTCGGTGCCGGCGGCCGAGTAGCCGTGGGTGGTACGCTCGTCCTGACCGGGTGATGCGGGCCGTTTGGGCGATGCGCTTCGCGTTAAGGCGTTTGCTTTTCGGATCCGTCTTTCTGGGGCAGGATCAGGGCGGGAAACTCGGCGGCGCGGTACGCCTGGTTGAACTGGGCGATCGGCCCCGCCACGATCTTCTCGAGCGCCGCTTTTTCGGTGGTCCACTGGGCGGTCAGGTCGGCCAGGCGTTGCTGGCAACCGGCGGTCGGTTGCGGGTCATTCGTGTCGAGTTGCCCCGCCAGGTAGACCAACTGCGCGTTGAGACGATTGGGAAAGTTGATCACATCCTGGAACGTCTTCTGCGAGGGTTGGATCAGCTGTTGTTCCCAGGCGGCCAGTTGCTTGACGATCGCTTCCCCCTGTTGCACCAGGGCTTCACTGCCGGTCTGCCCGCGCAGCGCCGTCAGGCGTCCGCTCAGCTGCGCTTTGACCTGGCGGAACTGCTGGACCGTCTGGTGGATGTCGGCCAACATGCTGCGGATCTGGCGCAGCATTTCTCCCTGTTGACGATAGGCGTCCTGGCTCGCCTCGACCCGGGGGTCGGCGATGACCTCGGCGGTCGTCTCGACCGACTGGTCGCCGGCGGTCAGTTTGAGGGTGTACGTACCGGGCGTGACGCGGGGGCCGTTATGGCTGCCAAAGACAAAGACGTTCGGCACGCCGGGAACCGGTTCGGTCCGCAGGTCCCAGTAGAACCGGTTCAGTCCCGCCTTGGCCGGCAACGGCTTCGGCGGTTCCGGTCCGCCGGTCCAGGTTTTCGGTTTCGGTGTCTTCTGGCTGCTGTACGTGCGAAGCAACTGGCCGGAGGCATCGCTCACCTCGAGCCGGGCCGTCTGCTTGTCGTTCCAGTCGGCCGGTAAAACGTAATCGAAGATGACGCCCGGTGCCGGGTTGGTGCCGGCCGTTGGGCTGGGACCGGCCGCCGTGGCGCCGACCAGTTTGACCGAACGTTTGGGATGGAACAGTTTCAACGCGTCGGCTACCTTCGCCCCGGACTGTTGCAAGGCGGAGAGGTCGTCCAGGATCCAGAAAGCGCGACCCGAGGTGGCGACCACCAGGTCGTTATCCTGGATCGTCAGGTCGGTGATCGGGCAGACTGGCAAGTTCAGCTGGAAACGGTGCCACTGCCGTCCGCCGTCGGCGCTCAGGTAGAGCCCCCCTTCGGTGCCGGCGTAGAGCAGGTCCGGCTGGACCGGGTCCTGTCGGACGACGCGGACAAAGTGTTCGGAATCGATCCCTTGTTGGATCTGGGTCCAATGCTTTCCGTTGTCACGGGTGACGTACGCCATCGGACGCAGGTCGTCAAATTTGTAGCGGGTGACGGCCAGGAAGGCGGTCTGCGGATCGTGCGGTGAGATCTCGATCGCGTTGATCAACGATTCGCCCAGGTCGGGCGGGGTGACGTTCTGCCACGTCTGCCCCTCATCTACGGTCAGGTGGACCAGGCCATCGTCGGTGCCGACCCAGATCGTGCCGGCGGCGTGGGGGCTGGCGGCGATGTAACTGATCGTGTTGTAGACTTCACCCCCGGCCGCTTCGTTCGTATACGGCGCGCCACCGTCCCCATGCTTTTCCGCTTCATTGCGGGTCAGGTCACCGCTGATCGGTGTCCAACTCTGGCCGGCGTCCTCACTTTTAAACAGGACGTTGCCGCCATGGTAGAGGACCGACGGGTCCTGTACCTGCATCGTCAGTGGCCCGTTCCAGTTGAAGCGGTACTTCTGGTCCTTCGGCAAGGTGCCGAGGTTCAGTTGCGGATAGACCATCACGGACTTCCGTTCGTCGGTGGCCAGGAAATGTTTGTCGATCATCCCCTGGATCGTGGTGCCGTAGACGATGTCCGGCTGGTCCGGGTCGAAGGCGAGGAAGGCGCTTTCGCCCCCGGCGGTCGGGAACCAGTCCCGCTCGCCGATGTTTCCCCCGGCCGAACGGCTGGCGATGCTGAGGGTCGAGTTGTCCTGCTGGCCGGCGTACAGCCGGTAAGGGAACTGATTGTCCGCCACAACCCGGTAGAACTGGGCAGTCGGCTGGTTGTTCTGGGTCGACCACGATTTTCCGCCGTTGAAACTGACACAGCCACCCCCGTCGTTGGCCAGGGCCAAATTGGCCGTGTCTTGCGGGTTGATCCACAAGTCATGTTGATCGGTGTGGGCCACGGCGACCGGCTCAAACGTCTTCCCCCCGTCGATCGATTTGAGAACGGGCGCATTGAGGACGTAGACTTCGTTGCGGTTTTGTGGGTCGGCAAAGATTTCGATGTAGTACCAGGCGCGGGCCACGGTCACCCGGTCCGAGTTGGTTTGGGTCCAGCTGGCACCGGCGTCGTCCGAGCGGAAGACGCCCCCTTTCTTCGCCTCGATATTGGCGTAGACGACCTGCGGGTCGGCCGCGGAAACATCGACCGCCACCTTCCCCATCTGCTTCGGCAGACCTTTGCTCAGCTCGGTCCAGGTCGTGCCGCCGTCGGTCGATTTGCGGATGCCCGATCCGGGGCCTCCCGAGCGGATGCTCCAGGGGGTCCGCTGGTGGTCCCACAGTCCGGCGTACAGGATCCGCGGGTTGTGCACGTCGAGGCTGAGGTCCGAGGCGCCGGTCGTCTCGTTGACAAACAGGACCTGTTCCCAGTTCGTCCCCCCGTCCCGGGACCGATAGACTCCCCGCTCCTGCGAGGGCGCATAGACCGCTCCCTGCACGGCGACGTACACCGTCTCCGGATCGTCCGGGTGGATGCGGATCGCCGCGATATGCCGGGAAGCTTTCAGGCCGACATGCTGCCACGTCTTCCCCGCGTCGGTACTCTTGTAGACACCGTCTCCGTGGGACGTCATCACGCCCCGTACGGCGTGTTCCCCCATGCCGACGTACATCACGTTCGGGTCGCTGGGGGCGACGGCGATGGCGCCGACCGAACCGGAATCGATCTGGCCATCGGAGATGTTTTTCCAGGTAATCCCCGCGTCGGTCGTCTGCCAGAGGCCACCGCCCGTGCTCCCCATGTAGTAGGTGAGCGGTTTCCCCGGCACGCCGGCGATCGCATTGGCGCGGCCGCCGCGGAACGGGCCGATATTGCGAAATTTCAGTGCCGAAAACTGTTTCGCATCGAATTCGGCTGGGGCCGGTTTGGCAGGTGGGGTGAGAGCGTCACCGTCATTTTGGGCGGATGATGGGGTAGGCGGGCAGGCGCCGATCGCCAGGAGGGTGCACAAGGCGATGGCCCAGCGGCCTGTTTGGATACGGCTGATCATGGGATGTCCTGTCATCGGGTGTCCTGTCATCGGGTGTCCTTCGTGGTGTCTATCTCAAGATTAATTGGCCCGTGGCGATCGGTCACTTCTTGTCACGTTTTGCCGCCGGCGGTTTCCCGTTTTGATTGTCCGGTTTTGCTGATTGGTCCGGTTTGGCTTCCGGTTTGGCTTCCGCGTTGCCCGCCGGTTTCGGGTCTAGTTCACCCGCCTCGTACTGCAGCAGCCAGTCATCGAGGGGTGGCCGTTGCTGATGCGCGGTCAATTTCCCCTGCACGGCGTGGGCCAGGGCCAACAGCTGATCGTCCCGGTTCAGGTGCCCCGTCAGTGTCAGGGGTAGGGGGCGTTTGCCGCCACCCCGGGCATCGCTGAATTCGCGGGGCAGCACCACGCACGGGTGACCGGCCAGGTTGGTCTGAAAAATTTCGAACACGTTGACCAGCGCATCGACCGGTGCGATATAGTCTTCGAATTGTTGCATCAATCGACTGCGCAGACGTTGCAGGCGGAGGTAGTCGATCGCCGAGATGAACTGGGCGGACTGAAAGATGTTCTTCCACGAATTCCAACCCTCGGTTTGACCGTCACGCAACATCTGGTCCATCACCGAGGCGCCTTCGATGTCGATGATCTTGGCCAGGGCGCGGTAATTCTCAAATTGCGGGGGCGGACCGAGGTCGACCAGCTGGCAACCGAGTTGTTGCAGGATCTCCAATTCCGGCCGGGGACGTTCCGGGTTGCGGTTGGCCGCCTGGTAACCGATTTTCATCCCCTGGCAGCGGGCCGGGGTGGGCCAAGCAAAGGGGCGATTGGCGGTGGTCGGGTCGAGCGGATCGGCGCCGTGGATCGCGTCGAAAACGAGGGCACAATCTTCTACCGAGCGGCAGATCGGCCCGATCTTGTCCATCGACCAGGAGAGCGGCATGCAACCGTAGCGGCTGACCCGGCCAAAGGTAGGGCGGAAGCCGGTCACCCCGCACTGCTTGGCCGGCGAGGTGATACTGCCGAGTGTTTCACTGCCGATCGAAAAACCGACCAGCCCGGCCGCAGTGGCCGAGGCGCTGCCGGCCGACGAACCGCTCGATCCGGTGCGGGGGTTCCACGGGTTGCGGGTCATGCCACCGAACCAGCGATCTCCCATCGCCAGCGCGCCGAGCGACAACTTGGCGACCAGGACGGCACCCGCCTGCTCCAGTTGCCGGGCCACGGTCGCGGTCTCCTCGAGGACCTGGTCCCGCAGGGCGGGGATGCCCCAGGTGGTCGGGTAACCGGGCACGCTGATCAGGTCCTTGGCCCCCCACGGGATACCGTGTAACGGTCCTCGATATTTGCCACACTGGATTTCGGCATCAGCCTGTTTCGCCTGTTGTTCGGCCAGTTCTTCGGTGAGCGTCACCGTGCAGCGCAACATCGGGCTGTATTTCTTGAGGCGCGCCAGGTAGAGCCGCGTCAATTCGAGGCTGCTGATCTGGCGGGAACGAATCAGCCCGGATAATGCGGTGACTGGCAGGAAGGCGAGTTCCTCGTCATCAGCCGGGCGGCAAGGGATCTTCCGCTGACGGACCCGGGCGTTACGACAGACTCCAGGATCGTTGGATGGTGGCGCCAACGTTTGGAAATGGAGGGCCGGCCCGAGGGTGGCCGGGAGCGGGATTTCGCGGAGGGATTCGAACTGTCGAACATGATCGTTGACCGCTTTGAGGATCGCTTCCCGTTCGGTTTCGTCCAGCGGGATCTGCGTGATCCACTCGGCCTGTTGCAGTGATTCGGCCGTGAGACCATCGGGCCGGCTGGCCATGACACTGATCGCGCGATGCAGGGCGGGTGCGCCAATGCCGGTTCCGGCCAAAATCTGTAAAACGTCTCGTCGATGCACAGTGGCTCCCCCTGAAGTAAAACCGAGTCGATTTCAGTTTAAACCAATTACGTCAACTTGCGAGGTTTGCCGGATGAGAGGGGGCCAGATCCGACCGGTTTAACCGGCAATTGGCTTGGATTGTGAATTGTAATCAGGCTTCTGCCGAGTAAAATCTGTACCTTGGAAAAGGGGTTCTGATGAGAGCCCGTCGCCCGTATTCGTATATCCCCAGGTGGAAACTTGGCCATCAAAGAACCTATTGTCGATTTTTCTGAATTTGATCCGGACCATTTGGTCGCCGATCTTGACGAAGTCTATGGTCACAATCCCCATCGCCATGAATTGGCGCTGTTGGATGGCGTTCTGTTTATTGATGAAGATCGCGCGGTCGGCTTCAAGGATTTGAAAGAGGATGCCTTCTGGGTGCGCGGGCATTTCCCGGAACGCGCCGTGATGCCGGGGGTGCTGATCTGTGAATGCGCTGCGCAGTTGACCGCGTATTTTGCCAGTCATCACGAAGTCAAAGGGGATGGCTACATGGGCCTGGGGGGCTTGGAAGATGTACGCTTTCGGTCGCCCGTTGTACCCGGTGACAAGTTGATCATCATGTTGCGCAAGACGCGATATCGAAAGGGCGTCCTGGTCTTCACCGAATTTCAGGCGTATGTCGACCAGACATTGTGCGCCGAGGGCGTCATCAAGGGCGCGATGTTGAACGACTAGCGCTTCCAGGAGCCAGGATCGAACGGGGCCGCACTAGCCGTTGCCCAGGTGGTCCTGCCAGACACAACCGGCCCAGGACAGTCCCACCCCAAAACCGACCAGCAGGTTGGTCATCTCCGGTTTCAGCTCCTTCGTCCGACGCAGATTGTCGATCAGGATCGGTAGTGTGCAGGAGACCGTGTTGCCGATCATTTCCAATCGGATCGGCAGCTTTTCCGGCTCTATCTGCAATGCGATCTGCAGTTGTTCCAGCATCTTGAAGGTCGCTTGGTGGAACAGGTAGTAGTCGACCTGCTCCTTGGACAGGGATGCCTCGGCCAGGATGTTGTCGACCAGGGGGGGGATTTTGCCGACGGTGAAATTAATCAGGCTCGGTCCATCCATATAGAGTTGGCTGGGCCAACGCCGTCGGTGGCGAGGCTGAATTTCCTGGTCCGCACTTCGAAAACCTGTTTCCGAGGCGATCAGCGTGTCAGCACCGGTCCCGTCGGTTCCGTATTTGAAACCCCACATCGAGGGTTCGTCACACGGTTCAATCAGGGTGGCCGTTCCGCCGTCCCCAAAGATCGTGCGCAGGCTGCGGTCACTCGGATGGATCAGCTTGGTATACGTCTCGGCGGCAATGAACAGGATTCTCTTCGCCGATCCGGAACGGATGATCCCGTCGGCAATCGACAAACCATAGACATAGCCGCTGCACCCGAGGTTGAAGTCGAGGGCACCCACATCGGTTCGCAACCCCAATCGTTGCTGGATCAAACAGGAGGAGGTGGGCAGGGCGTAATCGGGTGTCTGCGTACAGAACAGGACGAAGTCGATCGTCGCCGGGTCAATGTCGTGTTCGGCAAACAGCTTTTCTGCTGCGCGAACACCCAGGTCCGATGAACATTCGTCCGGCGCGGCAATATGTCGCTGCTGAATCCCGGTCTTGGAACCGATCAGGTCCATGTTCCAGCCCGGGTTTTCTTCCTGCAGGTCCGCGTTCGTTTCGACCCGCTCAGGGAGGTGAACGGCAATGGGACCGATGCCAGCGTACTTCACGTCAATCTCGAGCAGAAACGGTGGGAACGACAGATGAGCGGGAAACGTGCCCACTACTTAATTTAAAAACCTACCAGATAACGGGGTGAAAGCGAAGGCGTATCTGAAGACTAGGCCGCCTGGGGGTTTCGGCGACGCGTCGTTTCCCGCTCGGCTTTTCGCTCGATCTCCAATCGGCTGATCGACGTGAACGGTTCGAGCGGAGTGTCCGGCTGGAGCAGGACGGTGGACGAGGCGTGCAGCATGCGGGGAACATAGAACCAGGCCTGTTCCAGCGAGGCCGTATCGCACTCGCTGGAGACGATGATCAGGTCGGTCCGGGTGTGGGCGTTGGCGATCCGGTTGAGTGCCTGGACGGGATCTCCGGGAACCAGTTGCAGTTTGACGCCCAGTGGTTTCAGTTGCTGGTGCACCTGTTTCAGCGGCCGTTCGGCGGGTCCGCCCGGTCGACCCTCGAACAGGTCGACACCGGTGTACTTGACTTCGCCCCCCAGGCCAAATTTTTGGGCGACCTGGATCAGGTTGCGGGTGCGTTCGATGTCGTGGATGCCCAATTCCAGGATAGAACGGTAGCGGTTGGCTGCGATGAGCTTGTAGATTTGCCGGTCGCATTTCGGCTTGGCCAGGAAACGGAGTTGCAGATATTTAAGCCTGGAAATGCTGGGCATCATGCACCTCTTCAAGATACGTTCTTGGACGAAAGCCGTTCCCAAGAAATCGGGCTGGTCACTTTCAATAGTTTCGACCTGAAATGTGAGGTCCGTGCAATTCGCGACGAACCGTCATCAGTTTTAACGAGGCCGGAAACCTTGCCGGAGATTGGCTAACCTTAAATATCGTCAAAGTCAGCCAAGGTGGTGGCAAGGTAGTGCCGGGTGATGCCGGGTGATGCCGGGAAGGCCAGCCTAGGAGCTGCCAGCCGGGGAGGTGCCAGGCGAGGAGGTGCCAGGCGAGGAGGTGCCAGCGAGGGGGTGCCAGCGAGGGCGGTGAGGGTGCTGGCAAAGGGGCCAGTCCCCAGCCCCGGCGGTCCCTTACTCGTTCAGTCGTTCAGTCGTTCAGTCGTTCAGTCGTTCAGTCGTTCAGTCGTTCAGAATGGCAGGCGTGTTAACCGGGCCGTCGAAGGTCTCCCCTTCGGGCACGTAATTCCAGCCGAGGTACATCCAGCCCTGATCGGTTCGAAACTGGACGAGTTTCAATTGTCGGGCCAGGGGAACGTCCTTCAGCAACTCGCCGTCGACCGGGATCAGGTTTTCCGGCAGCTCGATTTCGGGTGCGCTCCCGTCGTCGTTCGCCTTGTCCAGTTGGCGTTCCAATGCGGTTTTGAAGGCAACGGTCTTGCCATCTTTTTCTTCGGTCAGGTAGTCGACTTGCGCCTTGCCGTCACGTTCCAGGTAGAGCTTTCCATCGCGACGAACGAGCTTGAACTGCAGTTTGATGCTCAAGCCGTAGTTGATCGTGTTTTGCCCCTGGCGGAACCTGAGGCCGGTCACGACGACGGCGAAGCGGTCCTTTTCGAATTCAAACTGGACCGGCCGCTTGTCGCTGAACAGGATTTGCCAGTCCCCGTTTTCGCCTTCCCGCAGGTTGGCCATGTCGACATTCAGCAGGTTTTCGAGTTGATCGGCCAGTTCGTAATTCCAGTAAGCTTTCCCAGCCACCACCTGGCTGCCGTAATTGCTGAGTGCGGTTTCGTTCAGGCGGATCGAAACGGCTGAGGCCGGATCTCCCGTTTCCGGCGCGGGTACCGGTGCGGCCAGGTCGTAGGGGCTGGTCTTGATGCCGGTGATGTGGAAGTGATCCGCAGTCGTGGTCAGGAAGATTTCCGGGAGCAGGGCGACGTTGGCTGCCCGTTTCTCCTGGAATTGGTCGATCCGTTCCTGGCCCTCGGCCAACACTTCGTTGGTCTGGTCGAAAAACTGTGTGAGCATCTTTTGCTCCAGCCGACTGGCCGAGATGCTTTCACTTAACGCCTTGTCTTTCATGTATTTTTTGCGGGCAAACTTCTGGATCAGGCGGCATTTACTACTGACCCCTTTGAATCGTGATTCAAGGCTGGCCGCCACATACGCATCGGAAACAAACAGTCCCGACGTGTTGACGAACAGGCTGCGGCGCGCTTCCACTTCCGACGAACCAGCCGCGTATGCCGTGATGCGGCCCTGTCGCGTGTAGGTATCGGATTCCACGTTGCCGAGTAATCGCAGGCTGAGATGGGCCTGGTGAGGGTCCGGGATCAAATCGATCGACACGTCCCCGGTGACTTCGGCTTCCCCCAAAATCAATCGACCCAGGATGTTCTCACGGACCGGTTGTGTTTCGGAGATGGTTCGCCCACCCAATTGGTTGATCAATTCTCCCGACACCGCCACTTCCAGGTTGGGGAAGGAATGGGCCCGGCGGATGGCCGATATCAGCTGGGGCGCCTGGTTGCTGTCGGCCAGTTCACCCAACGCTTTGCCAACCTCGGCCTGTGCCAGTCGGTTGGTCGGGTCGGAGAGGTCTCCAAAATACTTCATCAGGGTGTCGTGATTCGCTTCCACGGCAGCCTTGAGCTGGCGGTCGGTCCCGTTGGCGAAGATCCTGCGAAATCGTGAAAAAGAATGCTGGGCCTTGGCGAAATCGACGTCCCGCCGGTCCGTTTGCAAGGTGTTGAAGGCCCGTTGAAACGGGCTCATCGCGCGACCAATCTGGTTGCGTCGCTGCAGGCGGGCCTTTTCATTCGGTTCCAGGTTCTGCTTGTCATCCTGCAACTGTTGAATCCGTTTTTGCAGCGCCTGTTTCTCCTGCTCCAGGGTCTTCATGTTCGATTCGAGTTTCAGCTTGTCCCGGTCGACTGATTCGGGGGTGACAGGATCCTGGTCCTGCGGTTTTGCACCTGTTTTGCTGGCACCGGCGACGGCATCATCCGGTATCGGTCCGTCACCCTGTTGTGACTTTTTATCCTTTAAATTTTTCAGCCATTTTTGCACCTGGTCCATCTGCTGATTCAGTGAATTGAGTTGCTCGTCGATCTTCTTCAGGGCTTCCTTGGCCGATTCGATCTCCTGCTGGATCTCCTCCGGTGTGCGGAAGTCGGGGACCTCGACCTTGATTTCCACCAGGAATTCGATCAGTTCATCCGGTTTCAACGTTTCAAACACAGCGGCCCGTGTCGGTTCGTCCAAGGTCGCCTCGTAGCGCTGCTTGAGCGATTTCAAATCGTGGACCGCCCGATCGCGGCGGTACTCGATCTCTGCCTGGGAGATCGGGGTCAACTCGGCCCGACTCTTGGCCAGGGCGTCGTAAATGTCACCCGTATGTCGGGCGGCGAGGTGATGAATTTGTCTCTGAAGGGCGTATTTGACATCCTGGAAGGCGGGCGTATCGAGACCGCTTGCGTCCTGGTTGAATTTTTTCAGAACGGCTGCCAGCACATTGACGTCCGCCGCGTCCCCTTTGGCCGCCTCGGTTTCCAGCTTGTTCAGGTCGAGGTCGCGCCGCCACTCCTGGGCCTGGTTGTCGGTGCCGAGGGAGACGGTCAAATGGTGGACGGCCAGTTGCAGTTCACGGGCTGAGTCGCCCGAGGAGGGGCGGGTCAGGCTGGTCGCGATCAGAAAAAACAGGCAGAAGGTCCAGGCGGCCGGGCGGTGCAATCGTCTTGATTGAGTCATCGATTCCTCAACGTCCTTTTTTGATCAAATCGGGGTCTCTCGGTAGAGGGGACCGGGGCATGACGCCGCCGGTCTCGGGCGTTTCGACGAGAACTTCGCTCATCGCCTACCTAGTTTAGGATAAGAGGATAGCGTATCTGGCGGGGATAAAAAGAAGACGTAAATTAAAGAATGTTTTTTGAGGCCTATCGCGTATCGGCCGAGAATTTGCATAATTCGAGAAAAATACCGGCTAATTGCCCCGCTGCCGATGCGGTTCGGAAATACCGTTTTTTTTGTTTGCGACGTCAAAAACGTAAAAAACGGTCTGCCTCAATTCCAACGCTTTCCGGCAGGGGTGGAACGTGGAGATAGGAACAGAATGAGTGACTTTATACAGGAGCGTGGGAAAGCGCTGGAAAACCAGTTTTTTCGTGCCAAGGACCAACACCTGCTGGATCAGATCCGGCAGGAGATGCAAGACGAGGATTCGCGCAAGGCGCTGGCGGCAGCCAGTGGCATCCAGGAGGAAGGCGTCCTGGCTGAGTTGGTGGAGAACCATGTTTCTGCCGAGTCGTTGACCAGCGTCTCGCTGATTCCCTTGGTGGCGGTTGCCTGGGCCGATCACACGATGGAGGCGAACGAGCGGCGAACCATTTTAACCGCCGCCACGTCGGCCGGTATCGAGCCCGGTTCGGTGGCTTACCAGTTGGTGGAGTCCTGGTTGGAGGAACAGCCAGCGGCCGAACTGTTTGAGGCTTGGAAGCATTACATTGCGGCCCTCCGCCAAACGGTCGATGGCGTGTCGCTGACACATCTCAAAACGTCCGTCATGAAACGTGCCCGCGAGGTGGCCGATTCGGCTGGCGGCATTCTCGGCATCGGGCGTGTTTCCGAGCAGGAAAAGAATGTGCTGGACGAGATGGAAGCCGCCTTCGACAACTGAGTTCGCACTTTGGTGAACGGCGCGCCTGTCGTTCCGAACCCGCGCTGTTTGGTCAGTTCCTAGCGGTACGCTTCGCTGATTTGCCGGATGTACGCCAGGGCCTCTTCCAGGTCTTCGGTGAGGACCCCTGTTTGGCGACCGCCCCGATCGCATTCACCCAGCAGCAATAGCTCGGCGTAACTCGGGTTCTCTCGCAAGCGGCGATGTTTCCTGGCCCCGATCGTATGATCGTGGATTGCGTGGGCCAGCATGTGGTGCTCAATCAACCAGGCGGTCCGTTGGCTGATGAAACCATCCAACGCTTCGAGTCCGGCCGGCACATGGTCGGTGGGATCGATCCCTTTGCCAACATCGTGTAGCAGGGCGGCCAACAAAAAGTCTTCATCGTAGGGCCGTTGGTCACATGCCAAACCGTAGACCTGCAGGCTGTGATACAGGACGTCACCCTCGGGGTGGTAACGCCGATCCTGCTCGACGTTCTCCAACGGGAGTAATAGCCCGGCGTAGACCTGGAAGCGGTCCACGCGTTCTTCCTGTCGGCCCAGTTCGATGTCCAGGTCCGCGTCCGGGTATTCCCGCGCCAGGAACTGGCGAAACTGCGAGAGGTTGGCCTTTTCAATCGGCTTGCCCGTGATCGAGCTCCGGAAGGGATAGCTCTTTTGACGGGTCGGGTAAACCGTCAATTCAAACTCGAATCCGTCGTGCAGTCGGATGTGACGAAACGTTTGCGTTTCACCATTTTTTGTAACCTGCTTCCGCTCCACATCGAACGTCATGCCGTGATACTCCAGCTCCGCCGTGACGGCTGCCAGGCTGTCCGAAAAGAGATGCAAGTCGATATCGCTTCCCTGTCGAACATGGCCCGTCAGGACGCTACCGATCAAACGGGGGGAATACCGCTCCAGCTGTCGCATGAGGGCGAGGGCGGCGATCCGCATTTCGAACAGGTGAACCGTGCGGGAGTTACCCTCGTGTTGCCGCGCCAACAATTCGATTTCATCCCGTATTTCGGCGTTGCTCGGTAGCTCTGAAGGTTTGACCCAGCCACAGGAGAGCCTGCGGGCAGCCTTCATCTTGGCCCGGTAGTATTCCGTTTCATCACGGTCGTACATCAAGCGGGCCGCCTGCCAGGCGATCTGTTTCCTCAGTTTCGAAGCACGCATGCGAGTTGGAATCGAGTAGGTCGCAGAAGTCGTTCAGGCCGTACCGCCTGATTGGGGGAACGGATCCCGGCTGGTGCAAGCAGCGTTCAGGGGGGAGACGAAGGGGCCCATTGTATCGGACAATGTCCCAGTCGCGAGCGGGAGGGCCAGTAGGTGCGGCGCGTCCACCGGCGGCCCGAGGGCGATCGGAACAGGCCTCGACGCGACTGGTCAATGGAAGG
>JAKVBG010000062.1 GCA_022447605.1 Mariniblastus sp.
AGGTCGGGCAGCTGTGCCAGCGGCGCCCGATCGACACGCAACTCGAGGGCATCCTGTTCAGCCTGCTGCAGGACATCCCGGATTTCCTGCTGGTCGACCGCCAGGTCGTGGGCCATCGCCAGGTCATCCTGCAGTTGATCCGCCCTGTTCTCGATCCTGATTTCACCCCCCTCGGTCGTTTCCGGCAGGAAAAACGTGGAGAGCGTGATGGTCGGAGGCAACTCCTGTCGCCCCAGCATGACGAGGGCCAACAACAGGATCAGGATCAGGTGCAGCATGAAACTGACCAGCCAGGCCGGCACGGCGCGGAACCCGTTGCGCAGGATCTGGGCGGCTACGTTGGACTGTGTCAAACGGTCGAGTTCCTGGCGACGTCGGTCGGCCAGCGGCGCGACGGCAACATCGGGATCACTGTCCGGTAACGGTTCGAGCAGCTCGTCGATCGAGGGAACCGGTACGGCCACCGGTTCCGGGGTGGCTGGCGCCAGGAGTTCACGGACGGCCGCCACCTGGGCTTCGCTCAATTGCAGGCTGGTCGAGCAACGCCAACAATCGGCCAGTTCCAGCCAGAGGCGAATCGTCATCGGGGCTTTGCAATCGGGACAGGTGCACAGCAAGGTATTTCCCTGGATCCAGATATCACCCTCGGGCGTCGAGACGTGATGATGTTGGGTTTCTGCAATATTGTCCGAGTTGTCCGAGGCGGGATCGGCCGCACGGTTGGTCGATTGGGTGGGCTTCCTGTTTGGCTCGGCGGCTGGCGCATCTGCCAGGTCCGTGACGGGAACCGGGCCCCCGCTGCTGTCACGTGGCAACGCGTCCAGGCGTGATCGCAGGGCCGCTTCGAAATCGGAATGAAAGTAGGTCGGTCGAACCATCTTGAACATCGACAAAAGAATTCGGAACCGACGCTACCGGTCGGTCGATCGCACTACCGCATTGTTGGCCTCAGACGGCGGTCGTCAAGTTTTAAATCGCTTGGGTGACCCGACCCGGGACCGGGGCTGGACACGATCAGGATTCGTTTGGTGGCCCGTTTTCAGGGTAAAGTTGGCCTCTTCTGGCAGGCCGCGATCCAAAATCGAACAGGTCGTGAAATGCCGGCTCCAAGTCCTTTGTTAGGAATGGTTTAGGACGGGTGAAAATCGCGTCTGCTCGTTGTGTGTGGGGCCCCAATTTGGTAGAATTCGCGGTTTGCGAAATACCTGAGTTGGACAGCAAAAACAGGCCCAATCAGCCCCTCCGAGGGCCATCTGTGGGAACGTGGTTGTTCATTCATTTCTGCACCCAAACACGTCCCCTGCCAACGCGAGGAATCTTCTCGATTCGGTACCGGTTGGCGGTTTAAGAAGATAGAAAGGCGCGCACGTTGTCGACAGATTCCAATCCTCCTAATGAGAACGGCGACATCCCGGAACAATTCGTTGAGATGCCGATCGAGGATGAACTCAAGGGGAGTTACCTGACCTACGCCATGAGCGTGATTGTCTCCCGCGCGTTGCCCGATGTGCGGGATGGCCTGAAGCCTTCCCAGCGTCGTATCCTGGTCGCGATGAACGACCTGAACCTGACCCCGGGCGCTTCCCGCATCAAGTGTGCCAAGATTTCAGGGGATACCAGCGGTAACTATCACCCCCACGGTGAGAGTATCGTTTACCCGACGCTGGTGCGCATGGCCCAGGACTGGAACATGCGGCATGTGCTGATCGACAAGCAGGGAAACTTTGGCTCGATCGCCGGGCTGCCGGCTGCTGCCATGCGATATACCGAGGCTCGGATGTCGCCGGTGGCTGCCATGATGCTCGAGGACTTGAAGCTGGATACGGTAGATTATGTACCGACCTACGACGAACGAAGAACCGAGCCAACCGTCCTGCCGAGCAAATTTCCCAACCTGCTGGTCAATGGTTCCAGCGGGATTGCCGTCAGCATGGCTACGTCGATCCCGCCCCATAACCTGGGTGAGGTTTGTGACGCGTTGCAGTTGTTGATCGAGCAACCGGACTGCTCGGTAGGTGAGTTGATCAACCGGATTCCCGGTCCCGATTTCCCCACTGGCGGGATCATCTGTGGCCGGAACGGGATACGCAAGGCTTATCACACCGGGCGCAGCACGATCGTGGTTCGGGCGCGTTGCGAAATTGAGGAGCACCGCAAGGGTCGCTTCCGGATTGTCGTTTCCGAGATTCCTTACCAGCAGGTCCGCGATACGGTGGTCGAGAAGATTGCCAGCCTGGTCAAGGGCGACAAGGTCAAGGGAATCTCCGGGATCAAGGATCTGAGTGATCTGAAAGAACCGGTCAAGCTGCAGATTGACCTCAAGAGTGATGCCGATCCCGAGGTCGTCCTCAATCAGCTCTATCAGTTTTCTCCGCTGCAGAGTTCCCTTTCCATGATCTTCCTGGCGTTGGTTGATGGCAAGCCGCGCGAAATGGACATCAAGCAGCTGCTCAGGGAGTTCCTCCGGCACCGCGTCCAGGTGATTCGCCGACGGACCCAGTTCCTGCTGGCTCGCGCCCGCAAGCAGAAGCATACGGTAGAGGGCCTGTTGCTGGCCCTGGCCGATATCGACAAGATTATCGAGACCATTCGTCAGTCCAAGACCCAGCCGGAAGCGAAGCAGGGATTGATGGGGATCGAGTGCCCGGCCGCCATGATGCAACGCGCACTGGGGGATGACGGTTTTCAGATTTTCCAGAGTGAGCGGGGTGAGGCCGACGTCTACTTCCTGACCGCGATCCAGGCGGACGCGATTCTCAAGATGACATTGGGCCAACTGGTCAACCTCGAGCAGGAACGGCTGGCCGAACAACACCGCGGCCTGCTGGATGAAATCAACGAGTACCAGCGAATCCTTTCGGATGAGCAGAATATCCTGCAGATCATTCAGGACGACCTGGCGGAAATCAGGAAGAAGTATGCCAACCCGCGTCGTACCGAGGTCTCCGATGTCGAGATTGGCAATATCGATCTGGAAGACCTGATCGAAGAAGAGAACATGGTGGTCTCGATCAGCCACCGCGGCTACATCAAGCGGACGCCCGTCAGTACGTACCGGGCGCAAAAGCGGGGTGGCAAGGGGATCAAAGGGGCCAAGAGCGAGGACGAGGATCCGATCGAACACGTCTTTGCCGCCAGCACCCACGATTACCTGCTCTTCTTTACCAACAAGGGCCGCGTTCACTGGCTCAAGGTCTACGCGCTGCCCCAATTGAGCCGCGAGAGTCGGGGTCGGGCGATTGTCAATCTGGTTCCTCTCGATGAAGGGGAAGAGATTGCCAGCTGCCGGGCGATTCGTGATTTTTCCGCCGCAGGCCACTACTTGATGATGGCGACCAAGAACGGCCTGGTCAAAAAAACACCCCTCAGTGCCTACGGGCGGCCCCGTCGGGGCGGGATCATCGCCATCAAATTGCGCGAAGACGATGAACTGATCAACGTGGTGGTGGCCCAGGAGGATGACGAAATTGTACTGGCCACGGCCAACGGCATGGCGATCCGGTTCAAGGAATCGGATGCCCGGCCGACCGGTCGAAACACGAGTGGTGTCAAGGGGATCAGCTTGACTTCCGGGGATGCCCTGGTCGGGATGGTCGTGGCCGACCCGGAGGCAACCTTGTTGACCGCTTGTGCCAATGGTTATGGAAAGCGTACGGCCTTTGGGCCGAACCAGGCCGGTGGTGGAAGCGATGACTCGGCCAGTGCCAGTCGCTATCGAACCCAGAACCGGGGGGGTAAAGGGCTGCGCGATATCAAGACAACCGAGCGCAACGGCGCGGTGGTCAGTATCGTCCCTGTGCAAGACGAGGACGAAATCCTGATGATGACGGCTCGCGGCAAATTGCAACGCATCGCCTGCAGCGACATCAAGGCGATTGGACGGAACACCCAAGGTGTCCGGATCATGAGCCTCGATCGGGACGATACGCTGGCAGCCCTGGTCCGTGTGCCGCGCGATGAGAACGATGCCGATTCCCCTGTCGTTGGAGACGAGCAACCACCGGCAGCAGAGATGGGAAAGGAAGTCGAACAGGCTGATACCGAATCCGAGGATCCGGGTCCACCGCAGGGGTAGACGGCCCGCCGTGGGCCCCGGAGCCTCCTCTTCACGACGGAGTGTCAGCTGGGGAAAAGTCGGTTTTTGGCTGGGCCAGGGAAGGTGAAAGCATATCGCCGCCGGTGAAACGGGGGACAACCGGCCAGTGGGAGCCCGGGTTGGCCCTTTTTATGGCCCGATGCTGGTTACCTCGAGTTGATTTGAAGAATGGATTTGTGAATGATTACTGTCTTGCCTCTGCCGGGAGTCGACCCCGGTCCCGGCAGGACCCGGGTGTCCGGTTTTTGAACGAGTAACCTAACGAACTTTTAACGGGCCTTTTTGGTATGGAAATTACGATGATCGGTGCGGGCTACGTCGGCCTGGTAACCGGAACCTGCTTTGCGGAAAGTGGCAACCATGTCACGCTGGTCGATATCGATCAGTCCAAGATTGAACGACTCACAGAGGGAATCATCCCGATTTATGAACCGGGCCTGAAGGAACTCGTTCTGCGGAATGCCAAGGCGGGTCGACTGGAGTTTACCACCGATACGGCGACCGCCGTCCGCAATGCTTCGATCGTCTACCTGGCCATTGGAACTCCCCAGGGGAGCGATGGCTCGGCGAATCTCAGCGCGTTGTGGAGCGTGGTCGATTCGATTGCCCCACACATTCATGACGATGTGATTATCGTCACCAAGAGCACCGTGCCGGTGGGGACCAACCAGGCGATCTTTGATCAACTGTTTACGCTCAACGGCAAACGTTACCACGTCGCCAGCAACCCCGAGTTCCTTAAAGAGGGGGCTGCCATCAACGACTTTATGTATCCCGACCGGGTGGTCGTGGGGGTTCGGGACGAGGTGGTGTCGGATGCGTTGCGGGAACTCTATTCGCCCTTCCTGCGAACCGACAAGCCGTTCCTTTCGATGTCCCCGGAAAGCGCGGAGTTGACGAAGTACGTGGCCAATGCCCTGTTGGCGACCAAGATCAGTTTCATTAACGAGATGGCCAATCTCTGTGAAAAAATGGGTGGCGACATCAATGATGTGCGGCGAGGCATCGGTCACGACCAGCGGATCGGATTTGCCTTTCTGTTTCCGGGTGTCGGGTACGGGGGCAGTTGTTTCCCCAAGGATGTGCGCGCCCTGGCCGCAATGGCCAAGAACCACGATCTGCCGCCGACGATCCTGGAGGCGGTGGACCACGTCAACGACCAGCAAAAGAACGTGTTGATGCAGAAGGTCCAAGAGCATTATTCCGGGAATCTTGCCGGGATGCGGTTTGCAGTGTGGGGGCTGGCATTTAAACCAAAAACGGATGACATCCGCGAAGCGCCCGCCCTGGTCCTGATTGACCAGTTGTTGGAGATGGGTGCCGCCGTTTGTGTCTTCGACCCGGAAGCGAGCGAAAACGTCAAAGCGGAATACGGCGACCGGTTGGAGTATGCCGAGCAGGCGATGGATGCCCTGGAAGGAGCGAATGCTTTGGCCATCAACACCGAGTGGGACATGTTCCGTCACCCCGACTTCGAGGAAATGAAGTCAAAGCTGGAATCGCCCACGATTTTCGACGGTCGAAACCTGTACGACCCGGCTCATATGCGGTCCCTCGGGTTTACATACTACTCGATTGGTCGTCCCCCGGTCGGGAATGTCTCGATGGTTGAAGCTTGAGGGATGGGTCGCGAGGTTGGGACTGTTTCACCACCTGTTAATTGATCCCTCGGGACGTCTTCCGGTTCATTGCCCTGTGGCAGTGCGGAAACAGTGGTTGAACAAGGTTTGCCATTCCAGTCGGCAAGCCTGTGCGATTTGCGGATCCGAGCCGCGCGTGCGGCAGGCATCGACCAGATCAAAAATGTCCTGGCACGGCGCGTGATCGCATTGGCTCAACTCCGCTTCGAAGGCCTGCAAGGCGGGGTGGGACCCGACGCTCCGATACCAGTACTTGCTATTGCCGTAATCACCCTCGAGGCGGTGCATGATGGCATGCCACCAGGAACCCTCGGGCGTCTGCAACGCCTGGCTGATGACGTGCGAGTCATCAAGGTAATGATGCAACAGCCAGAGCCCGGCCTGGCAGGCACGGCCGGCATCCGGGTCGACGATCGGCCGGTCCAGGGACGCCACCAGGTCGAGGCGTTCCAACTCGGAATAGAATTCGCTCGGTGGCCCGTGGGGATAGTTTTCGAGCAGCTGAGCCGTGGTCAATCGGTCGAGTGTGGCACCGTAATTCATAGGGAAAAGGCGAAGTTCTCCAGGTGCGTTGCACTGAGCGGGGTCCGGCATGCAATGATTCGATTGCTAGCAGTTTATCGCATCGGACTGAAACCGGCTAGAACGGCCGTTTTTTGCACGGTTTTAGCGAGTTGACGGTCTGTTTCCGGGAGAAGGCATCGGCTTTGATTTGCCTTGCTGCCAAAAGCATCGCTTCCTATACTCCCGCACCCATTTTTGTGGCTCAGACTGCGCGCCGTCGCGGAGGGTGCGTCACGTCAAGATCGACCGTTATCATTTTCATCGACCAACACGAAATTTGACTTGAGTCATTTTGTCGTCATTCGACCGGACTTTGGTGACCGCTGCAGGCAGCGGTGTCTGCCACTCTGCGCGCTGCTGGTCGGCATTTTCGTCGCGCTGGCTGGTTGGACGCAGGCTCAGGAAATAACCTTCCGCCCCCCCGAGCCTACCCACCCGATCCGGGTCGATGCGACCCAGATCACGACCTGGCAGGAAGGGCAGACCCAGGTGATTCACCTGCAGGGGAACGTGGTGGTTTCCCAGGAACATTTCCAGGGGACTGCCGATGACGCCATTTTATGGGTTCACCAACTGGCGGCGCCGGGCAAGTACCGGGTGGTGACCTACCTGGAATCACTCGATGGCAATGTGGTGGTTGATCTGTCGGCCGCTCAGGAGTCCCCCGAGGGCCAGGTTGCGCCGACGGAGCGGATTGTCGATTCGAAATGGCTCGGACGGCTGTTTACTTACAGCTCCATCGATTCGTCCAAACCGGCTGCGGCACTGCAAGGCGATCCGCCGCTGGTCCTGCAGCGAGCCCGTCAGGTGTTGCAGCAGGGGGGTGCCTCTGCGGTCGTACCGGTCCAGTATCCCCAGCAACCCCAGCGCCTGATCTCGCCCCAGACGGGCCAGGTTCAGGAAATCATGGAAGGGCCTGCTCCACGCCAGGATCCGTTCCGAGGTCAGTTTGACGAGCCTCCTTCGATCGGCCCCCTCCCGGCCGGGCAACAACCGTTGGAAGTGATCCCGGGGCAGTTGCCAAGTGCCGGGTTGCCCGGGGTGCCGCCCTTGGCCAACGAGGTGCGAGGAAGTGGTGCGCAGGTCAACATTACGGCGCGGGACTCGTCGGTTGACCTGAACTTGACGGTTCGCAACAACCCCGAGAACACGAACGAGAGCATTTGGGTCGGAACGGGGGGTATCCGGGTGACGATCGATAGTCCTGAGATTGCCAATTCGGGCCTGTTCGTGGAAGACAATGACGACCAGGTCGTGATCCTGGCCGATAACGTCGTCGCCTGGCAGTCCGCCATGTACGACGGTAACGACCGCTGGGAAATCTACCTGGAAGGCAACGTCGTCTTTGCCAAGGATCGGCGGGTGATCTACTCCAAGCAGATGTACTATGACGTCAACCTGCAACGGGGCACGATTCTCAAAGCGGAAATGTTGACACCGGTCCGGTCTTACCAGGGACTGGTTCGACTGAAAGCGGATGTGGTCGAACAGGTCGACGAAAACCATATGCAGGCCTACGGGGCAGCGTTTACCACCAGCCGTATTGGGGTGCCTCGCTACTGGGCTCAGTCTGAACGGATTGCCCTGACTCGACAGCAGGCGGTCGAAGAGAATTATCTGACGGGTCAACCGGTCTACGACCCGTCCACCGGTTACCCCGAGGTGGAAGACCAGTACTGGGCCGATGGCAAGAGGAACCGGGTCTATGTCGCCGGGGTTCCGGTGTTTGCCTGGCCGCGACTTCGTACGAACCTGAGTGACCCCTCGCTCTATCTCAACAATCTTCGGATCGCCAACGACCGGATTTTCGGGACACAGGTCCTCACCAGTTGGGACCTGTTCCAATTGGCCGGTTTGCGCAGACCTCCTGAAGGTGTCGAGTTCAATGGCCTGCTCGGTTACCTCAGCATGCGGGGTGTCGGGTTTGGGACGGAAACCAAGTATGAGCGGGATCATTTTTTCGGGTTCCGGGGCCCCGCACGCGGCTTCTATGACAGCTGGTACATCTACGACCACGGTTTCGACAACCTCGGTTTCGAGCGGAGGAAGGTCAAGCCGGAACAGGATTTCCGTGGTCGCTCAATCTGGAATCACCGGCAGGACCTGGAATCGGGACGGGTTGTCCGGGCAGAGTTTGGCTGGATTTCCGATCGGAATTTTCTCAATGAATATTACGAGCGGGAGTGGGACCAAAACAAGGATGCCATGACCCGTTTCTGGCTGCAGCGCAATATCGGGACTCGCTCGAGTAACCTGATCGCGCAGTTCCAGATCAATGACTTCTTTACCCAGACGTCGTGGTGGCCGCGGTATGACCACTTTGTGATTGGCCAGCCATTGTTGATGGATCGCCTGGTCTGGCACGGGCGGTCGACGATTGGTTACGCCCGGATGAAAGACGCGACTCCGCCCCAGGCATGGACCCCGCCGCCGCCGGTCGAACCCCAGGCACTGACGTTCTATCCCCTACCCTGGCAAGGCAATGTCCAGGGGATCCGGGTGGGTACCCGCCAGGAGCTGGACCTGCCCTTGCAGGTCGGACCGGTCAAAGTCATTCCTTACCTGCTGGGGGATGCAACTTACTGGGGGAAAGACCTGGAAGATCGAGACCTTTTCCGTGCCCTGGGACAGACGGGCGTCAAGGCGAGCCTCCCGTTCTGGAAGGTTGACCCGACGATCCAGAGTACCTTGTGGAATATCAATGGGCTGGCCCACAAGGTCTCGTTCGACCTGGATGCTTTTTATGCCAAAGCGAATCGAGGCTACGAGACGTTGCCCTTGTACGATCCGATCAACGATGATTCGCAGGAAGCATTCGAACGTCGGTTTGCCGTCAACCTGTATGGGCTACCCAATTGGCCGGGGCTGCCACCTACCCCGGGCTGGCCACCCCGATATGACCCGCGACAGTTTGCCTTGAGGAGCGGCATTCAGGGCAATGTCAGCAGCCCCAGCCCGGAAATTGCAGGCGACCTCTCCCTGATCCAACTGGGGATCCGCCAACGCTGGCAGACGAAGCGCGGTATGCCAGGCCAGGAACGGATCGTCGATCTTGTTACATTCAACCTGGAGTCCTCCCTCTTTCCCGATGCCGACCGTGATAATTTCGGTTCGACCGTGGGAATGCTGAATTATGATTTCCGCTGGCATGTGGGGGACCGGGTCAGCATGTTGTCGGACGGTTACTTTGACGTCTTTTCGCGCGGTTTGCAGACGGCCAGTGTCGGCATGTTTGCCAGCCGGCCGGCCGTGGGTAATGTCTATATCGGTTTCCGAACGATCAAGGGGCCGATTGTCAGTAACGTACTCTCCTCTACCCTGCTCTACCGAATGAGCGAGAAATGGGGTATCCGCGGACTGAGCCAGGTCGATTTTGGAGAGACGGGAACGATCGGTCAAGGTTTTGGACTGGTCTACATTGGCGAGTCGTTCCTCTGGCAGCTGGGCATCAACTACGACGCTTCGCGGAACAACCTGGGATTCCGGTTTGGTTTTGAGCCCAGGTTTATCAACCGCCCCCGCCTGTTTAACCCCGGGGGCGTACCGATTGGACCAGCCGGTTCGCGCTGGCTGGAGTGATGAACGGAGTCGAGAATGGACCCATTTCAACGTGGACGCTCGTGGGCCGGAAAATTCCGTGATGCATGGGTCGGGCTAGGCCAGGGGATGCAGGGGCAGAAAAGCTTTTACGTGCACCTGCCGATGGCCGTGGCAGTCGTCCTGGCAGGTGTCTGGCTCCAAGTGTCTATCATGGAATTCAGTATTTTGCTGCTCTGTATTGCCATGGTCTTGGTCCTGGAGCTGGTTAATAGCAGCCTGGAGGCGATGTCCCGGGCCATTACGGATCAATACAACGAATCCCTGGGCAAGGCCCTCAATATCGCCAGCGCGGCGGTTCTGCTGGCTTCGCTGTTCAGCGCGGTGGTTGGCCTGTTGATCCTGGGATCCAAGCTGATCGAGTGGACCGGTTAGAGAGTCCGCCTTTCTTTTTGCTCAGTGGAGGGTTGGCCCCGCTTGGGGGTTGGCCCCGCTTGGGCACCGCGCAAAAGAAACCCGCCAGCAGATTAAAAATCTACATGGCGGGCTGCTGCGATGTGGAATTCGCCTGTACGGTAGACCGCAAATCAACCTAACGGTTGGATGCGGCTTCTGAGCGGGCGGCCTTCAATGCGGCGGCCTCACGGCTCAATTTGAATTCGGGTCCTTTGGGGAAATACTGTATGTCATCATGCAAATAGTAGCCACTTGGCAAGGTTTGTCCCCCCACGCTGACCTGGCAGCCCGTGATTGCCAAGCATGACAACACCATGGCGCCACATACCAATAAACCAAGTGATCGTTTTTTCATTTTGGCTAACATTTCTACGAACTCCATTCGCGGATTCCACGGCGACCACACCACAGTCTTGCTCTGGATTGTCCAGAAATCGTCGGGATAACCGTCACAAGGTATATCGGCCCCATAAGCAGTAGACTTTGAAACAATTACCGAAAAAATCGTTACAGACACCCTGTTTTTACGAACCGTTAGAAACAGCGGCTCAAAAATCGAAATTGTCCGTAAGCTGGCCAGTCTGGTAAAATTAAGTCGGCTTGCAGCGTGAGCCGTCACACTCGAGGGCAGGCGGGTGGGGACGAAGTGCTGGCATTTCTCGATATCAGAATGGTCGGTGGACCGGCACAGATTTAGAATAGCGGGCGGTGTGGATTCCGCAGTTTCCGCAGGCGCCTTCTGGCCCTGGCGGTCTTTTTCCGGACAGGAAAGAGTGCGAGAGGATCTGGAACGCGTGGCGATTGCCTGGACTTGCTGGAGAACAGATGACGAATCGATCCCCCTTAAATCATGCAGTCACTTGGTCAGCCGTCATGTTCTGCCTGTTCTGGCTAACCCCGACGGTTACGGCCCAGTTCCGCAGTCGTCTTCCCAGTCAGCAATATTACAACCTGTTCTTTGACTATTACCAGGCGGACTACAAGAACTCACTCGAGGAATTCAACCAGGGCGCCAATGGGGCGTTCAAGATGGGTACGGATCGGTTCCTGGACTCGGTCTGTTACTGGACGATGATGGGAGAGTGCCATTACCACATGGGCAATTATGCCCAGGCGGTAGAACTGTACGAGCAGGCCCTCGGCTTGTACCTGAACTATGCGGCTGGCGGTTGGCAGTCCCGTGTCCAGCAACCCGTGATTCGGCCACAAACCACGGCTGTGCAGCGGGCCGGGATACCTTGGTACACTCCCCAGCGGGTGGGCGGCGTGGCCGACCTGCCGGATACCTTTCAAATGATGTTCGGCCGAGTCGATGCGGAGCGGGCGTTTGTGGAAGGGGGGGCGGTTCAGAAGGCTGAATTCAAATCGGTCGACGTGGCCGAGATCATGCGTTGTGTAGGGTTGGCCATTCATCGACGGCGAGTGATCAAGGGCGCTACCTGCAAGCCGGATCCCTTTACCGACACCCTGGTCAGTGGGCTTTCGCAAATGGATCGCGACCAGACCCCGCTCGGCACCTGGAATCGACTCTTATTGGGCCTGGCCTACGCCTCGGCCGAAGACTACCGGCGGTCCCAGAGCCTGATCGGCGAGTCACTGCAACTGCCCGGTGGCCTGGATCACCAACTGACCCCGGTCGGGTTGTTGACCCTGGCTCAAATCAGTTTGCTCGAGAATCAAACGGATGCGGCAGCGCGGCTCGCGCTGGAAGCATCCTACTCGGCTGCTCTTAGAAATCAGTACGATCTGGCCGAGGAATCGTTGTCACTGGGCACCATGGTTCATCTCTCACGGGAGCGGTCGGTCTATCCGCCGCTGGAAAGCGCGATTGCCTGGGCGGCCCGCGATCGAGCCAATCTGATGCAAGCCGGGTTGATTGTTCGCCTGGCCGAATGTTATTCGGAAATGGGGGATGCCGTGGCCTCCACCAAGGTCTTGTCGCAAACGCGCCGACCGATGTCCCGAAACAGCCTGTCAAGATCGGTGATTGCCAGTCGCATGCAGTACCTGATCGCCCTCAATCAATTTTTGCAGGGAGACACCAAAGATGGTCTGAATAACCTGGGCAAGGCCCTCCGTTCTTTTCAGAACGGGTCTCGCTGGCTGTATCAATTAGCCTTGGCCGATTCTCTTGTTGTCAGCGGTGCCGTGGGTGACCGGCAGGCGACAGCCCTGTACTCCAAGCTGTTGCGAGATCCATCCCTGCAGGAATGGCGTGTCGATCCGATCGAGTGTCTGGCTTTCCTCACCTCCTCTCACGTCGGCGCCATGGAACGCTGGTTTGAAATCGCTGTTTCCATTCGCAACTTTGAGCTGGCCATGGAGGTTGCCGAACTGGTGCGTCGGCACCGGTTTTATTCCAGCCTGCCGCTGGGTGGCCGTATGTTGGCTTTTCGCTGGATGCTGCATGGGCCCGAAGAAGCCCTGAACGACCAGGCCAAAAAGGAACGTCAGGATTTTTTCACCCGTTACCCGAATTACAAGCTTTTGGCCGACCGGGCCAAGAAGGCCCGGGCCGAGTTGCAGAAATTACCGGTCAAGCCTGACCCGGATACGGATGAACTGAAACAGCAAACGGCTCTTTACCTCGATCTCTTCAAGACTTCACAGGCCCAGGAGGAGTTTCTCAGTACCCTGGCCCTGCGGCGTGAACCGTCGGAAATGGTTTTTCCCCCGGCCCTGAATTTCAGTGAGATGCAATCCCGCATCGGCCCTCGGCAGCTGGCACTCGTATCGATTGCTACGACAAACGGGTATCACCAATTCGCCATCGGCCAGCGGGACAAGCAGTACCTGGGCCTGATCAAACCGGCCCAGCTGAAAAAGGGCATCGGATCGATGTTCAAAGCGATGGGCATCCAGGATACGGCGGGCGGAATGGAAGTCGAAGCGATCCAGTCGAGCGAGTGGAAACAGGCCGCCAGTGAATTGCGAGCGATGGTGTTCAACCAAGTCGAAGCTCAATTGTGGGACCAGTTCGATGAACTGGTGGTCGTGCCGGACGGGTTGATGTGGTACCTGCCGTTTGAAGTGCTGCAGCTGGGGGACGACCCCGCCAATTTCAGCGCACTGGGCGATCAGTTGAAAATTCGTTATTCACCGACACTCTCGCTCGCCTTTGAACCTCAGCGAAGTGATCGGCAGATTGTCAGAACGGCGGTGGTGACAGGCCGGTTGCACCCAAAAGGAGAGGCCGAGCTGAGCAACGCCGAATTTGATGAGCTGCAAAAGGCGATTCCTGACGCGGCTGCGTTTACTGATCGCATGAAGATACCATCCAACCTGGTTGGTTCGGTTTCGGACGAGATGATTGTCTGGGCAGATGTCAAGCAACCGAACAAAGGTGGTGTCTTCAGCCTGCTTCCGGTCCAGATCGACCAAGGGAAAGAGGGATCTACTTTGGCTGGTTGGATGTCGTTACCCCTGGAAGGGCCGGAGCACATCATCTTGCCCGGCTACACTTCCGGTGGGGCGGCGGGTAGCCGAAGCCGAGGGACTGGGCAGGACCTGTTCCAGTTGGTCTGCGGTCTGCTCGCTTCGGGATCCAGAACGATCCTGATCAGCCGCTGGAGAGTTGGTGGTGAGAACAGCTTGGCCCAGACACGGGACTACGCAACGCGGCTGCATGAGCAACGGCCGATTGATGCCTGGAGCGATAGCGTCAAGGATTCGAAAAAGCGGGAATTGAAGCTGGAGAACGAACCGCGAATCAAGCCGGAAAAACTGGACCAGCCGATCGTGGCCGAGCATCCTTTTTTCTGGGCAGGGATGATGTTGGTGGAAGTGCCGAATGACGGCACGGCCAATCCACCGGCCAACGCGGATGATCCCTCGGCCGTTCCCCCTTTGCCCGGCAACCCGGGAGCGCCGGATCAGGTCCAGCCGCCAGGCGATGCGGGGCCGATGAAACAGGATCAGAAAGCGGACGATCAGAAAGCGGACGATCAGAAAGCGGACGATCAGAAAGCGGACGATCAAAAAGCGGACGATCAAAAAGCGGACGATCAAAAAGCGGACGATCAAAAAGCGGACGATCAAAA
>JAKVBG010000063.1 GCA_022447605.1 Mariniblastus sp.
TTCATCAAGGACGGAAACCTTGGCAAGATCAAGGAGATCCACGCCTGGAGCGATCGCCCGATCTGGCCGCAGGGCAACCCCCGTCCGAAGGGGACCGACCCGGTGCCGGCATCCCTCTCCTGGGATCTTTGGCTCGGCGTCGCCCCGGAGCGTCCGTACAAGAACCGTGCCTATCACGGCTTCAACTGGCGGGGTGTCCGGGACTTCGGTTGCGGAGCACTGGGCGACATGGCCTGCCACACGTTGAACATGTCTTTCATGGCTCTGAACCTGCAAAACCCGACCAGTGTTGAGGCGACTACGGATCGGCACGACAACGTGATGTATCCGAAGTCTTCCGAAATCGTTTTCCAGTTTCCGGAACTGGATGGTCGGCCCGCCCTGAAAATGGTCTGGTATGACGGTGGGAAGAAACCACCCCGTGAACTCCTGGCCGGTTGCCCTGGCAGGGGCAAGGGGGACAAACAACGGCCGTTCAACAGCGGTGCCCTGTTGGTGGGTGAGAAGGGGAACTTCTTTTCGCCGGGAGACTACGGCGGGGAAGTGGCCGAAACGGGGATGGTGGTTGGCGAAGAGTTTACCAACCAGCGGAAGTTTGCCCGGGACGTCGATTACCCGCAATCACCAGGGCATTTCAAGGAGTTTACCAATGCCATTCGTGGCGAGGGGACCCCGATGTCGAACTTCCCGGATTATGCCGGGCCGTTGACCGAGACGATCTTGCTCGGCAACCTGGCCGTCTGGTCGGGCAAAAAGGTAGACTGGGACGCCGAGAACATGGTGGCCGCCAATGCCGATGAGAGTGTCAAAGAGATGATTCGGCATACGTACAAGAACGGTTACACGCTGAATGACTCGGCTTAATCCCGTTTTTGGAAAAGTTTAAGAGGGAAGCCCGAGTGATTGATTTCAACTCGGGCTTTTTTTCGGTTAAAATTCGGACGACCGGGCAGTTGCGGGTAGGAGAGGGCGAAATGGAACCGGCCCGGAAACGCGGCAGGCAGGTTTATTTCTGTTGGGTTCTGCCCTACGTTTATTGCAGATTGGATAGGAGATGAAGGTGATCAACTCGTTTAATTCAGATTCGCCGAGGTATGTCAACCGGATTTATTATCTGTTGATCCTGGTGGTCGCATCGTTGTCCTGGGGGTGTTACCCGTCATCCAGCAACTCCGCCTCGGTCGATCATATCCCGACTTATGATGAACTCCAGGAGAGGCAGCGGGATGAGGGAACTGAAAAACCGGCGAAGCGACAAGAGAAGGAACAGGGCAAGCAAGTGAAAACGGCAACCTTTGGGGCGGGATGTTTTTGGTGTGTGGAAGCGGTCTTCCAGGAGCTTGAGGGAGTCACGTCCGTTAAATCAGGTTACACCGGTGGCTTTGTTAACAACCCGACGTATGAACAGATCTGTACGGGGCGTACCGGGCACGCCGAAGTCTGTCGAATCGAGTACGATCCGGAAAAGATTACCTTCAAGGAACTGCTGGAAGTGTTCTGGATGACCCACGATCCGACTACCCTGAACCAGCAGGGCGTGGATCGGGGAACTCAATATCGTTCGGCCGTATTCTTTCACGACGATGAGCAGAAAGAACTGGCTCAAAAATACAAGCAGGCCCTGAATGAGCAAGGTGCGTTCGGGCGGCCGATCGTGACGGAGATTGTGGCCGCACCTACCTTTTTTCCCTGCGAAAAATACCATGACAATTACTTCAAGGATAATCCGAACGCCGGCTATTGTCGGGCCGTCATCAAACCGAAGATGAAGAAGTTTCGCAAGGCTTTCGCCGACAAGTTGAAGAAGGACGAAACTCCGTAGCGTATCGCAACTCAGTCGGGCCCGGCGAGCCCGTCTGTGTGTGGGCCAACTTCTCGCTCGTTTAGATGCCGGTGGTTCGCTGGGGACGCTGGGAAACAGCGAGCCGAATTGTCTGAAATAGGGCCGGCATCCACTAGGCGTACATCCTGTTGGCAATAAAATGGGTCTTGCTGGAATGGCCCGTCGGAGACGATGGCCAAATCATGTCCCACAAGGTTTCAAAATTGCGATTTTGCCGTGCCCGATAGTTCTACTGAAATGGCGGATGCTGAAAAAACTCAACCCGCCGGAGACCCGCAGGAGAGAGAGTCGATTCTTTGGCAAATCGAGATATCGCCCGATGCCGGCCAGCCGGACCGGTTGGCTCGGAATATCCTGGCCGATGCCCGCGACCTCGGTTTGCCGGAACAACTTCAATTGGTGGCCTGCCGGGGGTTCCTGATCCAGGGCGGTCTCGATCGAGACCAGGCAGTCGAAATTGCCGAGATGCTGCTGGTTGAGCCGGTGGTGGAAAAATACACGATCGGGCGCTGTGGGGATTCTCACTTTGGTGAAGTATCGAAAGAGCTTCCCGGTCTGTTTTATGTTCTCCCGCTGGCCGGGGTTACCGATCCGGAAGCGGAGAGTGCCCTGGAGGCGATTCGTCAGCTCGGTTTTCCGGTGGAAGCGGTGCGGACTTTCTGCAAATACAGCGCTTCGGGATTGGAGCCCGAACAGCAGGATATCTTGTGCAATAAATTGTTGGCGAACGATTCGATTGAGCAAGTGGTGAGCGGTCCCTTGCAATTGACGGAGATTCAGTTGGGGCAGCCGTACCAATTTGCGTTGCTCGAAGTTGAGCTGATCGATCAGGACGACAGCCAGTTGATGCAAGTCAGTCGGGATTGGCAGTTGAGCCTGACGTTGGTTGAAATGCAGACGATCCAGAAGTACTTTGCCGATTTGGGTAGAAACCCGACGGATGCGGAGCTGGAGACACTTGCCCAGACCTGGAGTGAGCATTGTAGTCACAAGACATTGGCCGGCAGAATCAGTTACACCGACGAACAGGGCACGCGTCAATTTGAAAACATGTTGAAAGAGACGATCTTTGCGGCCACGGTCGAGATCCGGCAGGCACTGGGTGATCGCGACTGGTGTGTCAGTGTCTTTGAGGACAATGCGGGAATCGTCAAGTTCGATGATGAATTCAACGTGGCGTTCAAGGTGGAAACCCACAATCGACCGTCTGCCCTGGAGCCCTACGGCGGTGCCAACACGGGGATTGGCGGGGTGATCCGTGACACGCTGGGGACGGGTTTGGGGGCCAAGCCGGTCTGTAGTACCGACGTATTCTGTTTTGCCCCGCCCGATACGAAGCTTGAGGATCTGCCACCGGGGGTGATGCACCCGCGGCGGATCATGAAAGGTGTGGTGGAGGGGGTTCGCGATTATGGCAACCGGATGGGGATCCCCACGGTGAACGGGGCGGTCTATTTCGATGCGCGTTACGTCGGCAATCCGCTGGTCTTTTGCGGGAATATCGGCCTGTTGCCGGATGACAAATCGTTCAAAAAACCCTTGGCCAACGACTTGATTGTTTCGATTGGCGGGCGAACCGGACGGGATGGAATCCATGGGGCCACGTTCAGTTCGGCTGAATTGACCGATGCCAGTGACATCACCTCGGGGGGGGCGGTCCAGATCGGGAACGCCATTACAGAAAAGATGTTGATGGACGTCTTGCTGCAGGCCCGGGATCGCAATCTTTACAATGCAGTGACCGATTGTGGGGCGGGAGGTTTTTCCAGCGCGGTCGGTGAAATGGGCGAAAAGATCGGTGCCGAGGTTTGGTTGGACAAGGCCCCGCTCAAATACGAGGGCTTGTCCTATACCGAAATCTGGATCTCGGAAGCTCAGGAACGGATGGTCTTTTCCGTGTCCGAGGAGAATTGGGAAGCATTTCGCGAACTGTGTGAAAGCGAATCGGTGGAGGCGACCGTGATCGGCCAGTTCAAACCGACAGGTCAGTTGACCTTGAAATACAACGAGTTGGTTGTTGCCGACTTGGCAATGGAGTTCATGCACGATGGTCGCCCTCCGGTTGTGCGGCAAGCTGTCTATCAGGCGAGCCCGGCCTCCGCAATCCCGGCCATGTCTCGAACTGCCGAACAGAACCGGGAAGATGTACTGGCCATCCTCGGCAGTTGGAATGTGGCCAGCAAGCATTGGGTGATTCGCCAGTATGATCATGAGGTACAGGGTGGAAGCGTGATCAAGCCGCTGGTGGGTGTCCAGAATGACGGCCCGGGTGATGCGGCCGTTGTTCGTCCCGTGTTGAAGAGTCAAAGGGGCTTGGCCGTGAGTTGCGGGATGAATCCGTATTACGGCGATCACGACCCGTACCATATGGCGGCCAGCGCGATCGACGAAGCGATTCGAAATTGCGTTGCGGTAGGAGCCGACCCGGCGCAAATTGCCATCCTCGATAATTTCTGTTGGGGTTATACCGATCGACCCGAGACGCTGGGGACACTGGTTCGAGCGGCCCTGGCCTGTTACGACATGTCGATCGCATACCAGGCACCGTTTATCAGTGGCAAGGACAGCTTGAATAACGAGTTCAGCTACACCGACCCACAGAGCGGGGAGCGTCATACGATTTCCATTCCCTCTACGTTGTTGATTAGTGCCATGGGGCAGGTTCCCGATGTGGGTCGCTGTGTCACCATGGACCTGAAAAAAGCGGGTAACGGCCTCTACCTGGTCGGAACCACGGGGAATCACCTCGGTGGGTCACACTGGTCGCTTCTCCATCGGATCGAAGGTGGCCAGGTGCCGACGGTTGAGCCGCAGGGTGCCAGAGAGCTGTACAACCTCCTGCACGAGTCGATGAACGGCTCCCTGGTGCGGAGCTGTCACGATTTGAGTGAAGGTGGTCTGGCCGTTGCCCTGGCGGAGATGGCTTTTGCCGGTCATCTGGGAGTCGAGGTTGACTTGCAGGATGAACTGGAAGCAACCGGGCTATCCGTGACCGAATACCTGTTCAGTGAATCGAACAGTCGCTTTCTGGTCGAGGTTGAACCGGCGCAAGAAGCCGCATTCCAGGCCTTGTTGGGTGAACATGCTCGCCGTCTGGGGGGCGTGGTAGCGTTGGACGAAGTTACGGTGTCCTGTGGCAATGAAACGGTGTTGCAGTCGAAGCTGTCTGACTTGAAGCAGGCGTGGCAATCACCGCTGGACTGGGAATAACGACGGAGCGAGACCATGGCGATCCACAACGGGGGTGAAGAATAAGATGTCGGTCAAGCCGAACGTTTTGATACTGCGAGCACCGGGCACCAACTGCGACCATGAAACCGCATTCGCGTTTGAGCGCGCGGGGGGCGCCCCGCAAAGTGTGCATATCAACCAGCTGCTCGAATCGCCCGATCTGGTCCGGGAATTCCAGATTCTCTGCATCCCCGGTGGGTTCAGTTACGGTGATGATATTGCCGCGGGTCGCATCCTGGCTTCCCAATTGAAAGGTGACTTGGCCAGCGTGATCGGTGAATTCCATGGTCAGGAAAAACTGATCCTGGGGATCTGTAATGGATTTCAGGTATTGATCAAATCCGGGTTTCTTCTTCCCCCCGACGAGGAAGGCTTGCCTGCGACACTCTCTTGGAATGACTCGGGTCGTTTCGTCGACCGCTGGGTTCATTTGAAAACGGATAGTAAGAAGTGTTATTTCCTGGACGGAGCCGAGAACCTCTATTTGCCGATCGCACACGCCGAAGGGAAATTTGTTGCCCGCCACGAGACGGTTCTGGATGCCCTGCAAGACGGACAGCAATTGGCATTGAAGTATTGCAACCCGGACGGGCAGAACGGCCATGTGGCCTATCCTCATAACCCCAACGGTTCGCAGCGGCATGTGGCCGGGGTGTGCGATGTGAGCGGGCGAATCCTGGGTCTGATGCCACATCCAGAGCGGCATATCGAGTCGACGCATCACCCGCAATGGACACGACGAGAAACGGGTGGTCAGGCAGATGGCTTGATTATCTTTGAAAACGCAATTCGGTTTTTCAATTGAACCGAGTTGGTTGCCTGCCCAGAAGGAGTTGGGTTTCGGTCCGTGGAACGCTTCGTCGCTTGGTTGCACCTCTCCCTGGCCGCCACAGGTTCCGACCAGATTCTGGTGGGGTGCGGTCTCTCATTTTTTGTCCCCAGCGATCGTTTGTAAGAAATGATACGACGCGATTTCTCCGACGATCGGCAATCTGGCCAAGATTGAAGTCCCGGTAGCGAATACCACGATGAGCTTCAAACCACAGCGATGATAGAAGTTCACCGTCTGTTTTCCTGGCTTCCTGTGTCCTGCCCAGTGCTGGATCCGCACGGCTCTAGCAACGTCTGGTAGGCGTCACTCCGCCTGCGATCACCAGGAAGCCAGAAGTTATCACAGGTTTATTTGGAGGATCGAGATGGTAATTAGCGCTGTCGAGTTGTTGATGTTGGCGATTCTGACCCTGTTTGCTTTGATTGGAATCGGTATGATCAGTTTGGCGGTCTGGTATTCCGGAAAGGCGGACAAGGATTATTCCCGTTTTGTTTCCGGTAAAGCTGAGCATTACGTTTCCTAGATCTGTGTTGAGCAGTTCTCGGTTGCGGAACAGACGGTCTGCCGTCAAGCGGCAATCTGTTACGGTTCATGAATCGCACAAGGTCGTCATAGGCTTCGACGGCCAGGCGATCAATCCCGCACGGGACCTTTTCTTGACGAGCCTTTTCGATGCCTTTTTGTCGTGGCCTGGAAGGTCGATTCGGTGACCGGGCCAAGTGGCCTGGCAATGACAGTCCTGATCGATCTGCAATCAACGCCTGGCTGGCCGTTCAGGTCCGGCGCGGTATGCTACACTTGAAAGCGCCCTTGCCGATCTGAATCGGTAGTTTCTTCGGACAGAGGTGCCCGGCCTTTCTTTTTGGAAAGTGAAAAAACCAGGAGGTTGTTACCATGAGGTTGTTTCAAGCGAGTTGCCTGGCGTCCGCGGCAGGTGGGGCGATCGCCGGATCGGGTTCCTGTTACTCCTACGGCTTGGCCTGGATGTTGGGCGGTTTCCTGCTGGGTGGATTTAGCGGCGTGCTCAGCTTCCTGCTGCTCATTGGGCTCTCCTGCCTGCTGTCCGTATCGACCGGGACGAATGTGGCCGGTGACCAGAAAAACAACTTCCAGCATGCCGTCGTCGGGATCACACTGGGCATCACCGTGCTGGCACCGTTTTTGTCGATCGCGGCAGCGATGGGCCTCATGGTTTTCTTGCGGAACCTGTTTGCCTGACAGAAAAGAAGAGACCTGCAGGACTTGGCGCGGCGTGTTTTGGTCCCGACTGGGAACCATGGGCAGGCGTCGCAACCTGCAAGTTATTTTTTCGATGGTTCACTATCGGTCAGCCGGAGGATTTGGATGTCCAGGCTGCCCGATACGGGTTGGCCTTCCTCACTGGACGTTTCATCCAGGGAGACGGTACCGCCAACCATTGTCCATCTTCCACCGACCATGAAGTTGTTGTTGACCATGTAGACCCCGTTGACTCGGCGGACGTTGCCGCTGCCCGTTTCGAAATCCTTGTTGGGCAGGTTGGCGACCAGGGTCAATTTTTTGCCATCCGACGGGCGCTGACCGGAAATGACGATCGAAGTTTCATTGCTCGAACCAGGTGAACTGTTGGGGCCCACATAGGCACTGACCTCTTCCAGTTCCACCGGCTGGCCGTCAAGGACCAACTTCAATTCCACATTGGATTCTGTTTCGCCCGCACCGGACCGGCTCTTGAGCCAGGCGGTCTTGAATTTCACCTGGGCTTCCCCAACCTGCTCAAAGAAAACGGGAAGTTTATGTTTTGAAAGGAGTTCGGGAGGCCCCTCTTCAAATTCCTTCATGATCTCATCGCGCCGCGAGTTGACGAAACGACGATAATTCCTGACACCACGCGCAAAACCGCGATTGGAATCCATCACTTCATCTTCGAGCAATTTTTCCAGTTGGTCGATTTCTGCGATCAGTTCGGTTTCGTTCCAGTACTCGTCGATCAGTTCAAACAAGGTCTTCTGATACATGGCCTGGGTTTCAGGGATACGGTAAAGACGGTTGGGCAAAATCGCCTTGCTGTGAACCGATCTTGGTCGGACGCGGTAGGGCGGCAGTGGCATCGTCTTGGCATAGGAGGAGTCGGCGCCCCAGGGGATGAAGTAGAACTTTTCGTTTTCCGGTTTTTGGTAGATAAAGTAGTTGTTCTGGTTGTTGCAATATCCATCCCAGAAGCCGATCAGGCTTTCCATGGCCCAGAATTTCATGAAGGCAGGGATGTCGACCAGATCACCAAGTCGCTCCAGGTCGATTTCCTCGGCCTCCATGATTTCCGATATCTGGGCGATCGGGGCGCGGTCGGAGCTTTTTGTTTTGGGCTCAAACCGTGGCACCCACTTGCTGTAAAAATCAGTGACCGTCCCTTCGAAGAGACTCCCTTTGCTGCTGTCAAACCGCGACTTCAAAAACGGTTTTCGCACCGATTCGACGTTGGAATAGATTCCCAGGTAATCCCCGTTGACGGTCACCTTTGCGAAACTGCAGCGTGGTGCCTCGGTGCCGGACTTATTGTACATCCGGTAGGACATGTACTGGCACATGCGGCCAGGGTCTTGCTTGTTGTTATTGAGTGTCAGACGGTCCATCCCTTTGATCGGATCCTGGTCGACGTATTCGTCAAACTTGATCTTCAGGGAGGGGCGCCTGGAATCGAGCGAACCGAGGAAGCCTTTTTTTCGCACGGCAACATCTTTGATCTTGACGCCGTTCACCGTGATATCTGCCTTGAAATTGGTGAATGGTGATTCAGCCAACTCCAACCGTAAAGAATCGGCAAACGACCTGGATTGATTACAGATTTCCTCCCAGCTCTCCTCTGGCATGTCAATTTTGACATCGACAATCTGGTTGGGGGCAAACAGGTCCTCTGCGTCCAGGATCGACTGCTGGGCAGTAACGGACGCGTGGGACAGTAAGAGAGCAATGACAGCGATTAAGCTTGGCTTGAACATGGCGTAAATTTTCGTGGAAAGTGGGTGGAGTCTGTGCGTTTGCTGAAGGCGGTCAGAACCGGAACGCATTTATTATATCGCAACGTATCCTTTTGGGCGATCCTTTTGCCGGTGCGGGATCGTCGGCAAAACTGGCCGCGATGTCGCCTGGCGAAAATTATTGCCAAGCGTTTGTTGAGAATCCAAGGTTTCGGGGGCCTCGACCGAACCGCTGCGTGGTGGGGAGCCCCTTTAATCTTCACTGAGCAACACGAGGCGAGAGACCGATTCCGAACACGGTCGGTTTGGAGCCCATTCTGCCGGCCGGCGGGTGCTCAAGGGTCGAGCGGAGCAGTGCATCAAGGTCGGAAACCGCTTGGTGTGTTTGAGCAAATGGTTTCCGTCGAAAGATTCAGTCAGTCGAATGCCTGGCTAGAGTGCCTGGGAGCGGTGGGAAAAGTAGCGTTCCCGGGGCCGCCATGCGTGGTTGGAACGAGGAATGCTAGCGGCATGGCGTCGCTCCATTCTTGGCAGCTTGGGTAGTCTCGCGGTAATTTTTGGATTAATCCTAGTTTAACGAAAGTATGAATCTTACTGGTTCCGATAAATCTTCTACAGGAATTTCGGCGCATTGTTTCGCGCCGTGATCCAGAGAAATTACATCAGGAATCTAGACATGTTTTCGCCCCCAAAACATCGGATTGCAATCCTCGCAGCATTCCTGGCTGCATTTTTCGTAGTTGACCTGGCGACGACCGTGGCCCAGACCAACCAACGTAAAAACCTGCTGAGGCAGGCCAAAACCCGTGATGTGGTGAAACCGCAGAAGGTGTCTTCGCCCCAGCCCGTGGTAGAGACAACCGAAACGGTCTATGCGCCTTCCTCGGCGCGTCCTCTGGCTGGCGTTCCCGTCTATCAACCGAACCCACCGGTTCGTCAGGCCTCCGCAGGCCGAACAACCATACCAATGACTCGTGGGACGATTGATCCTCGGTTTAACAACCAGATGCGCAATAATACGAACCGGATGAGAAACGCCAATGTTCGTCGTGGGCAACCGATGCAGGCATCCCGTGTGCCATCAGCTTATCGTCCGGAACATCTTCGATTGACTCAGTACGTTTCACAAGAATCCGTGGTTGAAGACCAGGCGCCGATCATGTCCGACGGCGAGATGATCATTGGCAACGAAGTCTACATGGGAGATGATGGCGGTGAATGCCTCGATGGTTGCGGCGCCACGAGTGGCTACTTTGATGCTTGTGATCCCTGTTATGACCGGGGTGGTTGTGATCCGTGCCTGTTGCAGAATTGCTGGTTGTTCCACCTCGGGCCGCTGTTCCGCAACTCGGAATGGAATTTCGGCGCGGTCGGTTTCAACGGACCGCGGCATGACTATATCGTGCAATATGAAAGTGAATTCAGCGACGGTACGGTTGAGGACATTGTTCTGGTTAAAGACAGTTCCTATGGTTTCAATTTTGATTTCAACGTCGGTCTTCCGCTTTGTCATTTGACCTGCGGTCTGGTTTCAGGCCAGTTTGGTGTTCGTATGATTGATTCGAATTTCGACGGTCATCCGCTATCGAAGGACGGTCGTAGGCAGGTCTTTGTAACGACGGGCCTGTATCGGCGAGTCGATTATGGTTTGCAGATTGGTGTTGTGACCGATTTCCTGCGAGACGAGTGGTTGGTGGACAACAACGTGAACCAGGTGCGAGGCGATATTGGCTGGGTCTTCCCTTCCGCCAAGACATTTGGTTTCAAATTTGCGACCAATACGAAAACCAATAGCCAGGTCAACAGGCGGGTTCACCATCCAACCCGGTTGGGTGAGCCGACTCGATATTTGATCACAGATGATTTCTCGACCACCATGGAATATTACCGGTTTTACTACCAGTACATCGCGCCGAGCGGTGGAACGGCCGAGTATTTCGCGGGTTGGAGCGAGCAGAGCAACGGAATTTTTGGTGCCAATTGGGATGTGCCCCTTAAGGAATTTGTTTCCGTCAAAGCAGGTTTTACGTACTTCGGGCCAGGGCGGGATACCGTCCAGGATACCAATTTTGGAGACGGGCACGATGCGTGGAACGTTTACGCCGGGGCGGTTTACCGCCCGAGAGGTCGCGGCTGGTATCGTTGCTACGACAAACCTCTATTCAACGTAGCGGATAACGGAACGATGGTTCAATTGCGGGATGTGAGGGTGAGGCACGTCAGCAAGTTCCCCTTCCCGGGAAACTAATGACGAGGCGTCTGGGCCGTGGGTAAGTCAGAGTGCCCAGGACGCGGATCGGTGGCCGCCGATCGATTGGAATCAAGGAAATTGGGTGCGTAGTGAAAAACCCGGCAGCAATGCCGGGTTTTTTGCGTTAAACAGGCTGGTTCGGGCAAACCGATCTGTTTTGTGTCCCTCGACTTCTGTTAAATTGACACCTGCTTCGAAAGCCGATCCTCAACCGGCAGGTCTGCCCGCCTCAACTGGGGGTGGCCGACTCAGCTCGCTCCTAACGATGGGACAGAAACGTGACAGACGAAATTTATGACTATTTTGGTGGCAACTCATCTCGCAAGGTGGAGCCGTTAGATGAAAACGAGCTTTTCGAAGAGGACAAGAAACCTGAAGAGGAGCAGGTGGCTTCGGAATCCATCGAGATTGTGGAGTCGATCGAGGTGATCGAGACCCTGGAAGTCGTCCAGACCGAATCGGAAACGATCGGGGAAAACGGGGGGCATGGAGAGATTCGCGATGACAACGTCGCGGAAACCAAGTCAAAAGTGGCCCAATCTTCTGCGGCTCCTTTTGGAGCCGGTCTGTTTAAACAGCCTGTTACTTCGGGTGGGGAAGATGGATCGGGCGCGCCGAGCGACGTGACAGTGGCCGAAGAAACTTCGTTTGAAGCGCATTCGACGGCGTCGGGCGAAGCCGCGACGTCAGATGCTCAGGGGGAGGACCCGTCGGGCGATGGGGGTGATGCTGTAGAGGAGATGTTCACGACCGATTCCTCCCTGGCGGACAACGACAGCGAACCTGTCTGCGATTCGCTCGATGATGACGAAGTCGAGGAAGACGATTCCATCGAAATTTCTGAAGAGGGCGAAGAATTTTTCGTGTTCGAAATTGAGGATCTGGACGATACGCCAGAATCCGGCGGCCAGGACTCGCGGCGAAGTCGGCGGCGTAACACGGATAATCGAGAAAACAAAAGTGAAAGGGTCGCAGAGCGAGGCGACAAGGAAGCGGAAACGGGGGAGCGGGGCCGCGGGCGACGCGGCCGAAATAGCGGTCGAGATGGGAAACGTGAAGAAGCCTCAGGTGATCGACAAGGCCGTAGTCAACGGAGGGGCGGCCGGCGCGATTCGGAAGCCGGTGAAAGAGAATCGAGGTCGGGTCGGGGGAGACAGAGGGATCGACGCCCCCGATCGGATGACTCGGAGAGAAGCGGTCGAGAGACGGAAACCGTCGATGACGTGACACGGGGTGACGAGGAGCAGAGCAGTCGCGACGACCGGTCCCGTAGCGGCGGTCGATCTGAGCGAAAAAGAGGTCGGGGAAGGAGTCGGGATGATCGGGGGAGTCGAGATGATCGGGATGATCGGGGGAGTCGGGATCGTGGACAAGAAACCCGGTCTGGAGAGGACTCTGGTCGAAAAAAGCGGGCGAATGTTCCCAACTGGAAAGATGCGATTGAAGGCTTGATTGATGCCAATATCGATCGTCGTCAATCCCGTTCCAGCGGCGGTGGTCGTGGCGGCGGTGGTCGTGGCGGCAGTGGCGGTGGTCGCGGTGGCA
>JAKVBG010000064.1 GCA_022447605.1 Mariniblastus sp.
CCCGCATCGTCGGTTCCCGGATCGTCGGTTTCCGTGTCATCGGTTTCCGGATCATCGGTTTCCGTGTCGTCCGTTTCCGTGTCGTCCGTTTCCGTGTCGTCGGTTTCCGTGTCGTCCGTTTTTGAATCGTCATCGTGGTCGGGTTCCATCGCAGGCCGGCCACCCTCTTCCCCGTCATCCGGTTGCGGAACGATCGGTTGCTTTCCGGTCCCATCCTCTTCGTCCAAACCGTCCGCCTGGTCGGCACCATCCAGGTCGCCCTGGCCGCCATCTGCGGTGACGTTCGACCCGTCGGCCGTCATCGGCGCCCCGCCATTCATCTCGAGGTAGGCAAACAGGAAATACAACAACCCGGCAATACCGACCACAAAGAAGAACATGCTCACCAGGGGGACCATCAGTGAACGCTTCCCACGCCGACCGCCGCGCGAGCGGATGCGAAACTTGCCGCTCGACGGTCCTTTTTTTCTGGACTGACTGAACTGTTCATAGTCGTGCGCCTCTCCACGAAGTGGGTCGGCGCCAGAAGAACCATCTTCACCCTGGCTGGAAGGGGAGGATTCCGGCTCCGCAGCTGCCGCCTGCAAAGGGACCGCCAGCGGGATATGGCCTTCCGGTTTTACTTCGACCGGCTGGGCGACCGCCACGGGCGATTCGTCCGAGCCTTGATCACGGCCCGCGACATCGGGATCGGCTTCGTCAGCGGCACCCTCGGTCGGCTGGGACGTTTTGGGTGGCAACAGATCGTCCTGAGTGTACGTTTGCCCCCCGCCGCTGGACGGAGACGGAGGATCGGTTGGCGGTTCTGCTCTCTTTTGAGCGGCCGCTTCCAACTTGAGGTCATACGCCTTTCGCCGCTCCGGATCGGACAGCACGACGATCGCCTTTTCGACCGCATCCTTCACCTGATTCAGGCCGGACTCATCGTCGTCCGTTTCGGCCGACCGCAGCCGTTCCAATCGGGCCTGCGCTGCAAGTTGAATCTGTTTTGTATCGGCCGACCGCGGCACACCCAGCAACTTGTAATGATGCGGGCGAGTCGAGCGGATTCCCAGCCAACGGTAAAAAGGATTTTTCTGTTTCTTCATGCTCACTGCCAGTCCGGACGAACGGGCGATCTTGCCTTGCCAAATACCTGCTCTCTCCGGTTCGCCCCTGCTCGGCCCTGCTCGGCCCGACCCTGTTGTGGGGCAGTGCGAAGCGGACGCGGCGAGGGATGCCTTGCCAACTTCTCTCATACTACTCTTAATTGGAAAACGACGACACTCTCGATTGTTGGTTTTTGCGGCGAGCGATCCATTTCCACTCTTTGGCCGACTACGGGTCTGACGTAAAATCATCCGTTGCGTTCCCCAATACCGGATTATTTTCAGTCAACCGATGAGTTCACCGGAAAAACGATCGACCGAGACCCGTTCCCTTGACCGCCAGCCGAGCGAGTTCATCAACGTGTCGGCCTACAAGTTCGTAGCACTGGACAACTTGCCAGAGCGACGGGCGGAACTATTGGCGTTGGCGACGGAACTCGAGCTCAAGGGGACCGTCCTGCTCAGCCAGGAGGGGATCAACCTGTTTGTGGCCGGACCCCGCCGGGCGATCGACCAATGGGTCGCCTTCCTCGAGCAAAGTCCGGAATACCATGGCCTGCCAATCAAGGAGAGCCTTTCCGACCATCAGCCGTTCAGCCGCATGCTGGTTCGCATCAAACGGGAAATCATCACTTTTGGCGTGGAGGGAATCGAACCGCAACATCGGACCAGCCCCAAACTGTCGGCGCGGCAATTGAAGGCGTGGCTCGATGCGGGCAAACCGCTGACCCTGCTCGACGTGCGAAATGACTACGAAGTCGACCTCGGTTCGTTCGAAAGCGCGACCCGGATCGGTGTCGATCATTTCCGGCAATTCCCCGCAGCGGTCGAACGCTTGCCCGAGGAGATGAAGCATAGGCCGGTCGTCATGTTCTGCACCGGTGGCATTCGCTGTGAAAAGGCCGGGCCGTTCATGGAACGGGAAGGTTTCGGCGAAGTCTACCAGCTGGACGGGGGGATTCTCCGCTACTTCGAAGAGTGTGGTGGCGACCATTACGAAGGGGAGTGCTTCGTTTTCGACAAGCGGGTGGCTGTCGATGCGGAACTGCAGGAGACCGAGACCACCCAGTGCTACGCCTGCCAACACCCACTGACGGCCGCAGAACAGGCGAGTGAACATTACCAACCGGGCAACTCCTGTCCGCACTGCTACCGGACCCCGGCAGCTCGCATGCGGGAGCGGATCGCGGACCGCCAAGCCGCGCTCGACCAGGTCTGTCAACCTTTGCCGGGCAGCCAGCCGTACCACAACCGGCGGCCCCTGAATGTCCCCGGCCGGTTTGACCATTACACGGTGATCGACTTCCTGAACGCTTACCACCCCCACGTCACAGCCGAACGCTGGCGGCAGGAGATCGCGGCGGGGCGGATCGTTTACCAGGATCAACCGGTCGACGAAACAAAACCGCTGCGGGCCGGCATGCGACTCGAACACCTGATCCCGGAGACGACCGAGCCGGATGTGTCCGCCCAGATCAAGATCCTACATGAGGATGACGACCTGCTGGTGGTCGACAAACCGGCGCCGCTGCCGATGCACCCCTGCGGCCGCTACAACCGGAACTCGTTGATCTACCTGGTCGACCAGGCCTTCCCGGGTGAAAAGATCCGCATGGCCCATCGGCTGGATGCCAACACCTCGGGCTGCGTCATCCTCTGTCGTAAAAAGACGATCTGTCACCAACTGCACCAACAATTTGAAGCGGGCCGAATCGAAAAGATCTACCTGGCCCGCGTACTGGGTCACCCCGCCTGGGACGAGTTCACCGAAACGGCGCGGATCTCGACCGAACCGGGACCAACGGGCGTCCGCCGCATCGATCCGGACGGCTTGCGGGCAGAGACCTGGTTCCGCAAACAACAGGTCTTTCCGGATGGGACCGCCCTCATCGAATGCCGGCCCCTGACAGGTCGTACCAACCAGATTCGGTTGCACCTCTGGCATCTCGGTTTGCCAATCCAGGGGGACCCGGTCTTTTTGCCCGACCAGGCGCTGGGGACCCGTCAGACCCTCGATATGGGGGATCCGCCCCTCTGCCTGCACGCCGAGCAGATCCGGTTTAATCATCCCCGCGATCAACAATCGTTGGGAATCCAGGCGACTCGACCCGATTGGGTCTCATTCGAGCGGACTTAATTCGCCGAAAAAGTTCAAATCGCAGGAACCGTCTGCCATTTGTTTGGTTTTAGTTAAAAACCGAGGTTAATCTGGGTTTTTGGGCCCCGCCGACAGATTCCTGTCCCCGCTCGGACCCGATTTACGTGAAATTAGGTATCTTGCCTGATTTTGAAGCATTTTCAAAATAAAGAGGTGCCGCAGGGCATTGTTGTAAGAGAGCGGGAGAGCCGAAAACTTTGGCCCACCCCGTGGACCGTCCATTTTGAGGAAACCCGATGGAATTTTCCGGAAAACTTGCCAGCTTCGTTTGCGTTACCAGCCTGTTGTTCGTGGCAACCGCCTGGGGACACGATTCGTCCACGGCCGAATCCCGCGAATCGGTCACCGCAGTCCCCCGCAGCCAGGTGACGCAGTTGGCCAAACAGATTGACGCGCTGGTCGATTCGAAACTGGAGTCCAACGGCGAGTCCCGCAATTCCCGCGCCTCGGACGAGATCTTTCTCCGCCGGGCTTACCTCGACATTATCGGCCGCATCCCCACGCTGGAAGAAGCGAACAAGTTCCTCAAGTCGAAGGACAAGAACAAGCGGGCCAAACTGATCGACCAACTGCTCGACTCATACGGTTACGTCAGTCGCCAATACAACTTCCTGGCCGACCTGTTGCGGATCCAAACCCGCTTGCGCAATGTCTCCGGCCAACCTTACATCGACTTCATCAAGGACTCCCTGGAAGAAAACAAGCCGTACGACAAGCTGGTCCGCGAACTGTTGACCGCCGAAGGTGGCAACATGACCAAGGAGAACGGGGCGGTCGGTTACTATCTGCGGGATTACAACATGCCCGAGGACAACATGTCCAATACGATCCGTGTCTTTCTGGGAACCCGCCTGGAGTGTGCCCAGTGTCACGATCACCCGTTCGACAAGTGGACCCAGCGTCAGTACTACGAGATGGTCGCCTTTACCGGCGGCATGAACTTCCGCTTGAATATCCCCAACTCGGATAACGCCGCCGAAATCCAGAAATTGCGTCGCAACCGCGAAATCGATCAGCAGACTCGCGCCACCCTGCGGCGTTTGCTCGAGCCGATGACGTACGGCGTCAGCGGCACCGGGACCGGGCTGGCCCGGTTGCCGGAAGGATTCATGGGGGACGATGGCGACGAGTACGACATCATCACCGCCAAGACGATGTTCGGTGGCGATGAACTTGTGTCGGCCCGCGCACCGAGCCAGTCCAGGTCGAAACGGCCGACTCGCAGTCGCGGTCGCAACCCGCAACAGATCAACGGTGCCCGCCAGATTAATTCGCGAGACGCTTACGCCAACTGGCTTACCGACTCGAGCAACCCGCGTTTCTCCCAGGTTTTTGTCAACCGTCTCTGGAAACAGGCGATGGGGCTCGGCTTGGTAGAGCCGGTCGATGTGTTTGAAGACGGGACGGTCGCTTCGAACCCGGAATTGCTCGACTTCCTGGCCGAAACCATGATCGAACTGAACTACGACATGAAGCAGATGTTACGAATCATCTACAACACCAAGACGTACCAGGCGACAGCCTACAACAAGGATGTCGTCAAAGCTGCCGACTACGGTTTCAATGGCCCGCTCGTCCGCCGCATGACGGCCGAACAGATCTGGGACTCGATGCTGACCATGACCGTCGCCGATGTCGACCAACGGCAGGATGCGACCAGCGGAAGGCTGGCCCGCTACCTGGGCAGTGGCGACATCTATGAAACGTACGAGAAGTTGCAGCAGATGTCCGCCGACGAACTGCTGGAGATGGCCGAAGGTAGCGGTCGCAATCGCTCCAGTATGGCCATGAGCGAACGGCGCAAAAACGCCCAGGCCAATGCCCGACTGCAACAGAAGCGAAAGGACATCTCCAATCAAATCCGCAAAGCCCGCAAGCAGGGGGACGCCAAAAAGGTCCGTGATCTGATGGCCCAGATGTCTTCCATGGCGGACCAGTATCGCAAGACGGTCGGCGGCAACGGCATGTACCGCGCTTCCGAAATCCAATCACCTGCCCCGGCGGGCCACTTCCTCAGAGAGTTTGGGCAATCCGACCGCGAGACGATCCAGAACGCCAACACCGACCCGTCGGTGACCCAGGCGTTGTCTCTGATGAATGGTTACATCGAGACAAAGATCGCCAAGAACCCGAACACGATCCTGATGCAGAACATCTACGAAGCGAAACCGGAAAATCGTGTCGACTCGGTCTACCTGACGATGCTCACCCGCAAACCGACACGCGTGGAAGAAGCGGGCTGGGTCAAGGACTCGAAGGGCCAATCGGCACCGCAGGTCATCTCCGACCTGATCTGGACCCTGGCCAATTCAAACGAATTCATCTTCATCAAGTAACGAAACTCGGCAAACTCAAGTTTTCACTCCGCCCAAGGACAACCCATGGCTTACTTTTTTCAACAACCTGCCTCGCGTCGAAGTTTCGTTTCCGGCGTCGCCAAGTCGATGCTGGGCGTCGGGATCCTCCCCTGGCTGCCCAAAGTGGGACACGCCGCGCGGCCCGGGCGCAACTCGGGTGGAACCGCCCAGTCGGTGATCTACATTTACCTGGGCGGTGGCATGAGCCATATCGATACGTTCGACCCCAAACCGGGCAGCGAAACGCAAGGCCCGGTCGAGACGCTCAGCACGTCGGCCGACGGCGTACGCGTCAGCCAGTACTTCCCGCAAATGGCCAAACAGATGCACCACGTGTCGGTCATCAATTCCCTCAACTCGACCGCCGGGGCCCACGCCCAGGGCCGTTACTACATGCATACCGGCTACACGCTGCGGGGCACGGTTCGTCACCCGGAACTGGGAGCCTGGACCTCTTACCACCTGGGCAAAAAGAACCCCGGACTGCCGGCCAACGTCAAGATCGGCGGCAACAGTGACGGCAGTGGTGCAGGCTTCATGGAATCGAGTCATGGCGCGTTGCCGATTGGCGATCCCTCGGCGGGCCTGCAATACAGCCAACTCCCCAAGGGGGTCGATTTCGAACGGTTCAACCGCCGCATGCAACGGCTCAAGCGGATGAACAAGCGGTTCACCGACGAGTACGACACCAAACAGGCGCGGGCCTATGCCGCCATGTACGACGAAGCGGTCAAGCTGATGAAGAGTGAAGATATCAAAGCGTTCGATCTCAGCCTGGAGAACCAGGCGACTCGCGATCGTTACGGCGACAACCGCCTGGGCCAGGGCTGTCTGTTGGCCCGCCGCCTGGTCGAAAAAGGGGTCCGCTTCATCGAGGTCAACGATGGTGGCTGGGATACCCACGATGACAATTTCGGCCGCCTGGCCGACAAAACGACCCCGCTCGACCAAGCGATGTCGGCCCTGATCGCCGATCTCCACGAACGGGGACTCCTCGACCAGACGATGGTCGTGCTGGCCACCGAATTTGGCCGCACACCGACCATCCAGACCGAGCGAAACAATGGCCGCAACCATTACCCGCAGGCCTTCAGCTGCCTGCTGGCCGGTGGCGGTGCCAAGGGGGGTTACGTGCATGGCAAAACGGATGAAGAGGGTCGCGAAGTCGTGGAAGACGTCGTGGCGGTCCCCGATTTCAACGCCACCATTGGGCACGCACTCGGCCTGCCGCTGGACAAGAAAGTCATGTCCCCCGAAATGCGACCCTTTACCGTCGGTGACAAGGGCGAACCGGTCCTCGCAGTATTCTCCTAGTGCGACGGGTACCGATCATCGCTGAAGAGGGGCGATTCACGCCAAGTGAATCGCCTTTTTTTCGTGGACCGACCTACCAGGCGCGAACCCCCACCCGGCCGTCCTGCACGGGTGGCCCACTCGGAGATGGTAAGAAACTCGTGTTGGGGCTTTGCGGAGACGAGTTTTTTGGTATCTTTTTAGGCTGTTATCGCAAACCCCCTAAAAAGGGCGAGCGAAACGGGCCGGTGTTTTGCACCGGTGTTTTCATTGGTCCCCTGGAGTCGACCCCGGTCGGATCCGGATTCCCAATGAACAGACCCTGTAGCTCAGTTGGTAGAGCAACGGACTTTTAATCCGTAGGTCTTGGGTTCGAGCCCCAACGGGGTCACTTTTTCAGTGACCATACAAAGCGAGTATTTATCGGCCGTTTGGACAGGATGTTCAGGCGGTTTTTTTTATGCGCCAGCTGCCGGCTCATTGCCGGCTCTTATCTCCCGGGAGCATAACGTTCTCTTTTTAGGTAAATATTTGCCATTTTTGCCCACGCCGAAGATTCAATCGGCAATCTGACGCGGCTAAAATGGGCCCAACGAAGTTCGCACGATGTTGCCCGCCAGTCCTCACCTCACCCTGGACACTGGTTGCTGTTGCCATGAAACGGAAACGCCGAAAATCACGGAAACCGAATCGCGCGGGCTCGGCAGCGGCTCGAAACCGCAAACGGCCAGAGCGTTCTCCCCACGGCCGGCATGACTACAACCTGCTCGAACCGCGGCTGTTGTTGGTCAACTATCATTTCGGCGATGCGCCAGAACCGTACCCGGTCACCTTTGCCGATCACCACGACGTCGCACGGCACGGCACCGGCACCGATAGCAGTGGTTCCACCAGTGATGGAGAACATTCGGATTACGCCAATTCCAAGCTCCCACCGTTTTATACACCCTCGATCGTTTCACCTGGCGGCAAATGTTTTGTTGATCGTACCCTAACCAGCACCTATTTATTTGAGTGGGATCCTAACGAAACTTATTACGTAGACGGATGGGTCGACTGGAACCAGGATGGGGATTGGCTCGATTCAGATGAACAGATTTTTCGTAATGTTCCTTTTGATCCATTTTCGCAACTTTTTTTTGGCGACGGCGATTTCCCGGTACCTGACGATGCAGCACTTGGCGGGACCTTCGGTCGATTCCGCGTCAGTTCAGTCGGTGGACTCCAACCGAATACGGGTTTGGCACCGGACGGCCTGATGGACGACGTCTTCTTCCATGTGGTCCAGCCCGATTTTGAAAACCCAGATTCGCACGGCTTCGCCGGGCTCGGGGAACCGAGTTGGGGACCTTGGTTTGATGTATATCCATCCAATTATTTTCCAATTCCCAAGTTGGCTGATTTCAACCAGGATGGCGATACTGACATCTTTCACTTGGGCTACTTCATACGATACTCGACAGGCACGTTTGCCGGCCGTTTTTCGCAAACGTTCTTTGGCGCACTTGCGTCATCCAACCGAGTCGGAGACATCAATGGGGATGACAGACTCGACGTCGTCGAGGCTGAATATTTGGAAGGGACTTACAACGGCGTCCCCCTTGAAGGCCAAGGCATTGCGGTCAGCTCTCTTGATGGCTCGACGGTCAACGGTTGGGCTAACTTGACGAGTCTAAAAATCGACTCAGATCGTTTCGGCGTCGTCGATTACGATGGCGACGGTCGTGACGACCTGGTGGCTGAGACGATCAATTCCGACGGTTGGTCCGACGGGATTTATTGGCTGCGGGGGCAAACCGATTACAGCCTGACCTCACCAACCGAGGTAGCGTCGGTCTTTCAAGCCGCGCCGTTAGCGCAAGCCGATATGGACGGAGATGGGGACATTGACCTGATTAGCCGTGAAGCGGTTTATCTGAGATCCAACGGAACCGGAACCAATTTCAGCCGGATCGCCCTGGCGACCCCAATCCGCAATTACCGCGATTTCGAAGTCTTGACCACCGACCTCGACCAAGATGGCTGGCGCGAGGTGGTTGGTTTAACCGCCAGTGGGAACCACACCCTAACCATCCAGGAACTCAACGGCAGCGGTTTCAACACCGTTTACACACGAGGCACACGATACGACCCTGGTCTGATTGTTACCGACCTCGATGACGACGCGCACGACGAAGTAATTATCGCCGGCGCCAACCATAATCAAATTTCCGTGTTACAGTTTGACGGTAATTTCAGTGCCAATGTTCAGACGTACAACCATCCGGATACTGACCTCACTCTGCATGTCGTCGGGGCCGGAGATGTGGGGCGCAACTGGACGACCGAATATCCGTCCGGTACTGATTTCACATCGATCCCAATCACAACGACCAGTCCCAGTCATAACACTTGGGACATGATGGGGGCCCTGTTTTACGAAGTCACCCCGGCCCCGGAAAACCAGCCACCGACGCTCGACCCGATCGGGGATCGCACGATCCAGGAGAATGCATCGTGGCAAACCGTGACACTGACCGGTATCAGCGACGGGGATGCGGATTACAACCAACCGCTTCGCGTGACGGCCAGCAGCAACAATCCTGGACTGATCCCGAATTCAGAGAACTACCTGGAGGTGGAATACCTTTCAGACGACCCGAGCGGTACCTTACGTTTCCGGCCGGTGCCTGAGGAGACCGGCTCGGTGGTGATTACGGTAACGGTCGAGGATGGTGGACTCGATGACGACCTGAGCACGCCGGGTGACAACCTGAGCTTCAGTCGCAATTTTACGGTGACGGTCAATGCGGGTAACGACCCACCCACGCTCGACCCGATTGCCGACCGAACGATTGACGAGGACGCTACCGAACAGACAGTCACCCTGACAGGCATTACCGACGGGGATACTGGGAATCAGCCGCTGAGAGTGACGGCCACCAGCAACAACCCGGGGCTGATCTCGAACCCGACGGTCGTTTACCAATCGCCGAATTCAACCGGATCGATCCGATTCACCCCGGTTGCCGATCAGTACGGAATCGCCCTGATTACGGTCACGGTGGAAGATGGGGGGAATGATAATGACCTCGGCACCACCGGTGATAATCTGACCTTCAGCCAGACTTTCACCGTCACGGTTAACCCGGTCAATGACGCACCGCTCTTGGACCCGATTTCGGATCGCTCGGTCCAAAAGAACGCTAGCCAGCAAACGGTCGGCCTGACCGGCATTCGCGCCGGCGGGGGCGAATCGCAACCGCTCCGCGTGACGGCCACCAGCAACAACACCAACCTGATCCCGACTCCGGTTGTCGATTACACGTCGGCCAACAGCACGGGAACCCTGCGCTTCACGCCGGCGGCCAACCAGACCGGTTCGGCCGTGATCACCGTGACGGTCGAAGATGGCGGACTCGACGGTAACCTGAACACGAGCCAGGACAACCTGACCACCAGTCGTTCGTTCACCGTGACCGTCGAAGGGGTGAACTTTTTTGCCAGCGACGACCAGTTGTTGCTGGAGCTGAATAACCCGAACCAACAGATCACGGCCACCTCAGAGGGGTCCCATTACACGTTCACCCTGAATGATGGATTCTGGTTCGGCAACGACAGTTCGTTCGTCAGTGGATCGGGAACCAGCCAATTGACCGTCACCAACGCCGGCCGGAGTCAATTTACCGAAATACGTGTCGATGACAACGCCGCGGGCAGCTCGTTCCGGTTTGCCGACAGCGGTAATCAGGTGTATACCGAACAGTTCGTGATTCAGCTGGACCGGATGGACGCGGGGGACATCTCCTTTCGCGGCACAACACGCTTGAGCGGCAACGCCGGCATCACGGCCAGCACGACCCGCTCGATCTCGCTGGCGGTCTCGGGCACACGACTGGAAACGGTCGACGGCGACATTGACTTTTCCGCCAATCGCCAAGCGACCCCGCGATCCTTTGGCTCCGATGGTGTCACGCTGATCGAATCGACGATCGCCGCAACCGGACTGGGCGATATCACCCTGAGTGGGCGGGGAGGTTACACGGAAATCGATGGTAATTGCGGGGTCGATCTTTTACACGGTAGTGCCACGGCATCCATCGTGACCCAAGATGGGAACCTGACGATCGACGGGATCGGCGGCGGTGCCGGCCAGTCGAAAAACAACTTCGGTCTCCATGTCGGCTCGTTTGGCAAGGTCGGTTCGACCGGATCGGGCCAGGTCACAATCCAGGGCGTCGGCGGTGTCGGAAGCGGTCCGGGACAAACGGGTGTCAGTGTCTATGGCTTAAATGGGGACGCCGAGATATCCACGGTCGATGGTCTATTGCGCGTGACCGGCCAAGGGAGCAGCACGGGGTACAACCGGGGTGTGGCGATTCACGCCGGCGGGAAGATCGGATCGACCGGACAGGGCGAGGTAATCGTCGACGGGACGGCCGGCAACCACCCGAGCAACAACCAATTCGGTGTGTTGGTGGAAGGCATTTCCGATCGAGGAACCATCGCCCAAATCGTCTCATTGGTCGCTCCGCTGAGCGTTACTGGCCGTGGCGGTGGTGGGGGTGACGGAACCGGCAACCACGGCGTGATCGCCAGTACGGGCGGAGTGATTCGGGGCGCGGCGGCCGCTTCGCTGACAGTGACAGGGACCGCTGGACAGTCAACGGGCGGATGGAACAAGGGGGTCGCGCTCTGGGAACCAGACGAAACGGTTACACGGGCCCGCATCGATTCCCTCGGCGGTCCTGTGACCATCATTGGCACCGGTGGGTCTGCAGGTGGCCCTTGGAACGTTGGAGTCCACGCTTACCACGGTTCGATTAGCGCGGGTGGTACCGGCACGGTCACGGTCGAAGGGACGGGCGGCCAAACCGAAGGTGGCTCGAACCTCGGCGTCTGGCTGCAAGGGACGGGAGAAATCACGTCCTCGGGCGGGGATATCCAGGTCACTGGGACAGGACGTGGTGAGGCAACTGCGGGATCCAATTTTGGCGTCTGGGCTGTCGAGGATGGACAAATCGCCGGCGTCGGCAGCGCGAATGTAACGGTCACCGGTTACGGCGGTGGTGGCAGCGGAGGCAATCAGATCGGTGTCGCCCTCAATGGAAACGTCGGGTACGGCCGGATCACGGCGGTCGACGGGAACCTGACCGTGATCGGCTATGGCGGCGGGGATGGCAATTCATCCGGTAGTGAAGGGGTCGAACTCTGGAGGGGGGGTGAGATCAGCACTTCGGGGCATGGGACGGTCAGTATCGAAGGGACCGGCAGCGAGGCCAGTGGATCTACGAATCATGGTGTCTATCTTTACGGTCTGTCGGAGGCGGACCAGCCGTCGCAAATCGTGGCTGCCTTGGGCGCCGTCACCATTAGCGGTCAGGGTGGCAGTCATACGGTCGACGGTACGAACACTACCACCAACCATGGCGTTCAACTGAGAGATGGCGCCCGGATCGTCGGCGCGCCGAATGCGGAGCTGCGCGTCACAGGAGTTGGGGGCGCAAGCGTTGGTGGTACAAGAGTCGGAGCGGAAGGGCTGGGGGGTACGGGTGACGGGGGCACAGGCGGGGGCGCCAAAGGATTAAATGGAACAAGCGGTGGGGGGGGGGGG
>JAKVBG010000065.1 GCA_022447605.1 Mariniblastus sp.
ACGCGACCATCTTCGATACCGATGCCGACTTAATTGCCAACGATGGTCTCAGGTCCAGTGGCATCAACAGCGGTCACTTTCAAAAACCAGGCAGTGACCACCCTGGCGGTGCCCACCTTGGTATGGCAGATGGATCGGTCCATTTTTTCAGCGAACATATGAGCGATTTTCTGCTGGACGAGTTGGGTAGTTGTGCCGGGGGTGAGGTTGTCGAAATTTACGGCGACTAAAACAGCCCACTACCATTGCCTGCCGAGCGGGATGCCCGGGGCAGGGTGGGTAACTCTCTCGACCGGCCACCTGCTATAACTCGCAAGGTCTTCGCAGTATTTCTCGGCAAGTCGTCAGACTATGTGTCACGGCGCTGCGATTCGGAAGCTGTAGAGGCGGGCGTTCTTCATATGAAACCGTAGCCGGACTGGCTGGCGGACCAGTTCGGCAATGTCGCCGTTGCCGTTCCACGTGACAACCGTATCGACCGTGTCTTGGACGATGTCGTCGCTCTCTTTCTTGGTATACCCGGCGATTGGTTCTCCTGCTGCGTCGAGCAACTCGACCTGGCAGTGCCCGTTGTCTGAGATGACGTTGACGTGCAACTCAACCGAACCGTCGCCTGCGGGGCTGGAGGTCAGCTCGAGGGGCTTGGTGGTCAACACCCCGCCGCCTGGGGTGGCATCCATCGATACAAATCCATCGCGCCGCAGAGTTCCCAAGCCAACCTGCCCACGAGTCACCCCAAGATCGACCCCTTTGCGGGGTCCGTGGTAGCGAACATCTCCTCCGTAATACATGTACATCTGGTCGCCGACCACGATCGGTGTGCCGGTAGCTGCCGACTGGTTGGTCCGATCCCAACTACCGTCAGGCCCCACCTCCAGGACTGGTTCCCGGCTGGGCATCCGGTTCCAGTTCAACCCGTCGCGACTGTAGATCAGTTCCAATACGAGGCGGTGTTTGTACGGGTCATCGTGTTTGTAAAAGACCTGAAGCCAACCGAGCAGCATTTCCCCCCAGACAAACCCAGTGTTGTTGTAAAAGTCACAGGGCTGATCGTCCTGGCTGTCAGATTTCAAGATCAGGCGTGATTTTGTCCAGTTTGTAAAATCGTCGCTCTCACACTGAAACCGGGCACGTCCGCCGTCGACATACCGCTTACTAAAGCAGACATACCTTTGGTGAAGGGAGTCGTAAAAAAAGCCAACCGTATCGCCAACTTCCGGCATGACGGGGGCCTTGCTCTTGGTCCAGTGGATTCCGTCCGGGCTGACTGCACTCCAGGCACCGTCGTCCGGACCCATGTACTTTGCCCCGGGGGGCCGCTCGTAAAAACAGGCTTTGTAAAGCCGCGCCGGATCGGGGTCCCACGGCGTTTTGATGGCTCCAAAGGTAAACAGGGTAGGCACGCTGTTTTTGTCCTCAAATTTGCTGGCCATGACAATGTTGTTGTCTTTGGAGCCGAGAAACTCAAAGATGCCAACACTGGGCTTCTCCCAATGAATCCCGTCTGCTGAGGTGGCGTAACACATCACTTTGATATTTTTGGTAGGGACCGGCGACTCTTCGGCATTCATGGTCCAATACCAGCACTTGAAGATTTTTTCATCCTCATCGTAAATGACGCTGCCGTACATGTTCAGATAAGTGCCGCCGACCTCCCACGGTTTGCTTGGGCGGAGGACCGGATTTCCGGGATATTTTTTCCATTGATTTACCTGGCGGCGCACTCCGTCGGTCGTGTCGACCACGTAGTCGTCCACGAACAACTGTACGGCAGAGGTGATTTGGGTCGGTTCGCTGGCTGCGGAGGAGTCCAGCAGGATGCCCCCCAAAAAGGTGAACAGCAGCAGACGGATCCAGGATTGATGGAGGGTTGTCATGAGAGTCCTTCGTCAGGAGTGAAGTTGTTTTCCAGCCGGTCATTGTTGTTAAAACCGGTCCAGGTTCATTCATTTATGGGCCATTTTTTAATGGTCACTGTTGCCCACGGTGTCGGTTGGCCCGGTAAACCCAGGTCCCCCGGCCGAAACGTAGCCATGGCTTGCGCCTGACCGATCGGGCGATACCCAGAACGCATAGAGACTACCATCATTGAGCAGGAAACGGAATCGCACCGGTTTTCCTGCCAGGCGGGAGAGGTTGGCCTCGGTCTTGCCTTTGCTTTTCCACGTGACTGCCATTTGGGTGTTGTCACCGGTGAGTACCTGGCAATTTTCTCGCGTAAAGGGAGTGATGACTTTTCCGTTGGCGTCCAGTATCTCAACCTGTAGTTTGCCTTGCGGCGCATCCAGGTTCACAAACAGGTATTTGCCATCAAATTGTACGGGCCGGGTCGTCAGCGAGCATGTTTCTTTCGCAGCGTCCATCGAGGCAAAGCCGTCGCGCCGCATCGTTGCCAGGCCTGTGTTGCAGTCGCCCCTTTTTGTAGGGGTGCCCAGGCTTCGACCACTGGCATAAAAACGGAGTTCATCGCCGACAACCAGCAGGCATCCTCCCACAGACTGGACATTGGCCGCATTCCATTTGCTGAGATCGTCCGACACATTGAGGATCGGTTCGCGGCAGGGGCGGTCCCAGTGGAAACCGTCACGACTGAAGCCAACACAAAGGTCGTTGATTTTGTCGCGGGGCCTGCTGGGGGGTGAGTTGTCGCGCAGGATCGACATCAGCCCGATCATCAGGCTTTCATAAGCGACCACATCCAGGTTGTACAACTGCGGATCCAAGCCACTGCCGGGCCTGGGAGGATCGAGCCGGTCGGCACCAAGCCACACGGTGGGGACCAGGGCCATTTCCCGCCCTTGCTCGAATTTCCACCATTTTGGTTTGCCCAGGCGGGGCCACGAGCGGGCTGCGGCGATCAGCCCCTTGCCTTCAGCATAGCGCCGAATTCGTATGGCTTCCCAGGGGCCCGGGTTGTCGGCGCCCAAGGGACCTATCAAGTCGTAGTGCCACTTTTGCAGCTTCGGATCGTACATGAATGTTGAACGGAGGCTAAATCCCCACACGTCACGAAAAGGGTTGTAGAACAGGGTTGTCCGGTCCTGGGCTGCTCCGGTTGCAACCTGCCGATCACTCCAATGGATCCCATCAGGCGAGAAAAAGATTTCCTGATCCCCGGATCCCTGGTCACGACACAGCATCTTGAATCGTGCATCTGGTGTTGCCGCATTATGGTCCAGCCAGACCGTTGCCGAATCGCGCCCGTTGGTGTGGTCCAGTTCGATATCGGTCAGGGTGTGGTCCATCACGATATTGGTTCCAGGTACGACATCCAGGTCGGGTTTTTCCCAGTGGATGCCGTCCTTGGACTGGGCGTAGCAGGTATATTTTCCCCAGGCCGCGAAATACCACATCTTGTACAAGTCGTCGGCCGGGTCGTACCAAACGCCATCGCTAAATGGCATGGCCGTTGCGGCGCCCCGTTGTCCAGGTAAGGGTGCGTCGGAGGTTCCGTCGGGTACCACCACGGGCGAGGCCGGATGCCAGGTCGCCTTGTGGAAGGTCCTGGTGCAGGTGGTGTTGTCGATCAAAAAATCATCCACAAAAAGTTGCCTGCCGACATCGATAGGAATGACTGCCGGGGGATTTTCCAAATACGGGACCGGCATTGGATCGAGCGTGAGGGTTTGTACCTCCGGTGGCCATTGGTCGGGTAGCTCGATTCCGTTGTAAAGGGTTTCTCCGGCAGGTGCGACAGGCGCCGTGGCGATGAGCAGGATGGTGGCACAGATCGCCAGGATCCAACCTGGCTGCCAGGACGGTTTTGTTATTCGTGGGAACAAAGCAATGGCTCCTGGTAAAGTGATGTCGGAATCGGTTAAAGGGTGAAGGGACTGGCGTACTGTCATAAAGACAAAGTCCCGTAATGGGACCACCTCGCTTGAGAATAGACGTTTGTAAAATTCAGCCTCCGTTTTGAATCTGGAGGAAATTTTTGATACACGCGGGGAGGCAATTTGTGATATAGGCCAGCAGGGGATTTATTCTACAAGGTTCTGAATTGGTGAGAAAGTATCGCAATGGAGATTTCCGGTGACAGCGAACCTGTGACCTTTGCGAAACAAGTTATTGGTTACTGCCCATAAATAACAGGGCCAAGCTACCAGAGGCCAAGGAAAACGCCGCCGGCGTCCACAAATCGCTCCGTTCGCCTCAGGGCGAACCCCTGTTTAGGGGCGACCTGCGGTGGGCTTGCAGGCGGGAATTGAATTTCAAATCCCCCGTGTTCGCTTTCAATACGTACATCGCCCGCCGTGCCGCGGAGCCAATCGAGGCCGTAGACGTTGAGGCCAACGAGGGAGCGAATATCGGTCGGATCGCAAACCGTGTCCGCCCAGATTCTGTTAGTGCTTGTTTCGCATCGCGCCAACTCAGAAACTAAGTTTGCTCCGGCTGTCTTTACTGGCAAGGGTGGTAGGGAGTACAGGCGGCGACACGGTCGAGCGGTTACGTGACAACCAGACCGTTAAAGATATGGCGATCGGGTACTGACTACTCACCTCGCTTCGTTCTCCCATGCTTTACAATCTGGAAACCTGGAAGCTACAATAGAAACGGTTTAATGGTCCTTTCGATGGGCGGCGGAATCACCCGACCTGGTAAATGGCAACGATAACGTGCAACTCTACTTCGGACGTTCTGAATTGACGGTTGTGATTTGTCTGGGAATTCTCGTTCCTGGTAGGGGCTTGGTTTGTGCGGACGATTCCTGGTGGGCATTTCAGTCCCCCTCAGATGTTCCGTTGCCGACCGTCGTACAAGCGGAGTGGACAGCAACCCCACTCGATACTTTCATACTTGCGAAGCTCGAAGAGAACGGACTGCGGCCGGCACCGCCTGCAAACCGGCAGACGTTGATTCGCCGTGTGACGTTCAATCTGACTGGCCTACCGCCAACCCCTGCAGAAATAACGGCGTTCCTCTCCGATGACTCGCCGGACGCCTACACGAAAATCGTTGACCGACTTCTCGCGTCACCCCACTATGGTGAACGGTGGGGACGTCATTGGCTCGATGTAGCCCGGTATGCCGACTCAAATGGTCTCGATGAAAACCTGGCGTACGCGAACGCGTGGCGGTACCGTGACTACGTCATCACAGCGTTCAACGATGACAAGCCGTACGACCAATTCATAACCGAGCAGTTGGCAGGAGATCTGCTTCCCGGTGACAGCAACACCCCCCTCCATCACGAGCGACTTGTCGCTACTGGATTTCTCGCACTAGGGCCGAAGTTTCTGGCTGAGAAAGATCCTCAAAAGATGGAGATGGACATTATCGACGAACAAATCGATACCGTGGGGCGAACCTTTATGGGACTAACGCTCGGTTGTGCTCGCTGTCATGATCATAAGTTCGACCCCATCGCGACGACCGACTATTATGCGCTGGCGGGTATCTTCAAGAGCACCCGCACCATGGAACACTTTATTAAGATGGCACGGTGGTACGAAAATGTACTGCTCACTGAGGAGATTCGAGATCAAACCGAGGACAACAATCGGCGTCTCGCAGAGCTCGAAGCCGAAATAAAGATCCTCGTTGACGCAGCGAACCGCGAACTCCAGAAGGAAGGCGATCCCTTACCGCTACAGCCAGAACGTTCCTATCCTCCCAAAGTTCGCGAAGAACTGGACCGGCTAAACCAAGAAGCGACCACGCTCCGCAATCGCCCAGGAGTACCCGCGGCCTTGGGAGTCGCCGAACGCGAAGTGGTCGACGTTCGAGTTCACCAGGGTGGTAGTCACCTCAAACTTGGAGAAATTGTTCCACGACGTTTTCCCGTGGTCCTCGCAGGAGACCAGCAGCAACCGTTTGGTCCAGACCACAGCGGTCGCCTGCGTTTATCCCGGTGGTTAGTTGCACCGGGCCATCCGCTCACGGCACGGGTCATGGCCAATCGTCTGTGGCGATGGCACTTTGGCCAGGGACTTGTACGTACACCTGACAACTTCGGACTGCTGGGGGATCGGCCATGCAACCAACCACTGCTGGACTGGCTTGCCAACCGCTTTGTCGAAAGTAGATGGTCAATCAAAGCGATGCACCGCCTGATCCTGCTGTCGAGTACGTACCGGATGAGCAGTCGTCACGACGCCGAGGCCGCACGTGTTGACCCAGAGAACCGGCTCCATTGGCAAGCAAGCTCGCGTCGCCTGGAGGCGGAGGCCGTTCGTGATGCAATCCTGGCTGTCAGTAGCCAACTCAATACCACCATGAGCGGGTCCTTGATGCAGACTGACAACCGGGAGCGTGTCACCTACATCAACGAGGACGACGAAACCGGCTACGATTTCACGCGACGCAGTATCTATCTCCCGGTCATCCGCAACAACCTTTACGATGTCTTCAGCCTCTTCGATTATGCAAACGCCAGCATGATCGACGGGAACCGCTCTACGACAACGATCGCCCCGCAAGCGCTCTTTCTGATGAACAGCGACTTCATGTGGAAAGCAACCGGACAAATGGTCCGTGAACTGTTAGCAGACGGTGTCGCAGACATCCAACCAGAAGCCGATACAAACCGTATCCAGACGCTGTACCTTGCGGCATACGGTCGCACGGCCACTCGCGACGAGGTTGCGCGTGCTCAAGCTTTTTTGGAACGAGCCGAAGCTGGATCAAGGGCTGCGGAGCTGGAGTTCGTTCCTCCACGACTGGGCGCGTGGCAGCTGCTCTGCCAGGTTGTCCTCGCGGCAGATGAATTCATTTACGTACGTTAATGAGCGAGTTACACGTGGAGAATCCTGGTCCCATCCTGAATACGCGACGCGAGGTGCTGCGAACCTCTGCCCTGGGGTTTGGACAGCTTGCCCTGGCTTCACTACTGCGCGAGGATGCTTTAGGCAACACGGCGAGCGACGGCTCCCTTAACCCTAGGAAACCGCTCTTTACACCCCGCGCCAAGCGGGTGATCTTTCTCTTTATGCTCGGAGGCCCTTCGCATCTGGACACCTTCGACTACAAGCCACGCCTTGATCGCGAGCACGGCAAACCACTACCCTTTCCCAAGGCCCGCATTAAGTTTGATGGCACTGGAAATCTGCTGCGATCCCCCTGGAAGTTCCGCCACTACGGCGAGAGTGGTGCCCTGGTAAGCGATTTGTTTCCCCACGTCGCCCAGCATGCCGATGACCTGTGTATCGTCCGGTCCCTGCACGGCACGAACGTGGCACATGGTGCTGCAATTCTTAAATTGCACACCGGCAGCGACACCTTCATACGCCCGAGCATGGGTTCGTGGATCCTGTATGGCTTGGGCACCGAAAACCAGAACCTCCCTGGGTTCATCACCATTTGCCCCACGCTCGGTTACGGGGGTGTGAAAAACTGGAGCAGTGCCTTCCTGCCAGCCCCTTTCCAGGGAATCCCGCTCGCGAACTCAACCATTCCCCCGGACCAGGCTCGCATCCGCTACCTCGAAAATCACCGTGTTCCACGCTCCCTTCAGCGGTTGCAACTCGACATGCTCCGCGATATCAGCCGCGACCAACTTCACCAAACCCAACCGAACCTGGCGCTCGAAGGAAGAATTGATTCGTTCGAGCTGGCTTTCCGCATGCAGACCCAAATGCCCGCAATCCAGGACATTTCGGATGAAACAGCAGCCACGCAAAAGCTTTACGGGCTTGACGATCAGGTCACTGCAAACTTCGGTCGCCAGTGCTTGCTGGCAAGGCGGTTTGCCGAACAAGGGGTGCGGTTTATTCAGGTCACGCACAGTCCACCTGCCACCTGGGACCAACACTACGAGCTTCGGGAGGGGCACGAGACAAACGCGCAACAAGTGGACCGACCGATTGCCGGACTACTCAAAGATCTCAAGGGCCGTGGCCTTCTCGAGGATACGCTTGTCATCTGGGGTGGGGAATTCGGACGCACACCAACCATACAAGGTAATTATGGGAAGAGGGCAGGCCGCGATCACAATCCGACGGGCTTTACCATTTGGCTTGCCGGTGGTGGGGTCAAGGGTGGCATTCGCTACGGAGCAACGGACGACTATGGCTACCATGCCCTCCAGGACAAGGTACACCTCCATGATCTGCATGCCACAATTCTCCACCTCCTGGGACTCGACCACGAGCAACTCACTTACCGCTACGCTGGCCGGGAATTTCGCTTGACGGATGTCCACGGGAATGTGGTGCAGGACATCCTTGCCTAGGGCCTGAATCTGCCAGGAACGATGCCAATTTTGAACCTCCGGATAACAAGGCACAATCGATTTGCGGCGCCAGGGCACCCCTTATGGTTTAATGCGATTGGTCAATTCTCGTCGCAGAATGTAGAATCGAGCTACGCTCGTCGCAGAATGTAGAATCGAGCTACACTCCCAGTAGCCCATATCTCCATGAACACAAAACCGGGTAGTCCTGTGAACGATGTTTGTGCGCTCACGGCGCAACAGTTGCGCCGTTATAAAGAAGACGGGTTCGTTGTTTTACGAGGCGTGTTTCAACAGGACGAGGTTGACCGTGCTGCAAAGGCTGCGATCCGCTGCGTTACCGGCGATCACGTCACGACTGCGGGAGATCCCTACCCCTCACGCGCCACGCTTTATGTGCTTGAACGACATCACGTGGAAGAGCCGGAGTTTGGCCATTTCTCTTCCCACCCCATAGTGTTGGACTCTGTTCAAACCCTGCTTGGTTGTGATGCCGTGATGTCGACAGCAGTCACTTATGTTAAAACGCCCGGCGCTGCCGGCACGGGAGGCGACTATCAAGGTTCACATCCAACGGCTCATCAGGACTACAAGACCTACCACCATGCAGGATCGTCGGTCAACTGGTTGTTTTCCATCATTCCACTTGTAGACCTTGACGAACGATCTGGCCCTCTTTACGTGTCGCCAGGTTCCCACAAACTCACCCAGGCTACAACGCAAGGTTGTGTGCGTCGCGTTCAACGTTGTGGCGGCGACGAAATCGGACCGCTTGTAGATACACAATTGCGTCGTGGAGATTTACTGTTGATGCACATGTGGACCTGGCACCATGGTGGCGCGAATGGGTCTGATCGGGACCGGTTGGGCATCTACAACAAGTACCGAGCCATCAATGCCCCACCCGCGTGCGGGCCGCACCTTTTCACGGACAGGGCACATCAGGTGATTTGCTACCAAGGCCGGTCGCTGTTGCCCAACCACAGCGACATTCCCATCACAACGGCGCGAGTGTTACTCCAGCATCGCGAAAAGTTTCTCATGATCCGGTCAGACCGCCGAAAGGAGCAGCAATGGCATCTTCCCGGTGGCGAGCCTCAGGAGCACGATCTGACCCGCAGGTACGACCGGTGCAATTTAATTGACTCGGTGGAAATTCATGTGCAGGACCAATTGAACCTGGAAATTCCCTGGATGACTTACCTTGCCGATTTCGAGCACGACGGCGAGCTCTGCCGCGTCTACGCACATCCGTTGGAAGAAGATCCTCCCGTTCAAGCTGCGAAAGGTATTCAGGAGGGTTGGTTTACTGTTGAAGAAATCGGCGCGATGAAATCAGCTGGCAAACTCACCGGTGGTTACGAACCGCAAGCGATCAACCTGTGGCTGGATGACTCGTATCTCCGCGGTATTGGGCAGTCGAAAACTCGGGCTACAGGGGCCACTTGAATTCTCAGGAGATTGCCAGGTCTACAAAAATGACGGCCGCTTCTTCGCCATCGACCAACTTGATCTGGACAGTGTTGGCGCGTTCGTTGGCGAATCTGGCCGGTACAATGACCTGCGGTGGCCGTGCAGGTGGAAATTAAATTTCAAATCCCCAGTGTTCGCTTTGAATACGTACATCATCTGCCTTGCCGCGGAGCCAATCGAGGCCGTAGACGTTGAGGCCAACGAGGGAGCCGATATCGGTTGGGTCGCGAACCGTGTCTGCCCAGATTCGGGTTGCCTTCTCCAGCGAGGTGACTGCGTCTTCCAGGGTCTTCGCCGACTGTCGAAAGATCTGGTTGTATTTGGTGACATCGAATTTCGCATTTTTGGTTGTCGGCTTTAAGGCCTGGGCGGCATCGAATTGAACCCTGGCCTGGCCGACCGCGCAGGCAGACTCCAGGAAGAATCGAGCGAACTGCACGAATCCAAGCATGCTGCTGAGGAAAGATTTCCCGCGCGGATCGCTCAACTCCAATCCGGTTTGCAGATACGGTTCAATGGCGGCATACTCTTTAATCAATTTTCTCCAGGTACTGTCGCAGGCCTTGATTCTCTCCGGTTCGATCCAAAACTTTTGCATGAGCCTGGGCATCATGAAGCCGGTCCCGATAACATGATCCGCGTCCTCAAGCGTCGCTTCGAGCCGGTTAAATGCCTTCACGACAGGTTTCACGGACGCCTCACCACAAATCCTGGAAACCAGGTTCGTGTAAGCCTTTCGGGGGGTCATGGTCCGGTCCCACCCCGCTTCAATCAGGTAGGCCATGACAGGTTCGTATTCGCTGATGTCGAACTGGCGGAACCAGTACCCTTTCACGCCATATTTCCTCATCCCTTTTACCATGACATGCAGAGCCGAGGTGGTGAACTGGGGCAAGAATCCGGTATTGTCATCGTTGATCGTGGTCATCAGGTGGATGCCAAGCCCGCTGTCTTTGACTGGGGCCAAACGATCCACGTGTGCCGCGGCGCCCGCCGTCAGGTAGTCGCCCGCGCGGATAAATTCAAGCCGGCCGCTCTCAAAGACGCGGGGAATGACCGGGAGCAACGCATCGGTAAGCGATGTGGAGTAGATCTTTTTGAGAGGCCCAAGCAATTTGGTGATTTTGGGGCGCTCATTGAGCAGCAGGTCCAGGAGCCGGACGGTCATCACCATTCCCTGGGCCTCGCGCAGTCCACGGCCTTTCTGCAGACCAACCGACTGACCTGCCGCCCGCCGCTCGATCTTTTTTAACCCTGCTTTTCCTTCCAGAGGATGACGTCGGGATAGCGCATCCCAACACTGCTCAAGTCCACCGGCGCCGGGTGGGAATTCCGACGGGGATAGGAACACACCGTCGATCTCTCGGTATTCGGTCAACAGGGCGGCCAGCCATGATTCGGCCATGTCGACAAAGACCGGGTTCAACGGCGTCATATAGTGACCAACCTGGCAGTTGCCCGAATCTTCATGCAATCCCAATGACGAGTATTGTCCCGCCTCCATGGTTGATTGCGGAATGCGTTGACCCCGGCTCCATCGCGGCAAAGCCCTTTTGAATTCCTCCGGAAAATCGTTGACGATATGGCCAAGAATAAATTTTAGGCCGCGTGCATGCGCGGCGTCGATTAGCCCGTGCATCAGGCGCTTGCATCGGACTAACCGCTCTTGAAAGGTATTGGCGCCTTGCAAATCCGGATTGGTGTAATGGCCAAGTTTGCCGATTACTTCGCGTCCGATACTCCGCTCATGGATCACATGCCGGAATCCATACACCAGGTCCGCAGTCTCAAACTTGACGTCTCGAAATGACCAGTCGCACCAGGGCTGATGCGGGTAGGTTGTGGCATACACTGAGTTGAATCTCAATTTGACCAGTTGATCGAACAACTGCTCATTGTCCTTGAGACTCCAGAGCACACCCGAGTTGAGCATGTCGTTCACGATGCGAAACGTTCGTTGCTCGAAAACGGGCCGACGAACCACGTCGAGTCGGGGTAGCCGGAAAGGACCCACCTTCTTGGGCTCCGGCATCACGTCACCCTGGATCAGATAAGTCACACCCCACTCTGCGATGACTTCGTAGGTTCCCCAGAGCAGTGCCACTGGCGATCCCCCACAGATTTCGAGTCGTTTGGATGAGGGGCTGCAGATGGCATAATCCTGGGGTCCTAATTTGCGCGTTTCCTGCAGCATCGGATTGGACGACCCGGTTCCCAGGACCATAACCTGCCCCGACGTCGGAAGGCGCTTGACCAGCCTCGGTTTAAAACCAAAGAGTTCCTGAATGTATCGCTGCAGTTCGGACGCCGCCCGTTGTTCCAGGGGATCGGGCTTTGGACCTAACAGAATGTGTACAGTTGGACGTGGCATCAATTCACTCCCGGGGGGTTGAGACACAATTGTAGACTCTGACACTCACAAGAAAGAAGATCAACAGCCCCGAACAGCGATCCGAACAGCGATCCGAACAGCGATCCGAATAACGCCGATTGGGAAGTTAGCCCCGTTCGGTTGCTTCGCCAGGAGTTTCTATAATACTCGCATGGGGTGCGACGGGACGGTACACTACGGGTACATGACACCACAGGTACGTGGCCGGTTGTTTTTCAGGCCGTCTTTGGTTGTCTTGACAATGACCGTTAGGGAAATCAT
>JAKVBG010000066.1 GCA_022447605.1 Mariniblastus sp.
TTTAGAGGGGTGCCCCTCGGTGCGATCAAGGGACGCCTCAATCAAACGTGCGCGGCGATGGGCCGGGTGCAATTGAAGCATTACCAGGAGCGGATCGCGGAGATTCAGCGGGCGATGAATTATTTCTGGGACCTTTTGGAGGACGTACCGGGCTTGCGCGCCCACCGTCCGGCCCCCGGTTCCGGTTCGACGATGGGAGGCTGGTACAATCCACTGGCGATCTACGTGCCCGAAGAGCTCGGGGGACTTTCCGTGGAAAAATTCATCGATGCGGTTCAAGCCGAAGGTAGCGTTGCCAGCCGTGGAATCAATTTTCCGTTGCATCAGCATCCTACTTTTACCGAGGCCGACATTTACGGCGACGGCCAGCCAACCCAGCAGGCGCAGGCCACGCGCGACATGAGTCGCCCGGCAGGATCACTGCCGGTTTCCGAGGCCGCTTGCCAGAGAGCCCTCGGGATTCCCTGGTTCAAGCATTATCGTCCTGAGATCATCAAGCAGTACGCCGCTGCCTATCGCAAGGTAGCGCTTCAGGCCAGCAAGCTGGAGGCAAGCAATGGGTAAGATTCGAGTTGGTTTAATCCGTTGTGATACCCATGGAATGTATTACGGGCCGCAGATGGCCAAGCACGATCCTGCCCTGTTCGACTTGCCAACGCCCTGGGAGCCCGATCCACGCCATTCCTGGATGCGGGGTGGCAACCATTACTATTTTTACACCAACTATGGCGATCCGCGTCAAATGACCGCGCCGGTGGTCGAGGGGTTCGAGGTCGTCAAGCTCTGGGACGAACAGCGCAGCGTGGCCGAAGTTGCCTCGCGCGTGTTGTGTGGCAAGCCCCAGGTTTGCGATTCGCTCGAAGAGGTCAGCGACGATGTCGACCTGGTCTTCATCGGCGACTGTAACGGCGATGGTAGCGATCACCTGGAACTTGCCTCACCGGGTCTCAAAAAAGGTGTGACCACGTTTGTCGACAAACCGTTTGCCCATCGGCTCGACGATGTCAAGCAACTGCTTGAATTGGCGGCCGGGCACAATGTACCGGTCATGTCGCTGTCGATCCTGCAAATGGTTCCCGGCATTCGCCATTTTGCCCGCCGGCTTGAGGAACTTGGCCATGCCCAGTTCGGTACGATCCAGGGGGGAGGCACGCATCGAGCAGGTTTGATTCATACCACCTGCATGGCACTGACGGTCTTTGGTTCGGGAGTGAGTACAGTCCGTGCCGTGACGGGCCCCAGTCACACCAGTGTCCACCTCGACTGGGATCAGCAGCCCGATCGCCCTGAGCATGGCGTGATGATCAACTGCGATGCGGGAACTGCATGGCATTGCAGCATGCATCTCAGTGCCTACGGGCCGGGTGCCCGTGGCGCGATTCACAGCCCGGGTATCGGTGACTGGGAATTTCCCGAGGGTTCGGCCGAAATCCTGCGCCTAGTCAAGAAGATGGTCGAGACCGGCAAGCGGCAAGGGCCGGTTGACCAAATGATCGAAGCGGTTGCGATTGCCGACGCAGCTGACCAGGCCATCGCAACCGGCCAGCCGTGTGAGGTCCAAAGCACCGCAGGACTGGCTCGAACCGAATAGTTAACAGGGCCCAAAAAATTTTTCCTGGAAAGAGTCGACCATGAACCCCTCTGAAGGCCTGGTTGCCCACTGGCCCCTTGAAAAAGATGCCCGCAACGTCGGTCAGGCCAGTCTGCCTGCAATAACCCGGGGAGTGACATTTGGCGAAGTCGATGGCCGTGTGGCCGGGCAGTTCAACGGTTCGGCAAGCCGCATCGAAGTGCCCGGCGAGGCACTGCCGAAGCTTGGTAACGGGGATTTCTCCATCGCGCTCTGGGTTCACGCTACTGGGGAGGATATCGTCGGTGACCTGGTCAACCGATTCGATCACGATACCCGCTGCGGATTCAATCTGTTGGTGCAGACGCAAACCGGGATGACGCAAACCACCCAGTCCAATTACCGCCACCTGCAGTTTGGGATTGACCACGCACAGATCGAAGACGGTTGGACCGACTGTGGCCGTCCTGGCAACGCGGTAAAAGTTTCCTCGATGGCATCGATCGAAGGGGATCTTTACGTCGGTACGTTTGAAAACGCAGCGGGGCAGACCGGCCACCTGATGCGGTATTGCGACGGCCAGCAGTGGGAGGACCTTGGCGCTGCACCACCGGGTTGTAACTGCATCGGGTCGATTTGCTACCACCAGGGCAGCTTGTATGCGGCGACCGGTCGCTACAACCCCAACGGCTCTTTGCTGGGCGATGCCCTGAACCGGCGGCCAGGTGGCAATGTCTATCGCGTGGAAGATGGCCGGTGGATTGACTGTGGCGTTCCTGGACAGGAGGGAGCAACTGCGGACGATGCTCCGGATCGCTACAACGATGCACACACCGACAAGGCAGACGAAACCGTTTGCCTGACCTCTTACCGGGGAGACTTGTTTGCAGTCAGTCATCATCGCTGCGGCGTGTACCGCTACCTGGGGGATGGCCATTGGAAGATGGTTGGTCCCGAGAAACGGATTATGTCGTGCACGATCCACGAAGGTGAGTTTCTTGCGCTGATTAACGGTGGCGGCGTATATTGTTACGAAGCCGATGGCGAGTGGTCCTACCGGGGAGCACCGCCAGGCTCGACCCAAACTTACTCTGCCGTGACGTATCGCGGCCAACTTCACGTGGGGACGTGGCCGGAATGCGAAGTCATCCGCTACGATGGTGGCGAGGACTGGGCTGTCGTCGGCCGCGTTGGGTACGAACGTGAGGCGATGGCCACGGCTCTTTACAACGGAAAATGCTACTTCGGAACGTTGCCGATGGCCAATGTCTTTCGGATGGATGGTGCCGAGTTCACCTACATGGGGAATCTGGACAACGACCCCGATTATTATCTTCGCCGTGTCTGGACCATGGCCGTGCACAACGGCCGGTTGTACGCCGGCACGTTGCCCTCGGGACGTGTGTGGAGCCGGCAGATGGGCGTGATGGCCACCCATGACCACCTGCTGGAGCCCGGGTGGCGGCACGTGGCCGCGGTACGTGACCGTGGCGAGTTGAAACTGTATCTGGACGGCAAACTTGTCAGCCGGTCGGCGAGGTTTTGTGACGCACACTACGACCTGGACAACGACCAGCCACTGCGGATCGGTCACGGAGTCGGGCACTCGCTCAAGGGTGCACTACGAGACATTCGTCTTTACCAAGGTGGGCTGAGTGCAGCTCTCGTTTCACAGCTCTCGGAAACATAAGGTTAAGCGTTGTAGGGCCGCCCAGGGGACGGCGGCCTGGCGCCAGCCGGCCAAGTGAGTGTTCATCGCACGGCCGTTTTGTATGATGAACCTGTGGGGCAAGGGGGATCAACGTCCAGTGATTTTTGAAAGACCGGGGTCAAGAAATGCCAGGTGACTGTTTGCGGTGGTTGGCTGTGAGCGCCTGCCTGTGGGAAACGCTCTGCGGGAGTGTTCGTGCTGAACAGCCGCGGGCCTTCAAGGCGGGTTGGGCAACCGAGGCCCCGGTGATCGATGGTCGGCTCGATGATGCCTGTTGGAAAAAGGCTCCCGTGGTCACGCGATTCTTGTTGATCCATACAGACCTTGTCGCGCCTTTCCAGTCATTGGGGTACTTCGCGCATGACGCGGAAAATCTCTACGTCGGCATGAAGTGCTTGAAAATCCATGATGCCCGGCCACGCGGGAAGATCCGCGATCGCGGCGAGTACTTTTTTGCGGACGACATCGTGGAGATTCTCATCGACCCGGGCCAAATCGGGGACCGCTATTACCAGTTCGTTGTGAATGCTTATGGTTCGCAGTGGGAAACGGCGCGGTCTGCAAGGGGTACGAAACACGATCCCCGCTGGAGAGCCGACTGGCAATCGGCTGCCCACATCGCACCAGACTACTGGTCGATGGAAGTAGCTATTCCCTATTATAACTTCGGCGCCTTGTCGAACCTGAAACAAGACTGGTCGGTCAATCTCTGCCGACAGTCGCACACCCCCTACGCTTACTCGTCGGCTGCGCCGCTGGGTGCTTTTCACGATCCCGGGGTGTTTTGCAAACTCACCGGGCTTCGCGGGCCATTTGATCGTTACCATATTGCTGTTGAAAGTGACTTTCTTCGGCCAGAACCAACGGACTTTGCTCCTGGAGCGACCCTTTGTGTGCCGGTGGTCAATGTCGGTGACCGGCCACGCACGGTCGACATCGACCAGTTCGTCGCCGGAGAGCAGCGCGCCACCCAGTCGCAGACGGTGACCCTTCGTCCAGGAGCAACTTTCGAATTAAAAACAGACTCGTTAGACCTGGAGCCGATTCTTGCCGGGCGTAACGATGTTTACCTGGTCGGTTCGAAGCCCAAAACCGATCGCGTGGTGGTAAGAGATTCTGCCGACCGCACGATTCTCAGTCAGCACTTTGTGCGCGAACCTCATTACCTGGAGGTGATGGACCTGGAGGTTACCGACCCCTGGCAGAAAACGTTGGTCGCCGGGCATACCGGGCAGGTATCGCTGGTGGTCACGACCGGTTTCGATGCCGATGTCCTGGGGGAGAGTTCGCTTCATGTTGCTTTGTTGGACAGGGGTTCTTTACCAGGTGTACCGAAAACGGCATTGCCACTGGTCGAGAGAACCATCGAGGCACCCGACCGGGTGGTAACGATCAACTTGCCTGTCGATGCGGTCCGGTGGGGAAGTTATGTTGTTCAGGCCCGACTGGTCGATCGATCGAACCGGGAGTTGACCTCTGCGGTTGCACCGGTCAACATTCTGCCCGGGCCTCCCCACCAGGTGGTCGTACTCAATAATTTGGTGAGTGAACTGGCCAACACCCGCAAGCGGGGACTCTCCGGCGAGCGCCACATTGAAATGATGAACCCGCGTGACGGCTGGGTTTGGTTTCAGCTCGCCGGCAGCGGTACTGCGCGCGTGGACGGGCAGGACATCACACTCACAGCCGGCGAAGCGATGCACCGCCTGCCAGCCGGCCGGCATGCCTTGCTGCTCGAGGGTCCTGTTGAACAACTCATTGCGCGGGCAGTTCCCGAACTCTTGTACACCCAGTTTCCATCCGGACCCGGCGCCATGGGGTATGACGTGACCCTGTATAAAAATCGGCAGGACCCACGGTCCTCGTGGACTGGCGGGGTCGCACTTGGTCCCTACGAGTGGGATTTCCTTCAGCAGCACGTGCTCAAAAACTGCAACGTGATCGCCGGCGACACCGACCAGCAGGGTCCCATGGCCGGCTGGACCGGTTTGGGCCGGCGGTGGATATCCACGACTGGTGCCCCCGGTTATCACATGTTTGGTCCGGCGCCCGGCAAGTTCGCCACGGCGGCCGAGTCTGTTCGTTACTGGACCGGTGATGAAGGCTACACGGACCCGTTGGCCAGCGGCGGCATTGCCGATGACTGCTCTAATGCGACCGAGCAGCAATTCATCGAGTGGGCACGCGCGATGCGCCTTCTCTCGGAAGACCCAAGATGGGCCAGGCACACATTTTATCCGTGGGTCAGTTGGGCCTTTGGGTCGGACGGAAGCCGTGCGTTCTTGCGGACCGTGGTGGAACTGGACTGGAAATACGCTTTCTATCAATACCTTCCGGAGCAATCCTCCGAAGCCGACGCCTGGAAATTGATCCAGCAAAGCCTCGTTCAGCCGGTCGAGGTTTTTAACCAGCGTTCGTGGCAGTCGGTCCGCAACATGATTGCCTCGCCCGGTATCATGTCGCATCCCCCCCTCAGCCAGAATGTCAATCCGGGGGTGAATTTCAAGACACACATGGATTTGCAAATGCAGACGTTTGCCAATCACGCTGCCTACTTTGGTCTTTACGGCATGCAGTGGTACTACTCGGCCTATGCGGACGAAGAAAATACCCGTTGGGCGGGGCATCTCTACCGGCACTACTGCATTGAGGGTCGTACCGAGCCGGCTTCGAACGATCCGTACGAACTGGCTCACATCCACAATCCCGACTTCGAACAAGGAATGCGCGGATGGACCATTGACGCGGCTTCCCCGGGGAGCGTGCGGGAGTCCCAGCTTGCCGGTTACGGCGAGTCACTCCAGGGGCGTTACCTGGGTGGTTCGCGAGGCGACAAGTTTTTGGTGATCAAGCGCAGCGGCGAGCAGCCCAACCAAATCTCCCAGTCCATGCGAAACTTTGAGCCGGGCCGACTTTACTCGGTCAAAATCATGACGGCCAATTGGGACGACGTCCGCGGAGGTCGTTCGGCCCACAAGCCCAGCCAGGTGCGTATTGAATTGGAGGGCGCCAGGATGGAACCCCGTCATCGCACGAACTACTGGTTTACTTACCCGCAAAATTGGGGAAACTCACTCGGCAAATTTGACTACGAGAATCGCGCGTACACGACGTATCACTGGTACGTATTTCGCGCCCAGGGGAGTGAAGCCAGGCTGGTCATCTCCGACTGGCTGTCGGAGGAAGATCCCGGGGGGCCGGTGGGGCAGGAGGTGTTGGTGAACTTCGTGGAAGTGCAGCCCTATTTCGAGTGACTTTGGATTTTTTGCCACGAGCACCCGGCGGCGATGCCCTCCGCAACCGCTCACAATGGTTTGGGTTAAGGCTTGGACATAAGTTTTTTCCCGCTTCAGTCATGCCCCCGCTGGTGTGGGCTCCTTGGATCTCCCGTTGATGCGAGCAGTACGAGCGCATGGGATGGGCGTGAAAGCCCGTTTTTTGCGGGCAGAATGGGGAAATACTTGACAAACCTTGAAGGCTGCCATTATTATGCAAGGGTATCGGTCCAGATTTCGATACGGCTTTTTGCCAACTGATTGGTGGCGGATTGTTGTGGTCGAAGGGGGAACCTACCAGTTGCGGTGGGCAGTTTGAAACGGGGAGCAGTTTTTCTTTTCAGTACCTGCGGACTGCGTGATGGGTGTCGCTGCCTGTAGTCTGTCTTATCATTCTTTAAACGAAGGGAGGAGCCAGTGTTTATTTCGAAATGTTGGTCTTTGAAGAGAGGCAACAGTTGCTTTGCTGTTAGTGCCGCATGTTGTGCTTTGGTGATGTTCCTGATTTGCGGCAGTGCCGCAGCGGTGACGGTCAGCTTCGAAGCCGGGGAGGGTTTCCCGGATGCGGATGGAGCATCGATCCCAGGTGCCGGTGCAGTTCCAGGGGTTGTCCTCAGTTGGGAAAAGGGTGGACCGGGACACAACAATTCCCCGGACCGCACTGACGACAATGATTTTCAGATCGATCACGGTCCTGGGGGAGGTGGCATGGGAGATGAGCCCAACCCGCTTACCGGTTCGCAAATTGCTCTTTCCCGTGGTGATGGCAACGGCGCCCACCAAATCACGATGAATCTGGATCCTGCCGGGAAGTACAGCCTTAGGAGCTGGAATTATGCAAATCGCGGCAACGTCTTTCCAAACGCAACCGCCCATTACTACAACCTTGATGGCGACCTGATCGGTTCGAACTCGTGGCTGAGACCTCGCAGCGGTACGCCGGGGCTTGGATTGAACGCCGGTTGGGCACCAGATTTCCAGAAACTCACCGTCAGCGAACAATTCCAGGGTGTTCCCCTGTCGAAGGTTGTGTTTGGCAGCAAACAGTACAAGGCGGATTCGAACGATAGCGGACTTGGCGGGCACTTCTCCATGGAAGACATCGTGCTTGAAGGAAACAGTACTGGGGTTCACGATCAGAGTTGGACGCGTGTCAGCTTTGAGTCTGATGAAGGGTATGGCGGTTTGGGAAGTACGATTCAAGGTACTTCGGTTGGCCCCGTGACAAGTTGGGGGCTTTCGGGGGCTGGTTCTGGTAACCTGCAAATTGACCATGGAAACAAAGACGGTGTAGGATTCGAGGAAATGGACGATCCTTCAGAGGGTCGTGCATATGCCCTTTCTAACGGCTCCGGCAATGGTGAGCACGTTGTGACGATGGACCTGGACAACAGCCTTAATTTGGCGCTGCAGAGTTTTTTCTTTCAATCCCGGGGTAATTATCCAGGGAAATTGACGGTGGAGTACTTTGGTCTTGACGAGCAGTCAGCAGGTACCGATGTCTTCACAGACAATCCGGCAGGACCCGCCGGTTACACGGCAGGAAGTGTCGGGGTGGGAGCGCATTGGGGCCCGGAGTCCCAGTATCTTACAGCTTCGGCCCAATTCCAGGATTTGCCGCTCTCGAAACTTGTGTTCACCTCGCAGCACGACAGTGCAAATAACTGGGGTGCCCACTTTGGAATCGACGATATTGCGTTCAAGACGGCAATTCCCGAACCGGGAAGTCTTGCCCTGCTGGTGCTGGCCGGTGTTGGCCTGGTCGGTTTGCGGAAGCGTTTGATTTAAGAAGGGGAGAATGAGCCAGGCTTCATGCCTGACTTATGAAGATGGCAATTTCCGTGGCCCCCATGCCCTGTGGTATGGGGGCCACGTTTTTGCCGTGTGGTTGTCACATAGGGCTTTGAGGTTTGATGGTCTCTGGCCGCCGTTTCCAAGCTCTCGTAATTGGCTCTGCGGCAACCCAACTGGCAGGAAGATGTTGGGTGGGGTAAAATAACAGCAGCACTTGGGTGCTGAGTTTCTTTTCCCAGGAAATTGATCCGCGTATGATCACTGGTTGTCGTTATTTTCGGCGGCGTGCATGTCCGGGTTGCCGTTGTCAGGCGTTTACGCTCGTAGAACTTTTGGTGGTGATCGCCATCATCGGGATTCTTATTGCGCTTCTGCTGCCGGCGGTTCAGGCGGCACGGGCCGCGGGCAGGCGGGTCATTTGCACGAACAACCTCAAGCAGATCGCCCTGGCCCTGCATAATTTTGAGTCGACCTACGGCAAGTTCCCCGCTGGCCGCATTGGGTGTGCTGAACAGGACGAATATGGAATATGTAAAGACGTCCCATGCACCGGGCGATCACGTGGGAGCGGTTTTTTACTGATCCTGCCTCAGCTGGAAGAGCCGGGTCTTTACGATATGCTCGACCTGGCCAACCGCGGGATTTCACTTCCTGCCGGTTGCGGTCCCGGAAGTGCTATATCCCCGGCCCAGCAGGAGGTGTTCACCACGCGCCTGGAAGCATTTATCTGCCCCGATGACACGGCACTTCCTCTCTTTCGCCAGCACTGGCCGCGCAATGTTTGGTCGTTGGATACGCGGGCCCGCACACAATATGCCCCGGGGTCATATGTGTTGAATCAAGGCACGCTTGGACCCAACCCGCCTGGCAACGATTGGAACAGAATGAAATATGACAACGATGGGGTGTTTTACCACAAAAAGCAGCACCGCGTTCGTGACATTACCGATGGTTTGAGTCATACCCTGTTTGTGGGCGAGACGATCAACGGGCATAAAGACGCTACGATCGGACGATGGGCAACCGCTGCGCGGTTTGAAGATGCGCTTCGATCTGCTGAGAATCCCCCCAATACCCCGCCAGAGGGTACGTTGTGGGGCCGTTTTTACCGGGATCCGTACGGTACTAAAAGCCCCAAGCAAACAGACAATCTCCCGGCACCCTTTTCTGTTGGTCCTGGCGGTCGGGCCAACGGCGCATTCATAAGTTACCACGTGGGCGGATGTATTTTTGCCTATGGTGATGGACATACGATCTTTGTCAGCGAAAACATTGACCTTTGGACTTACTGGAAATTGGCAACCCGTGCCGGTGGTGAAGAGGATCGTTCGTAATCGTACCACGACAAGCAACTGTATCGCGGAGCGGACTATGAAACAGATTGCCAGACATGGAAAGTTGGTCACAGGATTGTCGACGGCCGTAGTGCGAACTCTGCTCGGGCTGCTTACCCTGTTGACTTTCGGTTGCGACGATGGACGACCGAAACGTGTTCCTGTCTCAGGGCAGGTCCTCATCGACGGTGAGCCTCTTCGCGGCGGTATCGTGCGGGTTATGCCCAGCGGCAACCGGATGGCATTTTCCAGTATTGACCAGGAAGGACGCTTTCAGCTGACCACCTATGAACAGGGAGATGGTTGTGTACGGGGAACCCACCAGGTCATGGTCAATGGATCCCGGGTGGAGGGCGACCGTCGCTATTGGATGGCTCCCAAAAAATATTGGGCGCCCAATTTCAGGGGACTCACCACCACGATCGACGAACCTACCGATTCGTTGAAAATCGAACTCACTTGGGGCAGAGGTCGCCCTTTCTCAGAGATCGACCTGGGTAGGGATCGGGCGCCGAATGAGGACCGACTTGAAACACCGCCTTAGGCGAGTCGGTGGGGCGATCTGTCCGGTATGCTCATTCCCAGCACTGCTCAGCGGCCATGGGATACTGCCGCTTTGCGGAAAAGGTTTGACGATGATTCCGGGCAGGTTATTGACAATAGGGAAAATTTCAAACAGAATTAAGGGGTATATGCTTTGACAGTTTCTCGAGGGGTGTTTTAATCGCCAATCTCTTCAGGCTGGCTGGCCATCGGCGTCTCGTGGTTCTGTTGTGCGGTAGCGAATCGGAACATTTTGCTCCACAAGCAGTGAATCAAAAAAGGGCGAACTCATGATTTTGCGACGAAATCGAAACTTCATTGGTTTGTGTTTGGTGTTTTTGGCACTTGGTTTCTTCGCTGAAACGCCTCAGTTTGCTTTTGCGCAAACGACCGTCATCAGCTTTGAGCAGAGCGAGGGATTTCCAGCTCCCGAATTGCTCTCCAACATGGCGCCGGGTGGAACGCGAGATCCGTACTATAACTACACGGGCTTTGCCGGCGGTCCCAACACAGGATATGCCGCACATCCTGATGGCCCTGTTCTAGAGAAACCGCTGTTTTCGACCAACGGTGGTGTTGTGGCGAACTGGACCGTTGCAAGTGTCTATGAAAACCCGGTTTGGACGAATCCGCGTACCGTAACCACCGAGGCGAGAAATCTGGGTACCTGGTTTGTCGACGATGGTCCGGGTGGATTGGACATTAACCTGGGCAGTGTTCCCTCCTCGGCCCCGGCTCCGGTCAGTGGCAGTGCAGTGGCTGGCTTCGGCGGTGGGATGGAGGGTGGAGTTGGCTACGCTTACGTGGGCGTGATGGACCTGGACAACTCGCAGAATTTACAACTCGACAGTTTTTACTATGCCAACCGCGGTAACGGACCGCCGCGGTTACAGGTTGAGTATTATGCCAACGATCCGGACGAAACGTATTTGGGAATGAACACCTACGCGATGGGTACCGATCCGGACCGTGATATTCCTAATGCCGGTGACCAGTGGGTTGGTGTCGCCGCAAACTATGAACCCAAGTTCCAGAAGATCACCCCGTCTCCTGTTTTTCAGGGGGTAGCGCTTGGCAAGGTTCTGTTCCGAAGTTTTGCCGATGGCTATTACGACCCGGATGCAGCTTTCCAGGATTATTCCACCCAGACAGGTAATGGCGACATCCCGCGCCACGACGGCCACGGTACGTTTTTCCTGGACGACATCTCGGTCACTTCCGGTGGTGGCGCTTTTAATCCCAACAATTACACGCGTCTTAGCTTTGAAGCGGAAGCCTGCCAGGATTGTGTGGGTGGGTTTCCCGACGCAGATGGAACCGGCATTCAATACACCGGGATTCCTGGCGTGGTCACCAGTTTTCAAATGAGCGAGTCGAGCATTGCTAACCTGCAAATCGACCATGGCCCTGGCGGGACAGGTTCCGGCCTGCCGGAATACAACAGGTCGCCAGATACCGAGCCAAATCCGGTCCACGGCAGCCAGGCCCTCCATACGGGAGCTATAGGCAATGGTATCTTCGAAGTGACTATCGACCTGGAAAACGGACCTGCCTACGGCTATGCCGGAATGTCGTATGCCAACCGTGGCAATTTTCCGCCGCGGCTCATCGTCGAGTACTACGATACCAACGAGACCTTCATTGGAGAAGACGTTCACACTGCACCTGAGGGTGATGGTGTCGGTGTTGGACTCAGTAGCGGTTACCTTCCAAAGTACCAGTTCGTCGAACCCTCTGAACGTTTTCAGAACGTGGCACTTTCGAAAATCAAAATCACCAGTTCACCGCCCAATCCGGCTGGTGGCAGTGGCATATTTTCCCTGGACGACATCCTGCTGGTACCTGGCAGCGGCTCGTTTGATTTTGAGAGCAATCCCTGCAGTAACTCGTCGGGTTCCGGGGGAGGGG
>JAKVBG010000067.1 GCA_022447605.1 Mariniblastus sp.
CCATGCCGCCGGGTGAGCTCCACCTTGGGATCGAACAAATCCATTTGGCTGGGACCCCCGTTCATGAAGAGGTGGATCACCGCCTTTGCTTTCGGCTCCTCGGTTGGCTGGTGTGGACGAAGATCATAGATACGCCGGTCGTCTTGCTGCTCGTTAGCGCATAATTCCCCGCCGAGCAGGTGCGCCAGCGCAGCACCATAGACACCATCTCCAACGCGATCGAAAAATTTTCGCCGGGTTATTGTTGAAGGTCGTTGGTCAAACATCGTTGTGATCGCATTCTAAAAACTTACGCAAATCTTGGTTCTTTACCGGCTGAGCCATATCCATCTTGTTGGCCACAACTCTCTATAATCCTCAATCGATGTAGATAAATTCGGCCGAGTTGACCAACACATGGCACAAGTTCGCCAGGGCCTCACGATCCGGATCCGCTTCTGTTTTTCCCCACTCTGCCTGCAGTTGGTTAAGGGTCTCGGCCGCAAGCTGGTTTTCTTCTGGTGTCGGTAACCGTCCCAGGGCAAGTTGGTAGATTCTGTCGATCTGCCTGGTACGATCCGCACCGGCATCCCGGCTCACACGGTCGGCAAACGCAAGCATCAGCTGGTAAATGGTTTCGTTGTTCAACAGATGTAGTGCCTGGGGAGCGACCGTCGAGAGTTTTCGCTCCAGGCAATTCGGAACTGGGCGTGGCAGGTCGAAGCACTCAAGGATCGTCAGATTTTGTTTGCGGTTGTGTTCAACATAGATACTGCGCCGCCACCCCTTCTCAGTACCGACGGCGGTCACCAGGCCGTCAGGTCGGACTTCCACTCCGTTGGCAGCACCAAAAGGAGTCTCGTCCAGAGACCCCGAGATGAGCAGCAGGGTATCCCACAGGACTTCAGCTTCCATCCGTTTCATCGGGAATCGAGACAGGAGATCGTTCTCCAGATCGAGCTGCTCATGCGCGGGCGTTACCCTGGACATTTGCCGGTAAGTGCTGGAGGTCATGATCAACCGATGCATCTCCTTGATGCTCCAATCACACCGGATGAATTCGCGTGCCAGCCAGTCCAATAATTCCGGATGGGTCGGAGGGATTCCGATGTGGCCAAAATTGTCCACCGATTTTACGATGCCGTGTCGGAAGTGATGCTTCCAGATGGTGTTGACCATGACGCGCGCCGTAAGGGGGTGGTCGGGTCGAATGAGCCACTTCGCCAGTGCCAGACGACGTCCCGTTTTTTTTGCTCCCGGCCAGGGCGGCTTGATGTCGAGCTTGTCGGTTGAGAGCACCGAGAGGGCTGCCGGTTCGACGAGCCGACCTGGCATGAGGTAGTCCCCCCTGCCCAGGAGATAGGTGGGCGAAGGTTCACCACGATCCCAAAGGGCGCGAATCATCGGTTCCGGAGATTTGTTTTTTTTGAGGGATTCAATTTCCCCTCTGGTCTCTTCGGCCGTTTTCTTAAAGTCCTCATCCGATTTCTCGAGTTGCTCATCAGTGAGCAAAAGGGATCCGGAAAACTTCTCACTCAAATAGTTCTGAATCTCATTCCGGTCGTCCGCTGCGGTTTCGACCGCCTGGCGGACATCACTCCGCAAGGCTTCCGGAATCCCGGCAAGACGCTCTTCAAAATGTTGCTGCTTGAGCAACGCGGCCCGTTCCTCCAGAGACTCCTTTAAAGTAGCGATCTCTGCTTTCCGTTTGCTTTCACTGGCTTCCCACTCTCGGAGTTCCTCGGCAGGAACGTACCGCAGGTATCGATACAAATGTCTCCCCGGAGAGCCGTTATTGATAGGATTCTGTAAATTCGGTTTCATCCAATCGTGCTCGTCATAGGCGCCCTTAAAGATTGCAAGCAGCGAGTAGTAATCTTGCTGGGGAATTGGGTCGAACTTGTGGGCGTGACAGCGGGCGCATTTGATCGTCAGGCCCATTACGGCCGATCCGAGCACATCAACGGCGTCGGCAACGACATCCAGCCGGTTGGGAACAAACCCGGTGACGTTGTACCAGGTGGGGTCTGGGACCATTCTTAAAAATCCGGTCGCCACCAGATTGTCATAGATCTCCTCAGTAATCTCTGCGGCATTTTCGTAGTCGGCAAGTTCGTCGCCTGCAAGCTGCTCAAGAAGGAAACGGTCATACGGCTTGTCGGCATTGAATGCCCGGATCACATAGTCGCGATACCGATACGCTTGAGGTCGGAGAAGGTCCTGCTGCCGCTCGCCCTCGGTATCTGCGTAACCGGCCCGATCGAGCCAGTACCCTCCCCAACGTTCGCCATAGCGGCGCGAAGCGAGTAATCTCTCGATCATTTTTTCGTAGGCATCGGTCCTGCGGTCCGCTAGAAACGTGTCGACCTCTACCGGATCGGGTGGCAAACCAGTCAAGTCAAAGGTCGCCCGTCGGATTAAGGTTCTCCGATCCGCCTCCGGCGAAAGACTCAGCTGGTTGGCCTCGAGCTTCTGGAGAATAAAAGCATCGATTGGATTCCGACTACGCTGGGCATGCTGGACATCCGGCACGGGAAAATCGCCAGGTGGCTGAAACGCCCAGAACTGACGGTCTTGTTCGCTGACTGGCGATTTGCCCTCGGCCTTTTGCAACCCCTCTGCCGTCTCCGGTGCACCCGCCTGGATCCACGCTCTCAATAACTGGATCTCACTGGCGGTCATTGGCTTGACGCTGGCTTCGATGAGGCGCTTGCGAGGTGGCATTTCCTCGGCCACAAGCCGCTTGAGAATCAAGCTGTTCTCGGGATCTCCGGGGGCCAGCACTGGCCCCGATTCTCCTCCTTTGAGCATCGACTCCCTGCTGCGCAAATCGAGGCCACCATCCTGCTGCTGTCGCCCGTGGCAGGCAGCGCAGCGCAACAAGAGGATCGGGACCACGTCATGCAGTGTGACCTGGGGCTGTTTCCTGGTGGCGCCCCCGGCGGTTGGCAATCCGGCAGCCACCCAAATAGCCACCAACAGCAGATGGCAAACGCAGGTCCGGCGGGGGTGAGTCAGAGACACGTGAGCTTCCCAAGAGTTTTTCACGGACGTCGCATCAATCCTTATTGTAAGTCACGCTCACCTAAATCGAAATAGCCTGGCCAACATACTTAGGTGCAATGACGAACATCCTTTCGCGGAATTCATCGCGGTATGGACAACCCTTGCGATTGAAACGAGTTATGTTGTGATTTAAATCCAAGGAGGGAAGAATTTTATTGATCCTGGCAACAGATATCGATTCCGTACTTGTCGTTGGGTCCCCCTTGATTGGATCGCTCCGATACGTTCAAACCTCATGGCCGTACCAGCATGTCTCTTCGGCCCGGTTGACGAAGTTCGAAGTGAGGTACCACGCGGTCGTGTGTCCCCCTCTAAGGTCGGCCCGCAGAGACATCCGTTCGGTGCGGGTCCTTGCCGTTAGCTCCGGGGCCTTGCCGTTAGCAATGTGTAGTGGTAACACCACCGGCTGATGAGAGTCGCGGTCAAAAACAGTGCGGCAAAACCAACCAGCAGGGTTTAGTGACGTAGTTGGCGCTGCATCCTCGCCTGGTGCGGTGTAAAACGCATGGTATGGCCTTTTATTCCAGGACCGTGTTCCAGCCTACTGATTGAAATCTGAGAAAGAAGATGATACCCGGAGATCAAAACACCGATCCCGTCCAGCGGCGGCTTGGACTATGGGACACGGTGAGCATCATTGTCGGCATTGTGGTGGGGGTCTCGATTTTCAAGGCGCCGCCGCTGATCTTTGCCAATGTTGAAACTCCGTGGCATGGTCTTTTGGCATGGGTGCTCGGCGGAATCTTGGCGCTGGTGGGAGCGCTTTGCTATGCGGAACTGGCTGCTACTTACCCACGGGCAGGCGGTGACTACGTCTACCTTTCGCGCGCCTACGGACCAGCTGTCGGATTCTTCTTCGCCTGGGCGCAGATCGTAGCGGTACTCACCGGAAGTATCTGCGTAATGGCCTACGTCTTTGCCGACTACGCCGTCGAATTTTTTTCGGCAAGCGCCGAAACCGGGGTTGGCTTTGCAGCTGCCGCGGTGGTGGTGTTAACGCTACTGAATTGCTCCGGAATGGTCGCCGGACGGACTGCCCAAAATATCCTCACCGTTGCCAAAGTCGTGGGCCTGTTGGGTGTCGTTGTTTCCGGGTTTTTTTGGACAGGTGGAGCACCTGTTCCGTTGGAAGTCCGACAACCCATAAGCGGCCCTGGGTTTGGCCTGGCGATGGTCTTTGTACTTTACACCTACGGTGGCTGGAATGATGCTGCTTTTGTCACTGCGGAGATTCACGACACGCGTCGTAACATTCCCCGCGCACTTCTGCTTGGTATCGGGGCCATCTTTATACTCTACCTGCTCATCAACATGGCTTACCTGAAATCGCTCGGTTTTGAGGGCCTCCGAAACTCCACAACCCCGGCAGCCGATGTGCTCAAGCTGAGTCTGGGAAAAGGAGCCTCGCAGTTTGTCAGCTTGCTGGTCATGATTTCGGCCCTCGGGGCCATTAATGGCATGATCCTGACCGGTTCGCGTCTCTATGCGGCCGTTGGGGCCGAACACCAGATGTTCTCCCTGCTTGGCCGTTGGCATGAGCGGTTCGGGGCGCCCGTGTGGTCGTGTCTGGTTCAGGCAGTCATGGCTTTGCTGCTTCTGTTTGCCGTCGGTACGGAAACAGGACGAAGTGCCATCGATGGAGGTTTTCGTGCAGTCGCTGTGGCGCCACCCAGTTGGGACAATTTTTCCGGGGGTTTCGAAAGGCTCATCGCCGGCATTGCACCGGTGTTCTGGTTCTTTTTCTTACTGACAGGCCTTTCGCTGTTCGTGTTGCGCAGCAAAGACCGGCATCTTCCACGCGTGTACAAAGTCCCGGCCTTTCCGATCCCACCAATTTTGTTTTGCGGAATGTGCCTCTACATGTTGTGGTCGGCCGTGGCCTATGCGGGAACCATGACCCTCGTCTGGATCCTACCGGTCGTTGCCGCAGTGCCCCTTTATCTCATCGGCAGGTGCCACCTGAGGCGGGACAAAACAAAAACCTGACCCGCAAGGTCGCCATGGAGGCCGGCTGCGACCTTCTCGTAACGCGGCAAATCCATGACACTCCGCGCCAAATGATTGACACAGGGCCATTGCCACAGGGCCATGGGTTTTCAGGCCGCCTGTTGGAATTCCCATGGGGCAGCCCTGTGGTTTGCGGTATCCTGTCAGACGTCGCCCCTGTCAAAAAAGCAACCTACCCTACCAACTGCAATGGCCCTGCTCTGCCGCGTCCAACTCGCTCCCCTCGACTACCTCACCGTCGCTTTGTATGGTCTGGTCGTGATTGGGTTGGGACTGTGGTTTTCCCGACAGCAGCACACGACGTCCGATTACCTGCTGGCAGGTCGGTCGATGGGCTGGATCGTGGTTGGAATATCGCAATTGGCCAGCCTGTTGTCGGCCATCAGTTATTTGGGCAATCCGGGTGAGGCCTACGCGCACGACGCAAGCTACATGCTTTTCGCGATTTGTGGTTATCTGTCAGTTCCAATCGTGATCGCCCTGTTTTTAAATTTCTTCTACCGCCTCCAGTTGACATCGATCTACGAATACCTGGAAATGCGCTTCAACTACGCAGTACGGGTACTGGCCAGTCTGATTTTTATCGCAGCACGCCTGGCCTGGATGGCCACCATCGTGACGGCCATCTCCGTTGCCCTGGAAAAACTCATTGGAATGGATCCGGTGGTCTCGATTCTGGGAACGACCATCATCGCCACGGCCTACACCCTGGTTGGCGGCATGAAGGCCATCATTTGGACTGATGTAATCCAATTCTTTCTGTTTACAACCGGCCTGGTGTGGTCAATCGCCATCATCGTGTGGAAAGATGGCGCTGCCCCGCTGGTCACTGAAGTTGTAGCTGCCGGTAAGCTGAACATGTGGAACTTCAGTCTTGATCCTACCTTCCGGATTACGATCTGGACGTGCGTCCTGGCCGGGGTCATTAATGGTGTTGCCAACCTGACCGACCAGGTGAGTATGCAGCGTTACTTGTCGACAAGTACGCTGCGCAAAGCGCAAAAGGCAGTCTGGCTGAAACCGGTGCTGGCGATTCCGGTTTTGCTGTTAACTTTTGGCCTGGGGTTCTCCTTGTTTGGTCACTACCAGCTCAATCCTGAACTGGCCGTGGGAATCGAAACACCAGATCAGGCCTTTCCGCATTTCATCCTGCACGAATTGAAGGGAGGGCTGGCAGGATTGATTATTGCCGCCATTTTTGCCGCGGCCATGTCGAGTATTGATTCGGGTGTGCACACGGTCAGTACCGTGTGCGTGGAAGATTACTACCGTCGGATCATCAATCCCAACGCCTCGGACCATCGCTGTTTGATGTTGGCTCGAACCTTGGTTCTCGTGTGGGGCATCGTCATCATCTCAATCGCCCTGGCCTTTGTCGGCAAGGACACCATCACCGGGATGATGGTGTCCGTCGTAGCACCATTCTTTGGCTGCGCTGTGGGAATTTTCATACTGGGAACGGGCACCCGCCGGGTGACATCGTGGGGTGTCTTTTACGGTGCTTTGATTGGATACGCCCTGGTGTTGTGGACGAAATTCGGCCTCCTGAAAGTGGGTGACGCCTGGTATGTCATGCCGTGGCTGCTCGACGAGGAGACCCGGTCGTCGGGAGTCACGGTCTCGAAATTCTGGCTCGCACTTGTGAGTTTCGGCGGCACCGTGGTGGCAAGCTACCTCATCAGCTATTGCTTCCCGCGCCCAGACCCGGAAAAGCTCAACGGGCTTACGGTATGGGACCAGGGGTGAATTACTGACATCACAACACCGCGGTATTTTTAACCCACCTTTCTTTTGGCCTGTCTTACCAGCGATTGAGGATCACCGATGAAAATCACCGACGTCGAGTGTCATACCCTGCTCGTACCCGACCTGCGAAAGGATCAAACGTCCTCGGCCCAGGACGATATCGTCGTCTTCGTCCACACCGATGAAGGAATCACCGGAATCGGCGAAACCGACGTCAATCCCTGGATTGCCAAAGCATGCATCGAAGCCCGTAGTACGCACACAATGGGGCTTGGGCTTAAGGAAATGCTCCTTGGCGAAGATCCCCGCGAGCCAGAGCGAATCTGGGAAAAGCTGTACGTGGGAAGTGCCATGAACGGGAGGCGGGGTGCAGTCATTTGCGCCATGGGCGCACTCGACATGGCGCTCTGGGACATCAAAGGTAAAGCCGCGGGAAAACCCTGCTGGCAACTACTGGGCGATAAGGCCAAGCCTCACATCATTCCCTACGCATCCTTGCAACCGAGCGGACACAGGTTCGAAGAGTATCGCGACTCCCTCGTTGCCTGGGCCATGCGGGCTAAAGAACTTGGTTTTCAAGCCGGCAAAATGGAAGTTACCCTGAGCGGGCCTTACAACCATAGCGGGCTCAACGAGCCGGATGAAAAAATGACCGAGGTTGTCGCTGCCTGCCGGGCGGCAGTCGGGCCAGATTTCGTTATGATGGTTGATGTGCAATACACCTGGTCAGACGTCGACATCGCCTTGCGTACACTCAACGATTGGAAAGATTTTGACATCTATTTCATCGAAACTCCCCTGGCCATTGATGACCTTGCTGGCTATGCACGCCTGCATGATGAGGCACCCATGCCTGTGGCCGCCGGGGAGTGGCAAAACACTCGCTTTGAATTTGCCGACTTGATGGACATTGGCCGGGTCGACGTTGCCCAGCCCGACGTTGGCCGCGTGGGTGGGCTGACCGAAGCAAAACGGGTTTGTGAAATGGCCGCCCAGCGCGGACGCCAGATTGTACCCCACTGCTGGAAAACGGGTATTAGCATCGCCGCCACCGCACACTTGGCCGCCGTCACCCCCCACTGCCCTTACATCGAATTCATGCCCACCAACCTCTGCGATTCACAACTTCGCAAAGATCTTGTCGACGACGAACTGCAAATTATCGATGGTGTGATCCCTCTTCCGGAAAAGTCAGGGCTCGGGATTGAGGTAAACATGGACGCCCTGCGAGCCTTCGAAGTTCATTCGTAACACGCTGAAGAACCCGCCATGAAAATTGCCGTTGGAGGCATTGAACACGAAAGTTCAAGTTTCACCCCCGTAGAAACCCCCCTCTCCTTGTTTCTACGAGACCATCACTATTTCGAGGGCCAGTCGCTGCTGAACCGGGCCGGCGACACCAATACCGTGGTTGACGGTTTTCTCTCCGGCGTGCGGAACCATGGCCAGACCGTAGTTCCGCTGATCTGGTCCAAGGCACCTTCCGGCGGTCAGCCCACACTTGAGACCCACAATCATCTCAAACATCTGCTACTCGAAAGGCTGACAGACCAGCTGCCCGTGGATGGCGTTTTGCTGAGCCTCCATGGTTCCTATTCGGCGCAGGGAGTCATGGACGCCGACGGCGATATCACCAGGGCTGTCCGCGGTGTTGTCGGTCCCGACTGCCCGATCATCACGGTCCACGACATGCATTGCAACATCGGACCGGACATGGTCGACAGCGCCACCGCCCTGATCGTGATGGAAACCTATCCCCATACCGACATGGCCGAGCGAGCCCTTGAAGGTGCCAACATGATCGTGCGCACCATAGCCGGCGAGATCCAACCGACTTGCGGCTGGTGTTCTATTCCCATTTTCTGGAATGCAGCCAGGATGATCACGGCCGAGCAGCCCATGTCCGGCGCCATCGAGCGGCTATGGAAAATCGAGCAGGACCCGGGGGTGCTCACTGCGAGCGTAGGTGTCGGTTACCAGTGGGCCGACGTGGACGTTGCCGGGGCATCGACCTTGGTTGTCACCGACAACGACCTGCCAGCCGCAAAACAGATGGCCAATGAGTTGGGACGCTGGGTCTGGGACCACCGCGAAGATTGGCTCTGCCCGACCCTCTCCGCCGTCGAGGGCCTCGAACAAGGAGAAGAACTTGGCAAGTATCCCATCATCCTTGCCGACCAGGCCGACAATCCGGGTGGCGGCGCACCGAGCGACTCCACGGAAATCCTGCGGCTGTTTGTCGAGCGCAACCTTCAGGATGCCGCAGTACTCTACATCGTGGATCCAGAATCGGTACAGCAGGCAAAAGCGGCTGGTGTCGGAAGCACCCTTGAGCTGCAAGTTGGTGGCAAATCGCACGAGTTAGCGGGCCCACCGGTTTCGATGACCGCCCAGGTTTTGGCGCTTGCCGATGGCCAGTTCGTCTACGACGGCCCGATGTTTAAGAACCTGAAAACCTCCCTGGGTGATTCCGCCCTCGTTCGACAACGGGGAGTCTACGTCGTACTGATCACCAAACCGAACCAGCCAATTGACCTGGCCTTCTCCCGAACCCTGGGACTTGACTGTCGCCAAATGCGATATCTGGGCCTGAAATCAACCGGTCATTTTCGCAGTGGATTCGGACCTATCGCCGGGTCCATCTTCAACGTCGACACGGCAAGTCTGCTCACCCAGGATTTTGACAAGCTACGGTTCACCCGCCTGGGACGAAAAGTCTACCCGATGGAAAGTGGCGCCGCGCTGAGGATTTGAGGAGCTGGAAAAAATGACTTTTCTTCCCCCTTCCAGAGGATTCCAACCTACCTGAGGTAACGATCATGTCTTTGCTCATTGGGATCGACATTGGTACGACCACGATTACTTCGCTGGTAGTCAACGGAGAGGATGGTCGCATCCTCCATACAACCACCACCGTCAACGATGCCAGGTATGCAGATCGTCCCCAGGGGCGCAGCGAGTGGAACGCGGACAGAATTATTGCGCAAACCATTCGGTGTCTCCAGGACGTAGGTAATTTTCTGGGATCCCAAAGTTCCGACGTGATTGGGATCGGCATGACTGGCCAGCAGCACGGCATGGTACTGGTTGATTCGCATCTCCACGCAGTGTCCCCACTGATCAACTGGCAAGACCAACGTGGCAACGAACCACATCCAGACGGGGGAAGCTACGTCGAAGTGCTTTCCAAGCGCCTGGGGGCAGACCAATACCAGCGACATGGTTGCTATTTGCAAACCGGGTTTATGAACGTCACGCTCAAGTGGCTCACGGACCACGACCTGGTACCGGTAGGCAGCAAAGCCGCTTTCATTATGGATTTGGTTGCCAGCCAATTGTGTGACGCTCCCTTAACCAGCGATCCCACCGTCGCCGGCACCGCCGGCTTGCTGGACATTCACAAAAACCAGTGGGATGCAGACGCCCTGGGCACCCTCGGTCTTTCTATCGATATGCTCCCCCGGGTCGGTAGCGTTCGAGAAGAAGTCGGAAGACTGACACCCAAAATGGCTGCCGTCACAGGATTACCCACTGGCATTCCTGTGTTCACCCCGATTGGGGACAACCAGGCTGGTTTTCTGGGTAGTGTGTCAGATCGCCACTCCCAGCTCTCGATTAACGTGGGTACCGGGGGACAGGTTTCTGCCTACAGCGAAACGACCGGCGAGCACCCGGCGCTGGAGGTTCGTCCGTTCCCGTACGGCGGTTTTTTACTCGCGCATGTGGGTGCTTGTGGCGGTCACAGTTTTGCGGTTCTCGAGAATTTCTTCCGGGCGGTTGCCACGGATGTCTTTGACATTGAAGTCACCGGTGCCGCTTACCAGCGGATGAAGGAACTGGCATCACAAGCAACGCAAGGAAGCGGCGGATTGAACTGTTTGCCATTGTTTACCGGGACTCGCCACGATCCGACCCAACGTGCCAGCTGGTCGGGGATGAGCCCGGAAAATTTTACGCCTGCGATGCTGACCCGCGCTTTGCTCGAGGGGATGGCTGCGGTGTTCAACGATGGTTTTGCGGCCTTGCAATCGTGTGGCGTGACGGGAATTACCGAAATTGCCGCAGCAGGCAACGGCATTCGTGAAAATAAGGTGCTGGTCGAATGCATTGAGCAGCAGTTTGGAATGTCGGTTCGCAAGCGGCTGGAAAAGGAAGAAGCAACGCTGGGAGCCGCTATCACGGCAGCTGTTGGCTGTGGTGTGCTTTCCGATTTGTCGGAATCATCCCGCTGGCTACGTTACGAGTGACTTTTTAAAAAGAGCAAGAAGCATTTCCAACCGGCGCCGTTGATACTCGCACCAA
>JAKVBG010000068.1 GCA_022447605.1 Mariniblastus sp.
TTACAAAATATACAAATGGGCGGGAGTTGTATTGGAATACGAGTAAGGACGGGCGCACCTGGACCCCCGACCGAAAGCTCGCGGGCATGGTCGGCCATTATCAAAACGTGGAAAGTCGCGGCCGGCGAACCATTGTTTCGTTTAACTACCATCCTGGCGTAGCTACGGTCGACAAGCGGACCAATGTTTATTTTGTCTACACCGATGATTGCGGCGACACGTGGCGCACCATTGACGGCAATCCCATTGAGACACCTCTAACCGATCCAAAGTGCAAGGCGCTGGTGCGGGATTACGAGTCGGAGGGACGTCTTGTCTATCTCAAAGACATTCAATTCGACGCGGATGGAAATCCTGTGATCCTGATCCTCACCTCAGCCCATCATATGCCTGGCCCCGGAGGCGAACCGAGAATTTGGACGATTGTCCATTGGGATGGGACCTCGTGGCATTTCCATGAAGTGACCAGGTCGACCCACAACTACGACGTGGGTCAGCTTTGGATTGAGGGAGATGTGTGGCGAATCCTGGGTCCGACAGAACCAGGCCCCCAACATTGGGGCACCGGCGGTGAGGTTGCGCTGTGGGAAAGTCGAGACCAGGGCGAGAGTTGGGAGCGGGTGAAAATCCTGACTTCTAACTCCGAACTCAATCACGCTTATGTGAGACGCCCCTTGAATGCCCATCCCGAGTTTTACGCGTTCTGGGCCGATGGGAACCCGGACCAGTTTTCACCATCTCGCCTTTATTTCACCGACCGGGATGCGACACAGGTATGGCAATTACCGTATCGCATGACGTCTGAATTTGAGCGCCCCTTGGTTGTCGATTAGCCGCTTGCCGCAAACGTCTGCAGAGACGGTCTTTGGGCGACTGCCCAAACGGACTATCACCGCGGGGAAGGGCAGGTCGCTGCAGGTGTAACTGAAAAATGAGCTGCTTAAAAAGGGTTAGCCCGGTTCGCTTAGCCGATTTATCTCGGCGGCCATTGCTTCGATCAATTTCTCCAGTGCGCCCCGGTCAAACGGCGTTTGCCAGACCTGGTAAATATCTTGGTCGTAATCTTCCTCCGAAGGAAGGTAGCCGATAGAACCGTTGATGAGATTCAAGCAAACCACGGTTAAATCGGGAAACCGCTGGCGCAACTGTTGCTGCAATACTGAATACGACTCGGTCATCGCACCTACCCACACCGCGTCGCCCGCTAGCCAGAGCCAGACAGGCATTTTGTAGGTCCGGCCATCCCCCAAAGTGCGACGGATCATCAGCTTCCGAAACAGGCGTTCCCTGATCACCCGGTCCTGGCACGCGGAAATTTCTTTTTCAAGCGCACCGGCTGTCGGCCAGTCTTTCAGAGGCAATGGAACGGGTGCTGTTTTGGCAAAGATCGTATCGGGCACCTTCCGTGGTTGGTGCTTCCAAATCGCCAGGGGTGCTCCCGATTCGACGACGCCCGTGAAGGTTAGCTGCGTTTGCGGGGGATGCATATCGGCAAGCGTCGCCAGGACCGAGTGGCCAAGTTGCGCCCCATGTTGATCGGCGACCGCCGGTTCACCCACATATTGATAGCGGGGCGCCAAGTCACCCGAAGCGCCCAGTAAAAACAGCGCGAGCCCGCCCGTTTCTTTCTCAACCGTTTCGCGCATCGCACCGATGAAATCGGGTGAAATTGTCCGATTGTCAAAGGCCAAGGTGGTCGGATGGCAGGCGTAGTTGACCAGGACTCCGCGAACGGTGCCCTTAGAATCGGTCACCCGCCCGACCAGCAACGTGGAGTCTGCAGTGTTTTTGGGATTGAACCCAATGATCCGCCGAGACGATTCCGCTAGAGGGTCGACCAGGTTGCGATTATGAGCCAATTGGCAACTTCCCCGATGCCATTCCAACACCGACGCCTGACACCCGGACGTGGCCTCTTTCACCAGTTGGATAGCGCCCTCTTGAATCGATTCGAGCCATGGCCCAAGCAGTTCTCCACCGGGTAGATTTGTGTCTGTGTCCATCAGTGGTGGTGACGCATGTGAGTGGGTGAGGGAGAATATCAGCGACTCGGCCGAAAGGCCTGTGGCCTCAAGCAAGCGGGCCTGAAACGACTCCCAGGTTTCCAGGTTTCGCCACCAGCTGAGATCTCCTTCGATAAAAACCAATCGCTCGGCGGTCTTTGGGTTTGCCAAAACCATTGCCGTTAAATTCAGTGGCCGGTGAATCGACTCCGCACAGTCATATTTGGCAGCGCCCCAGTTGCGCGCATAAATGCCCACCGGTGGCGTAATGTCTACCCTTGCAAAGCCAATTTGCCCAGCAAACCCAGGGTGAAAATCGGATTCCATGCAGAAGGCCTTTCGTGTTAGTTGGCTGCCTGCCGCGCCAACGCGGCAGGGACTTCAAGCGACGGTACTAACGGTGAGAGGTTGTTCGTTTAGTTTTGGCAGCGTGATCCTGGTGGACTTTGCTGACTCGATTGGTTTCAGGCGAAAAAGCAACGCGATGCAAAAGCCGGCTGCTCGTTGATTCGCCCTGCCAGGCAGGCTTTCAGACTTGCCGTGCCGACAGAATGGCCCCGGGTAGTTTACTGGCGCGGCAGTTGTTGCGCCAACCATGGACCGCGGGTGCAGCCATGGCTTTCGAGCCGATGACTAGCGAGAGTCGCCAACGCGGTAGATGTGGACCGCGTAGGGTCCGAAGCGATCGGTCCAGGTTCCGCTCCCATCAGGTTTGATCGCCCGGTCCTCAAACAGCACTTCCACGGTGCTAGATGGCCGCTCCGCGAGCGAGAACTCCACCATCCCGACATCCTGATTGGTGTCGTTGACCGCAACGATCACGAGCGATTCGTCTTGGGGGTAGAGGACTGCCCGTGGGGAAGCGGCCAGCTTCATTTTCAGCCTCAGGTCGGGAAGGTTGGAAGTGTCGGCAAGCAGCGCCGGGGCCAATTGCTTGATTTCACCGGCGAGTTGCTTGATTGCCGCCCAGGCCTGCGGGTTTGTTTCGGCCATAATGCCATTGTAGTCGTAGGAAAACCACAGGATGCCCGTAGCGCCGCTAATCACGCTCGAATAGGCCATGCATCGAAGTTCCGCCCGGTTGGGCATGCGATACGGCTCCTTTGGCGGATAAAATGATTGCAGCACGGCGATGATCGGCTTGCCATGCATGTCCCCGGTTGCCTTGCGCATCGCGTCGCCAACCCGTCCTAGGCGGCCTGTGGGAAACGTGGGGTAAATATCAGGCCCCAGGATGTCGGTGGCGTCTTGGTATGCCGGAAAAAGAAATGGCTGGAAGATGACCGTCATCGTGGGGTGATAGGGATCGGCCTGGTGGGCAACGTCATGCAAGCCGCGAACCAGGTCCAGCATCAGCTCATTGGGCTCGTCGCGCGTATACCATGCCAGAATATTGTCACCCACCTGGCGTGACATCATGCGAATTGTTTCCCGAGCCACCGGTAGCCGTTTCTCGATCAGATTCCGCTGGGTGTAAACCGAGTCGGCGGACGTTACGTTGCGGATTTCTGCCGTATTCTGCAGGCTGACAATGGGAACAAGTCCATAACGCTTCAGTTTTTGGGACTGCCTAACGAACGAATCCGCATCGCCCCACTCCTGAAGGAACGTATTGAACCCGGCTGCCGCATATTCGTCCAAAAAGTCGCCGTCGAGGTGGTGTTCAACGTAATACATGCCAAATGGAAAAAACGGCTTGCCGTCACGCAGCAGTACGCCCCGATCGGTGGTTTGGACGGCGCCCTTTCGCCGGGCAAGTTTGCGCAGCGTGGTGTTAAAAGGAGCCGCTTCGTGCCCCTCCACGGTAATGGTCACTAGATATTCGCCCTGCGGGAGTGTGTCGAGATTAAATAAGGCGCAGCCCTCGGGCTGCCCGTCCCAGATCACAGGCCGTGATTGAAGCACCTTCAGGTTGCCTGCGGCGCGCAGGTCGCACCTGGCGGTCCGCCTGTCGGTGATGGCCGGTCCCAAGGCGATCAGCAACTTCGCCTGATCCTCGCCGATGTAAAACGAGCGATCCCAGCGGGCGCTTCCAACCTGGACCCGGTCAACATGGATTGGACGGTGAACCAGGGGGCGCCCGGTTGTAAGATCCTCGATGGTCATTAGGAGTGTGTGACGCCCGGGTGAAAGCAGTGGCACCGAGAGGGTGCCAGATTGCCACCCTTGGTGAGCGACCGCCTCAGGCGGGACAAAGGTTGCCATTGGGCTGTCGTCCGTGTGTGGTAACGGTGTGGCAGTCACCCTCACCCGGCGGGCGGAGCCGGTTGAATTGGTAACGGTAAAGGCCACCGGGACAGGTCCCTGTTGTCGAGGTCCGATTGCGCTGAGCAGCCCCCACCGATAGGGTTGCGATTCGGCGTGGATCCCCGTGACTTCACCGACCGAGGTGGGGTAGCCCGCGTTATTCAGGGGCGGGACCCACGTCTTGCCGTCCACTGCAAAATTGATTCCCCAGGTCGGGTTCCATCCTGGTTCAAGGGCGCTGCGTTCCCCTTGTTCGAAGTACGCCAGTGAGGCCAGCGGGATCGCCAGTTCGGCTGTCCAGTAGTCGTCGCCGATATGGGTGGCGCTGTCGAAGGGGATCTGCCACCACGGCAGCCCCAGCAACTCCGCCAGACGACCATTGGCCGCATTGACGGCAAACCGAAAGATTTTTGCTCCTGGATGGTTAAAGAACATTTCTTCGGGGTCGTCGTTCAGACCGGCCGGCCGGTGGTACTCGCGGAGTGGGTCGAGAAAGACCTCTGCGGTATGTCCGGTGAATATTTGGTCTGGTCTCAAGGCGCGGGCAGCGGCAGCGGCCTGCGAATCACCAAGCGGACAGCGAATGCCAACATAAATGGTTTCGTCATCAAAGGCGACGCGAGCCGATGGTGAGGAGGCCAGGTCGGTTGCATTCGGCCCATCGGTTTCCGCCGGGCTTGCATCGCGGAATTGGTTTGCCGCATCCGCGTTTTTCCAAAACGGTTCGGTCAGCTGGCCGTCCATTACGATCGGCTGATGCTCACCAACAGGCGCCGCCCCGATGGAGTGGAGATCACTCAACTCGTATTGGAAATTGTCGAGTTCGATGCTTTGCGCTGGGGCGACCAGGTAACGCGACAGCAGGACGGGGTGGCCGCCGGTGAAGGGGGCGAGATCTTTGTCATCCGTTTGGGCTTTGCCAACAACCTTCCCGTCGGCCGTAGCGATAGTCCCGGTAAGGGTATGTTCATTTTTCTCCAGCGTCAGCCGGTACCATGCATTTGTCTTCAAGGGCCCGTTTTCATAAGTGAGCCAGCCACTCGTATTCGTTTCAGTCCCCTCCGCATCAATCCGAGCGACCGAAAAATCCTCAGTTCCCCGCAGTGCGAGCCAGTAACAATTGACCGCGAGGTCAGCTCCCTGCCAGTTAAGAAGCAAGGAAAACTGAGGCGCGTGTCCGTCTCCAGCCGTTTGAGGAAATTGAATGTCAATCGTGACCCGTTGATACTTCTGGCCTTGATGGGAGGCCCCTACGAACTTATCGGCACTGATTGCCCCGGGTCCGACGATTGGAGCGTAAGCCGAAAGGAGGCGGCTGCCGCGTGCCTGGTATCCGTAGTAGGCTCCGTGGGCCAAAGCCCAGTGGGGACTGGCACGGAGTTCCATGTCCGGGCGGTTAAAGTCGTCGCGATAAATTTCTGCCAATGCAGGGCTGGAAAGGGCCGCCAGCGAAATCGCCAGTACGATTCGTCGCAGTACGATAAAAATAAAGAACCTCCCCAAAACCTGGTCTTTGGCCGATGCTCTGGCAGCGAGAGTCCGCGCGTATTGGTCCCGCCCACAGGTTGAAACTTCCGCTGGGCAAGGATGCCCGGCAGGTGAGCGGTCAGGGGTGGAAAGGGAAAAGGTCGTATGCATTTTGCGATGTCCGCTAGTTCGGCAACCAATGCGTGTGGAGTCACCGGATGCCTTTCAGAGGCGAAGGGCGCCCTGCCGGCGACACCCGGAAATCGTTTCACGAGGAAATCGCTCGGCCTGTGGCGGTTTACCACGCGAGAGAATGCCCCGGGCCTCGTGCTGGGTTTGTTTCCATTCGCTCTGGGATCGGTTTGTATTATAGATGATTATTTCCCGCTGTGCCTGTTGCGCATTACGGTAAACAGCACACCCGTTCGGTAGGCGTGTTGCGGCTTCAAGGAACGGAATCGCCAATCGGGCGGCCGAGCAAACCCAATAACTCAGAAAGGGGAACCCAGGGTGGTCGGCAGATCGCGACCTGGGCGATAACCGTCTAACGATCACGGGTCGACTGCAGTTGGCGACGGTAGACATGCACCGCCAGGGGAGCAAAATTATCGGTGAAGGTGCCGTCACGAACGGTCAATTCGCGATTCTCCCATAGGACCTCGAGCGGACCGTCTGCCAGTTCGTTCACGCTCCAGCACACCTGGTCGATCCGGCTCCTCTGGGTATTGACCGCCACGAGATAGAAGTCGCCATTGAGCTCGATAACGCGCGAGTCAATTTGGGAGGAACCGGCCGGCTGCGAAAGCGAAATGGCTCCGGCGGGCGCCGTGAGGACCGCCGCGCCCAGTTCGCGGATTTGACGAGCACAGGTTTTGGTCTCTTCCCAAAGCTGGGGATGCGTTTCGCGCATTGGCCCATTGTAGCTGTAGGAGAAATAGAGGATCCCGCGCGCCTGGTGAACGATTGCCAGCCAGGTCATGCAGCGGAGTTCCGCAGGCGAAGGAACGATGGCGCCCGGACCGGACGGCTCACCAAAGGCTTGTAGTACGACCAGTGCCGGCCGCCGGTAACGCATGGCGGCGGACGCCTCGTCCAGGAAACTGGCCACTTTCACCATCGGCCCGTCTGGGAAGCCAGGGTATGGGTCCGGGGCCAAAATATCGACAACATCTGCATACGATCGGAGCACCGTCGAAAGGCAGGGAACGACCAGATTCGGACGCCGGGGATCGGCGGCCGCCACCACTTCGGCCGCCTGGGTGACGAACGGCAATACGTCCAGGTTCGGTTCGTCCTGAACGTACCAGGCAAGCAAATTGGTCGGATTGCGGGAGGCAATATCGCGTACGACCAGGTCAATGTGTTTCATGTAGGCCTCTTTGAGCCTCGCCCGCTCTGAACCATGCGCCTGCCACAATTGGTCCTGCAGATGGCGGGCGTAAGCCTCGTTTTGAACCGACACAATCAGCTTCACGCCGTGCGGCGCTGTCCGCTTGAGGGCATCAATGTAGCCGGCGACGTTGGTCCACTCCCAGACGATGGTGTCCATTCCTGACTCGGCGAACTCTTCCAGCAGGCCATTCTTGAGAAAATTTTGAATGTAGTAGAAGCCAACAGGGAATATCGGTTGCTCGTCGAGGTGCAACGCGCCCCGATCATCAAACCAGACGGTGCCGCGCTCTGGGGCAAGTTTCACCAGGGTACACGATGTTTTCGCCTCGATTCCGGATTCCACCGACGGTCGTACCTGGACCTCGTGCCGTCCGGTAGGGAGGGCCGAAAGATCCAGCGTCGCAGTGGCACGGGCCGCCGAATTGAGGATGGCCTTGGTCGGCCCTGGGGCGTTGCCGGAGGTGCCAGCGGGGACGAAGGAAACTTCGAACGTTTTGCCGGCCAGTCCACTTTGCCAGCCTTCGATCGTCAGTTGGGCCTGTGGCTGGTCGGTGTACACCGATCGATCAAGCCACGCATCGAGAGGTAAAGGGGTGGCGGCGGCCGCCTGCCGCTCGGCCAGGATCGTCTGCTTCTGCTCGGCTTCTGAGGAAGTTGGCCCGCTGAGGATCGCGATAAACTGATGTTGCCCATCGACCCTCGTAGGAAATGAAAATCGCCGGGTGGTTGCGGCGTCTGTCAGCGAAAGGGCGGTTTCCTGCGACTCACTGGTGCCGTCTGGCCGTGTCATGGTGACCGACAGGATTGCGTCGTGAGGCTGGCCACTGAAGCATTCGGTCACCAGGTCCATTTTTCCCGGCCCTCCGGCAGCCGCGGTGATTGCGAGACCGCAGCGACGTTGTGCCCAGGGAATCTTATCCAGCACCAGCCGTCCAAAATGGGACGGCGAATGAAAATTGCCAAACGTCGGTCCCCACGTCAAAATTTTGCCACCACCACTGGAGACCACGGAAGTCAGGTTCAGTCGCCATTCTGGCCGGACTTCGTTTGCCAAATTAAATGCGGCAAATGGAATCGCAATTTCTGCCTGCCAGGAGGACTGATCTTTGGAAATCGACACCGCGCTTTGCCAGGTACAGTTCCAAAGACTGTCGTAGTCCTTGGCATCTTCCTGGGTGTTGCGAGAGTTCAATGTAAAGATGTAGTAGCTGCCCGTGCCGTTTGGCTGTAGGAAAACTTGAATATTAGGGCTGAACCAGACCCCTTCGTCGCGCATGGCGGAGCCGGTGGGCAATTCGGAGGACGCGTCCGCCGTCATGTGATAGCAGATGTAAATGGCCTGCTCGTCACAGGCAATTTTTGCCCACTGGAGCTTTGCGAAGCGCTCGGTTCCTTCCAGGTTCCAGAATTCAGAAATCGGAGGTGCTGTTTTCCAGCACGTGTCGTCGAGCTGACCGTCGATCAACGGCCTGTCAGTCGCCCAAGTCGGGTTGAGCGCTGGTACAGGCGGCCGCTCGGCCGCACCGGCGGCTGTTACCACAAGTAGCAAAACCATCATGGCTGGTTTTAAAAACAGTTTTGAATTCTGTGGAAGCCCCGGAGCAAGCTGGCCGTCCCCGAAAATGCGAGATGAAAACGAGGATACCAAAAGGGGTTTTCCTGAAGGCCTGATGGGTTGGAATTTCGTGGGTGCGAGCATCCAGCTTATTACCGCAAAACGGGCTTATTTGAGGTGAGCCGAGGATGGTTAGTCCATCATATCACAGAGTACGTGCGCAACGCTTCTCTCCAGATTGCGAAGAAATAGCAGGGCTAAGTGCCAAGTTTACACTCGCCAGATTCATCCTTCCATGCAATGGGCTTGAAACTCGTAGAATGTCTTAGGAAAACGAGGGGGGTGGGAAATTCGTACCAGCCCAAACGGTGCAGTGGCCCGCGATGACTATTGCCCCTGGGGGTTCTCAAGTGTTTTTATCGAAATACTTGCAAAAGTTGCGCCGCCTTACTACTCTGTATGAATGTTCTTAGCCTACTGCTCCGCGAACAGGGCCGAGTTAAGGGCGGCCAGTCCGCCTAATCAAACTCGGATTCCGTCAATCAATCGCGGGACGCAAATTGAAATCGAAATACGTAACGTAGGACCTTTTTTTTCGTTGGCTAATATTTGGGTCAGAAATACAACTTTGTGAGTTTTGCCACGTGGTGGGGGTTGAGAGATTTTCTGTTTTGGAAGATCGCTTTCAGGCGCGAGCAGGACCGACATCTCAATGGGGAGTGGATCTTATGAGAAGTATGTCAAGTTTGATGATTGTTGTTGTTATCTGCGCAGCGTCCGTCCTGGGGGTCACGGGTGTGACCAGCGCCATCGTCATCGCCACGGACAGCTTTGATTATGCTGATGGAGACCTGGGAGGTAGCGCCGGTGGTGATAACTGGAACCGCCGGGGCGACACGAGCGGCTGGAATGTCACTGGCGGCCAGGTGGGCCGTGGCAGTCTCGGAGGTGGCGGATCTGCCACCGCTTATTACAAGGCGCATACACACACGAACGAGCCAGTCCTCCGGGCGGAGATTGAAATGACGATTCCCAGCAATAGCCCCTCGGGTGCCGGCGGGAGTTTTTGGGGACAGTTGCTGTTGGGGTTGCACCAAAGTAACTCCACTTCCGGTGGTACTTTTCCTTCAACGGCCAATGCCTATTTTCTCCGCATCCGGGGAAGCCAGGATTTCAATCTGGAGAAATACGACGGTGGCAACGCAGTTTTGGCTGGCATGCCGGCGCCCTCAGGCGACCAGGGAGGTGGCGGTTGGACCAACTTTAATGGGCACGACACGAAGTCGTGGAACCACAACGATGCCGCAGGTAATCTCGCGTTAGACACCCCTTACATTGTGGCGATCGAGCGTAATGCCAACACCAATACGGTTAGTGGTAGTGTCACCCGCAAGAGCGACAGTGTCGTGGTTGCACAGGGAAGTTTTGTGGATCCTGGCGTGATGCACACCGGTGATCACGTTTCCCTGTTGCTGCAGGGTGGCGGCGGTGGTGGACATGCCGGCAGCTACGTGTTGGATAACTTTTCCCTGTCGACCCCCGGGGCGATCCCCGAGCCGACCAGCCTGGTTCTGGTTATCATGGGTGCAGTGGCATTGATCTGTGGACGTCGGAGCCGTTAGGCAAAAAGCTCGCACCGGGCTGAGAAAGAAAGGTGTCCTGCGGCCTACCGATAGGCCGCAGGGCGCTGATTTTATCTTTTATCTGGGAAGTACAGGAAAGACCACTTGATTATGAAGATTCGAATACAAATTCTGACTGGCTTTGTCGCTGCGTTGATGGCTCTGGGCAGTTGTGCTGGTTGGGCTGCGACTCTGGGCGCCGATAACTTCGACAGTTATACGGATGGAACGGATGTGCTTGGAGCGATTGGCCACAATTCGATTATTCCTTGGATCAAACGTGGTGATACGAGCGGCTTTGATGTCTTGAATCTCTCTGGCAGTGATGGTCAGGTGGGTCGCGGCGGTCTCCCCAATGGCGGGTCTGCGACGGCCTACTATGCAGGCCATACCCATACGGACGAGTCGATCCTGATCGTCCAAACGGAGGTTACGATACCCAGTGCGACGAGCCCTCCCGGAGGTGGAGCCGCCTTTTGGGGCAGTCTCTATCTGGGGCTGCACCAGACTCCCAGTAGCTCCGGCCCAACCTTTCCGCC
>JAKVBG010000069.1 GCA_022447605.1 Mariniblastus sp.
GCATCAAGCGGAACCCCCCCTGCAACCAGCGCTCCGTATCGTCGCGTCGCAAAACACGGAATTCCAACTCGAATTCCCCCTCGTCCACGACTCGTCGCAGACGGTCCTTGAGGACCGCCTGGTCCTCCGGGTGCACCATCTCCAGCCAGAGTTGGGGCTCCGCTTCCAGGGCTTCCAGCGGCAGTCCATAGATGGATTCACCCGCCCGGTTCACATAGATCAGCTCTTTGGCATCGATCGACAGGGAGAGAACCAGGTCGTTGACCAGTTCCAGCAACATCGGGACAAGGTCTGCCGAACGCTGATCAAGAGTTCGCGAGGAACGATCCTGGCCTGAGTCGTGCGGATTCGTACTGGACAAATTCAACTCCGAACGGAATTTCGAGACACGATTCAGTTTATCGCAGTTTCCGGGAATCACAATCAAAACAGGTCGATTTTGACAGCAAAACCGCAATGACGAATCGTCCTCAGCGCGAAACGTCCTCGGCGTCAAGCCCCGCTTTGAGCGGTTCTGGTTTCAGACGGGGGGGCCTGGGGCCCTTGGCGAAATCCGCCCGGCGCCGCACCCAAAGCCAGGGCGCCGCGCCGACGGCATTCCGTCTGTTTGTCAACCGGATCAAGGGCGCCTTAGGCCGTCTGACTGATCGCCGCCAGGGCCGAATCGTAATCCGGTTCCTGGGCAATCTCCGGCACCAGTTCCGTGTAGACCACCTGACCTTCCGGGTTGATCACCATGATCGCTCGTCCGAGCAACCCGGCCAACGGCCCGTCGACGATCATCATCCCGTGGTCCGTACCGAAACCGTCCGAGCGGAACGCAGAGAGATTCACCACCTGGTCCAATCCCTCGCTCTCGCAAAATCGTTTTTGCGCGAATGGCAAATCCATCGAGACGTTGACCACCACGGCGTTCTCGTTGCCACTCACCGCTTCGTTGAACTTTCGCACCGAGTTGGCACAGACAGGCGTGTCAAAACTGGGCACCATGCTCAGGACAACCCATTTCCCGGCGAAATCGCCCAGTGAAACGTCACCCAAATCAGCGCCCGTCAGTGTAAAGTCGGGGGCAGCCGAACCGACGGCCGGCAGGTCGCCAGAGGTGTTGATCGGGTTTCCTTTTAACGTAATCGAAGCCATGAAGGAGTTCCTTTGAAAAAGTGGTCGTGTTTCCAGCCGTTAAGCCAGTCGCTCATTGTATCAGGACACTCGATACGGACCAGTGGCGGGCGGCCCTACCCCGCATCGCCCGGTTGTGTCGGGTCCGCAAGCTGCTGTGGGGGCTCCGTCTCGTCGGCCAGGTTAATGATCTGGTCGTCGACCGTCACCTGGATCGCTTCGATTTTCGATTTTCCCGTGGCGCGATCGATCCGGACCACGATTTTTGCCGTCCCACTCCCATCCGGTCCGGAAAACGAATCGGGATACGTGATCCGAATCACCTCTGGAGACGTCTCGGCCTGGACGTCCGCGTTCCGCCGGATCTTGACTGGCGCACCGACCAATCGATGAATGACGGCGGACTGCTCGATCGTACCGACCGCGGCATGATACGCTTCGTTGTGGTACGCCTGCTGATAGCCCAGGTAACCAAAGATCCCGATACCGGCAAACCAGCAGGTCAGCAGACCGAAACAGCCGATCGGCATGATCCAGAACAGCCGGTTCCTGCGGGGGGGAACAGGCGGTACGGTGACCGGCTCACTATTTAATGGCTCGCGATTCAACCCCTCACACCTCCCGGGCATCGGGGGCGGAGCGGGGAGTCAGCTCCACCCACAAACCAAACTGCATCCGCCAGCGGCTGCAGCGTGCAAGGCACGGAACGGCCACAAGACCGAGCTGCCGACTATTCTCCCAAATCATCAATATCGAGTGTGAAATCACCCTCGTCGGTGATATCCACCGTCTCTCCATCGACCGTGACTTTGATCGACTCCATCGACCATTCCCAGGTCTCGGCATTCATAATCAACTCGACCTCGGCTTCGCCACTCCCCTTGTCACCCTCGATCGGCAGGACCATGAACATCTGGACTTTCTCCCCATCCTGTTCCTGGCGTTGACTCGTTGGTTCACCCACAGTCACAGGCACACCCACCATCTCCTGCACATGCTCCGAATTGGCGATGGTATCCTTGGCAACCCCCAGCTCCTCCATGAAGGGGAGGGCAAAATACATCCCCAAACCGAAAATTCCACCACCACAGCAGAGCAGAATCCCCAGGCAACCGATCGGCAAGATCCAGATCCATTTACCACCCTTTTTTCTGGGCGGCACCGCTGGCTGGTTAAATTCGTTCGCTTGATCCGTCATTTCGTTATTCATCGAGGTCTCCCTTTCCGTGGCGATTCAATGCCCTGTTCGGCTACTTGCCTTGTTACTTGCCTTGTTACTTGCCGTTGGACGGCTTCCCTTTTTCCCGCTCCATCTCGACCATCTCCCCCTGAACGGCGACTCTCATGCCGGCCCGTTGGATCTGCCGTCGGGCCCGGCTGTCAGCTCGCAAGGCGGGGTTGGTGTGATTCAGATGGATAAATCTTACCTTGTTCCGCTGGGATTCGTCGAGGGCAGCAAATTGCCGGATCGTCTCCTCCACAAAGGGGTGGGGGATCTGGGCCATATCGCGGCCCGGGATCTCGCCGTTTTCAAAGAAAGTCCCATCCAGGTAGGCAACATCGACCGATTCGACCAATTCCTCGATCGAGCGATCCCACTTCGACCATTTATCGATATCGGGCAGGTAAATGGCCGAGCGACCAGGCGTATCGATACGGAACCCGACCGTCTCCGAGTATTCATCCCGGTGCGGGACCTGGAAGGGGGTCACCGTGACCCGTTCATTCAGTCGGATCGGCTGGTCGGCCCGCATCGGCTGGAGCAGAATGTTCTGTTTGGAAACCAGCTGGCTCCACGGCCCGTGGTTCGTCAGGAACTTCTCCATCCGGGGCATGGCGTAGACCGGGAGCTGCTTGACCCCCATCGCCTCGTGACCGACGTGCATCAACCCGGTGTAATGACCGATATGGGCATGGGTCAAAAAGATACCCGCCAGGCCGGGTGCCTCGTCGACCGCGACCAGCGTGTCGAGCAGTCGCAGCTGCTCACGAAAATCGGGGGTGCAATCGAACATCCACCGCTGGCCCGTCTGGTGGTCCACCACGGCGACACACGAGACAGAGCGGCGCAGGCGATGATCCTGCCAGACATCCTGGCAACACGGTTTGCGACAGCCACTCTGCGGGTAGCCCCCATCCTGGGCGATCCCCAACACGACCAGTGAGACACCGTCGTGCGCCCCGGCTGCCGCCGGCCGGTCGTCCTGGGCCAAGAGGGTCGTCGGCAGGCAGAGCCAGGCGAGGCCGGCCAGCCAGATCATCGCCAGGCCCCCGCACTCCTCTCTCGATTGACTGTTCCGCTTCATCGACGTCCCCTCCGTCCGCTCTCTCGTCCTGCCCGTTACGGGCCAGGCCGGTTTCTGCCTTGGCCCGTTTTACCTTGACCATTACGGCTTTGGCCTGTTTTACGTTGTACAACAGTTCTTTACGAAAACCAAATATGGGTTAGAATTTCCCTTTTCCAGGGCCCGTAGCTCAGCTGGGAGAGCGCTTGAATGGCATTCAAGAGGTCGTCGGTTCGATCCCGATCGGGTCCACTTAAAACGAGATTCAGATAGCCGCCGGCCGGCTACAGACAGCAGCCAGTTTCCCCCAGGGAAGCTGGCTTTTTTTGTAGAATCACTGGCAAGTCCGCCATAGAAATGGGATAAATTAGAAATGGAAAACGCGGTTATCAAATCGAGCCGCCCGTATTGCGCATCCGACAAGCATCCGACAAGAGACGAGACATGAAAAACCACACATTGGCATCCCTTTTGATCGTCGCACTGGCCGGGCTGACCGGCTGTTCTGCGGGTACCGGCGAAAAAAAACCGGCGGCCCAAGCAGAACCGGCGGCCCAATCCAAGGGTAGCGAGCAACTCAGCATGACGCCAGTCAAACGGTTCGAGGGGCATTCCGGACCTGTCCTCAGTATCGCCTACAGTCCCGATGGCAAGCGAATCGTAGCGGGCGATTCCGACAACACGTTGAAGTTGTGGAACGCCGAGACGGGAGAAGAACTGAAGACGATCAACCATGCCGATTCCGTTTACAGCGTCGGTTTCAGCCCGGATGGCAAGACGATCGCCTCAGCCTGCCGGGACGGGACGGCCAAACTGTGGGATGCCGAAACGGGAGAAGAACTGAAAAGCTTCCCGCACTCCAATCCGGTGATGAGTATTGCCTACCGACCCGATGGCAAGTCAATCGCCACGGGCTCCCGGGACGGGACGATCAGGCTGTGGGATATCGAGACGGGGGAGCCCTCGACCATGCTGGTCCACTCTTTGGTCCTGCTGAGTATCTCGTTCAGTCCCGACGGCCAACAGCTCGCATCGAGCGGCCGCGATCAGGTGCAACGATGGGACATCGAAACGGGAAAGGGACTGACGGAGCTCAAACATCTACTGATCACCCCAACCGTCGCCTACAGTCCCGACGGAAAGTTGATCGCGTCGGGCAGTTCTAAAAACACGGTCAAGCTGTGGGACGCAGAAACGGGAAAAGAGGGGAAAACCCTTGCGGGCCATACCAAGACCGTCTACAGCGTCGCCTTCAGCCCCGATGGCAAATGGCTTGCCTCGGGCAGCCAGGACGGAACCGCCAAGCTGTGGGATATCCAGACGGGTCAACTCCTCCAGACAATCCCGGTCGACTCCGGGTTCGTCAACGCAGTCACCTTTAGCCCGGATGGCAAGACGCTCCTCTCGGGCAGCCTGGACACGCTCCAATCGTGGGATGTGAGCGGGATGAAATAGTCGCTCCAGGCAGCCTTGCTATGGAACTCATCTCGGGGCCAGGCCCCGAGGGAACTTCAGTCCGACTCCCGCCGGAAGTCGAGTTCTGATTCATGCGTTTCGGGACGAACATCGTCCGGAAACCGGCTCAAATTACCGTTGCTCCGGAGGTTCAGGCGCAAGTACGGGCTTCGCGTTTTATGTTCGGAGGTCAGGCTGCCCAATGCGGGCCGCTTCCGTGTCACCAATTGGTTCGAATACGGCAGAATCCCTTCGGAGGTGAGAACCATCGCGTCCCCTTCTGAGTACCACGTCCCCTCGTACGAATTCTCCGAGTCGGGCAATTCCCCTGCGGGCAGTTCGACTCCCCGTTGTTCCAAATCGTCAACGATTTTCTGCAACCCTTCCATTTCCATACGAACCGTCATGGTAAAGCTACCGTCGGCTCGAACATCGAGACGCACCCACTGATCCCCCCTGGCATTGCGCATGCGATGCGTTTGCACAGCCGTCCTTTTGATCCTGCTCTCTAAGGGAGTATTACCGGCGAGAACCGCATCGTACGGCAGTCCAGATTTCCACTGACCGACGAATTGCGGATCCTGTTCCCTGACAGGACCACAACCGCACAGGAGCAACAGGGCCAGGCAGACCAACGGGGAGCCATATTTCATGAGGTCAGACTTTCTGCAACCGAGAACCGGCAACGAGATCGGGATCACAACGCGAGTGGCAATGCTCCTGTAGTTTAACAGAAAAACCGCCGGGCATTTACAGTCGCCATGGCCGCCAGGACAACTGGCTTACAGCGTCAACTCATCGTCTCTTGCTCGGCCGATCGGACGGCCACTGAACAGCCAAAAAAAAAGCGTTCCTGATGGAACGCTCGGTGGACGGTAGATCGATCTGTGGTTATCGCCGGCGACGGATCAACCCCAGCAGGGCCACGCCACTCAACAACAATGCAGATCCCGGTTCGGGAACACTGGTGATGGTCAACTGGATGTTGTCCAGGCGGGTCTCAATACCATTGTCATCAATGTTGGAGGTGGCAATGAAGCGGAAATCGAGAGTCTTGTTCTTGACGTTCTGAAATTCGCCCGTGAAGCTCTCGTCAAAACTCCCGGAGGGACTGGAAAAGGTCGTCTGAGTGATCCGCAGGCTTCCCAGAGAGACATCTTCCGTAGCAAAACCATCGGTACTGGCATGTACGTCAATCTGCAACCAGCCCCCAATCGTGACCGGGCCTTGCAGGCCGAAATTCCCCAAGTCAAACTGCAAGCGGTTCAATGAGATCTGATCAGTCCAGTTGGCGGCCGATATGGAAAATTCCTGGTAACAATCGCCGACGATGCCGCTGGTAGAACCCATGATTTCGCAGTTTACCCAAGCGGCCTCCTGCTTGATCCCCGAATTTTTCGGCAACGTACCCGCTTGGTCCTCAGTACTGGCAATCGTATTAAACCCACTCAAGGTGGCATACGGATTGCTGTTAGAAGCGAAACCGGGAGAAGCGTCTTCGGGCCCCGATGAAAAATCGTACGTGTAGGTGGTAACGATATCAGCCGACGCCAAGGTCGAAACAAACAGCACAGCGGCTACGGCAATTGGCAATGCAATTTTCATTAAAAACCTTTATTGGAGTTCAGGATTTTCGGCGACGAACCAGGACGGTTCCCAAAAACCCGATCATCAGAATCGCGGCGCTGCCCGGTTCGGGAACACCTTGAATCAAAAATCTGTTTGGCCCTGAAGAAGAGCCGGCAGCCATTGAACCAACATTCCAACCGAAGGCGGCCGTCATGTCAGCGGTAGAAAACGGCGTGCCGCTATTGGTCAACGAGCCATTGGCCAACAGCTTGGTCTGAATCGAATCCCATGCAGCGACCTCCCAGTTGGAGAAGTTATCAGTACCATGAAAAACACCGGGCTGGCCCGCAGTTGAGGAACCTACTTGCAGGAAACCGGTGTAATCACCGATGCCGTAGTCTTGTCCCGTGTTTTGGTTATCGACCACGTCCCAGTCGTAGTACTGAAACATCTCGACGTTGGTTTGTGTGGCTGAAGAAACATTCTCAACTTTCATGTCATAGTTCAGAACGGTACCGAAATCATTGCTGCCAATCTCAAAATTGAGGGTAACTTGCAGATCCCAGTTAGGGTTTTGAAAATCCCCAACCTGCGTACCGAACAGGGCCGTGAACTGAGCCGTCGATCCGTTGTTAGTAGCCGAATTCTGAACAACCATTCTCCGGGTGTTTGTACCGCTGTAATCCGCCAGCGATAACGTCTTCAATCCTTCGTTACTGTTGGTGTATCGCAACATCGGCATAAACGTGGCCGAATAGTCACCATAAACCGAGGTGATCGAGCTGGAGTTATCATCCGGGTTCCACTGGAACGTGTTGGTACCGTCGGTGATGTTGACCAAGTCAGCATGACTTGTGGAGAACATTCCTGCAGTCATTACGCAGGAAACTAGCGCGAACAGCGGCAATCTAGCCTTCAACATGGTTCTACCCAATCAAGTTGTTTAACAGAGGTGTCAAATGGATCGATCCACTCCACCGGCCAGGATCGACCCGGCCCGCGGAATTTCTATACATACGATGGTCTTTTATCGATATAGACGTGTCAAACGATTTGACCGGAAAATCAGGATTTTTCCCGACAATCGGTAAAATCGGCTCAACGGGCGCGCCTCGCCGGTGGGGGAATATTGCTAGACAGCCAAATTCGGGCCCAATTTCAGGGAAAAAACCGGCGAAATTGGCCCCTCTGCGGGGTGGCACCCGCTGCCCCCGTTACCAGACGGCGGCCTGGAGATTCACCCAGCAACCCTGGGCCAGGGCCAAAAACAGCCGACGGAGCCGTGAGACGGCCCGTTTCAGGCGGCGAGTCAGCCGACCCACCAGTCGGCCGCATCCGCCTCCAGCCGGTTCGATTTGCTGATGCTCTCCAGGGCGACAATCAGCTCGGCCGGTTTCCGGTAACGGTCGTCCGGGTTCTTGGCGAGCATCTTCATCACGATCGATTCGAACTCCGGGTTGATATTCTTGGCCACGGTGGACGGAGGTTCGGGCACCTGCTCCCGAACCGACTTGAGCAGATTGACCAAGCCTTCGCCCTGGGCCGGGGGATTCCCGGTCAACAGCGCGTAACAGGTTGCCCCCAGACCATAGATATCACTCCGGCTGTCGACCAGGCCATCATCGACCGTTCGCTCGGGCGGCAAATAATGCAACTCACCCAGCAACTGACCCGGCTCGGTGATCTGCTTGGCCAGCGCACCGGACATCGCCTTGGCCAGCTGGAAATCGGCCAGCTTGAACACCTTGTCCGAGCGCCGCCGGATAATGTTGGTCGGCGTCACATTGCGGTGCACGATATCGCGCAGGTAACCGGTCTCCAGAGCCCGGGCGATATGAATGGCACAGCGCCAAACCTCCGACCAGTCCAGCAGGCCATCTACCCCCATCCGCTCGATCAGTTTGTCGAGGTTATCCCCCTCGATCAGTTCCATCGCCGAGTAACAGAGCCCCCCCGACTTGCCGGCGGCGTACAGCTCGACGATGTGCGGATCCCGCACGTTCAACATCGTCTTCATCGCCCGCACAAACCGCTCCTGCTGTTGCGGGTCCTGGATGAACTGCGGAAGCATCACTTTCAGCGCGGCAGGTCGATCTTTCTTGATCTCGTGCGCCTGGAACACGATACTCTCGGATCCCTTGGCCAACAGCGAATCGACCTGGAACCCGCCAAACTCGGTGCCGATCAGATTGGCAATGTTCCGCCGGCCCGCTGGCGCAGCAGCGGCCAACCCGTGAATCGCCAGGAACGTATCCCCGGCGCGGATCGTGTCGCCCACCTTGACCCGGGCCGTGGTGACCGGTGACCCGTTGAGGATCGTGCCGGAGGCCGAGTTCTGATCCTGGATCAAGATCTCGCCATCCTGGTGATTGATCCTGAAATGGGCCCGCGACATGGCCGGATCCTTGATCTGGGTGTCGCTCGCATCGCCGCGACCGACCAACAGGGAGCCCCCGGGTGGAATCTCAAAGGTTCGGTCCTTGTCCGTCCCCTGCACCACTTTCAATCGAATCGTTTCACTCATCTCGGTACTCTCGGCTCTTTCCTGGCCTGGCAGGCCAACATCGGGTCCGGGCACGTTTCAGGCGAATCGAACAGGTTCTCCTGCAGCCTCTGTTTCATTTTACTCTGGTTTGTCGTCCTCTTTTTTATCCGGTTTCTCATCGTCCTGATTTTCGGCCGCCTTCCTGGCAGCGCGGTACCGATCGAGCGCTTCGGGAGTGACGCCCTTCCCCTGTTTCCCGTCAGCGAGTTCGACCGCCGTTTCCTGCCATTTGATCGCCTCGTCCAATTCACCTCGCTCGAAATGGACCCGGGCCAGGGTGTCGAGTAACATCGGGACCTGATAATTGGTCAACTCACAGCTGCGCTGTGACGCCGCCAGGCAATCATCGGCCACCTGTTCAAAGCAGGCGGGCGGCAAACCGGCATCCGCCAGGTTCCATGCCGCGTCGTGCAACGCCTTCGGATCCTGGGAATTCTGCAGGATCAACTGGATCGATTCCTGCATGTATGGGAGCGCCTCATCGTATTTCCCCTGGCTCTTAAGCAGGGCACCCATATTGTTGATCGACGTCAGGGTATCTAGGTGTTCATCACCGAGCGTGCGACGGTACGTCTCCATCGACTCGGTAAAGTACGGCAGCGCCTCGTCGTACTTCCCCTGGTCCGCAAGCAAGAATCCCATATTGTTGATCGATGTCAGGGTATTTGGATGTTCATCACCGAGCGTGCGGCGGCGCGTCTGCAGCGCTTCGGTAAAGTACGGCAGCGCTTCGTCGTACTTCCCCTGGCTATTAAACAGGTTGCCCATATTGTCGATCGATATCAGGGTTTTTGGGTGTTCATCACCGAGCGTGCGGCGGTACGCCTCCAGCGCCTCGGTAAAGTGCGGCAGCGCTTCGTCGTACTTCCCCTGGCTATTAAGCAGGTTGCCCATGTTGCTGATCGATGTCAGGGTATTTGGGTGTTCATCACCGAGCGCGCGACGACTGACTTCCAGCGCCTCGGTAAAGTGCGGCAGCGCTTCGTCGTACTTCCCCTGGCGCTCAAGCAGGAACCCCATATTGTTGATCGACCTCAGGGTATCCGGATGTTCATCACCGAGCGTGCGGCGGTACGTCTCCAGCGCCTCGGTAAAGTACGGCAGCGCTTCGTCGTACTTCCCCTGGCTCTCAAGCAGGGCACCCATATTGTTGATCGACCTCAGGGTATCCGGATGTTCATCACCGAGCGTGCGACGGTACGTCTCCAGCGCCTCGGTAAAGTACGGCAGCGCTTCGTTGGACTTCCCCTGGCCCCAAAGCAGGACACCCATGTTGTTGATCGACATCAGGGTATCCGTATGTTCATCACCGAGCGTGCGGCGGTACGTCTCCAGCGCCTCGG